>NZ_JBVHUL010000006.1:0-260170 GCF_055565395.1 Amycolatopsis sp. NPDC028719
CGTGGCCAGGGTGCGGGCCGCGGCCCGTCCGAGGCTCAGCGGTGCCTGGTCGGTGTCCACCGGGTCGGTGACAGTCACAGCGAGAACCACCCAATCATCTGTAGGTCAAGACTGGTAACGGGGATTGGTGGCGTGCCAGGTGAAGCCGCCGCCCATCCAGGAACGGACACCCACGAGGAACCGCTGCAGTTCCGGCGACGGCACCGCCATCAGGTCCCGGTGGCCGTCCTCGAACTCGTGGACGATCTTGTTGTGCAGCTCGACGGTGGCCTCGACGGCCTCCTCGACCGAGCAGCCGCGGTCCGCGGCGATCTGCAGCACCATGTTGCAGACCGGCTTCTCGTCGGCGGCGTCCTTGGCCACCGAATGCAGGTCGTTGACCAGCACCGACGCCGTCCCGGCCCGCATCATCGCCTCCCGCACGCGCGAGTCGTAGTAGAACGGGGCGGGCAGCTCGTAGCCGCCGACGGCGTCGACCAGGGTCATCGACGTGTAGAAGCTGTCGTGCTGGCGGGCCGCCAGGTACTCCCACGCGGGTGGGTAGCGGCCGGTGTGGCGCCACGCCGCGTAGGCGTCCCAGCTGACGAACATTGCGAACGTCGCGTAGCAGACCCGCTGGACCAGCACGGGGGAGCCGTGCCGGCCCAGGTGGCCGATCGCCGAGTGCAGCCCGACGAGGATCGGGTCCGCCCGCAGGGCTTCGTCGAGGGGCGCCGAGAACTCCCCGGCCGGCGCGACCGGGTCCATGGCCGCCATGACGAGCGCCAGGCGTGGCGGCAGCTCGGTCGGCGCCGCGCCCAGCGTGCTGTCGTCGGCGTAGTAGTCGTCGGCCGCCCACCACGTCGCGTTCAGCTGCGCCGCGACGAGCAGCCGGTCCGGGTCGTCGCAGTCGGGGTGGGCGAGCATCACCAGCCGGCCGAACCCGGCGTGGGCGATCTGGTCCAGGCCCGCGCCGGTGAACCCGCAGTCCCCGGCCCACGCGACCAGCCGCCGGTCGACCTCCCCGGCGAGGGCGTCGTCGATCCGCCCGGGAACTGGGCAGTACAACGGCGTCGCGCTGCCGTCACCCCACGGCAGGTGGGCGTAGGCCGGATCCTGCCCGGGCGCCGGCGCGAACTGGGTCGCGATCCGCGCCGCGGCCGTGCCGAGGCCGAACGGGCCCGCGAGCAGGCTCGCGGCGCCCCCGGTGGCCCACTGTGGACACGTGGTCCCGGTCGTCATGGTGCTCTCCCTCGGCACGCCCGCCTCAGACGCGGTCGGCGGCGATGAGCAGGTAGTGGAAGCTGCCTTCGCGGTAGGCGGTCAGGAACGGCTTCTCGACGCCGGTGGCGACCGAGGACCGCTCCCGCAGCTCCCAGTACGGGATCGTCGCGGCCGTCAGGTCGACGACGGTGATCGGGACGAACCCGTTGTCCGACAACGCCTTGAAGTAGTCGCCGCGGGCGTGGATGTTGCAGATGTAGTGCTGGTCGATCTGGCTCACCGCGCGCGACCGGCCGCCGGTGACGTCGTTGTAGCACCCGGTGATCGTCACGTACCGGCCGCCGGGCTTGAGCTGCCGCGCGTGCTCGGCGAACAGGTCGTGCAGGTCGACGTACATCGTGCTCTCGTTGTTCCAGATGCCCTGGAACACGCCGGACTCGAAGCCGGTGTCGAGCATGTTGCGCAGGTGGTAGCGCACCGAACCGTCGATCCCGCGCCGGCGGACGTGCTCGTTGGCGAAGCCGACCTGCTGCTCGGAGATGGAGATCCCGTCGACCTGGCAGCCGAAGCGCTGGTGGGCCATGACGCTGGTGCCGCCGCGGCCGCAGCCGGCGTCGAGCAGCCGGTCACCCGGGCCAATCGGGCCGAGGTGGTCGAGGAGGACGTCGGCCTGCGCGGTCTCGAGCCGGTGCATCTCGGCGATGATCGCCTGGTCGCGCTGGTCTTCCGGGGCGTCGAGGACGGCCGGGTCGTAGTCGCCGAGGCCGTAGTGGTGGTGGTACAGACCGTCGACATCGCCCAGCCGGAGGTTCACCGGGTCCTTTTCCGCGTTCCAGTAGTCGGCGACCGACTGCTGGTACGCGGTGCGGGTCACGGGCTGGTCGAGAGCCGTCATCGAGAAACTCCTCGTTCGTTTTTCCTTGGCGGGCAAGGAAACGGTCCGGACGCCCGGCATCGTCCCCTCCCCACCGACGCTAGCGAGGAAGGATTCGCGGGGACAAGGAGCTTCACTCGCGCTCGCCGGGCGTTGCCCGTCTGGCCCAGCGACACCCGTGCGCGGGGTGGCCTGACGCTTTCCCCCGCGCCCCGTTCGAGATCGGGGACAACTCGTTGGGATGACGTGGTGCGACAGTGGGTCGTCACCGCGGGTTCAGGGGAGGGGCGCGCGGCTCTCGTCGAGGCCGGCGAGCAGATCACCATACTCTTCGACGCGGTCCAGGACCTCGTCGGCGGTGAACGTCAGGTGGTTCACGTGGCGGCAGGCGCGGACCTCGTCCCACGTGACCGGCGTCGACACGGTCGGGTGGTCACGGCCGCGCAGGGAGTACGGCGCGACCGTCGTCTTGGCCGGGTTGTTCTGGCTCCAGTCGATGAAGACCCGCCCGCCGCGCTGCGCCTTGGCCATCACCGCGGTCACCGAATCGGGCGTCTCCCGGGCGAGCTGCTGCGCGAGCCGCTTGGCGTAGGCCGACGGCGCCGACGCGTCCTCGGTCCGGATGCCGCAGTACAGCTGCATTCCCTTCGACCCGGAGGTCTTCGCGTACGGCGTCAGCCCGTCGGCGGTCAGGACGTCGTGGAGGCGTTCGGCGACGCGGGCGCAGTCGACGACCGAGGTCCCCGGTCCGGGATCCAGGTCGAACACCAGGCGGTCGGGTGGTTGCCTGGTCTCCGCCTCGACGGTCCACTGTGGAACGTGGAGCTCGAGCGCCGCCATGTTCGCCGACCAGACCAGCGCCGGGAGGTCGTCGAGGAGCGGGTAGTCGATGGTGTCGCCGCTGCCGCGGGAACCCGTGCTCGGCAGCCGGACCGTGCGCAGCCACGACGGCGCGCCGTGGGCGACGTTCTTCTCGAACCACTTCTCGCCGTCGACCCCGTCGGGGTAGCGGATGAACGTCACCGGCCGGCCGGCGAGGTGCGGCAGCAGGATAGGCGCGATCCGCGAGTAGTAGTTGATCACCTCGCCCTTGGTGAACCCGTCCGCCGGGTACAGCACTTTGTCCAGATTGGACAGAGTGAGCTGCCGGTTCCCGGCCCGCACGGTGATCTTCCGGCCGATCGGCTCGGGAGGCGGCGGCGCGGCCGGCTCCGGAGTGCCGGCGCGGGGAGCGACGACGTCGTCGGGTTTCTTGTCCGCCCGCAGGCCGCGCCACGCGGTGTGGCGGACGCGCCCGGCCCGGGTGAACTGGCGGTAGACGATCTCGCCGACGAGCCGCGGCTCGACCCAGCGGGCGCGGACGGTGTCCTCGCGCGGCGGCGTCGTCGCGAACGGGTGGGTGCGACGTTCGAGCGGCTGGAGCTGCGCCACCAGGTCGGCGCGGGCGGCCTGGCTGAAGCCGGTGCCGACGTCGCCGATGTAGACGAGGGCGCCGGTGGCGGGGTCGTGCGCGCCGAGCAGGAGGCCGCCGAGGGTGCCGGTGAAGCTGCGCTGCCCGGGGCGCCAGCCGCAGACGATGACCTCCTGGGTGCGGATCAGCGGGTGCTTGAGCCAGGAGTCCGGCCGTTGCCCGGGCAGGTAGGCGGAGCTGCGCAGCTTCGCGACGACGCCTTCGTAGCCCGCGGCCGCGGCGTGGGCCAGGAAGTCCGCCGGCGTGCGGCGGTCGGCGGCGAGCTCGTCGAAGGTGACGGCGCGGACCACCGAAACGCGGTAGGGATCGGGCATCGGCAGGGCGGCCAGCAGGCGGCGGCGTTCGTCGTACGGCTCCTTCAGCAGGTCGCGCTCGCCCAGCCGCAGCAGGTCGAAGGCGAGGAACCGGACCGGGATGTCGTCGAAGAGCATGCCCTTGGGCGCGCTCTGGTGGCGGACCCAGCGGCCGCGGCGTTCCTGCATGAGCTCGAAGTCGATCCGGCCGTCGTCGCCGTAGACGACGACCTCGCCGTCGAGGTGGGCGGCCTGCCCGCCGAGGTCGAGGACTCCGGCCAGGTCGGCGAACTCGGCGGTGAAGTCGATGTTGTTGCGGCTGGTGAGGACGGTGGTGCCGTCCGGGGCGATCCGCATGGCGGCGCGGTAGCCGTCCAGTTTGTACTCGTAGGCCCACTCGGCGCCGCTGCGCAGCCGGCCGCCGTCGGCCTTGGCCAGCATCGGCTCGATCCACGCCGGAACGCGCGACGCGTCGTGAGCAGCCATGCCGGACCTCCGTCTGTGCTTCCTCGACGGTAACCCGTTCGGCCTAGTTCCGCTGGGTCTTCGCAGGTGAAAGCTGTTTGAACGCCTGTTCCCAGTCACCCGCGAGCGGCGCGCCCGGTGCGGTCGCCCAGCAGGCCGCGAGCAGGTCGTAGCCGAGGTGGACGAGCTTCGCGTGCGCGGGCCAGTGCCGCCGCGTCCAGGCGGGGTCGTTGTGGGCCGAGTCGATCGCGGCCCGGGTCGTGCCTTCCAGCTCGAACTGCAGGTCGCGCCGGTGAACGGGGGCCGCCGGGCCGTGCGCGAGCAGGGTCCGGGCCGTGGCGCGGACGCGGGCTTCGGTCCAGTGGAACGTCCCGCGGTGCGCCTTCGGGGCGAGCAGGTACTGCGACAGCACCGCGAGCGCGACACCGATCAGGGTCTCCACCAGGCGGTCGCGGATCACCGGGCCGACCGCGCCGGTCACCGCGGCGCCGCCGGCCAGCAGCGCCACCGGCGTGATGAACACGACGGCCACCGCGTAGTTGCGCGGGACGAACAGCTCGATGCAGAACTGGAGCCCGGCGATCGCGGCGACCAGGGCGAGGCCGGTGGGTTCGAGCAGGGACAGCCCGGCGAACACGCCGAGGCCGACGGCGGTCCCGGCGAAGCGCTGCAGGCCGCGCACGTTCGCGCGGACGCGGTCGGTGCCCTGCTGCAGGACGACCAGCGCGCTGAGGATCGCCCAGTGCGGGCGCGTCAGCCCGAGGGAGGCGCTGAGGCTCCCGGCGAGCGCGCAGGTGGCGCCCACGCGCAGCGCCGTCACCGTGGCGTGGGAGCGCAGCGACGCCGACCGCCGCAGCCGGTAGCCGACGCTGGGGCGGGGAAGGGGCAGCACGCCGGTTTCGCCGCCGGTCGCGTCCGCGAACCGCCGGTGGGCGGCGATGAGCGTCTTCGCCAGGTCGGAGTCCGGGCCTTGGCGGGCGTCGTGGACCGCGTTCCAGGCCGCGGAGATCGCCGAGCCCGCGGCGTGGCGGGCTTCCACGCCGGCGTCTTCGGTCACCGCGTCGACCGCCTTGACCGCCTTCTGCACGGCGATGCGCTCCGGCTTGCTCCGGCCGGCCATCGACACGATGACGGAGGACGTGCAGCCGAGCGCGGTGCAGCCGAGCAGGGTCACGGGGTCGGCGCCGGCTTCGGTCGCCACCAGCGCGCCGCCGCAGACGAGCGCGAAGAACAGCGCGCCGGGCGGCCCGAGGCGCAGGGCGTCGACGGTGTAGACGGCGAGGACGGCGACCGCGGTGACCACGACGATGATGGCCGCTGGGGACTTGATGCCGCCGACGGCCGTGCCGAGTCCCGCCGCGAGCAAGAGCAGGGCGGAGGCGGTGAGGACGACCCGGGTCCGGACGCGGTAGGGGCGGCCTTCGCCGTAGAGGACGGCGAAGGCGCCGAAGGTGACGAAGAGGGCGACGTCGGCGTGTCCGGCGAGGACGGTGCCGGCGCCGGGAATCGCGACCGCGGCCGCGGCCCGGAGCCCGGCACTCCACCGGCGTCCGGCGGCGGGCAGGGCGAAGAGCAGGGCCCGTGGCCGGACGGTGCGGGGAAGCGGGTCTTCGGGCGGCACGGCTTCATTCCAGCACGGGCGGAGGTGGTGGCCCGGGTGGGGAAGCGCGGGAGTGAGTTCGGTCGCCTCGGGACGGAGAGGCCACGGCTGCCCCCCAGGCCGTGTCGCTTCCGCCGGCTCAGGCGGGGAAGAAGTCCTCGACCGCGCGCCGGAGCGTGGCCCGCACCGTCTTCGCGTCGTCCAGTTCTCCGCCGTGGAGGGCGCCGTCGCGGAGGAGGACCAGGACCCGGGCCGCGTGGTCGGGTTCCGGGTGGCCCAGTGCCGCCGCCTCGTCGCGGAGGACCTCGAAGAACCACTGGCGGTGGTCGTCGATCACCTGACGGACCCGGGACTCGGCGTCGGGGTACTCCGCCGCCGCGTTGAGGAACTGGCAGCCGCGGAAATCCTCGCCGCACGTCGCTTCGCCCACCACCGCCAGCGCCGACGCCAGCGCTTCGCGAGGCGGCTTGCCCGCGCGGGCCTCGTCGACCGCCGCGCGGATCTGCCGGCTCGTCTCGGCGAGGTACGCCGCCACCAGGTCGTCCTTGGTGGGGTAGTGCCGGTAGAACGTCGCCCGCGTCACCGCCGCCTCGCTGACCAGGCGCTCGACGCCGACCGCGTGGATGCCCTCGGCGTAGAAGAGCCGGGACGCGGTGGCCAGCAACCGGTCCTTCGGGTGCACCTCGGCAGACCTCATCTCGCGAGCATAGAGAAAGACTGGTCGTTCTGCCAGATCGGCTACGTCACATTGCCACGGCGGTCCCGGGCGGCCAGAGTATGCAGACAGAAAGACCAGTCGTTCTCTCTGAGGAGCCAGCCATGAGCAAGCCCACCATCGTCCTGGTCCACGGCGCTTTCGCCGACTCGTCGAGCTGGACCGGCGTCGTCGCGAAGCTGCGGGAGCAGGGCTTCCCGGTCGTCGCGGTGGCCAACCCGCTGCGCGGCGTCGAGTCCGACGCGGCCTACGTCGCGGACGTCGTCAAGAACGTCGAAGGCCCGGTGGTCCTCGCCGGCCACTCCTACGGCGGAGCGCTGATCACCCGCGCGGCCACCGAGACGCCGAACGTCCGCGCCCTGGTCTACATCGCCGCGTTCCAGCCCGACGCGGGCGAGAGCGTCTTCGAGCTGTCCGGCCGTTACCCGGGCGCCAAGCTCGGCCCGGACACCACGAACGTCCTGGTCCACGGCGACGCGCCGGAGCTGTCGATCAAGCTGGAGGACTTCGCCGAGGTCTTCGCGGCCGACGTCCCGGCGGAGACCGCCGCGATCCTGGCGGTCACCCAGAGGCCGGTCGCGCAGCAGGCACTGGCGGCGCCGTTCGAGGGCACGCCCGCGTGGACGAAGCTCCCGTCGTGGACGCTGATCGCCAACCAGGACAACGCGATCCCGGCGGCGGCGCAGGAGTTCATGGCCGAGCGCGCGTCCTCGACGGTCCGCCGGATCGACGCGTCGCACGCGGTCGCGGTCTCCCAGCCGGCCACGGTGGCCGAGGTGATCACGGCGGCGGCCGACGCCACGGAGTGAGTTCGGCCGCCGTGCGGACCGGGACCGCCCCGGTCCGCACGGCGAAGCCGCGGCGGGCGCCGGCGCCCGCGTGCGTCAGGCTGCTTCGATGCCGTGCGACTCCAGTTCGGCCCGCAGGTCAGGACCCAGGAACTCCGCATTCACCACCCGGCGCAGACGGGGAACCAGAGCCAGGTCCGCCAGCGACGTGATGTCGAACAGGTCGTCCTCGCCATCCCACACCGGGGCGCACTCGTGGTACACCTGCAGACCGCCGTCGAGGACCAGCTCGTCGACGGTCGCGAGCAGCTCCGGGCTGATGTCCAGTGCCTCGAAGTACGCACGGGCCTCGGGTTGCACCTGGTAGGCGAGCCCGCGGTCGTACACGTACTGCCAGGCGTCGCCCGGAACCAGGTCGGCGAAGCGGAACGCCGGCGTCAGCACCTGGTCGTCGTACATCAGCTTTTCGACGACGACCAGCTTGAAGTTGAAGTCTCGGAACACCCCGGCAACCTAGCCGACCGGCGGGAGGCCGGCGCGGGCTTCCCCGTACTCCCGCACGATCCCGGCCACGATCCCGGCCGCCGGGAGCACCGCGTCGATCAAGCCCGCCGACTGCCCCGCCTCGAGCTTGCCCTCCGCGACGTCACCGTGGAGGGCCGCGTCCTTCAACGAAGACGCCTGGAAAGTCTTGCGCCGCAACGGCTCGTCCGCGCCGGACGCCTCCAGGGACAGCATCCGGGTGGTGAAGTCGTTGTCCAGGGCCCGGATGACGCCCAGGCCCTGGCCGACCGTCCGCGTGCCGTCGACGCCGGCCGAGAGCACCGCGTCCTTGTACGCCGGGTGCACCGACGCCTCCGTGCTGGCCAGGAACCGCGTGCCGAACTGGGCGGCGTCCGCGCCCAGGGCCAGCATCGCCGCCAATCCGAAACCGTCGGCGATGCCGCCGGAAGCGATCAGCGGCACGGAAACCGCCCGGGCCACCGCCCGCACCAAAACCGAAGTCGCGACCATCGCGGGCGGGGGGTGCCCGCCCGCCTCGGCGCCGACCACCACCAGCCCGTCCACGCCGGCGGCGGCCGCCTTCACCGCATGGTCCACTCCGGCCACCACGTGCAGGCAGCGCGTCCCGAGGTCGTGGAACCGGGCCAGGTACCGCCGCGGCCCGCCCTGCGACGCGATCAGGACCGGCGGCCGGTGGCGCAGCACCAGGTCGATCACCTCGTCGGCGCCGGCGCGGTACAGCGGGAGGTTCACCGCCCACGGCTTGTCCGTGCCCGCCGTCATTTCCTCCAGCACGCGGTCCAAATCGGGCAGCCGCATCGGGCCCGCCGCCACCACGCCGAGGCCGCCCGCGTTCGACACGGCCAGGGGCAACGCCGAACTCGACGACGCCCACGACATCCCGGCCTGCACGATCGGCAGGTCGATGCCCAGCAACCGGGTCACTGCGGTGGAAATCACGCCTCCTCCAGCAGGGAACGCGCGTGCGCGGCCAGCCGGTTCTTCTGCACCTTCGAGCTCGCCGTCATCCCGATGCCCTCGAAACCGTCGACGATCCGCAGGTGCCGCGGCACCTTGAACCCCGCCATCCGCGCCCGCGCCCAGCCCAGCAGCTCGGCCTCGGTGATCTCGGGCGACGTCAGCACGACGAACGCGAACGGCACCTCCACCAGCCGCGCGTCCGGGACGCCGACCACCGCCGCCTGCCGGACCAGCGGGTGCCGGTGCAGGGTGTCCTCGATGTCCGCGGGCGCCACGTTCTCGCCGCCGACGCGGATGATGTCCTTCGTCCGGCCGGTGAAGTGGAACCGCCCGGACTCGTCGAGCAGGCCGACGTCGCCGGTGGACAGCCAGCCGTCCGCGTCGATCGTCTCGGCCGTCTTCACCGGGTCGTCGAGGTAGCCCGCCATCACGTTCCAGCCGCGCACCAGCACCGCGCCCGGCTCGCCCGGGCCGCAGTCACGGTCGGCGTCGAACGCGCGGATCCGCACCTCGATCCCCGGCTGCACGGCCATCGCCCCGGAGGCGCGGATCTCCGGGGGCTCCCACCACGCCGACTGCGCGACGTTCGGCGACGCCTCGGAAAGCCCGTACCCCGCAACGCATTCGTGCGCGCCCAGCTCGTCGATGACCCGCCGGATCACGGTCGGCGACGCCGCCACCCACGCGCCGCGCAGCGACAACCGGCGCTGCGCGCGCGAGGGGTGGTTGAGCAGCAGCAGCGCGATGGTGTCGTTGCCGGAGAAATGCGTGCAGCGCTCGGTTTCCAGCAGCCGCAACGCTTCTTCCGGCTCGAACTTCGGCATCGTCACCAGCGTCGTCGCGTGCTGGGCCGACGCGAGCACCGACAGCGTGCTGCCGGCGACGTGGAAGAACGGCCGCGCCGAGTGGAACCGGTCGCCGGGGCGCAGTCCCATCCGCGCGCCGGAGAAGAACGCGTCCGCGCACATGCTGCGGTGGGTAAGCAGGACGCCCTTCGGCCGCGACGTCGTCCCGGAGGTGTACTGCACCAGCAGGAGGTCGTCCGGAGAACCGGCCGGCGCGGGAGCCTCCGAAGGAACGGAAAGGAACTCGTCCCACGAAGAAGCGAAAGCAGGTACATCGTCGCCGAGCACCACGACCTTCTCCAAGGAAGGAAGCGACTCGACGCCGATCTCCCGCAGCATCCCGGCGAAGTCCACATTGAGCACCCGGGAAGCGACGAACAGCGTGCGCACCCGCGCGTGCTCGAGCGTGTACCGCACCTCGTCGGCGGTGAACCGCGTGTTGACCGGCACGGCGACCGCGCCCGCCGCGCCGATCGCGTGGAACAGCGCCACCCAGTCCGGGCCGTTGCCGAGGCAGAGGCCGACGCGGTCGCCGCGGCCGATCCCGGCGGCGGCCAGCCCGGCCCGGATCCGGGTGACCCGGGCGGCCAGCTCGCCGTAGGTGATCCGCTCCGAAGCCGTGACGACGGCTTCGACGTCCGGTGCGAGCAGGGCCGCGCGGGCGAGGACCTCGTGGGTGGTGAGCGGGCAGGCGGTGCGCAGGTCGGTCATCGCGGTTCTCCGTTCCCGGCGGTGAAGCGGGCGACGCCGTCGCGCCAGCCGCCGTCGGCGAGGCACTGTTCGATGGCCGCCATTTCGATCCGGATCCCGCGGTCGAGGTCGGTTTCCGAGCCGAGGTCGACCGCTCGCTTGGTGAGCGAGATGGCCAGCGGCGGTGCCTTCGCGATGCTCGCGGCCGTCTCGTCCCCGGCCGCGCGCAACTCGTCACCCGGCACGACACGGGTGACGACGCCGAGGTCGGCGGCCTCTTCGGCGTCGAGCGCGCGGTTGGTGAACAGCAGCTCCTTGGCCCGGCGCTTGCCGATGGCGCGCTGCAGGCGCTGGGTCGCGCCGACGGTACCCCAGTGTGGCTCCGGGAACCGGAAGACGGTTCCCGAAGCGGCCAGCGCGAAGTCGGCGGCGAGGGTGATCTCGCCGCCCGAGCCGACGACCGCGCCCTGCACGAGAGCCACGACCGGCACCCGGCACTGCTCGATCGCCGAGTACGCGGCGAAGGAGGCGACGCGGCGGCGTCGGACCCAGGCGGCGTCCTTGCCGGCGCGTTCCTTGAGGTCGGCGCCCGCGCAGAACACCGGCCCGCGGCCGCTCAGCAGCACCACCCGGACGTCGTCGTCGAGCGACTCGAACGCCTCCCGCAGCTGGTGGCACATCGGCAGGTCGAGGGCGTTGCGGGCCTCGGGCCGGGCCAGCTCGACCCGGGCGATGCCGTCTTCGGAGGAGACGCACACGCGCTCGGTCATCCGATCACCCCGTCGGTCCGCAGGTCCTCGATTTCGGCAGGGGCGAGCCCCAGCTCCGCCAGGACGTCGTCGGTGTCGGCGCCGAGCAGCGGGGGCACGCCCGGCACCGGAGCCTCTCCCGCAGTCTCGCGCAACGGCGTCCGCAGCGCCGGGAACGTCCCCTCCGACGGGTGGGTGAACTCGCCGACGACCCCGCGCGCGAGGGCGTGCGGATCGGCGAGGGCTTCCCGCACCGAGCGGACCGCGCCGGCCGGGACGTCGGCCGCGCGCAGCTCCTTCACGAGCGGGTCCCGGTCGTGCTGGGCGATGGCGCCGCGCAGCGCCTTCATGACCCGCGCGCGCTGCTCGACCCGGCCGGAGTTGCCGCGCAGCGCGGGATCCGCGGCGAGGTCGTCGAGGCCGAGGACCGTGCACAGTGGACCCCAGTGCTGGTCGCTGCCGCTGATGTGCAGCCATTCGCCGTCACCGGCCTGGAACGCGGCCGACGGCACGCGGCCGGGGTGCTCGGTGCCGGTCCGCACCGGGTCCTCGCCGAGCGCGAAGAGCCGGGCGGCGTTGAGGGCGTGCAGGCTCAGCTGCACGTCCATCATGGACACGTCCAGGTGGCGGCCCCGGCTCGATGTCGTGCGCCCGGCCAGCCCGGACAGCACCGCGATGACCACCCAGAGCCCGGACGTCAGGTCCGCCACCGGGATCCCGGTCTTCGACGGCGGCCCGGCCGGCTCGCCGGTCATCGCCATCACGCCGGACAGCGCCTGGAAGACCGTGTCGTAGCCCTTGCGGTCGCGGTCCGGGCCGGTCTGCCCGAACCCGGTGGCCGAGACGTAGACCAGCCCGGGGTTCGCGGCGGAGAGGTCCGCGTACCCGAGGCCGAGACGGTCCATCGCGCCGGGCAGGAAGTTCTCGACGACGACGTCGGCGCGTGAAGCCAGCTTTCGCGCGACTTCTTGGCCGCGAGGGTTCTTGAGGTCGAGCGTCACGGACTTCTTGCCGCGGTTGAACGCGAAGAAGTACGCGCTTTCGCCGTGGGGCAGCCGAGGTTCGAAGCCGCGGGTCTCGTCGCCGGACCCCGGCCGCTCGACCTTGATCACGGTGGCGCCCAGCTCGGCGAGGACCTGGGTCGCCAGGGGAGCGGCGAGGACGCGGGAGAAGTCCAGCACGGTGATGCCGGACAGCGGGCCGGTCATGCGCGGAACCCCCGCATCAGCGCGTTGACGTCCTGGCCGGCGCGCATCGCGGCGTCGGTCGGCAGGTCGGCGACGCGGTAGAGCAGGTCCTTCGCGGCTGCGATGGCCCGCGGCTCGACCTTGGCCCACTGCTCGGCGATCTCCAGCGCGGCGGGCAGTACCTCGTCCGGTGCGACGACGCGGTTGACCAGGCCGTGCTCGAAGGCTTCGGCCGCGGTGAGCAGGCGGCCGGTGCTGACCAGCTCGAACGCGAGCTTGCGGCCCAGGTGCTGGACGAGCCCGGTCATCACCAGCGCGGGAACGATCGAGTGCTTGAGCTCGGGGTAGCCGAACTTCAGGTCGGTGCCGGCGACGACCATGTCCGCGCCGATGGCCAGCCCCGCGCCGCCGCCGACCGCGGCCCCGCGCACGGCCGCCACGACCGGGACGCGCAGTTGCCGCGCCTGGACCTGCAACTTCGCGGTGAGCGCGGCGCGCTCGAGGACGGCGTCGGCGTGCTCGGGCGTCAGGGATGAGAACTCGCCGAGGTCGGCTCCGGCGCAGAAGCCGCGGCCGGCGCCGGTGAGCACGACCGCGCGGACGTCCCGGTCGGCGTCGGCGGCGGTGAACGCTGCGCTGAGCGAGCGGGTCAGCGCCGTGTCGAGCGCGTTGAGCTTTTCGGGCCGGTTCAGGGTCAGGACGCGGACGGGTCCGTGGTCCTCGACGATGACGGTCACGGGGTCTCCTGGTTCGGGGTCGGGGTGAAGCCGGCGCGGGCCACCATGCTGTGCAGGGGACGGCCGAGCGCGTCTTCGCAGGCGGCTGACGCCTTGGCCAGCAGGTCGAGGTCGAGGCCGGTGTCGACGCCCATCGCGGCGAACAGGCTGACGAGATCTTCGGTGCAGACGTTGCCGGTGAGCCCGGCGCCGTACCGGATCGTCGACGGGTGACCGCCGACGCCGCCCATCGCGGTGTCGAAGTTCCGGCAGCCGGCCTCGAGGGCCGCGACGGCGTTGGCGATGCCGGTGCCGCGGGTGTTGTGGAAGTGCGCGACCACGGGCGGCCCGGCGTTCAGCCGGGCGAACAACGCGCGTACGGACGCCGGAGTCGCGACGCCGGTCGTGTCGCCCAGGGTGACCAGGTCGGCGCCGAGGCCGGCGAAGCGGGCGACGTCCTCGGCGACGCGGCCGGGATCGACGGCGCCCTCGAACGGGCAGCCGAACGCCACCGAGACCACGCCGACCAGCTTGAACCGGCCCCCGGCCAGCTCGACCATCTCTTCGACCCGCTCCCACTGCCCGGCTCTGGACGTGCGGAGGTTGCGCTCGGTGTGGCTTTCGCTGGCCGAGACCAGCAGGCTCAGCTCTTCGGCGCCGTGGCCGGCGTCGAGGTCGTCGAGGGCGCGCCGCACCGCGCGCGGGTTCGGGCAGGTCGCCTTGAAGGCGACGCCGGGGCGACGCCGGATCTTCGCCAAGACCTCGGAAGCGTCCGCGAAGCCGGGAACGCGGGCAGGGTGGCTGTAGCTGGTCGCCTCGATGCGCCGGAACCCCGCGTCCGCGAAGGAGTCCAGCAGCGCGACCTTCGTTGCGGTCGGCACGAACTCCGGCTCGTGCTGCAGCCCGTCGCGGGCGAAGCACTCGCAGATCGTGACGGCGTCGGGCATCGGGCCACCTCCTGTTCGGTGGCTCCAGAACTACGCGGCTCTGTTGATAAAGTCAACAGTCGACGCCGGAGGCGTGGGCGCGCTCACGGTCCTCGACGGCCAGGGCCAGGTCGGCCAGCTTGTCCAGCGCGCCGCTCAGGGTCGCCGCCTCTTCGGGGGTCAGCGCGGCGAGGAACTCCGCGTCGCGCTCGTTCGCCGCGGCGATCAGGCCCCGGTAGACGCGCGTGCCCTCGGCGGTGAGGGCGAGCTGGGACGTGCGGCCCGAGCCGGTCGTCCGGTCGACCAGCCCGCGTTCGGTCAGGCGGCTGACCACCCGGCTCATCTGCGCTTTGTCCAGCCCGGCCCGGCGGGCTAAGCGGTTGAGGGTCAGGGTGGGGTCGGCGGCGATGAGCGAGATCGCCCGCCATTCGCCGAGGCTGACGTCGAACTCCCGCCGGTAGCGCAGCGCGGCGCTGCGCGACATCGCCGACGACGTGCGGGAGAGCCGGTAGGAGAGGAGTCCGGAGATGGGCACCAGGTCCCGGCCGTCCGCGCGTTCCGCCATGGCGGTCATCGTAGCCGTTGCCGATCAGGTGTTGACAAACACAACACCGGATGCCGAGACTGGCGCCGCACGCCCCGCCTGACGAAGGAGTCGAGTAGCCGTGGCCGAACACCCCGCCGTCACCGGACGGCCACCAGCAGTCGGCGACGCCGGCCGCGCGTCCACCTACCGGACCATCGCCCTGCGGGTCATGCCGCTGCTCGTCGTCTGTTACGTCGTCAGCTTCATCGACCGGACGAACATCGGCATCGCGCAGCAGGGGCTCAAGCGCGACCTCGGCTTCGGGTCGGCGGTCTACGGGCTCGGCGTCACGCTGTTCTTCGTCGGCTTCATCCTCTTCGAAGTCCCCAGCAACGCCCTGCTGGCGAAGATCGGTGCCCGCAAGACGCTGGTCCGGATCATGGCGACCTGGGGCGTCGTCACGATCGTGACGTTGTTCGTGCGCGACGAAACCACGTTCTACATCGCCCGGTTCCTGCTCGGCGTCGCCGAAGCGGGCTTCTTCCCCGGCGCGCTCTACCTGCTGTCGCGGTGGTTCCCGTCCGCGCGCCGGACGCGGATGACCGCGGTGTTCTTCATCGGCGTCCCGGTGTCGGGCGTGCTCGGCTCGCTCGTCTCCGGCTGGATCATGCACGCGCTCGGCGGCGTCGCCGGCCTGGCCGACTGGCAGTGGCTGTTCCTCATCGAAGGGATCCCGCCGATCCTGCTCGCCGTGCTGGTGGCGTTCTTCCTCGTCGACGAGCCGGAGCAGGCGAAGTGGCTGACGCAGGCGCAGAAGGCTCTGGTCCGGGCCGACCTGGAGGCCGAGCGGCTCTCGAAGGAGGAGCCCGTCGCCCAGCACGGCGGCATGCTTTCGGCGCTGCGCGACCCGAAGGTCTGGATCCTCGGCCTGTGCGCGTGCGGGGCCTACACGCTGGCCAACGCCGTTTCGTACTGGACGCCGCGGATCATCGCCGAGGCCGGCGTCGGCGACGTGCTGAACCTCGGGTTCTTCTCGGCGATCCCGCCGCTGCTCGGCATCGCCGTGATGCTGGTGGTCGGCCGCCACTCCGACCGGACGCTCGAGCGGCGTTGGCACGCGGCGGTGAGCTGGCTGGTGGCCGCGGCGGCGATGCTGGCGCTGGCGTTCGCCGGCGGCAGTGTGCTGGTGGTGGTCATCCTGCTCGCGGTGATGGCGGCGGCGCACTATTCCGGCCTGACGGTGTTCTATTCGATCCCGTCGATCTACCTGAGCGAGCGCGCCGCGGCGACGGGGATCGCGGTGGTGACGTCGATGGGCTCGTTCGCGGCGGCGTCACCGTCGTTGCTGGGGTTCATCCAGGCGTCGACCGGCAGCCTGTCGCTGGGGCTGGTGATCAGCGCGGGGATCGTGCTGCTGGCGGTGGCGGTGCTGCTGGTGGGGGTGAAAGCCGGGGACCTCAGGGAGAAACATCACTAGCGGCGCAAGGGGGTTTCTTCGTCCAAACGCGACAGCTTCTCCGGGTTGCGCACCGCGTACAGGCCCGTGACGAGGCCGTCGTCGATGCGCAGCGCCAGGACCGTGTCGACCTCGCCGTCGCGGCGGAGGACCAGCGCCGGGTGGCCGTTGACCTGGGCCGCCGTCAGCGAGCCGCGCGCGAAGCCGGCGAGGCCGGCGGTGAGCAGGCGGGCCACCGCCGGGGAGCCGACCACCGGTTCCGGAAGGGCCGGGACCACTCCGCCGCCGTCGCCGAGGAACACCACGTCCGGGGCGAGGATGTCCAGCAGGTGCTGCAGATCGCCCGTCTCGACCGCGCGCTGGAACGCCGCCAGCGCGTCGCGGGACTCGTGGGGGAGACGGCGCCGCGCGGCCGGCGGGCGGCCACGTGGGACCGCGCGCGGTGGGCGATCTGGCGGACCGCGGCCGGGGTCTTGCCGACGGCGTCGGCGATCTCGTCGTAGCCCAGGTCGAACACCTCGCGCAGCACGAACACCGCGCGCTCGGCCGGCGTCAGCGTCTCCAGCACCAGCAGCATCGCCATCGACACGCTGTCGGCCAGCTCGACGTCCTCGGCGACGTCGGGCGCGGTCAGCAGCGGCTCGGGCAGCCACGGGCCGACGTAGGACTCCCGGCGCCGGGCACGCGTCCGCAGCCGCATCAGCGCCAGGCGCGTGGTGATCCGGACCAGGTACGCGCGCTCGTCGCGCACCGCGGCCCGGTCCACGCCCACCCAGCGCAGCCAGGTCTCCTGCAGGACGTCCTCGGCGTCGGCCGCCGAGCCGAGCATCTGGTAGGCGACGGTGAACAGCAAGTTCCGGTGGGCGAGGAACACCTCGGTGGCGGGGTCGGCCATGGTGGCTCCTCTTTCGGTCTCGCGGAGTTTCCCACCAGATGCCGGCCGCGGCCGCCGTGTGACCGTGACCGTCGTCACTGTCACGGGCCGGGGGTGGGCCGGCATCTCGTGGTCGTCCGTGCCACGAACCCGGAAGAGGAACCATGGAACCCCGTTTCAGCCTGACCGGCACCGAAGTCGGCGCCAAGTTCGCCAAGCGGTTCGGCACCGCGAGCCTGGCCGTCATCCAGTCGCCGCTGCCGAAGGTCACCCAGGAGCTGGTGTCGCTGCGCGTCAGCCAGATCAACGGCTGCGGCTGGTGCGTCGACATCCACAGCAAGGAGCTCGCCGCGGCCGGGGAGCCCGCGGTGCGGATCAACCTGGTCGCCGCCTGGCGCGAGGCCACGGTGTTCAGCGAGGCCGAGCGGGCCGCGCTGGCGCTCGCCGAAGAAGGCACGCGGATCGCCGACTCCCACCCCGGCGTCTCCGACGACACCTGGGACCGCGTGCGGAAGCACTACGACGAAGAACCGACCGCCGCGCTGGTCGCGCTCGTGGCCCAGATGAACTCGGCCAACCGGCTCGCGGTGATCCTGCACCAGAAGGGTGGCTCGTACGAGCCGGGCATGTTCGGCTGACCGCCCCCGGCCCGGGAACGCGCGCTCCCGGGCCGGTTCGTGCTTCGCTGAGGGCATGACGAAGGCGGAGCGGTGGAACCGCTACTGGGACCGCAAGTCGGCGACCTACGACGCCGAGATGGGCGTCTGGGACCGCCGCCTCTTCGGCGACTCGCGGGAGTGGGCCTGCGGGCAGGCCACCGGCGAGGTGCTGGAAGTCGCCGTCGGGACCGGGCTCAACCTGGCCTGCTACCCCGCGGAGGTGACGCTCACCGGGCTCGACCTGAGTTCCGGGATGCTCGAGCTCGCGCGGTCCCGGGCCCGCGACCTCGGCCGCGCGGTGACCTTGCGGCAGGGCAGCGCGCACGAGCTGCCGTTCGCCGAAGCGTCGTTCGACACGGTCGTGTGCACGTTCGGGCTGTGCGCGATCCCGGACCCCGCGGCGGCCGTGCGCGAGATGCGCCGCGTCCTGCGTCCCGGCGGGCGGCTGATCCTGGTCGACCACGTGGCGTCGTCGTCGGGGGTGGTGCGGGCGATGCAGTGGCTGGTGGAGCTGGCCAGCGTCCCGCTGGCGGGCGAGCACTTCCGGCGCCGCCCGCTGAAGCTGGTGGAGGCGCTCGGGCTGCCGATCGAGCGGCGCGAGCGGTTCAAGCTGGGGCTGGTCGAGCGGCTGGTGGCCCGCAAGATCAGCTGACCAGCTTGGCCAGCGGGCTCTGCTCGAGGTCGGCGAACAGCGCCGCGACGTCGTCATAGGTCGCGATGGCGCCTGCCTCTTCCAGTTCCGCCGCGCTGACCCCGCCCGACAGCACGCCGATCGTGCGCACGCCGGCCTTCGTGGCGGCTCGCACGTCCCAGACGGCGTCGCCGACGAAGATCGTGTCCTCCGGCGCCGTGCCGGCCTTCTCCAGCGCCACGAGCACCGGTTCCGGGTCGGGCTTCGTCTCTTCGACGTCGGCGCCGGCGACGATGTCCCGCACCAGGTCGTCCACGCCGAGGACGCGACGCAGCTCGTCCAGCTCGTCGGGCCCCGCCGACGTCGCCAGCACGACCCGCACGTCTTTCGCGGCCAGCGCCCGGATCAGGTCCCGGGCGTGGTCGAACGGCCGCAGCAGCTCGGCCGTCTCCAGGTAGAACCGGCTGTGCAGCTCCTTGACCTCGTCCCCGACGCGCTCGGCGTCGGCGTCACCCAGCAGGGTGCTCAGCAGCTTCCCGGAGCCCTTGCCGATCGCGCGGTGCACGCGCCACGAGTCGACGGGGCGGTCGAGCTGGTGGAACGCCCGTCCCCAGGCGTGGACGTGGAGGTAGTTGGAGTCGACGAGCGTGCCGTCGACGTCGAACAGGACCGCGGTGGCGATGGTGGGCTCCTTGGGTTTCGGCGCGCTCGGCGCGGGTATCGCCGTGGCGAGTACCCGAGCCGGAAGGGAAGTACACATGTCGACGCCGGACGACCGCGACGCCACCACCGAGCTGGACCGCGAGCTCGGCGGCACCGGTGACCTCGACCCGGACGAGCAGCGCGAAGCGGCCGAGCGCGAAGCGACCGAAGACCGTTGACCGGCCTGGTGACGGCGGGTTTCCGCGGACTGGCCGCCCTGCGCCGCGCCCGGGCCTTCCACCCCGCCGGGCTGGTGCGGCGCGGCGAGCTCCGGCCGCTCGCGGACGACCTGCCGTGGCCGTCCCGGCCCACGGCGGTCATCGCGCGGCTGTCGAAGGGCGCGGGCACGCCGGGACGGCTGCCGGACGCGCTCGGCCTCGCGGTGCGGATCCCCGGCGCGGGCCGGGACGGCGGGCCGTGGGACCTCACCCTGACGACGGCCGGCCGCGGGCACCTGGGCCGGATGCTGCCGCGCCCGGCGGCTTCCTGGACCGGCGGCGCGTACACCAGCCTGGTGCCCTACCGCCGCGCCGACCGGCTGATCTGGCTGGCGGCGTGGGCGGTGGCGCCGCGGATCGACGCGTCGCTCGAGGCGGTCGCCGCGGCGGACGACCTGCGGTTCGTGCTGCGCACCGGCCGGCAGGACGGACGCTGGTGCGACAGCGCGGAGCTCATCCTGGGGGAGACCGGCGGCGACGCGCCGGCGTTCGACCCGATGCTCAACCGCCCGGACTGCCTCGAGCCGGCCCCGGAATGGCTGGCGAGACTGCGGGAACGGGCGTACGCGGGGAGCCGGGCCGGCCGGCCGTGACGCCCTCGCCCGTTTCGCCCGCCGGTGGCCGGGTACGCCCCGGTTTCGCCCGATCGGAGGAAGTCATGAGCACTCCCGAAATCGACCCGGTGACCGCCGAGAGCATGGAACAGGACGCGGACATCGGCAGCGAGCACACCGAGCCGACGTTCCACGACCAGGAACCCCACCCGGAGGCCACCGACGAGGAAGACCCCGACCACGGCGGAATGCCCACCGGGTGAGCCGGAACCGCTCTCCGGCGTCGGTGTCGCACCCGGCATTCAGGGTGCGGACCGGAACTGAACGCAGTGAATGACTCATTCCTGGCGCCGGACGCCAGGAATGAGTCATTCACTGCACCGGAAGCGACCCGCCGTGGGTGGGCGACCGCCCTTGCCGCGGCCCTGTCGTCCGAAACCGTCGCCGGAAGCCGCCACCCGCCCGGCCGTCGTCAAGACCGGGCGCGCGGGTACGTCCGGCGTTCCCCGATCCGCCCGTCCTTCGTGTGGATGAAATGGGCCGTGCCGCGCTTGATGGCCAGCTTCCGGCCCGCGGCGACCGCGTCGGACTTCTTTTCGGCGCTGCCGGACGCCCGCGCGTTGCCGACCACCTTGTTCTTCCACGTCGAGCCGTCGTAGAAGGTCTCCACGTCGCCCTCCGCCGGCTCGAGCCCCGGTGCCTCCTCGGCGGCGTAGGTGCCGTAGAGCGCCGGGTCCGGCTTCGGCGCGGTGCCCGGGCCGCCCAGCGGTTCGGGGTCCATCAGGTAGTCGAGTTCAGTGGTCCAAGCGGTCCCCTTGGCGCCGTCGGGACCGTCGGAGAGGTGCCAGATGGTCTTGTTGTGCACCTGGTCTTCTTCGTCGAACAACGCGGTCGGGGCGATCCGGCCCTCCAGGCCGTCGGCTTCGAGTTCTTCGATCGCGGCGAGCCATTGCTTCTGGTGGACGGTGTCGCGGGCGAGGTTGAACTTGAGCATGGCTTTGACGCCGGGGTCGTCGGTCATGTTGTAGAGGCGGGCGGTCTGCAGGCGGCCTTGGGCTTCGGCGGCGGCGTTGGCGCGGAAGTCGGCGAGCAGGTTGCCGGAGGCGACGATGTACTTGCCGTTCCAGGGGTAGCCGTTGGAGTCGGCGGGCAGGGCGCCGCCGCCGGCGACGATGGCCTGTTGCGGGTCCATGCCGCCGATGACGGCGGCCATGACGGGGTCTTTGACGGCTTCGGCGGTCATGGTGGCGGGGGCGCCTTCGAGGAGGCGGGCGACCATGGTGGCGAGCATTTCGACGTGGCCGATTTCTTCGGTGGCGGTGTCCATGATGAGGTCTTTGTACTTGCCTTCGATGCGGCAGTTCCAGCCTTGGAACAGGTACTGCATCGTCACGGTCATCTCGCCGTAGGCGCCGCCGATGAGTTCTTGGAGCTTGTGGGCGTAGACGGGGTCGGGCTTTTCGGGCTTGGCTTCGAACTGCAGGAGCTTGGTGTGACGGAACAAGGTCGTCTCCCTTCCGGTCCGCGCCGGTTTCCCCCGATCGGCCCCGGCAACCGGAAATCCGTCGTTTGAGTGCTTCGCCACCGGATATCCGATCGCGAGATCCCCAGCAGGAGGTGACCCCCGGTGCTCGCCCGGCACAACTCGGTGTGGCTGGTCCCCCGGTACGGCACGACCGAGACGGTTTCCGTCGTCGGCGTGCTGGACGCGATGACCTATCCGCGGCTGCGCGACAGCCTGCTCGAATTCGCCGCCGAGTCCGAGCACGGCGTGCTCGTCGACATCGAACGCCTGGCGCTGCGCGATCGGGCGCTGGTCAAGGTGTTCTCGCTGGTCGCCCTGCGGGTCCGCGACTGGCCGGCCGTGCCCTTCGCCCTCGTCACCGGCCGGCCCGAGCAGCGCGCGGTGCTGGCCGCGAGCGCGGTCGGCCGGACCGTGCCCGTGTACGGCGAGGCCGCGGCGGCCGAAGCCGCGCTGGAGCGCCCCGCCCGGAAGCAGGCCGGGCGCCTGCTGGTCCGGTCTTCGCGCACCTCGTCGTGCGCCCGCGAGTTCGTCCGGGAGACCTGCGCCGGCTGGCGGGTGCCCGAGCTGGCCGAGGACGCCCAGCTGGTCGCGAACGAGCTCGTCGAAAACGTCCTGCGCCACACGGATTCGCCGCCCCGCCTGCGGATGGAGCTGCGGCGCGGACGGCTGGCGGTCGAGGTGGCCGACGAAAGCCCGTACCCCGCGGTCCTCCGCGAAGGGCTGGACCTGACCGAGACGGGGCTCGGCCTGCGGATGGTCGCCCAGGTCGCGAAGACCTGGGGGAGCACCCGGGGCCGCTCCGGCGGCAAGACCGTGTGGGCCGTGCTGCCCCGGCGCTGAGGTCCGGCGGGCGGTCTTCGTCTACTGTGGACGCCGCGACCGGTAGTCGCGGGCGGTTTCGACGTCGCCCTCGGGAGTGTGGACGAAGTGCCCGACGTGCCGCTTCTTCGCGATCAGCCGGCCGGACAGCACGGCGTCGGTCCGGCGCGGTGACGTGTTGGACGCCCGGCGCCCGCCTTCGACGCGGTTCTTCCAGAGCCCGTCTTCGAAGTAGGTGTGCACATCACCCTCGGCCACGCCCGTCACCTCCCGGAGAGTTCCCCGGGCGGGTGCCCGGGGACGGACCGGACAAACGTTCAGCTCAGGCCGAGCACCCGGATGGCGTTGTCCTTGAGGATCAACGGCCGCACCTCCTCCTTGAGGTCGAGGGTGGCGAAGTCGGCGAGCCAGCGGTCCGGGGTGATCACCGGGAAGTCCGAGCCGAACAGCACCTTGCGCTTGAGCAGCGAGTTCGCCGCGCGGACCAGTTGCGGCGGGAAGTACTTCGGCGACCAGCCGGACAGGTCGATGTACACGTTCGCCTTGTGCGTCGCGACCGAGATCGCCTCGTCCTGCCACGGCACCGACGGGTGCGCCAGGATGATCGTCAGCCCCGGGAAGTCCGCCGCGACGTCGTCGAGCAGCATCGGGTTCGAATAACGCAGCTTGATGCCGTGCCCACCCGGCAATCCGGCGCCGATCCCGGTCTGCCCGGTGTGGAACAGCGCCGGCACGCCCAGCTCCTGGATGGCCTCGTACAGCGGGTAGTGGCGGACGTCGTTCGGTTCGAACGCCTGCAGGCTGGGGTGGAACTTGAAGCCGCGGACGCCGTGCTCGGCGACCAGCGCCCGCGCGCGGCGCACGGCGGCCTTGCCGGCGTGCGGGTCGACCGAGCCGAACGGGATGAGCACGTCCGGGTGCTCGGCGGCGGCGTCGGCGATCTCCTCGCTCGAGAGCGCGGGGTGCCCGGTGGCGGCCGGCGCTTCGACGGTGAAGACGACGGCGGCCATGTTCCGCGCCCGGTAGTGCTCGGCGATCGCGGTCACCGTCGGCGTGCGGTCCTGATCGGCGCGGAAGTACTTCGCCGACGCGTCCAGGAGCTCCTGGTCGAGGGCGAAGCAGCCGTGACCGTCCTGCTCGACGTGGGTGTGGACGTCGATGGCGGTCAGTGCGGAAAGGTCCACGGGAGCTCCAGGTTCAGGGCAGGTCGGGCTGCGCGGCCTTGGCGGCCAGCAGGCGGTGCAGGACGGCGTCGCGGGCGGCGACGAGGGCGCGGTCGTCGGTGCCGGCCCGTTCGGCGTCGACCCCGGCGACGAGCGTTTCGGCCAGCTCCGGGGTCAGGTGGACGCGGCCGAGGTCGCGCCACCACTGTTCGGTGGGCGGGCCGAGGTGCGCCAGGACGTGCGCGAGGCCGCCCGCGCCGCCGGAGAGGTGCTGGTTGAGGAACGGGCCGAGCACGGCCCACCGCAGCCCGGGCCCGTAGGCGATCGCCGTGTCGATGTCGGCGACCGTCGCGACGCCGCGCTCGACCAGTGAATACGCCTCCTGCCACAGCGCGGCCTGGAGCCGGTTCGCGACGTGGCCGGGCAGTTCGCGCGACAACCGGATCGGCCGCTTCCCGACCGAGGTGTAGAACGCCACGGCCCGGTCGACGACCTCGGGCGCGGTCTCGCGGCCGGGCACGACCTCGACGAGCGGGATCAGGTGCGGCGGGTTGAACGGGTGCCCGATGACGACCCGCTCGGGATGGCGCGGGCAGCCGCGGGCGATGACGCTGGGCAGCAGCCCGGACGAGCTGCTCGCCAGGATCACGTCCGGCCGCGCGGCCTCGTCGAGGACGGCGAACAGCGCGTGCTTGACGTCCTCCCGCTCAGGACCGTTCTCCTGCACGAAATCCGCAGCCGCGGCCGCTTCGCCCGCGTCGGCGGCGAACCGCAGCCGGGCGATCGCCGCGTCGTCCGGCGGCAGGATGGCGGTGACGTCGGCGCGGAGCCGTTCCTCGGCGCCGGGCGCCGGATCGGTGGCGACGACGTCGAGGCCGTGGGCGAGGAAGTGGGCGGCCCAGCTCGCGCCGATCACGCCGGTGCCGACGACCGCGACGGTGCTCATGCGGACGTCCCGAAATGGTCCAGGGCGGTGGGATCGGCCAGGACGTCCCGGCCGACGACGTCCTCGGCGCGGGCGCCGAGCAGGAGTTTCTTCACGGGTAGCTCCAGCTTCTTCCCGGTGCGGTTCCGGGGGATCACCGGAACGGCGGTGATCGTGTCCGGCACGTGCCGCGGCGACAGCGCGCTCTTCAACGCCGTCGTGATCTTCTCGCGCAGCGGTGCGTCCAGGGCGCCGTCCCGGAGGACGACGTAGAGGCGGAGGTCGCCGTTGCCGCCGGCGGGGTCTTCGAGGTGCACGACGAGGGAGTCGTCGACCTCCGGCAGTTCTTCGACGACGGCGTAGAACTCGGCGGTGCCCAGCCGGACGCCGCCGCGGTTGAGGGTCGCGTCGGAGCGGCCGGCGATGACACAGCTCCCCTCGGGGGAGAACCGGATCCAGTCGCCGTGGCGCCAGACACCCGGATAGGTGTCGAAGTACGTCTCGCGGTAGCGCGAACCCGTGCCGTCGCCCCAGAACCCGACCGGCATGGACGGCATCGGCGCGGTGATGACCAGCTCGCCCAGCTCATCGACCACCGAAGCGCCGTGCTCGTCGAACGCCTTCGCGTCGACCCCCAGGCAGGGCCCGGAGATCTCGCCGGCGACCACGGGCTGCAGCGGGCCGCCCTGGACGATGCCGCTGCAGACGTCGGTGCCGCCGCTGCCGACGTTGAGCAGCACTTCCGGGCCGAAGACGTCCCGCACCCAGTGGTAGCCCTCGGCGGGCAGCGGGCTGCCCGCCGCGCCGATCTGCCGGAGCGCGGTCAGGTCGAACGACGCGGCCGGGTCGAGGCCCGCCTTCCGGCACGCCATCAGGAAGCCCGGGCTCGCGCCCATCAGCGTCGCGCGGGTCTCGGCGGCCAGGCGCCACTGCCACGCCAGGTCCGGGTGCAGCGGGTTGCCGTCTACGAGCACGATCGACGCGCCGGTGAGCAGCCCCGAGACGAGCGCGTTCCACATCATCCAGGCGGTGGTGGAGAACCACAGCAGCCGGTCGCCGGGGCGCAGGTCCCAGCTCAGGCCGTGGTTCTTCAGGTGCTCCAGGAGGATCCCGCCGTGGCCGTGCACGATCGCCTTCGGCTTGCCGGTGGTGCCGGAGGAGAACAGCACGCACAGCGGGTGCGCGAAGCCGACCGGCTCGAACCCCGGCACGCACGCCTCCGGGGGTTCCGGGTGGCTCGGGCCGAAGGCCCGGATGTCACTGCTTTCGGTGAGCAGGTCGCTCCAGGCGAGTGTGTCCGGGAGGTCGTGATCGCCGTAGGGGACGTGGACGACGTGCTCGACGGTGGGCAGGCCGGCCCGGATCTCGGCGACCTCCGCGCGGCGGTCGACGTCCTTGGCGCCGTAGCGGTAACCGGACACCGTCAGCAGCACCCGCGGCTCGATCTGGCCGAACCGGTCGACCACCGAACGCGCGCCGAACTCGGGCGCGCAGGACGCCCAGACCGCGCCGAGGCTCGCGGCCGCCAGGTAGGCGACCACGGTTTCGGGGATGTTCGGCAGGTACGCCACGACGCGGTCGCCCCGCCCGACGCCGAGCCGGGCCAGCCCCGCGCGGGCCCTCGCGACCTGGTCGCGCAGCGCACCCCACGTCAGCTCCGTGCGGTCGCGGGTCTGGGAGTACGCGATGACGGCGACCTCGTCCGCGGGACCGCCGAGGGCGTGCTCGGCGTAGTTGAGGGTCGCGCCGGGGAACCACTCGGTGCCGGGCATCCGCCGGTCCGGCACGACACCCGAAGCGGGGGAGTGGAAGCGGACGCCGAAGAAGTCCTTGACCGACGACCAGAAGCCGTCGAGGTCGGTCACCGACCAGCGGTGGAGCGCGGCGTAGTCGTCGAAGGCGTGGCCGCGCTCGGCCAGCCATCCCAGGAACCGGCCGATTTCGGTGGTTTCGCGGACGTCGGGCGCGACCGGGCGCAGGATCATCGGCCGACCTTCCCGGCGCGCTTGTCCAGGAACGCCCGCATCCGTTCCTTGGCTTCGGCGCTGCCGCCCGCCACGGCGGCCATCAGCGACTCCATGAAGTAGCCCTCGGCCGGGTTGGCCTCGGCGATGCGGGGGAGGGCCTGCAGGACGGCGAAGTTCGTGATCGGGGAGTTCGCGGCGATCTTGCGGGCCAGGCCGAGCGCGTGCTCGAAGCCGTCGTCGGCGCGGTAGTGCGACAGGCCGGCGGCGTGACCTTCGTCGGCGTCGAGGACGCGGCCGGTGAGCATCATGTCGGCCATCCGGTGCACGCCGATCAGCCGTGGCACCCGCACCGACGCCCCGCCGCCGACGAACAGGCCGCGCTGGCCCTCCGGCAGCGCGTAGAACGCCGAGGGCTCGGCGACGCGGATGTGCGCGGCCGCCGCGAGCTCCAGGCCGCCGCCGACGACCGCGCCCCGGAGCACGGCGACGACCGGGACGCGCCCGCGTTCGATCCGCTCGAAGGCGCGGTGCCACATCATCGAGTGCTCCAGGCCTTCGAACGCGTCGCGCTCGGTGAGCTCGGAAAGGTCGAGCCCGGCGGAGAAGTGCTCGCCCACGGCGTCGAGCACGACGGCCTTGATCCCGCGCGGCGGGGCGCCGAAGAACGTTTCGAGGCCGAGCACGGTGGCGTCGTCGAGGGCGTTGCGCTTTTCGGGGCGTGCCAGCCGCAGCACGGCGACGTCGTCGAGCAGCTCCAGGCGCAGCGAAGGGGGAAGGAGGGGGGTTGGGAGGGGGGGTGTCATGCGGGTCCGTTCGGGAAGGACGCGGCGGCTCGCGCGCGGAGCTCGACGCGGCGGATCTTGCCGGTGGCGTTGACCGGCAGGCTTTCGGTGAACTGCACGTGCTTGGGCACCTTGTAGCGGGCGAGGTGCCGTTCGAGGTGGGCGCGGAAGCCGGCTTCGTCGAGCTCGGCGCCGGCGCGGCGGACGACGAAGGCGGCGCCGGCCTCGCCCCAGCGTTCGTCGGGCACGCCCACGACGGCGCACGCGTCGACCTCGTCGAGCCGGACCGCGACCGCCTCGATCTCGGCGGGGTAGACGTTCTCACCACCCGAAATGATCATGTCCTTGACGCGGTCGACGACGTGGGCCCAGCCGTCGTCCTCGACGCGGACGACGTCGCCGGTGCGGAACCAGCCGTCGTCCACGAAGCTCGCCTTCGACTCTTCGGGCCGGTTCCAGTAGCCGCCGAACACGTGCGGGCCGCGGACCAGCAGCTCCGCGGGCGTCTCGCCGAGCGGCTCGGGCGTCAGGTCGGGGCCGAGGCCGGCCACGTCAGTGAAGAAGTGCGGCACGCCCGCGGCGACGGGGTGGTCGAGGGTGCCCTCGTGGGTGGCCATCGAGACGCCGGGCGAGGCTTCGGTCATGCCGTAACCCTGAAGGAGTTTCACCCCGCGGTCGAGCCACGCGCGGGCGACGCGTTCGGCGACCGGCGAGCCGCCGTAGAGCACGCACGTCAGCGAGCTCAGGTCCGTGCGGTCCCAGGACTCGTGGCGGCACAGCATCTCCAGCATGGTGGGGACCGCGGAGAAGCTCGTGATCCCGGCTTCGCCGATCCGGCCGAGGATCACGCCCGGGTCGAACTTCGCCACCGGTTCCACGCTGCCGCCCTTGAACAGGGTCGGCAGCGTGATCTGGCCCAGCCCGACGCAGTGGAACAGCGGCGCGATGCACAGCGCCTTGTCGGTGCCCAGGACGTCGAGGTGGGCGAGCTGGTTGACGGTGTTCCAGGTGAGGTTCCCGTGGGTGAGCACCGCTGCCTTCGGCCGGCCGGTGGTGCCGGAGGTGTAGAGCAGCAGGCACGGGTCGTCGAGCCGCACTTCGGCCGGCGGCGGGTCGCCGGCGGCGGCGATTTCGGTCTCGTAGCCGAGCCCGCCCGCCGGGCACGACGCCGGGTCCGTCGCGACGACGTGCCGGAGCGTGTCCGGCAGCGGCCCGGTCAGCAGGGCGTCGGTGTCCGGGCTGTGCACCAGCACCGAAGCGCCGCTGTCCGCCAGCATGTAGCGGATCTCGGTGGGGGAGAGCCGGTAGTTGAGCGGCACGAACAGCGCGCCGAGGCGGGCGGTGGCGAAGAGCGTTTCGAAGACGGTGACGTCGTTGACGCCGAGGTAGGCCACGCGGTCGCCCGGGCGCACGCCGAGCCGGGCGAGCGCGCCGGCCAGCCGTTCGACGCGGTCGGCGAGTCCGGCGTAGGTGCGCGTGCGCCCGGGCTGCACGAGCGCGGTGCGGCCGGGGGAGATCCGGGCCCGGCGCGCGGGCCAGCTGCCGAGGCCGAAGTCGGCCGGTCCGTGCGGCGATCGGGTCACGCCGGGTACCTCCGTGCTCGATATCAGGAACCCTGAGACGCTGTCGAGCATGACTGTCACCCGCACGGGCTGTCAAGAGCGCGGGTCCGAGTGCCCGATTTTGGTGCGGACGCCAGGAAGACGCGCTTTTGGCGGACAGTGGGCGACGGGCTTTTCGGCCGTTGGCGGGGTTGCGCCGTTTGGATCAAGTACTAGGCTGCGAGGGTGCGGTTCAGAGCCAGCCGCCCTCCCCCGACTTGCCGGCGTTCGAGCGGGCAGTGGACACCGCTCGGCACGTCATCCGCGACTGAAGGCGTACAGAAGATGTTAGTCGTGCAGCACCCGGCGACCGCGATCCCCATGGCGTCGCCGTCCCCCCTCATCGAACGCAGCCCGTTCGACATCACGGTGATCCGGCCGTACTTCGGCGCGGTCATGGTCCGGATCCGCGGCGCGCTCGACGCGGACAGCGCGGCCGAGCTCGCCTCGGTCCTCAGCACCTGGGCGCACCGCCGGTTCCCGACCCTGGTGCTCGACCTGTCCGAGGTCGACTTCCTGGATTCGGCCGGGCTTTCGGTGCTCGCCGACATCCACGTCCGGACGGTCCGCGAAAGCACCACCCTCCGGATCGTCACCGGCGACAACCGCGTCGTGCGCCGCGCGCTGGCCGGGAGCGGCTTGGACCACGCGCTCAACCTGAGCCCGCTGCCGTCGGGCTGGGAACGGGCGACGGAGATTCCGGGCTAGGTCTTCCCGCACCCGCGTGGTGTCTTGAATGAGTCGTTCAGGACCTCCGAAGACCTGAATGACTCATCCAAGACCTTGCCTGCTGCCGAGCCGCCCGCCGGAACCGGTTCAGGCGCGGAAGTACGCGCGGAACGTCGTGCCGTGGTCGCCGGTGTGCAGGCGGACCAGATCGGCCAGGTAGTTGACCAGCAGCAGCCCGCGGCCCCGGGGCTGCTCCGGCGTCGCGGGGCGGCGGCCGGCGAGCGGGTCCGCCAGCTTGGCGCGGTCGTGGACCTCGCAGACGAACTCGCCGCCTTCGCTCCACAGCCGGACCGTGCCGGTGCCGGCGCCGTGTTCGACGCAGTTGGACAGCAGTTCCGTGACGACCACCTGGACGTCGGCGACCTGGTCGGCGTCCAGCCCGCCGGCGGCCGCGTGGACGGCGGCCATCGCCCGGGCCGCGGCGAGGTCGGTCGTGTCCGCCAGCTCGGCCACGCGATCCGGCGCCGGGGGCAGCGGCCGGTTGTACCGGGCGAGGACGTCGTCGGGGGCGTACGCGGTGCTCGGGCGGCGGCCGGTGCCGTCGATCAGGACGGGATGGGTGGCCTCGGCGTCGGCGAGCGCGGCCGGGTCGAGGCGCACGACGTCGTACGGGCACAGGATCGTCACGTCCCGGCCGGTGAACGCCCGGTTGATGAGCGCTTCGTGCTGCACGCACGCCGGGTACTCGACGGCCGAGCGCTCCGCCCAGATCGGTTCGCCGATGATCCGCACCGGACCACCGGCGTGGGTGTCGGCGAAGGCCCGCAGCACGCGGGGGATGATCCGCCCGGGGTTGCGCCCGGCGTCGGTCATGTCCAGCAGGCGGACCCGGCCGGCGTCCGCGCCGAGCTCCCGGCGCAGCAGCTCGAGGTTCCGCCCGGGCACGGCGACGGCGACCGGCTCGCCGGCGGCGAGCCCGCTCCACACGAACGGCACGGTGCCGGCCAGGTACTCGGCGTCGTCACGGTAGAACAAGGCGGGGTGCACGAACGGTTCCGCGGGCGCGCTCAAGTCGTCTCCTCCAAGGCCGAGGACCCCACCAGTATGCGCGAGCGGCGGCGTCACCGGTTCGGGGGAACCCCGCCGGCCGGGTCGCCGTCGGCCCGGCGCAGCCGTTCCTCCTGGATGCCGCGCAGGAACGCCACCGGGTCGTCGCCCATGCGGTCGAGCGCGCGGTGGCGGATCCCGGCCGCCACGACCGCGCTGCCCACCGCCCACGCGGCGACCACGACGACCACCCCGGGTGCCGGCAGGACCCGGCCCAGGAACGCGAGGCACACCGTGGCCGCCAGCGCCGCGATCCGGGCCGGGCCGGCGTACCAGCGTGGGCTCCCGGGCGCCGAGAACACCCGGGTGCCGGCCAGGTACATCGTCAGGCCGACCGTCGTGAACCACACCGCCGCCTGGGGCGGGGACTCGTGCAGCGAGAGGTTCACGCCGGCCGCGACGAGCAACAGCGCGAAGGCCGGGAAGAGGTGCCCGACGGCGTACAGCGAATACGCGAGCGCGGGGTTGCCGCCGGAGAGGCCGAGCAGGCGCTCGTAGATCCGCGCGGCCGAGGCGAAGTACAGCCACCACAGCGCGCCCGCCATCACCAGACCGGCGACCAGGGACGCCCAGTAGGCGACGTCGTCGGCCGGGCGTTCCAGCGCCGCGGTGCCGACCGTGATCACCAGCTCGCCGAGCAGCAGGATCATGAACAGCCCGAAGCGCTCGGCCAGGTGCGCGGAATCGACCGCCAGGTTCGGGTCGCTCGGCGGCTTCAGCAGCATCCGCCACTGGTCCGCCGGTGAGGGCCGCTGCCGGGACTCGCCGCGACGCCGTCCGTGGCGGTCGCCGAGCAGCAGGAACCCCGCCTCCAGCAGCAGCGCGAACGCCCACAGCACCCACGTGTACGGGAAGACCGTCGAAACGCCGAACAGGACCGCGGAAACCACGTAGCCCCAGCTGATCCGGCTCTGGTCGAGACCCGGGCGCGCCGGCCAGCGGTGCGCGGCCGCCAGGATCAGGCGGACCCCGGCCATGGCCGCCGCGAACACCGCCGGGTGCCCCTCGAAGACGTGGTGCGCCTGGGTGGCGGCGATCCCGCAGGGGATGGTGCCGGCCAGCACGAACAGCCGGTCGGCGGCGCGGTTGTCGTCGCCGCGGCGGTTGTAGAGCACGGCGAAGCCGATCCACGTCCACCACAGCGTCGCGAACAGGCCGAGCGCGGCGGCGGCCCGCAGCCAGTGCGGGTCCGCCACCATGCCGTGCGCCACCTGGCCCACCGCGAAGACGAAGACCAGGTCGAAGTACAGCTCGACCCACCCGACCCGCTTGCCGTGGCCTGCCGTGCTTTCGCCGTCGTCCACATCGGTCACGACGGCGATTCTGCCGCCTCCCCGGACCTGCCTCCCACCCGGGCGGCAGGGGAATTAATAACGAACCATTCGAACAATGGCCGACTTCGCCACGAATTGGTCTTCGCGACTTCTGTGGGTAAATTTGCCGCCAGTGTGGCGGAACTCGTTATTTGCCTCGCGCCAGGCCTCGTAGCTGCGCGAACGCACTTGTACGGTGTACAAGCAGCGACCATCGAGGCACAATGCGTGAACTGTCGGAGCGGGCCGGAAGGAATTCATTCGCCGCGTTCCGAAACGCCGTCCTCAGGGTTGACAAGGATGGCGGGCGTGATGTCTTCTGCTGGTCGGCTCGATCAACGCCAAGTGTTCCCCAGACCCCGGGAGAGCGGCGATCGGCCCTGGGGCCCTCGTCCTGTCCGAGTTCGACGTCAGCCGTCCGCGCGGCTGGGAATCGAGCGATTCCGCCATGCACGAAAGCAGATCCACTCTCCGCCGGGCGGCGGACGCCGCGTGGTGGCCGGCGCACTGGAGCGTGCGCACCAAGATCAGCGTGGTCCTGCTGCTGCCCGTGCTGGTCGCGGTGGCGCTCGCGGAGGTCCGGATCCAGGGCGAGCTCGACCGGGCGACCGCGCTCAGCGCGGCGCGCGACCGGCTGCCGGTGCTGCGCGACACGATCGACCTGACCGCGTCGCTGGGCCAGGAGATGGTCGCGGCGGTGGCGGTCCCGGCGGGGGCGCCGGGCACCCTGACCGCCGCGGTCGACGCGAAGGTGGCCGCCGTTCAGCGCGACACCGGCTTCGCGCCGCTGGCCGCGGACACCGGCCGGGCGCTGAACACCGCGCTGGGCAAGCTCGCCGGGATCCGCGCGGCCGGCGCCGGCGGCGGCGACGTCCGCACGAAGGCCGCCGGCTACAACGACATCATCGCCACCCTCGGCGATCTCGTGCCCGCGTTCGTCCCGGCCGACGCCGGCAGCGCGACGGCCACCGGCGCCGAAACCGCCCGGCTGCTGGTGCACCTGCGGGGCGAGCTGGCCACCGAGGAGACCTACGCGCGGGCGGCGCAGAGCAGCCCGGACGACGCTTCGCTGCGCCCGGCCGTCGTGCAGGCCGCCGCCGAGCAGGAAGTGCTCGGTGAGCAGGCCGAACACCAGCTCTCGGGCGACGCGCTGAACCGGTTCAAGGCGGCGACGAGCTCCGCGGAAGGCCGCCTCGACACGCTGCAGGATTCCGGCAACGGCGCCGCCGCCGCGCTCGTGTCGTTCCTCCCCTCGATCACCGCCGAGACGGCCGGGGTGACGGCCGTGCTGACCGACGTCGCGGCGAAGCTGTCCGCCGACGTCTCGACCGCGGCCGACCGCGCCCGGTCGGACTCGCTGCGCGACACGGCCCTGGTCCTCGGCGCGCTGCTCGGCGCGCTCGCGATCGCCCTGCTGGTGGTGCGCTCGCTCGTCACGCCGGTGCGCCGGCTGCGCGCGGCCGCCCTGCGCGCGGCGAACGAACAGCTCCCGGAGACCGTCCGGCAGGTTCGCGAGGGCCACGACGTCGACTGGCGCGCGGTGCCCGACTCCGGGATCCGGACCGAGGAGGAGATCGGGCAGCTGGCCCGCGCCTTCGACGACATGCACCGCCAGGCGGTCCGGCTCGCCGTCGAACAGGCAGACCTGCGCAAGCAGGTCAGCGAGATGTTCATGACGCTCTCGCGGCGCAGCCAGTCCCTCGTCGAGCAGCAGCTGTCGATCATCGAAGACCTCGAAGCGGACGAGCAGAACCCGCGCCGGCTCGACGAGCTGTTCCGGATCGACCACATCGCGACCCGGCTGCGCCGCAACGGCGAGAACCTGCACGTCCTGGCGGGTGGCCGGCCGGTCCGGCACGGCCGGGAGCCGGTGCCCACGCGTGACCTGCTGCGCGCCGCGACGTCGGAGGTCAAGGACTACCGGCGGGTGGCGATGGGCAGCGCGCCGCGCAGTTCGGTGCAGCCCGAAGCGGCCGCGGACGTGGTGCACATCCTCGCCGAGCTGCTGGAGAACGCGACGCGGTTCTCCCCGCCCGAGCACAAGGTCGCGCTGACGGCCGACCGCGGCGCCGACGGCGGGCTGCTCATCGAGGTCGTCGACCAGGGCCTCGGGATGACCCCGGCGGAGTTCGCGTCGGTGAACGACCGGCTCGCGGCGGCGGGGACCGTCGGCCCGGAGACGACCCGCCGGATGGGGTTGTTCGTGGTCGGCCGGCTCGCCGCGCTGCACGGGGTGACGGTGCGGCTGCGCCCGACCGGGACGGGCGCGCGGCACGCAGGGGTGACGGCGAGCGTCCACGTGCCGGGCGCGCTGGTGATCGCCGACCTGGCCCGCCCGATCGGGGCCGGCCGGCTCGCGACGGCCGGAGCCGGGGTGAACGGCCGCAACGGCCACTCCCGGCCGCCGGTGGTGCCGGCGCAGGCGTCGACGCCGATCTTCGAGCAGGTCGTGACGAGCTGGTTCGTCGAGCCGGTCGCGAAGCCGCTGTCGAGGCGGGACGCGCCCGCGGAGCCGGTGGAGTGGCCGGCCGCGGCGGAAGGTACCGCGGTGGAGTGGCCGCCCGCGGTGCCGAACGGCCGGGCCATCAGGCCCGGGGCCCTGGCGGATCCGGAGCGGGCCGTGCCGGCCGACCCGGCCGACACGGCCGATCGCGTCGGCCGGAACGGAACCACCGGCGCCCACCGGGTGCCGTCGGCCGAGCCGGCTGACGCTGCCGCTGTCCCGGCCGATCGCGCTGGGCGCGACGGGACCACCGCCGCGCACCGGGCGGCGGCGGGCGACCCGGCTGCCGATCGCGCCGGCCGTACCGGGACCACGGCGGCGCACCGGGTGCCGTCGGCCGACGCCGCCGATTCCGCCGCGCAACCGGCTGCCCCGGCCGCGGCGGAAGGCTTGATCCCGGGGGCGGACCGGTCTGCCACGGCCGGAAAGCCCGTGGCCCACCCCGAACCGGCCGCCGCGCCGGTGGGGGAGTGGGAAACCACGGCCGACCGCACGCGCCAAGCCGCCGAAAGCGCTCTCAAGCCCGCGATCGCGCAGCGGCTCACCGACGCGGGGCTGCCGACCCGGCGGCCCGGGGCCCAGCTCGCCCCCGGCGCGGTCGTCGCGCGCGGACGCGAGCAGACCGGCGGCGGCGCGTTCCGCGATGCCGCCGCCGTCCGCACCAGCCTCGCCCGGCACTACCAGGGGATGCGCGCGGCCCGGCGGGAGACCGCGGCGCGCACCGAAGAATCCGGAAAGGACGAAGTGGATCCGCGATGACGGAACTTCCCGACGTGCAGCCTCGACGCTCCGGCGCCCCGCCGGCGGCCCGCGCACTGGGCTTCCCCGGTCCCGCCGCGCCGCCCGAACGGACGGCGACGCTGAACTGGCTGGTCAACGGGTTCGTCCAGGACGTCTCGGGGGTCGCGCACGCCGTGCTCGTCTCCGCCGACGGCCTGCTCGTGGCCGCCGACGAGGCGCTGCCCCGCGAGCGCGCCGACCAGCTGGCGGCCATCGCGGCCGGGCTGTCCAGCCTGTCGCTGGGCACCGCGGAGCTGTTCACCGCCGGGCGGGTGGTGCAGTCGGTGATCGAGATGGAGCAGGGGTTCCTGCTGCTGATGAGCGTGGGCGACGGCTCGAACCTCGTCGTCCTCGCCTCGACCGGCTGCGACATCGGGCTGGTCGGCTACGAGATGACGATGCTGGTCGAGCGGGTCGGGCAGAAGGTCGACGTGCCCGCACGCGAGATACCGGTGGCCCAGGACCACCGGTGATCGACGACCCGCCGCCCGGGCCGTACGGGGAGGAGCCGCGCCGCAGCCCGTCGTTGGCCCGCCCGTACTCCTGGACGGAAGGCCGGACGGCGCCGACGGTCGAGATCGCCGTCGAAGCGCTGGTCGAGTCCACGGCGGCGGGCCGGGCCGAAGGGGCGTACCTGACGTCGAGCGCGCTGGCGGAGGTCATCGAGCTGTGCCTCCGGCCGCGGTCGCTGATGGAGATCGCGGCGCTGCTGGCGCTGCCGCTCGGAGTGGTCCGCGTGCTGGTGTCGGACCTGATGCAGGACAACCTGGTGATCGTCCGCGACACGCTGTCGGACACGTCCACCTGGGACGAGCGCCACGACCTGATGGAACGCGTGCTGCACGGGCTGCGCGACCTCTAGAGAGGATCTTGCGATGGAGCACTTCGCGCTCGGGCACTGGCTGCTCGTGCTCGCGTACCTGACGTCGGTGGTGGGCTGCGCGCTCGGGCTGGCGTGCGCGGTCCAGGCCCGCCACGCGGCGAGCCCCCGCCACCGCATGCGATGGCTGGTCCTGGCGGCGATCTCGATCGGCGGCGTCGGCATCTGGCTGATGCACTTCGTGGCGATGCTCGGCTTCAGCACCCCGGGGATGCCGGTCCGCTACGACGTCTTCCGCACGGTGCTGTCGGCGATCCTGTCGGTGTCGGCGGTGTTCGCCGGTCTCGTGGTGGTGGGCGGCCGCGCGAAGTTCGGCTGGTGGCGCCTCGCGCTCGGCGGCGTCATCACGGGTCTGGCGGTGAACGTCATGCACTACACGGGAATGTCGGCCCTGCGCGTGAAGGGCGACTTCACCTACGACGGCGGCCTGGTCGCGCTGTCGGTGGTGATCGCGGTGGTGGCGGCGACGGCGGCGCTGTGGTTCGCGGTGTTCCTCGACCGGCTGTCCCTGCGGCTGCTGGCGGGGTTCGTGATGGGCGCGGCGGTGACGGGCATGCACTACACGGGCATGGCGGCGGTCCGGATGAACATGGACATGAACGCCGCGGACCCGGCGGGGGCCGAGGTGTTCTCGTTCCTGTTCCCGGTGTTCGTCCTGGCGGCGATCGCGATGGCGGTCCCACTGTGCGCGGTCCTGATGGCGCCGGCGGTTTCTGCCGAGGCTGCTTCCGCTGTCCCGGAAGAAGCCGCCGTCACGGTGTGAGCTGGTCGCGGATGGCGTCGGTGTCGATCAGTGACCAGATCTCGGCGATCTTGCCGTCTTCGTAGCGGTAGAAGACGTGCTCGGCGAAGGAGACGGTCTTGCCTTTGGTCGGCAAGCCACGGAAGTCTTCGGCGGGCGTGCAGTCGAAACGGATGCGGCAGGCGACGTGGTTGCCTTGGACTACGAGTCCTTCGATCGCGTAGCAGAGGTCGGGGATTTCTGTCGCGTCGCGCTTGAGGAGGGCTTGGAAGTCGGCGATGCCCAGGGTGCGGTTGTTGTGGACGACCGGGTCGTGCGCGAAGTTCGGCAGGTCGTCGAAGCGCCGCTCGTTCAGGCAGGTGAGATAGGCGCGGTAGCGCTCTTCGAGATCGGCCATGGTTTCCAGTGTGGCAAACGGCCCGCGGGGAAGCTCCCCGCGGGCCGCTCACCTCACCCCCCTACAGGATGCACAGCAGCGAACACGCCTTCGCCGATGACCATCCCGTGTACGACGGCGGCGTCCCCGCGGGAACGTTCGCCGGCACGTAACTCACCTTCGCCTGGTTCGTGATCGGGAACAGGTTCAGCAACGCGTAAGTCGAGCAGTGCACCTGCTTCGACTGCCCCGCCGCCAACGAGAACGGACCTGTCTGGCAGGACGGCTCCACGCTGTCCACGAGCTGCGCCGACGTGATCCCCACCGGTCCGAGGTTCGTCACCGTGATCCGCCAGTACGCCGTCGCGTTCAGCAGGCCCAGGAGACCCACCCCCGCCTGCTTCGCCCACGGTCCGGCTCCGCCCGGGCCGCACTTCGAAGCCGAGGCGGACGTGCAGATCTCCTTGTCCACCTTGACCTTCGGCGTGCACGACGCGCCCGGGGCCACCTGCAGCGTCACCGTGTTCGACGTGAACGAGCCCGTCGAGTCCGTCCCGGTCGCCGTGTTCGCCACCGACGTCACCGCGCAGTCCGTCGCGATCGTCGTGCGGAAGCACAGCTGCGGCGCGTCACCCGCGTAGTCGACCACCAGCCGGCCGCTGAAGCCGGTTCCGTCGTGCAGCACCAGTGTCGTCGTCACCGTGATCGACGGGTGCGCCGCCACCGGGACGCCGGTCAGGTCGACGGAGCCGTCCGGGGCGAAGCCCGGGGTCGGCACCGTCGCGTTGTCCTGGTCCACCACCGTCACCCGGGACGCCGCGAAGTCGACGTTCGCCGGATCCACGCCCGTCAGCCGCGCCGCCGTGTAGCCCTGGACGTGCGAGCCGCCGTCACAGTAGAAGTCGCCCGGCCGCAGCGTCACTTGGCCGCCCGAACGGACGCACGGCGTGGCCCCCGTCGCCGGGTCCATCGAGAACAGCACACCCGCGTCGCCCAGGCCGATCAGGCAGCCGGACGGCGGGTCGTACGTGTACCCGTAGTCCCGCGTGTTCCCGCCGTTCGCCGACGGGTGCGTGATCACGGCCGGCAGTCCCGCGCACGCCGCCCCCGTCGTCCAGTCGTGGCACAGCGTCGCGCCCACGTAACCACCATTCCAGAAGGGGAGGTAGCTGCGCACGTGGCCGTTCGGATCGGTGACGACCTCGGGGTTGAAGACGTAGATCCCGCCCGTCAGCGCCGCGGCCCCCGGGGGCGCCGGCAAGGCCGACCCGTCGAGCGCGAAGCACGTCGTGACGTTCGTACCGCCGGTCGTCGACGAGCACACGCCCACCGGGGCGCCGGCCGGGTCGAACGCCGTGTACGCGTTGTAGGTGAAGTTGCCGGCCGGTCCCGTCGGCCGCCAGGACGCCCAGCCGGCGCACGCCGAGGCCGTCGCGGGGTCGAAGCAGCCCAGTGACGGCTGCTGCGCGGTGCCGGGGTTCGAGGAAGACGCGAACACCTTGCCCGCCACCACGTCCAGCGCGCCGTAGACGTACGGGTTGCCGCTGATGGGCGGCGCGATCGGCGCGTACGGCTGGCCGCCGCAGGCGCTCTGGGTGGCGATGGTCCAGCAGACCACCGCGCCGGTGGTGAGCAGGCCGTAGAGGTTGCCGCCGCTCTGCACGACCCCCGTCATGCCGCTGACCGCCGGTGAGCCGCCGGTGGTGGCCAGCGGCCAGTACCCGCAGTTGGCCGAAGCGGCCATGTCGAGGCAGCCGACGCCGACCGAGGCCGCCGTGACGGCGGGGTAGTAGACCTTCGCGGGCGCCGCCGGGTCGCGCACGTACTGCTCGACCATGGTGGTGGCGATGTCCCCGGCCCCCAGGGTGCCGAGCGGGCCGGGCGCGGTGTTGAGCACCTTCGGCCACGGGCCGCCCGGGCAGCGCTGCCCGGTGGCGAGGTCGGTGCACACGACCTTCGGCGACGTCGCGCCGAGGTGGTGGTAGATGTTCCAGGCCTGGAACGTGCCGCCCGGGGTGCGGTAGAGGATCGGCGTGAAGCCGTCGCCGCCGGTCGCGGTCGTGACCGCCTGCACGGGCGGGGTGAGCGAGGCGGACAGCGACGTCGCGTCGGGCCCCGCGTCCGGGTTGCTCGCGCGCACGGCGGTGACGCCGGACGCGGGTTCGGTGCCGGTGAAGGTGCTGCCGTCGGTGGACCACGACGGCGTCCACCCGGGCGGCGCGTGCAGCGAACCGGGCTGGAAGGCCTGGCCCGCGCCGACGGCGTCGGTGATGGTGGCGGCGCCGGACGCGGTGGCCTGGTCGTCGTAGCCGATGACCCAGTTCGCGGTGGCCCCGTGATCGGCGGGGGAACCGGTGCCCTGCACGGACTTCGTGAGCCCCGAGACGGCGGCCGCCTCGGCGGTCGTGGGCAGTGCGGCGGAGGTGGCCGCGACGAGCACCAGGGGCAGCACTGCTCCCAGCATGCGTCTTCGCATGAATGGTCCTCGATTCTTTCGCAACGGTGGGTTCCGGAAAATGTTTCCCGGCCGAAGGAAAATCCTATGCCGCACCGGCAGTGCGTTGAAGCGCTCTCACCCGGGCGCCAGAAAGGCGAAGCCAACAGCGCAGTTCGTTACCGATGCGAAACAACGCGCACCTGCTCCGATAAGGGTACTTTTGGTCGCGCGTCACCCGGATGCCGTCACGGCGTCACTCTTTCGGGTAACGAGCAGACGCTAAGAAATCCGTTTCCCGCTACCCGTGAAGATTTATTTTCCGGATACGAATTCAGTGAGGATCTCGTCGAGGACGAGACGCGCGTTCGCGGCTTCCTCGCCGACCCGGGCGCTGGTCACGAGCGCTTTCCACAACGCCCAGCCGCGCCCGCGCGCCCAGGCCGGTTCGTCGACGGACAGCCGCTCGCGGAACGCCCGCCGGCCCTCGGCGGTCAGCAGCGTCCAGGCGATGGCCAGGTCGCACGACGGGTCGCCGACCCCGCACGTCCCGAAGTCGATGACCGCCGCCAGGTCCCCGCCGTCGAGCAGCAGGTTCCCGGGGGCGAGGTCACCGTGGAACCAGACGTCGGCGCCGTCCCAGCGCGCGTCCAGCGCGGTCTCCCAGATCTCGCGGGCCAAGGCGACGTCGATGGTGCCGCCCAGGGCGTCGAGCGCGCGCCGGGTTTGAGCGTCGTAGGTGCGCAGCGTGGCGCCCCGGAACCAGTTGTGCTTCCCCGGCCGGGGACCACCGGCGGCGTCGATGCCGCGCAAGGCGGCCAGGAATCCGGCCAGGTCGAGTGCGAAACGAAGCGGGTCGGCGATCCGGTCCGCGCGAGCCGGCGAACCGGCCAGCCAGGCGTAAACCGACCACGGAAACGGATAGTCCGCGCCGGGGCGCCCCTGCGCGAGCGGTACGGGAATGGGCAGCGGCAGCTGCGGAGCGAGCGCCGGAAGCCACCGTTGTTCCTTCTCCACGGCCAGGGCGTACTCGGCCGCGCTGGGCAGCCGCGCCACCATTTCGTCACCGAGGTGGAAGGTGAAGTTGTCCCAGCCGCTCGCGGACACCGGCCGCACCGGGAGACCGGCCCACCGCGGGAACTGGTCGCCGACCAGCCGGCGCACCTGGCCGGTGTCGACGGTGACGCGCTGGGGGAGGGGACCGAGGTCCGGTGTGCTGCTCAACAGCGTCAGCCCGATTCTGCGTCGAAGCGGAGTTTCGAAGTGATGCGGTACCGGTCGCCGCGGTACACCGAGCGGGTCAGCTCGACGACCTGCCCCGTCGTGTCGCGCGTGAGCCGCTCGATGTGCAGGATCGGGGCGTACACCGCGATCTCGAGCAGCTCGGCCTGCTCCGGGTTCGTCACCGCCGGCTCGATCGTCTGCACCGCGTCCTGCACCACGATCCCGAACCGCTTCCGCAGCAGGCGGTAGAAGTTGCCGGACTCCAGGTCCGCGACGGCGAGCCGGGGGACCAGGGACGCGGGCAACGCCAGCTGCTCGATCGCGATCGGCTCGTCGTCGACGTGCCGGACCCGCGTGACGCGCAGGACCGGTGTGCCCGGCTCGCGTTCCAGGTCGGCCGCCAGCGACCGCGGGGCGGGGGAGATCCCGAACGCAATCACCCGGCTCGTCCAGTGCCCCTCCGCGGGCGGGACGGCGAGGCCCGTGGCCAGCTCCTGGGTCACCTTCTGCGGGCTCGTGAACGTCCCCCGCCCGCGCTGGCGCACCAGCAGCCCGGTGCGGGTCAGCTCGTCGATGGCCGCCCGGACGGTCGGACGGGACACGCCCAGCTCCGCGGCCAGGTCGCGTTCGGACGCCAGCCCGGTGCCGGGGCCGGCGTTCTCGATCACCTTCAGCAGGTGCCGCCGGACGCGGTCGCGCTTCACGGTGGGCGGGCGGTCCGCCGGCTCGCCACCTTCTTTTCGGGGGCTCCGGGTGGCGGAGTCCCCGGCCTGGGGCGAAGCCCCGGATGGCACACCTTCTTTTCGGGGGCTTCGGGTGGCGGAGCCCCCGGCCTGGGGCGAAGCCCCGGATGGCACACCTTCTTTTCGGGGGCTCCGGGTGGCGGAGCCCCCGGCCTGGGGCGAAGCCCCGGATGGCACAGCGGTCAAGGCACCGTCTTCCCGGATACTCCGAGTGCGCCGGCGAACCGGACGCGCTCCTTCGGCAGGGCGTCGAGGGCGCGCAGCCGTTCGAGGTGACCGGGCAGGCGCTCCTGGAAGTCAGCATAACGGCGCTCCGGCGGCGACCACGCGCGCTCGGCCAGCGCGCACAGCCGCGGGAACGCCAGGTGACGCACGTGGTCGGGGGTCGGCGCGTGCTCGGTCCACAGCTGGGCCTGCGTGCCCAGCACCCCGGGCCGGGTGCCGTCGCTGACCGGCAGCCCGCCCGCCAGGGGGTCGAAGCGGTAGACGTCCCGGAGTGTCGTGACGTCGCTCCGTGGCGGCTCGCCGGGCTCTTCGCTCTGCCGGTAGTCGAAGTACGTCGACGTGTGCGGCGCCATGATCACCTGGTGACCGCGGGCCACGGCGAGCGCGCCGTGCGCCGCGTCGCGCCAGGCCGTCACGGCCATCTCCGGCGGCAGCCGGCCCGCGGCGTGGCCGGTCTCGTCCCAGCACACGGCCTGCCGTCCGAGGTCCGCCAGTACGCCGTGCAGCTCGCCCAGGAACCATGGGTGCAGCTCCGCGGTGTCCCGCAACCCTAGGCTCGCCGCCTTTTCCCGCGCGAAGGGGTTCGACGCCCACTGCGTGGTCGGGCACTCGTCACCGCCGATGTGCAGGTGCCGCGCCGGGAAGACGTCCGCCACCTGCCCGAGGACCTCCCGGCAGAACGCGAACGCGCCGTCGTGGACGCCGAGGATGTCCGGGCTGATGCCCCACTCGGTCCACACCGGCAGCGTCACCTCCGGCCGGTTGCCCAGCTCGGGGTAGGCGGCCAGCGCCGAGCGCACGTGCCCGGGCAGGTCGATCTCCGGCACGATCCGCACGCCGCGGTCGGCCGCGAAGCCGACGAGTCCGCGCAGCTCGCGCTGGGTGTAGAAGCCGCCGTGGGGGACGCCGTCGTAGACGCCGCTGCCGGCCGCCCCGACCATCGACTCGGTGCGCCACGCGCCGATCTCGGTGAGCCGCGGCCGTCCGTCGATCTCGATCCGCCAGCCCTGGTCGTCGGTGAGGTGCAGGTGCAGGACGTTGTACTTGTGCAGCGCCAGCAGGTCGACGAACTCGCGGAGGAACTCCAGCGGCAGGAAGTGCCGGGCGACGTCGAGCAGCACGCCGCGCCAGGGCAGCCGGGGCGCGTCGCGGACGTGCAGGCACGGCAGCCGCGGCGGGCCGTGCAACGGGACCAGCTGCCGGAGGGTCTGCACGCCGTTGCGCAGGCCCGCCTCGGTCGACGCCGTGAGGAGCGCGTCCGCCGGCGTGACGTCGAGTTCGTAGCCCTCCAGGCCGTGCTTCGCCGACGGCACGAGGTCGAGGCGGATCGCCGGGCCGTGGTGGATCGACGGGCGCGGCAGGTAGCCGGCCAGCAGCCGGGCCGCGCTCTCGGCGCCGCGGCTCGCGAGCACGCGCAGCCCGCCGGCGGGCGCGAAGGAACCGGCGCGGCGCGTCAGCCGCGTGGGGTGGGGGATGATCATCAGCCCTTCACCGCGCCCGCGGTCATGCCTTCGACCAGGTGGCGCTGCACGAGCGCGAAGAAGACCACGACGGGCAGCGCGAACAGCGTCGACGCGGCGATCAGGCCGCCGTAGTCGGTGCCGGTGCTGGTGCTGAACGACACCAGCCACACCGGCAGCGTGTAGCCGGAGCTGTCTTTCATGATCACGTACGCGAACAGGAAGTCGTTCCAGGCCGTGATGAACGCGAACACGCTGGTCGCGATCAGCCCGGGCAGCACCAGCGGCAGCAGGACCGAGCGCATCACGCGCCCGCGGGTCGCGCCGTCGACCATCGCCGCCTCCTCGAGTTCGACCGGGATGCCGTGCAGGAAGCCGCGCAACGTCCAGATCGTGAACGGCAGGACGAGCGCGACGTAGGTCAGGATCAGCCCGAACAGCGTGTCGAGCAGGTGCGCGCTCTTGAGGCCGAGGAACAGCGGGATGACCAGGGCGGGCACCGGCACCATCTGCAGCACCAGCACGCCGATGAGGAAGCTGCGGCGCCCGAAGAACCGGAAGCGCGTCAACGCGGTCGCGGCCAGGAACGCGACCACTATGGACAGTGCGACGACAGCGACGACGACCACGACGCTGTTGACGAGGTCCTGCACGAACCCCGGCTTGGCGAGCGCGTCGGCGAAGTTGCCCAGGGTGACGTCCACCGGCAGGAACTGCGGCGTGGGTTGCAGGATCTTGCCCGCCGGCTTGAACGCCGTGAGCACCATCCAGTAGACCGGGAAGATCCACACGAGACAGAAGATCGCGGCTGTGGCGTTGCGGCCGATCCGGCGGATCACAGGTCCTCCCCGGAGCGGACGAGGCGGCGCACGTACACGGCCGTCAGGCCGACGAGCAGCGCCACCGAGACGACGGCGATCGCGGCGCCCTGACCGAAGTCGTTGCCGCTGAACGCCTTCGTGAACGTCCAGATCCCGAGCGTCGTCGTACCGCCGCTCGGGCCGCCCTGGGTGAGGATCCAGATCTGGTTGAACACGGTGAAGTCCCAGATCACCGACAGGATGGTGACCAGGCCGAGGATCGGCTGCAGGAACGGGACCGTGATGGTGCGGTGGACCCGCCACGGCCCGGCGCCGTCGAGTGCGGCGGCCTCGTAGTAGGACCGCGGGATCTGCGCCAGGCCCGCGTAGAGCGTCAGCGCGACGAACGGCACGGACTGCCACACGACCAGCAGCCAGACGAGCGTGAACGCCGACGTCGGCGACGTCGTCCAGTCGTGCTGGGTGAGGTCGCCGAAGCCGGCCTGGGTGAGCAGCCAGTTGACCACGCCGTAGCCGGGCTGGAAGAGCCACTGCCAGACCAAGGTGGACGCGACGTTCGGCAGCGCCCACGCCGCGATGAGGCTCATCGTGACGGCGGTGCGCATGCCGCGGCCCAGCTTCTGCAGCAGCAGCGCGACGCCGAAGCCGATGACCAGGGTGCCGAGGACCAGGGCGGCGCAGAACCCGATGCTGCGCGCGAGGACCGGGAGGAGCTGGTCGTCGCCGAGGACGGCGGCGTAGTTGTCCCAGCCCGCGAAGGTCGTCGTGCCGGTGAACAGGGAGCGCAGGCCGTACCGCTGCGTCGAGATGACGACCAGGCGCACCAGCGGGTAGCCCAGGACGAGCCCGAGCAGGACCGTCGCGGGCAGGAGTAGGCCGTAGGGCAGCAGGGACCGCCGCCGGCGCGGCGTCACCGGTCTCGACGAGGCTTCGGGCGGCGCTTTCACCAGCAACATGAGGACTCCTTCGCGAAAGGGGCGGGGCGGCCCGGTTGGGGACGGCAACCGGCCGGGCCACCCCGCCGGTCAGCGGGCGTTGAGCGCCTCGGTCAGGTGGGCGTCGAAGTCCTTGGCGGCGTCGGCGATCGGCCGGCGTCCGGTGGCGATGTCGGCGAAGAAGGTGTTGATGGACTTGTCGCTCTCGATGGTCGCCCAGCCCGGGGCGGCCGGGGTCGCGACGCTCGTCTTGGCCGCGGTGGCGAAGGCGGCGTTGACCGGTGCCAAGGTGGGCGTGACCTCGTCGATCAGCTCGGTGGAGACGGGCGTCCAGCCGTCGATGCCGACGATCGCCTCGCGCTGCACCTCGGGGCTCGCGGCGGCCTTGAGGTAGGCCAGGGCGAGGTCCTGGTTGCGGCTCTTGGCCGCGACGACGAGGTCCGACCCGCCGAGGAACACCGGCTGCGTCTTGCCGGGCGTGGCGCTGGGGAAGGGGAAGGTGCCAAGGCGGTCCTTCAGCTCCGGCTTGTTCTTGACCACGGTGTTGACGCTCGTGTCGAGGATCGCCCCGGCGCCGCCGGCGGAGAAGATCGCGGCCTGGTCGGGGGCCTTGGTGTCGACGTTGCGGGACGCGGCGGAGGAGTAGGTGTTCTGGAAGTCCTTCCACGCCTGCAAGCCTTTTTGCGCCTCCGGGCTTTCGAGGGCGCCGGACCACTTGCCGTCCTTCTGGGTGGCGAGCTGGCCACCGGCCTCCCAGACGAACTGCAGCGCGCCGTACCAGTACCTGCCGGGGAAGTGGAAGGCGGAGTAGTCCGCCGCCGGGTGCTTCGCCTTGATCTTGTCGAGGTCCTGGGTGAGTTCCTGGAACGTCTTCGGCGGCGCGGTGATCCCGGCCTCGGCCCAGACCTGCTTGTCGTAGATCACCGCGCGGTTGCCCGCGAACAGCGGTGCGCCGTAGAGGTTCCCGTCCACGGTGGCCGGTCCGGCGAGGCCGGGCAGCCAGGTGTTCTTCCCGGCCAGCTCGTCGCGGTGCGGGGTGAGGTCGGTGAGCGCGCCGTTGGCGGCGAAGAGCGGGACGTTCGTGTTGCCGATCTCGATGACGTCGGGGGTGTCGTCCTGGGCCAGGGCGGTGCTGATCTTGGTGTTGATGTTGTCCCACTCCTGGATCCGCACGGTGACCTTCGCGCCGGTGGCCTTTTCGAACGCGGCGTTGATCGCCGCGGTGGCCTTCTCGGACAGGTCGCCGTTCATCAGCCAGACGGTCAGCTGTCCACCTTGACCGCCCTGGGCGGCAGGAGCGGGGGTGTCGGTGCCGCACGCGGCACTGGCGGTCACGGCGGCGACGGCCAGTGCGGCGGCGAAGGTGCGTCTGCGCACGAAAACTCCTGGAGTGGCGGCGGGGTGGGGGCGAGCGCCCCAATGTGGCGTTGGGTGCGTTGAGCGCACCCAATGTGGCCTTCGGTGCGTCAGACGCACCGAAGGCCACATTGGGGCGCATTCGGCGGAGGTGACCGCGGCCCGGGCTGGTCCCTGGGACCCGGGCCGCGGCCAGGTCGGGTCGGCGTCAGCAGTGGCCGAGGTCGGCCCACTGGGCGGTGAGCCCGGGCTCGGAGCCCTGGGTCCACCAGTTCGCCTGCCAGAGGTGGGCGCTGTGCTTCACCCGCTGGCCGCCGAGGTACACCGTGCCCCAGTCCCATTCCGCCGCCGTCGAGCAGTTCGCGGGCTGCGACGGCGTCGTCGGAGTGGTGGGCGTGGTCGGAGTCGTGGGGGTCGTCGTGGCCGGCGGGCTCGTCGGCGTCGTGCAGCCGTTCACCGTGTCCACGTGGGACGTTCCGGCGGTCCGGTACGAACCCGCGCGGGCGACGGCGTCCGAAGGCGACACCACCTGGTTGCCCGCGTAGTACGTCCAGTCGACCTGCTCGGTGTAGACGCTGTTGCCGCTCGTGTGCCCGGCCGTGTCGATGAACCACATGTTGTAGTTGATCGACATCGGCGTCCGCGGGTACACCGGGTTGCCCTGCGCGTCGGTCGTGTGGTCCGCGGTGAGCTGGCCGTCGATGTAGTACTTCACGTGCCCGCCCGACACCTGCGTCACGATGTCGTGCCAGCCGGCGAAGCTGCGGTTCTGCGCGGTGGACACGCGCAGGCCGTCCCACGTCGGGTTGTTCCAGTACGTGTTCCAGCTGGTCTGGTAGTTGGCCGTCGAGCCGCCCCAGCCGCCGTTGGGCAGGTACTCCGAGAAGTCCAGCTCGCTGTAGAGCGGGTCGCGATCGTACCTCAGCGGCGAGATCGTGAAGTACGTTTCGTTGACGTGGTCGCCGTCGGTGCCGCTGTCCGGTGCGTCGGTGAAGCGGACCCGGCTCGCGTACGTGCCTTCGAAGAACCGCAACCGGTTCTGGTACATCTCGGAATGCGTCGTGCCGGCGGCGCTCCCGTCGGTGCTGGCGGCGAGCTGGGCGACGCGTTCACCGTTCACCGTCGGGAAGCTGACGTTGCTCGTGAGCCAGCGCGCGCCGGCCACGCCGGGACTGCCGACGTCGTTGCGGGTGGTCCAGCCGGCGCCGCCGAACGCGGAGTCGGTGGGCGAGGCGTAGTGGAAGTCGTCGAACAGCACGCCGCAGTCGGCCGCCGCGGCCGAGGGGCTGGCATCGGCCCCACCGGAAAGGATCAGGGCCGTCGCCGCCGCGGTCGCGACGCTCGTCAGTGCTGCTGTGGTGGTCCGGATTCTGCGGGACATGGGTCTCCTCCTGAGGATGGCCGTCCGCCGGGAGAGCTCCCTGATTGGTCTAGACGAATCAGGTGGCGAGGACTTTCCTCCTGACCATTGGTCATGTCAAGACCGGCACAGAACTTACCTTTGGTAATCTCCGATGCCGGATTCCGGCGAGTCCGGACCCGCCTGTCGAGTTACGGTCGTCCCGTTCGTCATCCTCTTCGACCGACGCCGGACGAAGGAGCGCACGTGCTCTACATGCTGTTGATCTACAACTGCGAGCGGCCCGAGCCCGCCGACCCGGGCTTCGAGGACGCGCTGGCCGCCGTCAACGCCTTCGCCGACGAATGCCGGCGACGCGGGGTGTTCGTCTTCGGGCACCCGCTCCAGGGCGAGCACACCGCCACCACGGTGACCGTGCAGGAGGGCCGGACGCTCATCACCGACGGGCCCTTCGCCGAGACCCACGAGCACCTCGGCGGGGTGTACGTCCTCGACTGCCCCGGCCTCGACGAGGCCCTGGAGCTGGCCGCGCTGTGCCCGATGGCCGCCCAGGGCTCGATCGAGGTCCGCCCGGTCGCCGGGGTGCCCGGGCTGGACCACCGGGCCGCGCGTGGGTGATCGCGCGGCCGGCGTCGTCGAGCGCGTCTTCCGCGAGGACCGCGCCCGGCTGCTCGCCGCGCTCGTCCGGGTGCTCGGCGACTTCGAACTCGCCGAGGACGCCCTGCAGGACGCGGTCGCCCGGGCACTGCGGACGTGGGGCCCGGACATCCCGGACGACCCTGCGGCCTGGTTGCTGACCGCGGCACGCAACAGCGCCGTGGACCGGATCCGCCGCGCCCGCGTCGGGCAGGCCAAGCTCGCCCGGCTCGCGGCGGGTGAAAGCGGGGTGAGGACGTCGATGCTGCCGGACGACCGGCTCGCCGAGGTCGGCGACGACCGGCTGAGCCTGCTCTTCACCTGCTGCCACCCGGCCCTGGCCGAAGACGCGCGGGTGGCGCTGACGCTGCAGGCGGTCGCCGGCCTGACCGCCGCCCAGATCGCCCGGCTGTTCCTGGTCGCCGAGCCGGCGCTGGCGCAGCGGCTCGTGCGGGCGAAGCGGAAGATCCGCGACGCCGGTATCTCGCTGACCGTCCCGCCCGATCACCTGCTGCCCGATCGGCTTTCCGGTGTCCTCGCGGTCATCTACCTCGTCTTCACCCGCGGCTACACCTCGCCGTCGGGGCGCGACGAGCCGGCCGAACTGCGCCGCGAGGCGATCCGGCTGGCGAAGCTCCTGGCCGCGCTGATGCCGGACGAGCCGGAGGCGCTCGGCCTGGTCGCCCTGCTCCTGCTGCAGGATTCGCGCTCGGCCGCCCGCTGGACACCCGGGGGCGACGTCGTCCTGCTCGAGGACCAGGACCGCGCGCGCTGGGACCGGGCGGAGATCGCGGAAGCGCTCGGCGTGCTCGGCCGGGCCCTGCGCCGCGGCGCGGTCGGGCAGTACCAGCTGCAGGCGGCGATCGCGGCGCAGCACGCGCAGGCCCGCGTCGCGGCCGACACGGACTGGGCGCGGATCGCCGCGCTCTACGCGCGGCTGCGGACGCTCGCGCCGTCACCCGTCGTCGCGCTCAACCACGCCGTGGCGGTCGCGATGGCCGACGGCCCCGAGGCCGGGCTCGCGCTGGTGGAGGCGATCGACGGGCTCGGCCGCTACCACCTCTGGCACGCCGCCCGCGCGGACCTGCTGCGCCGCCTCGGCCGCTCCCGCGAGGCCGCCGCCGCGTACCGGCGGGCACGCGAGCTCGCCGAGGCCCCGGCCGACCTCCGCTTCCTCACCACCCGCCTGCACGAACTGGAGTCCTGATGCGACTGTCCGTTTTGGACACCGGCCACCGGCGCCGGGCCCGGCTCTTCATGGCCGTCACCGGCAAGCTCTCCGGCGTCACCAGCCCCGACATCGTCAAGCTGCTACTGTACCGGCCGGGCTTCCTGACCCGGCCGCTGCTGGAGCTGACCGCGCCCGCGATGCGCGGCGAGTCCTACTGGACCGTCGGCGAGCGCGAATACCTCGCGATGAGCACGGCCCGGGTGCACGAGTGCCCGTTCTGCGTCGTCACGCACGCCGAGCTGACGCGGATCGCCGGCCACGGTGAGATCGACCCCGACCGCCCGCTGGACGCGCGCCCGGAACTGCTTGCCGTGCAACGGTTCCTCGAGGAGGTATCGCGGAACCTCGAGCTGGTGCCGCCGCGTGACCTGCCCGCGCACGCGGTGGCGGAGGCCCTGAACGTCAACCTGGTGTGGAACATCGTCAACCGGCTCGCGAACGCGTTCGGGTTCGAGCTGCGCGACGGCCAGCTGAAGGTGGGCACGAAGGCACTGCACCGCGCGGGGTACCGGTTCCCGGGCTTCCTGCTCGCCGACAGCCCCGGCGACCTCCGGGAGAGCGTCTTCGGGCAGCCGGCGCGGACGAGCCCCGAGCTACGGCGGGCGGCCGGGACGGGGGAAGGAGTGCCGGAGCCGTGGCGGGACTACGCCGCGCTGGTCCGCGACGCGTCCCACCGCGTCACCGACGCCGACGTCCGCCGCCTGCTCGCGGCGGGGTGCACCGAGGACGAAGTCTTCGAGGTCACGGTGGCCGCGGCGGTCGGCGCGGCACTGCGCAGCTTCGACGCCGGCCACGACGCGCTGAAGGCGCGCGGCGACTAGGCCGAACCGGTTAATGCGGTAGCGGGAAAGCGTGCCCGCGGATTCACCCTGATGCCCGCGGTGAATCGCGGGCAACCAGCGGGAATGCCGGAACGGGAATGCGGCGGGGACCGGTCCCGGCGTATTCGTGGTCTTCTGGAGACCGCTGCACCCCGGTTGACCGCGTGTCATAGTGACGGTTCCGGCCGGAATCGGGTCGTATGGGGGGATGGGGGACGATGCCAGCCGACGTACCCGCTTTGTCGGGCCTCGACGCCGTCACCGGCGGGCTCGTCGAACGGCTGCTGGCTCGCGTCGACGGCGAAAGCCGTTCGCTGCCCGTGGTTGTCGCGCTCGGCGCGCGGGGCACCGGGAAGACCGCGCTGCTCGGCGCCGTCGCGGACCGCTGCCACGACATTCCGCACGCGCACCTCGACTTCGAACGGCACGACCGCGCGGACAGCCGGCCGCGGGAACTGCTGGGGCACCTCGCCTTCGACCTCAGCCGGCAGTGGAAGCAGTTCGGGAGGCTGGCGTTCCCCCGCCTTTGGCTGTGCATGCTCGTGCTCGGGGCGCCGCTGGAACTGCAGGACCGCCGCGCGGCGTTGCGCAAACTGCACGCGTTGCTGGCGAAGAACCAGCCACTCGAACAGAGCCGGGAGGCCATCGTCGACGTCGTCCGCCTCGCGGGGGGCATCGCGCCCGCCGGCGGCCTGCGCGGCTGGCCCGAGGCGACCGACCTGCTGCTGCGCGGCCTGAGCTGGTACGACCGCCGCCGGCTGATCGGCAAGATGCGGGCCCTGCCCGCCGGGGCCGGCAACCACGAGGACTTCCTCATCGAGATCGCCTGGCACGCCCAGGGCGACGACGAAGACCGGGACGCGGTCGACGCCACCTTCTGCGACGCGTTCCTCGCCGACCTGCGCCGGAACTACACCGGGCTCAACCGCTCGCGGCGGACGTTGAACAGCCTGGTCCTGCTCGACAACGCGCACACGCCGGGCGGACGGCTCTTCCTGCGCTCCCTCACCGAAGCGCGCCAGCGGGCCGGCGAGGCCGATCCGCTGGTGGTGCTCGCCACCAGCCGCACGTGGAACCCGGACTGGAACGAGAGCTGGTCCCCGCCGGCCGCGCACCGCGGCGCCCCGGAACGCCGGCCGCCGACCACGCACCGGACGAAGGGCCTGCACCGGCCCGCACCGCGGCAACCGTCCGATGTGGAGGCGGACTGGCGGCCCGGCGCCGGGGAGCCGGAACCCCACTGGCACCCGTGGTACCTGCTCGAGCTCGGCGCGTTGTCCAAGGACGACGTCGTGCACATCGCCGCGGGCAGGGAGATCCACCCCGCGTCGCGCCTGCCGCGGTTCCTGCACCGCGTCACCGACGGCCACCCCGGCGCGGTCACCGACGTCATCGCCGCCGTGGCCCACCGCTTCGACCCGCGACGCCCCGGGACGCTGCGCGCCGCGCTGCGCACCCCGGTCGCCGGGCCGGACGGCGCCGGGCCGCCGCTGGTCACCGCGATGCGCGACTACCTGCTGCAGGACTTCTCCCCGGCGAGCCGGCAGGACCTGGTCACCGCGAGCGCCGCGCTGGACGTGGAACTGCTGTTCCACAAGGAGATCCTCGACCTGCGCAACCCGGCGGGGGAGGGCGTGCTGTTCAAGGAGCTCGGCGACCACCTGTGGCTGCGCGCGGAGCCGGGCGAGGCGCCGCAGTACGTGCTGCACCCATGGCTGCGCCGGATCCTGCTGCAGGAGCTGGCTTCGCGCGCCGACGACCACCCGCTCAGCTGGACCCGGGTGCACACCCGGTGCCGCGACTTCTACGAGAAGAACGGCCGGACCGTCGCCGCGCGCTACCACGACCTGGCGCTGGAGAACGTCGCCGCGGCGGTCGCGCACCTGCGCGAGCCGTTCGCCGACGCGCGGCACGCGGAGTTCGACGTGGCGACCGCGGAGGCGTGGCTCGCCGAGCTCGACGTCGTCACCGCGGCGCCCAACCGGCTGGACAAGCACGCCGAGCCGTACGACCAGGTCCAGCACCACGCCGGGCGGGGCGACGACGACCTCGGGACGACGCTGGCCTGGCTGGTCGCCGCGCTGTGGATCGCCCGCGATCCGCTCGGCGACCCGGGCGGGACGCTGGACTCGACGATCGAAGGGGCCTTCCACCAGCTGGCCCAGGGCCGGGGGCGGGGCTCGATCCTGCTGCACGAACGGGCGGAGAGGTACCGATGAGCGCGCGCAGTGACCGGATCCGGCCGCCGCGGCCGACGTGGTCGAAGTGGCTGCTGGTGGCGGGCGGCGTGCTGCTGCTCGCCGCGGTCCTCGTCGCCGCGCTGGTCGTGGTGCCGGCGATCAGCGAGGCCGGGCGCACGTGCGGCGCCGGCGTCGAAAAGCGCGGAGACACCGGGGAATGCACCGGCGTCACCGACGGCGCTTACGTGTTCTCGCCGGGACTCGCCGACGTCGAGCAGCGCATCCGCCAGGAGAACGAGTCCGTCACGACGTCGGGGAAGCCGTACGTCACGATCGCGGCCTTCCTGCCGATGACTCTCGAAGAGCACGACATCCTGTCCGACGAGTGGGTCCGCCACCAGCTGGAAGGCGCCTACATCGCGCAGCGGCGGGCGAACACGACCCAGTCGTGGGGCAGCCTGCCGCTGATCCGCCTGCTGCTGGCCAACCCCGGCAGCAGGCTGAACCACTGGGAGCCGGTGGTGGACGACCTGGTCGGGCGGGTGACGTCGGAGCGGCTGGTCGCGGTGACCGGGATCGGGCTCAGCCTCGACACGTCCCGCGACGCGATCCGCCGGCTCTCGGAGCACCGGATCCCCGTGGTGGCCTCGCACCTGGCCGCCGACGAGTTCTCCGAGATCCCCGGCTTCATGCGGGTGTCGCCGACGAGTTCGACGTACGGCCTGGCGGCGGCGAGCTACGTCCGGCCGACCGCACACACGGCCACGATCGTGCGCGACGTCAACCCCGGCGACCTGTACCCGAAGACCCTGGCGACGGCGTTCACCCGCAAGTTCGCCGACGCGGACCACCGCATCGTCGGCCGGACCGAGGAGTACGACTCGAGCCTGCCGGGGATCGAGAACACGTTCTTGCAGATGATGCCGAACATCTGCGGCAACCAGCCCGAGGTCGTGTACTTCGCCGGCCGCGAGAACAACCTCACGTCGTTCGTCGCGGAGCTCGCCCAGCGCCCCTGCCTCGACCGGCACATCACGGTGCTGACCGGCGACCTGGCGCTGGTCGGGCCCCCGGAGGCGGACATGCGCCGCGGCCTGCAGGCCAACGTCACGGTGCTGGCTCCGGGACTGGCCCACCCGCAGGCGTGGACGAGTTCCCCGCAGGCGTTCAACCCGGCGGCGGTGGCGAGCTTCCAGGAGCCGGGGTGCACGGACTGCTTCAAGGCGGTGTTCCCGAAGGAGCGCCTGGACGACGGCATCGCGATCCTCGCGCACGACGCGGTGCTCACGGTGGTGTGGGCGATCCGCGGAATCCCGCGGGTATCGCCGGCGCAGGTGACGGCCCAGGACGTGCTGCAGGCGAAGAACCGGCTGCACGGGACGCTGGCGGTCCCGGGGGCGAGCGGGATGATCTCGTTCGACGATCGGGGTGACCCGGTGAACAAGGCGGTGCCGATCCTGCGGGTGCGGGAGGACGACACGCCGGAGTTCGTGCAGCTCTCGGCACCGGACTCCTGAGCTGCGGGGTTCGGCGACTCGCCGCTGACCTCGGTGCTGACCTCGCCGGGCGGGATCGCGCCGAGGCTTGCGGCTGAGCGGCAAGCGAGCTTGACCGCGGGTCCGCGCGGCTCGCTCGAGATGCAGTGAATGACTCATTCCTGGCGTCAGACGCCAGGAATGAGTCATTCACTGCATCGGCGACCGGCGTCGGCCCGTCACAGGCCGTCCACACGCGCCCCCAATCAGTCACAACCTCGTCACACATATTGTCAACAATTTCATCGACGATTAGTGTGCGAGTATCCAGCATGCGGAGCGACGAGGAACTGCCTTGATCATCGACTGCCACGGCCACTACACGACCGCGCCACCCGCCCTCGCGGCGTGGCGCGACCAGCAGATCGCGTCGCTGGACGATCCCGGCGTCGCGCCCTCGCGGGCCGACCTGCGGATCAGTGATGACGAACTGTGCGAGACCATCGAGCCGAACCAGCTTCGGCTCATGGACGAACGCGGCATCGACCTCACGATCTTCTCGCCGCGCGCCTCGTTCATGGCCCACCACGTCGGCGGCTTCGAAACCTCCGCCGAGTGGGCGGCGATCTGCAACGAGCTCTGCTACCGCGTCAGCACCCTCTACCCGGAGCGGTTCGCGCCGGCCGCGATGCTCCCGCAGTCTCCGGGTGTCGATCCCGCGACCTGCGTCCCGGAGCTGACCCGCTGCGTCGAGGAGTACGGCGCCGTCGCGCTCAACCTCAACCCCGACCCCAGTGGCGGCCACTGGACGGCCCCGCCGCTCACCGACCGGTCCTGGTACCCGATCTACGAAAAGATGGTCGAGTACGACATCCCGGCGATGGTGCACGTCAGCACGAGCGTCAACCCGGCGTTCCACACCACCGGCGCGCACTACCTCAACGCCGACACGACGGCGTTCATGCAGCTCGTGCAGGGTGATCTCTTCGCCGACTTCCCGACGCTGCGGCTGGTCATCCCGCACGGCGGCGGCGCGGTGCCCTACCACTGGGGCCGGTTCCGCGGCCTCGCGATGGCGCTGGGCAAGCCGGAACTGGACGAGCACGTGCTGAACAACGTCTTCTTCGACACCTGCGTCTACCACCAGCCGGGCTCGGACCTGCTCTTCGACGTCATCCCGGCGCGCAACATCCTGTTCGCCTCCGAGATGATCGGCGCCGTCCGCAGTGTCGACCCGCGCACCGGCCACCACTTCGACGACACCCGCCGGTACGCCGAAGCCGCGAAACTGTCCGAAGAGGACTGGGCCGCGGTCCGGGAGCACAACGCCCGCGCCGTCTACCCGCGCCTGGACGCCCTCCTGAAGGGACAAGGCCGATGACCAAGACGCCCGGCTGGCTGGACTGGTACGCGAATCCGTCCACACCGGACTTCGCACTGCCGTACGGCACCGTCGACGCCCACTGTCACGTCTTCGGCCCGGAGAAGGAGTTCCCGTTCGCGCCGGAGCGCAAGTACACGCCCTGCGACGCGAGCAAGGACCAGCTCTTCGCCCTGCGTGATCACCTTGGCGTCGCGCGCAACGTCATCGTGCAGGCCACCTGTCACGGCGCCGACAACTCCGCCATGCTCGACGCCGTCCGGGCGGCGGACGGCCGGGCCCGCGGTATCGCGACCGTCCGGCCGGACATCGGGGAAAAGAAACTCCGCGAACTCGACGCACAGGGCGTCCGCGGCGTGCGGTTCAACTTCGTGAAGCGGCTCGTCGACGCCTCGCCCAAAGAGGACCTCAGCAGGATCGTGAAGAAGATCGCCCCGCTCGGCTGGCACGTCGTGCTCTACTTCGAAGCCGCCGACCTGCCCGAACTCGAGGACTTCTTCGGTGAGCTCCCCGCGCCGCTCGTGATCGACCACATGGGACGCCCCGACGTCACGAAACCGGTGCACGGACCGGAGTTCGCGCGGTTCCTGGAGTTCGTGGACCGCAACGACGTGTGGGTCAAGGTGAGCTGTCCCGAGCGCCTCACCGTGACCGGCCCGCCGGCCCTCGACGGTGAACGGCACGCCTACACCGACGTCGTCCCGTTCGCGCGGCGCGTCGTGACGGAGTTCCCGGACCGCGTGCTGTGGGGCACCGACTGGCCGCACCCGAACCTGAAGAACCACATGCCCGACGACGGCCTCCTCGTCGACTACGTCCCGCAGATCGCCGAAACCACCGAGCAGCAACGGAAACTGCTCGTCGACAACCCGATGCGCCTCTACTGGCCCGGCGAAACCGCCTGAAACCCCTGAAGGGCATGCAATGCAGCACGCCAACGCGTTCAACCGGCTGAACCGCCTGCCGATCTCGCGCTTCCACAAGGTCACCCTGCTCGCCGTCTCGTTCGCCTACTTCTTCGAGTTCGCGGACATCAACAGCTTCGCCACCACCGCGCCCAAGCTGATCAAGCTGTGGGGCGTGACGGTGAACCAGGTCGCCTACGTGACCTCGTTGTCGTTCGTCGGCATGTTCTTCGGCTCGATCATCGCGAGCAAGCTCGCCGACCGCTGGGGCCGCAAGAACGCGCTCATGTGGACGACCGTCTGGTTCGGCGTCTTCTCGTTCGCGGCGGTGTTCTCGTGGGACATCGTGTCGCTGGGCGTGTTCCGCATCCTGACTTCGGCGGGCCTCTCGGCGATGACCGTCGTCGCGGTCATCTACGTCAGCGAGCTGTACCCGGCGGCCAGCCGCGGCAAGTACCAGGCGTACGCGATCGTGATCGGCATCTGCGGCACGCCGGTGACCAACCTGATCGCCAGCGCGGTGGTGCCGATCAACTCCTGGTCGTGGCGGCTGGTGTACCTGTGGGGCGCGCTCGGTGTCCTGCTCGTGCTGTTCACCCGGCACCTGAAGGAGTCGCCGCGCTGGTACGAGAGCCGCGGCGAGCACGCCAAGGCCGACGCGGTACTGCGGGAGATCGAGGAGCAGGTCGCGGCGGAGAAGGGCCCGCTGCCGGAGCCCGCGCCGCCGGTCGAGGAAGCCCCGGTGGGCAGGGCGCCGCTGCGGCTGCTGCTGCAGAAGAAGTACCTGTACCCGACGCTGCTGCTGACCGTCCTGTGGGTGACGCAGACGATCGGCTTCTTCGGCTACTCGAGCTGGGCGCCGACGCTGCTGGCCAAGGAGGGCTTCAGCGTCGAGAAGTCGGTGTTCTACGTGGCCCTCACGACGGTCGGCGCGCCGCTCGGCTCGTACCTGGCCGCCCTGGTCACCGACCGGTTCGAACGCAAGTGGTGCCTGGTCGCGTTCGGCGCGGTCATCGCGCTGTGCGGCCTCTTCTACGGGCTGACGTTCAACCCGATCCTGATCGTGGTGTTCGGCTTCCTGGTGAACCTGTTCGAGCGGGGGTACACGGCGCTCGGGTACGCGTACTCGCCGGAGCTGTTCGACACGCGCGGCCGGTCGCTCGGCACGGGGGTGTCGTACGGCCTCGGGCGGCTGTCGAACGCGGTGGGCCCGCTGATCGTCGCCGCGCTGTACAACGGGAGCGGCTACCGGAGCGTGTTCCTGTTCATCGCCGGGACCTGGCTCGTCGGCGCGGTGGTTTTGGCCATCTTCGGGCCGCGGACGCGCCAGGCAAGGCTGAGGTCCACGGCGCCGGAAGCGATCACGACGACACCGTGAACGTGTGCCGCCCCGGTCCCGCGTCGACGCTTTCCGAGCCGGGAAGCCTGACGTCGGCGCGGGTTCCGGGCGGCACGTCGACGGTGAGCCGCAGGTGGCCGCTGGTCCGTTCCCAGGCGCTGCGGATCGGGCCGTAGGGGCTGAGGTGCTCCGCTTCGGCCCGGTCGAGGCCGCCGCCGGGGCACGGCCGGACGAGGAACCGCCGGTACCCCGCTTCGGCGTGACCCGGGTGGTCCGGCAGCCGGATCCCGGCGACGTGGGTGTGCAGGAACGACATCGCCGCACCCTTGCTGTGGTGGTTCAGCGAACCGCGCACCTGATCACCCTCGACGGCGTCCCAGTGCTCCCGGAACGTCGTGGCGCCTCGGTCGAGCATCTCCAGCCAGGACGGGATTCCCGTCGACAGCAGCACCCGGTACGCGAGGTCGAGGTGCCCGGTGCCGGCCAGCGTGGGCAGCAGCAGGCCGGTGGAGAGGAAGCCCGTGCCGACACCGGCCGCGGTGACCAGGCCGGCGAGGCATCCGGCGACGACGTCCCGCAAGTGCCCGGGCACCAGCTCGAAAGCGAGCGCCCGGACGTGGTTGCCCTGCGTGGGTTCGGTGAGCACACCGCCCGGCCCGAGGTTCGCGCTGCCACGCCGAGCACGCGGGCCGAGCGGGCGAGGTAGGCGGTGGCGACGATGCCGTGGTCGGCCTCGGGATCCGGATTCGGCGGGACGCCGGGCTCGAACCATTCGCCGAAGTGCCCGCCGGTGTCCCACAGGAACCTCTCGTGCGGAGCCGCGGCGGCCACGCGTGCGGGGTGACGTCGCTCGCGGGCCGACGCGGCCGCGTACTCGACCCAGCCGGCCATCGATTCGTATTGCCCACTGAGGACTTCGAGGTCGCCGTAGGCCCGCCAGAGCTCCCAGGGCACGAGCACCGCCGCGTCACGCCAGCCCGCGGAGCCGGTCATCGCGTCCTGGAACCCGCTGCCGGACGGGCCGTCACCGGCGGGATCGGGCGTGATCGTCGGGACGCGGCCGTCGGGCCACTGGTCGGCGGCCAGGTCGCGCAGCCACTTCCGCGAGAACCCGGCGACGTCGTGGGTGCGCGCGGCGGTGGCGACGTACACCTGCCAGTCGCCGGTGAAGCCCGGGCGTTCCCGTTGCGGGCAGTCCGTCGGGACGTCGCAGGCGTTGCCGCGCAGGCTCCACACCGCCATCCGGTGCAGGGCTTCCAGCCGCGCGTCGCCGCAGCTGAACCGGCCGGTTGCGGGAAGGTCCGTGTGCACGACGACGGCGGTGACCTCGGGGTGGTGCCCATCGATTTGGACGTACCGGAAGCCGTGGGTCGTGTGTCGCGGCTCGAAGACGTCCCCGGCGCGGCCCGCGGAGACGACCGTGTCGATCTGCCCGGCGGGCAGCGGCTTTCCGGTGGCGAAGTCGAACGCCCGGAGGTGATCGGTGGTGACGCGGCCGTCGGGCGCCAGGTGTTCGCCGTGGGTGAGTGTCAGCCGGGTGCCTTCCGGCCCGAGGTCGCGCAGCCGGACCCAGCCGGTGATGTTTTGCCCGAAGTCCGCGACCACGCCGTCCGCGAGCCGGGTGACCGACACCGGCTGCAGCTCTTCGACCCGGCGGACCGGCGGCGCTTCGGTGAGCACCAGCCGGGTGGGCCGCCGGTTCGGGGCTGCGCGGGGTGCCGGCCGGGCGCGTCCAGGCCGAGCGAACCCGGTGCGGGGAGCCGGAAGTCGGTCTCCTGGCCGTCCATGAGGTCGGCGGCCGTGATCCGGCTCGGCCGCGACCACCAGCCCGGCCCGGTGACCGCGGTGGTGTCATCGATTTCCAGGACCAGCAGGGCGGCCGTGCGGGTGCCGAAGCCGTCGGCGGTGCGCCCGAAGCCGTGCCGGCCGCGGAACCAGCCGTCGGAGAGGAGGAACTCGACCGAGTTCCTTCCCGGCCGCAGCAGCTCGGTCACGTCGTGCGGTTCGACCTGGAGCCGCTTGCGGTAGGCGGTGAACCCGGGCGTCAGTTCGAGTTCGCCGACGCGGGTGCCGTTGACGAAGAGTTCGTAGATCCCGTGCGCGGTCGCCCACGCCGTCGCGGTCTCGACGGGTTCGTCGAGCGTGAATTCGTGCCGCAGTTGGTAAGCCGGCCGCCGGCCGGGTGGCGCGACGACCGGCTCGTGCGGCCCGACCCAGGCCGCCGCGCCCAGCGCGGCGGGCAGCGCGACGACGGTCCAGGGCGCCGGCTCCGACCAGCCGCTCTCGCCGAGGTCGGTCCAGACGCGGACCTGCCACGCCGTCGCCGGGCGCGCAGGCAGGTCGGCGAGCACGGACCGGTCGCTCTCACACCGTCCCGACGTCCAGTCCGGGCCGGTCAGCCGGATCTCGTACGCGTGCTGGACGGCCGACCCGGCGGGCAGCCACCAGGAACCGCGCGGCGAACCCGAAGGGCGGCCCGGCGTCAGGTGGTCGAGCCGCAACCGGGTGGGCCGCTCCGGCACTAGCGCACCTTCCGGATCGGCAGGATCAGCACCGCGCCGAGCAGTCCCGCGATCGCGCCCGCGACGAAGAGCGCCGGGAAGTTCTGCGGCACCGCGGCCGTCGCGCCGATCGCGAGGATCGCCGGGGCCAGGGCCGGCACCACGGACGTCGGCAGGTTGCCCGCCAGGTTCATCAGCCCCAGGTCCTTCGCCGTGTCGGCCGGGTCGGGGAGCACCTGGGTGATCAGCGCGATGTCCACCGCGAAGTAGACCCCCTGGCCGAGGCCGATGATGCCCATCGCGACCAGGAACAGGGGATAGGTGCTGGTGAACGTCGCGAGCAGCAGCCCGCAGCCGAAGATCACCGCCGCCGTGACGACGAACGGCTTGCGGCGCCCGGCGCGGTCCGAGAGCTTGCCCGCCAGGGGAGCGAACAGCAGGGCCGCGCCGGTGAGGACGAGCGTCGACAGGAAGACCGCGTTCGCGATGCCGGCCGGCGGGATGTGGAAGACGTTCATCAGGTAGAACGCCTGGTAGGCCTGGATCGCGGCGACCCCGAAGAAGATCAGCAGCCGGCTGAGCCAGGTGTAGCCGAAGTTGGGGTGCCGCACCGGGTTCACCCAGAACGTGCGGGGCAGGTCGCGCCAGGCGAACGCGGGCCGCTCCTCCGGTGCCGGCCGCCGGTCCCGCATGGTGACGGCGAGCAGGAGCGTCCCGAGGACCGCGAACCCGGCCGGCAGCAGGATCATCGCGGGCAGGTCCGGGGCGACGAGCTGCGCGATGAACAGGCCGAGGACCGCGCCGACCGGGAGGCTCAGCCCGACGACGGCCGACGCCGGGCCGCGGCGGTCCGGCGGCAGCTGGTCGGGGATCACCGAGGTGAACGCGACGGTGGCCGCGCTCGCGCCGACCGTCGTGCAGCTCGCCGCCAGGGTCAGCGTGAACGTCGTCGCGCCCAGCTGCAGCCCGATCGCGCCCAGCGTGAACAGCACCGCGCCGAGCACGAGGAACGGTCTGCGCCGGCCGAACCGGCCCGTCGTCCGGTCGCTGAGCCTGCCGAAGACGGGGAAGGCGACCAGGGAGCACAGGGCGCTGACGCTGGTCACGATGGACACCATCGTCGTCGCGCCCGCCGGGTCGAGCAGCGTCGCCTTCACCGACAGCGTCAGCACGGCCGGGACGAGCACCGCCATTCCCGCGCCGACCGCAGCGAAGGCGAAGAAGAACAGAAACCCGCGCCGGGGCCCGGGGAACGCCGTCCCGGCGGGTGCGGAGGCCTGGCGGAAAGAAGTACTCATCGTTGGGCACCTTTCACGTCTCGATCGCGGCTGACCTGCGGGAAGGATGAGCGCCCGGGGCCGTGTACCGTGAGAGGGATGCCAACCAATGGAACGCCGAGGTCGTCGTGACGGAGTCCGTGCGCGTGCGGGGCCGCCGTCCGCCGCACGGGGAACCGGTCGTCGACCGGGCGTTGTCGCTGCTGTCGGCGTTCGACGCGGAGCACCGGACGCTCACGCTGGCCGAGCTGAGCCGCCGGGCCGGCATCCCGCCGAGCTCGGCGTTGCGGCTCGCGAACCGCCTGGTGGACTGGGGTGCGCTGGAGCGCGACGACAGCGGCCGGTTCTGCGTCGGGCTCCGGCTCCTGGAGGTCGCGACGCTCGCCCCGCGCGGCCACGGGCTGCGGCAGGTGGCGCTGCCGTTCATGAACGACCTCGCCGAGGTGACCCACCAGCACGTCCAGCTCGCCGTCCGCGACGGGATGCAGGCGATGCTCGTCGAGCGGCTTTCCGCGCACCAGGCGACGCCGGTCGACTACCGCATCGGCGGGCGGCTTCCGTTGCACTCCACCGGAGTCGGGCTCGCGCTGCTGGCCTTCGCCCCCAAGGAAGTCCAGGAAGAGCTGCTCGCCAAGCCGGTCTACAGCGAGCCGGACAACCGCCTCATCCCCGCCGACGTCCTGCGCCGCACCCTCGCCGAGGTGCGCCGCGAGCGGCTCGCGATCTTCCGGCGCGAGGACGAGCACGAGTCGATCGTGTCCGTCGCCGCACCGGTGTTCGGCCGCGGCGACACGCTGGCGGGCGTGCTCGGGGTCCTCGTCCCGAAGCGGGTCGCCCAGCCCCGGCGCCTCGGCTTGGCCGTGCAGACGGCGGCGCGCGGCATCTCCCGGGAGCTGGCCGGCCGCTGACGGTTCGGCGCAGGAGCGTCCCGACGCGGCTCACGCGGTTGTACGAACGCCTGGCCGTCGGCTCTTCGCGGCTACCGGGTCACCGCCGCCGCGCCTGCGGGGTGCTTCGCCACCGGCGGTGCGGTTCCGGCGGTTCGGCGGACCCGGTTGGAGCGTCGGCCACCGGCGGACGGCCGTCGGCCGCGGCGAGACCGAGGACGGCGAGCAGCAGCGCGCAGTCACCGGCGTCGTGCGAAGCGGAGGCGACCACGCGAACGGCCCGGTGCCGCTGCTCTTCCGAGAGGACGAAGGGATCGGTCCGGTCCTCGGGCGGCGGCCACGACCGTGAGCCGGTCATCGGACCGGTGCTGGGCGCGCGTTCGTGCAGGAGGTGGCGTGGGCTGTCATTCCGGCCCTCCGGACGGCTTCGACCACAGGAGTGGCGCCGCCGGGGACCGGGGCGGAGTCGCCGGGGCCTGCTGGCTCCCGGACCCCCGAATGTAGTCCTCCCGGCCGCTCGCCGGGGACGGCAAACGGGTTGGAGTGATGCGATGCGGCCGACGGGCAGTCGTTGCCGGACCTGGCTTTCGGCTCGCCTGACGTCCGCCGAGACGGCGAGCACTGAGCCTATTCCGGGCGCGGACCAGCGCCCGAAGACGTCAGGCGCTCTGCGGGCCGGGAACCGGTGTCCGCCCGGCCGGTCCGGAAGCCGTGGCGCTGTTCGTCTTCTGCCGCACCAGGGCGACCATCGCCGCGCCCAGGAGACCCGCGATCGCGAACACCACGAAGCCGAGCGACGACAGCCCGCCCGCGACGAGGACACCGCCCAGCCACGGCCCGGACACCGCGCCCGTCCGGCCGACGCCGGAACTCAGTCGAGAGCCGTGGCCGGCTGGCGGCGGGGTAGTAGGCGCCGGCCGCCGCGTAGATCAGCGTCTGCGCGCTGAACCAGCCAGGCGAGATAGTGGCCACAAGAGTTGCGTCAAGATTGTTTACAATCCTGTGAATCAGCTATGGACGCAAGTTGGTCACGAGCGGCGGACGCGACGTCGGCGCGCACGTTCAGCTCGCCGAGCATCTCCGCGGCCGCCGCCATCTCGTGGGTCCGTCGGACGGCGTGCTTGAAAGAGCCGTCGACGAGCCGGTCCACGGTGGCCGCGTTCGCCGAGGTGAGCTCGTCGACGATGATCTTCCGCAGCCAGTCCTCGCAGCCCGCGGCGCGTGCGGCCGTCAGAGCTTCGACCACGGCGGCCGACATGCCCTTGAAGAACACGCTGCGGAGCAGTTTGCGTTCGGCGGCGAGTCCGGCGTCGCCGGTCATGACCTCGATCGCGGCGCCGAATGTGGTGAGAGAATCGGCGACAATCTCGGCGGCGACACCGGTGGCGAGCATCGGGACACGCAGGCCGCGGCCCGGCACCGGCGCCATGATCGCGATGTCGGCGAACGGCACGCCGTGTCCGGCGGCGATGTCCGCCAGCTTGCGCTTGGTGCCGGGGGAGGCGGTGTTCAGGTCGGCCCAGGCGGCGCCCGCCTTCAGGCCGGTCATGCCGGCTTCGAGCGCGCCGACGGCCGCGGCCGCGCTGTTCACGCTGAGCACCAGATCGGCGCCCTCGGCGGCTTCGGCCTCGGAGCCGGCCGCGACGACACCCTCGACGGCGGCGACGGCCGGGTCGTAGCCGCGCACGACGGCTCCGGCGGCGGCCAGGTCGCGAGCGAGCGCGCTGCCCGCTTCGCCGAGACCCAGTACCGCGATGGTTCCGGTCATAGCAAAATCCTCTCTACAAGCTACGATTGAGTACACGATGTTCTCGACAAAATTGTCAACAAGCGGAGCCGGGGTATGACGGAGAGTGCGGCGGGCGGGCAGCCGGGGGAGCGTTCCGTGGTGGCGGCCATCCGCGACGCGATCGTCCAGGGTGAGTTCGTGCCCAACCAGAGGCTGGTGGAGGCGGACCTGTCCGGCCAGTTCGCCGCGAGCCGCGCGACGGTGCGCGCGGCGCTGATCGAGCTGACGAACGAGGGGCTCGTCGAGCGTGTGCAGAACCGCGGTGCCCGGGTGCGCGCGGTGTCGCTGGAAGAGGCCGTCGAGATTTCCGAAGTCCGGATGATGCTGGAGTCGCTGTGCGCGGCGAAGGCGGCGGAGCGCATTTCCGACGCGGAGGTCGGCGAGCTGCGCGAGCTGGGTGAACTGATGCACCAGGCCGTGGCGGGCGGGGACGTGGTCGGGTATTCGGGTCTCAACCAGCGGCTGCACCGCCGGGTCCGCGAGATCAGCGGCCAGCGCACGGCGGCGCAGGTACTGGAGAGGCTGCGCGGGCAGAGCGTGCGCCACCAGTTCCGGCTGGCGATGCGCCCGGGCCGGCCGCAGGTATCGCTGCCGGAGCACTTGGCGATCATCGACGCGATCTGCGCAAACGACCCGGCCCGCGCAGCCGAGGCGGCGCGGGCCCACTTGGGAAGCGTGATCGAGGCCCTCAAGGCGGCTGACGCCGCGGAGGTTTCGCCGCTCCACCGCTGATCTCCGGCCGGTTCGGAGCGCCCCAATGTGGCATTGGGTGCGTGGGATGCACCGAACGCCACTTTGGGTGCGTGGGATGCACCGAACGCCACTTTGGGTGCGTGGGGCGCACTGAACGCCGCATTGGGTGCGCGGCGCCCCGGGTGCAGAGGCGCACCCACCTTCGTCACCCCTTTCGCGCCCATGACCGCGCCGACTGCTCACCAAAATTGTTGACAATTTCGTCAACCGAACCGTACCGTGAACCGTATGAAGCCCGTCATCGTCACCGATCCGCCGCGCGCCGATCCCGAGCAAGTCGCGCGCCTGGCCGACTACGGCGTTGCCACCGTGCACGAGGCCCTCGGGCGCTCCGGGCTGCTCGGCCCGGACCTGCGCCCCATCCAGGAGGGCGCGCGCATCGGCGGCACCGCCGTCACCGCGCTCTGCTGGCCCGGCGACAACCTCATGATCCACGCGGCCGTCGAGCAGTGCCGCGAAGGCGACGTCCTCGTCGTCACCACCACCTCGCCGTGCCGCGACGGGCTCTTCGGCGAACTGTTCGCCACCGCGCTGCGGTACCGCGAAGTCCGCGGCCTCGTCATCAACACCGGCGTCCGCGACGTCGCCGAGCTGCGCGCCCTCGGCTTTCCCGTGTGGTCGGCCGCCGTCAGCGCGCAGGGGACCGTCAAGGCGACCGCCGGTGCCGTCAACGTGCCCGTCGTCATCGGCGGCCAGGTGATCCGCCCCGGCGATGCCATCCTCGCCGACGACGACGGCGTCATGCGGGTCCGCCGCGAGGACGTCCGAAGTGGACTCGAAGCTTCGCAGGCGCGGCTGGAAAAGGAAGCCGCCGCAAGGGAAGCGTTCGCCCAGGGGCAGCTCGGCCTGGACCGTTACGGCCTGCGCGAGAAGCTGGATGCCCTCGGCGTCCGCTACCTGACCGCCGAGGAGTACGAGAAGGAGCAGGCATGACCGGCGTGCGCTGCATGCTCCTGCGCGGGGGCACCTCCAAGGGCGCCTACTTCCTCGCCGAAGACCTCCCCGCCGACCCGGAAACCCGCGACGACCTGCTGATGCGGATCATGGGCACCCCCGACCCGCGCCAGATCGACGGCGTCGGCGGGGCCCAGCCCGTCACCAGCAAGGTCGCCATCGTCTCGAAGGCGAGCGAGCCCGGGCACGACATCGACTACCTGTTCCTGCAGCTCGGCGTCGAAGAACCCACTGTCTCCGACCGGCAGACCTGCGGCAACCTGCTGGCCGGCGTCGGGCAGTTCGCCGTCGAGCGAGGCCTCGTCCCCGCCGGCGAAGACCGCACCACCGTGCGCGTGCGGCTGGTCAACACCGGCACCATCGCCGTCTCGACCTTCGCCACCCCCGGCGGCGAAGTCGACTACAGCGGTGGCACCGCCATCTCCGGCGTGCCCGGCACCGCCGCCCCCGTCGAGCTCGACTTCACCGAGACCGAAGGGTCCGTCTGCGGCAGCCTCCTGCCCACCGGCAACGTCCGCGACGACATCGGCGGCATCCCGGTGTCCTGTGTGGACAACGGGATGCCGGTCGTCGTCGCGCGCGCCGAAGACCTCGGCATCACCGGGTACGAAGATGCTGCCGAGCTCGGCGCGAACACCGCTCTCGCCGAGCGGGTCGACGCGCTGCGCGTAGAGGCCGGGAAACTGATGGGCCTCGGCGACGTCCGCGGCAGCTCGGTCCCCAAGACCACGCTCGTCGCCGCGCCCCGCGACGGCGGCGCGATCTGCACCCGGACGTTCATCCCGGTCAAGCCGCACCCCTCGATCGGCGTGCTCGGCGGCGTCAGCGTCGTCACGGCGCTGCTGCTCGACGGTGCCGTCGGCCACGAGCTGCTCGAAACCGACGGCGGTCCCGTGCAGATCGAGCACCCGAGCGGCAAGCTCGCGGTGGCGATCGAGTTCGACGGGTCCCGCGTCCGCCGGTCGACGGTGATCCGCACCGCGCGGAAGCTGTTCGACGGCACCGTCTTCCCCCGCCCCTGAGGAGCCCTCGATGCCCCAGCCCTCGCCCCGCCACGAGATCGCGCACCTCGGTCACGTCGAGCTGCTCACCCCGGAGCCGGAGAAGAGCCTGGACTTCTTCGTCCGCGTGCTCGGGCTGACCGAGAACGGCGGCGAAGGCGACTCCGTCTACCTGCGCACCTGGGACGACTACGAGCACCACAGCCTGAAGCTCACCGCCGCGAAGACGTCCGGGGTCGGGCGGACCGCGGTGCGCGCGTCCAGCGAAGAGGCCCTCAAGCGCCGCGTGGTCGCCCTCGAAGAGCGCGGGCTCGGCGTCGGCTGGGTCGACGGCGACACCGGGATCGGCCCCACCTACCTGTTCCGCGACCCGGACGGCCACGAGCTCGAGGTCTACTGGGAGACCGAGCGGTACCGGCCGCCGGAGCACCTGCGGCCCGCGCTGAAGAACCAGGCGCAGGCCTACCCGGGGCGCGGGGTCGGCGTCCGGCGTCTCGACCACGTCAACTACCTGGCTCGCGAGGCCGAGGTGAACGGCCGGTTCATCTGCGACGCGCTGGGCGGCCGGGTCACCGAGCAGATCCAGCTCGACAGCGGCGTGATTTCGGGGCAGTGGACGCACTTCGCGCAGAAGTCCTACGACATCGTCTACACGACCGACTGGACGAAGTCGAACGGGCGCCTGCACCACATCGCTTTCGCGACCGACACGCGCGAGGACATCCTGCGGGCGGCTGACATCGCGCTCGACAACGACGTCCACATCGAGACCGGCCCGCACAAGCACGCGATCCAGCAGACGTTCTTCCTCTACCTCTACGAGCCCGGCGGCAACCGCATCGAGCTGTGCAACCCGACCGGGCGGCTGATCTTCGCGCCGGACTGGGAACCGGTCACGTGGACCGAGGCCGAGCGGGCGAAGGGGCAGGCGTGGGGGCTGAAGACGATCGAGTCGTTCCACACGCACGGCACGCCGCCGGTGGAGTGATCAGGAGACGTCCGCGGTGGGCCGCCGGCTGATTTCCCGGAAGGCGTCGGCGACGCGGCAGAGGTACTCGGTGTCGCTGCCGAGGTCCTGTCCACCTTGGACGGTCGTCTCGGGAGCGAGCGGGGGCAGGCCGTCCTCGCGGGCGCGCAGGGCGGCCAGGATCTCGGCGGCTTCTTGGTGTTCCCCGGCGCCGGACCCGCTGCGGTACGGGCGGATCACGAGCAGGCCGTCGCGGATCTCGATGACCCGCCGGTAGAGCTGCAGGCGGGTCGGGAACACGGTGGTGCGCGGGGGTTCCAGCGCGATCGCGGGCTCGGCCCGGTAGAGGGCCAGCCAGAGCGGGCCGAGCCGGCGGTACTGCCGGTGGCGGCGTAGCCAGCCGGCGGCCGCGGGCACGCCGACGCCGACGAGCACGAGCAGGTGCGCCGTCGTGGGGAGGGCCTTGCTCAGCAGGAAACCCCGGCCGTAGTCGAAGTCGAACGGCGCGCGGGCGGAGATCGCGATGACGGTCCGGATCACCATGTACGCGGCCGCGGCGACGATCCCGGCGACGACCAGGCCGAGCCCGGTGCGCAGGATCCGGTCCGGCGCCTTGCGCGCGTCCTGCAGGCACAGCCGCCCGATGACCGCGAACTCGGGCAGGAGCGCCACCGCGTAGGCGATGCAGTACTCCATGACGAACGGCGACTGCGGCATGACGTCGGGGGCCAGCGTGAAGGTGACGACCATCGCGGCGCCGCCGGCGAGGGCCCAGGCGGTGTGGCGGCGGGCGCTCGCCGGAAGCCCGTGCAGGCGCAGGAGGACCTGGGCGCCGGCCCAGACCGCGCCGACCATGGCGAGGTGGGCGACGAGCAGTTCGACGCTGGGCACGCCGAGGGCGCGGGTGAGGTCGCGGACGGCCGGGATCAGCGCGGTCTGCGAGACGGCGAGACCCAGCACGCAGAACCGCACGAGCCGGCGGCCGGCGGCGGGGCCGGGACGCAGGACCAGCAGCAGGACCCAGGCCAGGGCGGCGGGGCCGTAGCGGCGGAGGACTTCACCCACGGTCGCCGCCGTCCTCCAGGGCCGAGCGCAGCCGGTCCGCAACCGAATCGCCGCGCTGTGCCAGTCCCGTGTGCTGTCCCAGCATCGAAGCGAAGAACTCCGCCTCACGCTCCTCCACGCTCGTGTACCCCGCCCGTCCCAGTACCCGCCGCACCATGGCCGGGTCCAGGCTGGGCAGCAGCAGCCGCATCTGCTCGGCCGGGGTGAGCGACGCCGGGTAGTGGTCGCACAGCATGTGGCCGATCTCGTGCAGCACGATGTGGTCCTGGTGCGGCGCGCTCGTGTGGCGCTCGTACGCGATCAGGTCGGTCGTGTCCGTCGCGATCCACAGCCCGCACACCTCCGAAAGGCCCGGCAGCGGCAGCAACCGGATCGGCCGGCCGCGCCGCTCGCCCAGGGCCGCGCACAACGCCGGCACGTCGAAGGAGGCCGGCAGGTCCAGGTCCCGCAGCACCGCGGAGAAGCGGTGACGCAGCTGCCGTCGCCCGCGCGAGCTCATCGTTCGGCGTCGCTCGCCGGTTCGGGCAGGCCCTCGAGCTCGCGGACGCGATCGACCATGTCGCTGATCGCTTCGAGGCTCTTCGCCGACAACCCGCGCGCACGAAGCGCGATCTGCCGGACCGGCGCGTCGCGGAACGCGCTGAGCAGCGTCAGCTCGGCGTCGATGCGCTCGGCTTCCGCGTCGTCGAAGAAGTACGCCGGGGGCACGCCGAAGAACCCCGCGAGCGCTTCGAGGTGCCGTTTGGTCGGGTTGTCGCGCAGGCCTTTGCGCAGCTGCCACAGGTAGGTCGCGGAAATGGTCGGGCCGCCCTGGGTGCGGATCGACTCGGCGACCTCGTCGAAGGTGTACTCGTCGCCGTCGGCGGGGCGCACGACGCCGAACAGGTGGTTCAGCTTCGCGGAGAGGGTTCCCGCGGCGATCTCCTCCGGCATGTCCGGAGTTTAGCGCGGCGCCAGCTGCGGTGAGGCCGGTTCACGGTCACCGGTCCACCTCAGTTGACCGCGCCGGTCACGTCAGTTTACGATCGCCGCCGAGTTCACCAACTGATGTGAATGGGCGAGGGGGCGGTTCACATTCCGAGGAAGACGGTCCGAGCGAGGACGATTCCGGGACGGCTGGCCGTGGTGGGCGCTGCCGGACTGCTCTACGCCCACTGCATCGGAGGCGCCGGCTGCCCTGCGGGGCAGCGAACCTGAAGCGAAGACGCTTCACCCGACGTCGTGCTCGTCGCGGCGTCCAGCTGCGAGACGACACCGATCGTCCACCTGACCCGTATAACGGTCTATACGACGGTGCTCACCGGATCCGGTCCGCCGGTTCCGGTGCCGGTGACGCGCATCGTCCCCGTCCGGCACCCCGGGCCGGCGGACGCCCGCTGCACCGGTTCCAGCCGCTAGTCCTCTTTTGCGGCATGTCCATCGGGTTCGGGGACGCCGCAGCCGAATTCTCCCGGATCGGCCGGGTGCCGCTCGGCGGGCCCGGTCTGGCTCGGCGTCACGGCGTCGGCGGTGGCTGTAGCGGCGCCGGCCGCGGTCGTGACCGGAGTCGATAAATCGGCTAGCGGAACGCCGTGAGGAGTTTGGCCCCGGGTAGCGGCCGGAGCCGACGAGCCGATCCACCCGAGTCCCCCAACCGACGTCGCCTTGTCGGGAATCCGATCCTACGGTGATCCCATGGTGCTGATCCGCCCTGCTTCGCGCTTCGAAGACGTCGCCGCGATCCTCAACCCCGGCGGCAACGAACGCGCCTGCTGGTGCCTCGCGTACCGCGCCACGTCGGCCGAGTACAGCGCGCTGCGCGGCGAAGCGCGAGCTGACCGGGTCCGGGGCCTCTGCGCCGGCGAGCCCGCGCCGGGCGTGCTCGCCTACGACGGGGACACCCCGGTCGGCTGGTGCGGTGTCTCGCCGCGGTCGAGCATGGAACGGCTGAAGCGCTCCCGCACGATGCCCCCGCTCGACGACCTGCCGGTGTGGAGCGTGGTGTGCTTCGTGGTGCGCTCGCCCTACCGCCGCCGCGGGGTGTCCGCAGCATTGCTGGCCGGGGCGGTCGACTACGCGCGTTCGCACGGCGCGCCGGCGGTGGAGGGCTACCCGGTGGACCCGGAGGGCGCCCGCATCAGTTCGAGCGCCGCCCACGTCGGCACGACGTCGCTGTTCGAAGCGGCGGGCTTCGAGCGGGTCCGGCCGACCGAAGCGCGGGCGGATCGCCGGGTCCGCTGGCTCATGCGGCTCGACCTCCGCTGATCGCGGCCGCCGGGCACACGCGACAGCCGGTCTTCAGCGGTTCAGGACGCGGCGGAGCCCGGCCCGCGATTCGGTCCCGAGGAGCTCGTGGACGCCGAGTTCGAGCTTGCGGACGGTGTCGAGGTCGAGCACGGTCTTGTGCGCGATCTCGGCTTCCGAGTGCCCGTCGGCGGCGAGCTCCGCGATCCGCCGCGAACGGGGCGGAAGGGCGTTGACCCGCGGCGGCCGGGCGACGGTGACCCCCAGCTCGCCGAGTTCGCCCTCGAGGTCCTTCCGCAGGGCGGCCGTGCCGCACTCGTCGGCCAGCGCGACGGCCTCGGCGAACGTGCGCCGGGCGTCTCCGGTGTGCCCGGACCGGACGAAGGCCGCGCCGAGCCGGGCGAGAGTGCGCAGGTACTCCCCGCGCTCCGGCGCGTTCCGCAGGAGGTCGGCGGATTCCGCCAGCAGCGCCGGGCGATCCGCGTCGACCGCCGCGAGTGTCCGGAGCGCCTGGCCGCGGGTGGCGGGGTCGGCGAACTCGTCGGCCAGCCGCACCGCTTCGGCCGCCACTTCTCGCGCCTCCTCCGGCGCCGAGTGCCGCACCGCCTCGACGAGGTCGAAGCGCCACCCGCAGACCGCGGGGTTGACCACCGGGGCGGCGTCGAGCCGGCGTCCCACCTCGCGCAGGGCCGCGGCGGCCCGGTCGTGGCCGCCCTGCGCGAGGAGCAGCTTTCCCTCGACCGCCTCGGGCACGGGCATGACGACCGCGTCCGGCCGGCGGTCGCGATATCCCCGGTCCGCGCAGATCTTCGCCGCCGCACCGGTTTCCCCGCGGGCCAGCAGGGTCTCCACGAGCGTGCCGGTGGCGAACCACTCGGCGGGCGTCCCGGTACCGCTGCGGATGGCCAGGCGCAGGGCGATGTCCGTGTCGGCGACGGCGTCGTGGAGCCGGCCGAGCCGGAGCGCCGAGTGCCCGCGGTTGGCGTAGGCGAACGCCAGGTGCGTGCCCCGCCAGCCGTTGCGCTCGAACTCGTCGACCGCCTGGTCGAACAGGCCGTGGGAGACGTCGGCGGCGCCGGAGTAGAGGTGCACGAAAGCGGACACGGTGGCGATCTCCATGCCCTGGTCCACGTCGGCGAAGACCACCCCGGCCCGGGTGACCCGCTCGACCGCCGCGAACGCCTCGGCGCGCGGCCGGCCGCGCAGGACGAGGCTCCACGCGTGCAGCGCGATCAGCAGCCGTTCGACGTCGGTGGCGCCGGGCAGCGGGGGCGCGATCCGGTCCAGCACGGCCATCCGGTCGGCGCGGCGCGGATCGTCGGCCCACCAGGTCGCCCAGAGCAGTTGTTCGGCGAGCAGCCGCTGCCGCTGCCGTTCGTCCGAGCAGCGCTCGAGCGCCGCGTCGAGCAGGCGGACGCCGTCGCCGAGCTGGTCGGCGTAGCCGTGGGTCTTGGCCAGCGCCACGGCCGCGTCGGTGCGCAGCAGGTCGTCGGGGGCCAGCCGGTAGGCCGCGCGCAGTTCGGGCAGCGCCGCCGCCACCTGCTCCAACGCGAGGGCTTGGCCGTGCCGGAGCCGCACGCGGCCCTGCCGGGGCAGAGGCGGCGGTTCTTCGATCGCCCGCTTGAGGTAGCGCGCCGCCGTGGCGGCGAGCCCCGCCCCGAGCGCGTCCTCGGCGGCGGCGGTCATCCGGTCGACCACCCACGGGTCACCGGCGGCGTGGACGTTCAGCAGGTGCGCCGCGACGGCGTCGGGCGCGGCGTCCCGTTCCTGCAGCAGCCGGGCGGCGGCCAGGTGGAGATCGCTGCGGGGGGACGGGTCGATGTCGTCGTAGACGGCGCTGTGGATGATCGGGTGGCGGAACTCGACCGTCGATCCGGGGACGAGGATCGCCTCGTCGCAGAGCCGGTCGTACTCGCGTTTCGCCTCGGCCGTCGCCAGCCCGGCCAGCCGGGCGGTGTCCCCGAGCGGGTGTCCCGGGCCCAGGACCGCGATGGCCCGGGCCAGCCGCCGCGCCGCCGGGCCGAGCTGGACCAGCCGTTCGGACAGGTAGCCCACGACGTGTCGCGGGGTGAGCGTGCCGACCCGGTCCGCGCCGGAGGCCGTGGGTTTCAGGTCGCGTTCCCTCGCCGTGTCGAGCATCCACCTCAGGTAGAACGGATTGCCGCCGCTGCGGTCGAGCAGCGCCGCGCAGAAGCGGTCGTCGGGTTCGTCGCCCCGGCCCCGGGTCGCGAGCGAGCCGCGGTGGACCAGCGTCCGCACCGCCGCCAGGCCGAGGGGCCGCGGCCGCACGACCTCCGTCGCCCGCACCGCGATGCGCGCGAGTGCGGCCCGTTCGTGCGGCCGGTGCGCCAGCAGCAGCACGACGGGCAGCCCGGTGAGCCGGTCGGCGAGGAACTCCAGCCACCGCAACGACTCCTCGTCCAGCCAGTGCGCGTCGTCGACCGCGAGCAGCAGTCCCTCCTCGTCTCCGCCGGCGCCAAGGAGGGACGTCGCGTTGACCACCAGCCAGTACAGTGCCTCGGTCAGCCCGATCATCGAATCCGGGCCGCGGTGCCGGGCCTGGGGTACGCCGAGCGGCACGCGGGCGAAATCGGCCGCCCCGGCGAACAGCGCGCGCCGCTCCCGCTCGCCGCGGCCGGCGACCCAGCGGGCCAGCAAGGTGCGGGCCGCGCCGAACGCCATCGTCTGGTCACGCTGGTTGCCCCGCACCGCCAGCGGCACGATCCCGCGCACCGCCGCTTCCGTGCACACCTGGGCCACGAGGTGCGACTTGCCGATCCCGGCCGGGCCCTCGATCACCACCGTCCCGCCGACCCGGTCCCGCACCGCCTCCAGCACTGCCGAGCAGCGGTCCAGGTCGTCGTCGCGCTCCAGGAGCCCGCTGTCGGCCGCGGTGTGCCCGGGCAGCCGCAACGCGTGCAGGACCCGCCGCACGTCCATCGGGGCCTGGCCGTTCACCCGGGCCGACACCACGCACCCGGCGACCACCTTGGCGACGAACTCTTCGCGCGGGCTCCGCTTGCCCGACATCACCTCGGAGAACGTGGCCGCGGACAGCCCGCTGCGCCGGGCCAGGACGGCGTCGCTCGGACCGCCCACCGCGCGCTGCAGAGTGCGCAGCCGCCGCCGGACGCGGTCATCGGGATCAGCCATTTCCGCCTCCACCCCGGTTCAGGGCCGCCGGCGGAGAGGTGCCGGTGTGTCTCCAGGTTATCCCCGGGGGCGAAAACCGTTCGGTTCTTCGAATCGCGTGCCGGGCCGGGGGACGGTGGCCACGCTGGTGTGAAAGGCCACTTTTCCCCGAATCGGAGGGCGGAAACACCATGGGCACTTGTGCCGACCTCGAGCGGTTGTTCACCTCGTTGCGAGGAGACGGGACTTACCGGCTCACCGTCGTTTCGAACCAGCCCGACGGCATCGCCGGGTTCTGCGGCCGGTTCCCCGGGAACTTCACGCTGAACGCCCGGCTGTCCGGCCCGGGCGAGCTGACGGCATCGTCCGACCACTACTTGTTCAGCGATCGTACGTTCGCCACTCCTTCGGACGGTCCCTTCACCGGCCCCGCACAAGGGTTCTCGATCTACGCGCGCGAACCGGTCACCGTTTCGGTGCGGTCGGCGGGCGCCGGGCAGTACGGGGTGATCCTGAACTTCACCGGGGCGATCAACCGCCGCTTCGAGTTTCCCTGCCAATGCGTCGGCGAAGCCATCGTCGGCTACAGCAACGCGATCGGCGCCACCGAATACGCCGACCACGCCACCTACGTCGTCACCGTCGGCCCGTTCACCGCGGACCCGAGGTGAACGGGCGGTGCGCGCGAACATCCGACCTCACGAAAGGAAACCGCCGACCATGAAAATCCTGTTCACCCCGGTTTCGATCGTCAAGATCTGCGGCTTCTGCCTGCTGGTGGGCTTTCTCGCCAGCCTGCTCCTCTGACGCGAGAGGCGTCAGAGGTCCAGGACGACGTCCTCCCGCGGCCGGGCGCAGCAGACGAGCGCCTCGCCGCCGGCCGGGGGCTCCAGCGGGTCCGGGTCGTACTCCACCCGGCCCGAGAGCACCGGGGTCACGCACGTGTGGCACACCCCGGTCCGGCACGACCAGCGCGTCGGCACGTCGCACGCCTCCGCGAGCTCCAAGAGGCTCGGGTACCGCTCGCTCCACGGCACCGTGAGCCCGCTGCGCGCGAACGTCACCGCCGGGCCGGTTCCCGCCGCGCCCGGCGGGACGTGCGGGGTCTTCCGGACGACGCCGGTGAGTCCCGGGTTGATCGCGGACACCCCGCCGAACAGTTCACTGTGGACACGGGAAGCGTCGAAGCCCAGGGACACCAGGGCTTCCCGCATCGCCGTCATGAACGCGTCCGGGCCGCAGAGGTACGCGGTGGCGTCCGGCGGGAGGCCCAGCGCGGACAACGTCTCGAGGGTCAGCCGGCCACTCTCGGCCGAGTAGTGGACGTGTTCGCGGCCGTGGGGAAGGGCGGCGATCAGCCGGTGCGCCTCGTCCGTGAACGCCTGCTCGGCCGCGGTCCGGGTGGTGTGCAGCCACCAGACCTCCCGCGTGGTCCGGGCCGCGGCGAGGGCGTGCAGCATCGCCAGCACCGGCGTCACGCCGATGCCCGCGGACACCAGCACCACGGGACGGTCGTCGTCGGCCAGGACGAAGTCGCCGCGGGGTGCCGCCACGTCCACCAGCGCGCCGGCCGTCAGCCGGGTGCCGAGGTAGCTGCTGACGACTCCGTCCCGCTTGACGCTGATGCGGTACTCGTGGTCCGACGGCGCCGCCGACAGCGAGTAGCTGCGGACCGGCGCGGGGTCGCCGGCGCCGGGGACGCGCAGGGTGAGGTACTGGCCGGGCTCGGGCCGGGGGAGCGGCGCGCCGTCGTCGGCGGCCAGGTGGATCGAGGACACCGCGGGGCTCTCGGCCACCACCCGGGCGACGCGCATCGGGCGGAAGCCGCTCCACCCGCCCGGTGCGGGGGCCGGCTTCGCCTCCTCCGCCAGGAGGCCGCGGAACGACCCCTGCCAGCCGGGGCTGAGCGCGGGGATGTCGACGGCCTTGCGGAGGGCGCCGGCGTCGCGGCCCGGCAGGTAGAGGAGGGCGTCGATGTCCGCGACGCTCATCTCGTGGCGGCCGGTGCGGGTGCGGACGATCTCGTCGCCGGCTCCGACGTGGCCTTCGGTGATGACGCGCAGGTAGAAGCCGGGCCGGTGGTGCGCGACCAGCAGCGCCGGCATCCGCGGTTCGCCCAGGCGCATCCCGACGCGGAAGCAGGTGACGCGCGGCTGGGTGACCTCGAACTCGGCCTCGCCGATCCGGTACCGGTCGCCGATGTGCACCTCGTCGTCGGGGAGGCCGTCGACGGTGAAGTTCTCGCCGAACTGGCCGTCTTCGAGGTCGTCGCGGCCGAGGAACCGCCGCCAGTGCTCGTAGGACTCGCGCTGGTAGACGAGCACCGCGCGGTTCTCGCCGCCGTGGCCGCCCAGGTCGCCTTGGCCGTCGCCGTCGACGTTGAGCCGGCGGACCAGCCGCCTGCCCTCGACCGGGTACTTGAAGATTCCCGTGTGGACGGTCCGCCCCTGCCAGGGCACGTCCTGGGGCATGCCGACGTTCAGTGACACCAAGCGGGCCATGGTGGTCGTCTCCTTCAGTCCGCCGCGGTACGGGAGCGCTGGTAGTGCCGCCGGGCCTTCATGCGGTTGCCGCACACGGCCATCGAACACCAGCGGGCGCTGTTGGGCTTGCTGTGGTCGATCAGGAACAGCCGGCACTCCGGGTTGGCGCACGGGCGCAGCCGGCCGGGGCTCGACTTGGCGAGCGCGTCCCAGGCGAGCACGGCCCGCGCGGCGGCGGACCGGCCGGCGGGGACGTCGAGGACCCACTCGACGCCGTCGTCGCCGAAGGACGCCCGGTAGGTCACGTCGTCGACGAACCGCGCCGCGGCGGCGGGCGCCTCCTGGCCCCGCACGATCGCCTGCAGCACCGACCGCGCTTCGAGCACCGCGCGGTGCTCGTCATCGGTGGCCGGCTGCCCGTGCTCGGCGAGCCACTGGCGCGCCGCCTTCGCGTCGGCGAGGTCGTCCCCGGGGGTGCCGTCGCGCACCGGGGTGGTGTTCAGCAGATCCAGGAGCAGCATCTCGTCGGTCATCGTCTACCTAACCTCCAAACTCACCCTTGACAGGTTACCCTACCGGTGGTTTCGTGTCTAACCATCAAAGGTATTCAAAGGGGTTAGGAGGAGGTCATGGGACTGGCCTGGCAGCAGGGACCACTCGCGACGCGGGCGGTGGGGCACTTCCTGGTCGAGCAGCCGCTGCCCGAGCGGATGCTGTTCGCCGAGCCGCTGCGGCGGCGGATGCGCGTGCGGTTCGGCGGGGAATGGGTGGCCGACAGCGAGGACGTCGTCCTGCTGCACGAACCCGGCCGCTACCCGGTGGCGTACTTCCCCCTCGCCGACGTCCGCGAAGACGCGCTCGTCGCCGAGAACCGGACGACGGCGCACCGCGAGCTCGGCGCCACCGAGTGGTATTCGGTTCAGGCGGCGGGCAAGACCGCCCCGCGCGCGGCGTGGCGCTACACCGGCCCCCCGGGCCACGCGGACGTCCTGCGCGACCGCGTCGCCTTCGCCTGGCGGGCGATGGACGCGTTCTACGAGGAGGACGAGCGGATCGTCGGCCACGCGGCCGACCCGTACCACCGCATCGACATCCGGCAGACCTCGCGCCACCTGGTCGTGCGCGACGGCGACCGCGTCGTCGCCGAGACCCGGCGCCCGGTCGTGCTCTACGAATCGGGCTTCGCGCCGCGCTGGTACGTGCCGCGCGAGGACATCGACCTGAACGCGCTGACGCCGGTCGACGGCGAGACCTTCTGCCCGTACAAGGGGCTGGCCGGCTACTTCGACATCGGCGCGGGCAAGCGCGCCGCCTGGTCGTACCCGGAGGCGTGGCCCGAGGTCGAGCGGGTGTCCGGGTTCGTGTCGTTCGAGCCGGACGCCGTCGACGTGACCCTCGACGGCCGCAAGCTCGCCCTCGAACCGGGCCAGGGCGTCACCCCGCACGGCATCGACCGGGGCCTGGACCCCGGCGAACTGCTCGCCTCGAAAGGAAACTGAGATGACTTCGCTTCAGGATCGCCGCGTGCTCGTCGTGGGCCGCGGCAGCGGGATCGCCCGGGCGGTGGCGCTCGCCGTCCGAGCGGCCGGGGCCGCGGTCGTCGTCGCCGGGCGCGACGAGGAGGCGTTGGCCAAGGCTTACGACGACCCGGACGTCACGGCGGCCGCCGTCGACCTGACCGACGAGGACTCCGTCGCCGCGCTGGCCGAACGGCTCGGCCGGGTCGACCACGTCGTCTCGACGGGGTCGGCCCGGGCCCGCGGCGCCGTGGGCGAACTCGCCCACGACGTCGTGCTCCGGTCGTTCGACGTCAAGGTGCTCGGCCCGCTGCTGCTGGCGAAGCACTTCGCGCCGCGCATGCCCGAGGACGGCTCGTTCGTCTTCTTCTCGGGATCGTCGGCGCGCAAGCCCGCCGCCGGCCTGCTCGCCGTCGGCGCCACGAACGCCGCGGTGGACGCGCTGACCCGCGGGCTTGCGGTGGAGCTGGCGCCGATCCGGGTGAACGCGATTTCGCCCGGCACGATCGACACCGGCGCCTACGACGCGCTCGGGGAAGAGAAGAAGGCGGAGTTGTTCGCGTCTCGCGCGGCCACCAGTCCGGCGCGCCGCGTCGGACGTCCTGAAGAAATCGCCGAAGCCGTGGTCTTCGCGCTGGGCAACACCTTCCTGACCGGTGTCTCGCTCGGCGTCGACGGCGGCGAACCCCTCGTGTGATGGGAGCGGTCATGAGCACTCGCAAGATTTCGCGCCCGGCCGGCGCGCTCACGCCGGAGGCCGGGTTCGTCCCGGCGATCTACGTACCGCGCCGGGTCGTCCGCCGCCCGGCCCGGCGGGGGCGTGCGTGATGGAGTTCCGCATCGAGGTCCTCACCCTGCCCGTCGCCGACGTCGACCGGGCGGTCCGGTTCTACACCGCGCAGGCCGGCTTCGCCCTCGACGTCGATTACGCGCCGCACGACGGTTTCCGGGTCGCGCAGCTGACCCCGCCCGGCTCGGCGGCGTCGATCCAGCTCGGGACCGGCCTGACCGGCGCGGCCCCCGGCTCGGCCCGGGACCACTACCTCGTGGTGACCGACATCGAAGCCGCCCACCGGGAACTGGCGGAGCGTGGCGTCGCGGTCAGCGCGGTGCGGCACAAGAAGTCCGTGGACTGGCAAGGGGATTTCGCGCCGGGAGCCGACCCGGACCGGCGTGACTACGCGAGCTTCTTCGGCTTCGCCGACCTGGACGGCAACACGTGGATCGTCCAGGAACGCGGCTACACCGCGCGGTAGGCGACGCCGCTCGCGTTGGGTGCCGTGCCGGAGTAGAGGCCCGTCGGGGACGTCGACGTCGACAGCGAGAACCACGCGTACCGCTCCACGAACGACAGCCCGTCGAGCATCGCGGTGGACCGCTGCACGAAGTCGACCTGCTGGGCCGACGACGGATAGCGCGGAGCCGAGCCCGAGAAGTCGATCAGCGCGTACTCCGTCAGCCAGATCGGGAGGTGGTAGCGGTCGTGGACCTTCTGCAGGTAGGACTGCAACTGACCGCTGGCCGCGCTCGAGAAGTCCCCGCCGTACCAGTGCAGGGGGATGAAGTCGACGCGGTACCCGCGCGCCGCGGCGCCGCTCATGAACCGGTCCAGCCAGCCGCCCGCGACGTCGCCGCCGTACGCCACGGCCGGCGCGCCGAGCCGCATGCCGGTGGACTGCAGCCGCGGCCACAGGTCCAGTGCCGTCTCGACGGGCATGCTCGCCTGGCCCGCCAGGTCCGGCTCGTTGAAGGCCAGCAGGGTGCGGCCGGCCGCCTTGGCCCGGTCGAGCTGGTCCTGCGTCACGGAGTCCCGTCCCCAGATCATCGGCACGAACTCGGTGCCGGCCGGCGCGGCGATGCCCTGGGGGTCGGCTGCCCAGGTGTAGAACCACTTCGCCCCGACGTCCTGCAGCGCGGTCGCGGCCCCGGCATAGGGGTTGGCGCTGACGCCTTTCTTGCTGCTCGCCCCGGCGGCGGGACTGGCGAGGCCGCCGAGAGCGAGGAGAACGACGGCCACGATGGCGAGCATTTTCTTCACGAGCCGCTCCTCGGAGGAAGTCGCGCTGGTCCTCCACCGGGGTAACGCACTCCCGGGAGCCGCGGCAAGAACGCGGGCCCGCCTGAGGTGCGAACGGGAACCGTCGTTGCCCGATCGGCGGTCAGGGCACGGGGAACGTGGTGCCGATGCCCATGCCGGTGATCCATTCGGGCACCGGCTCGTAGCCGGTCCAGACGAGGGGTGCCCCGGCGGCGACCTGGCCGATGAGCCAGCAGCGCACCTCGTGGCCACCCCGGCCGGCCGACGCCTCGAGCGCCTCGTGGCCGAGGCCGGCCACCGCGCCGGCGTCGCCGGTGCTCAGGCGGTCGAGGAACCACCGGTCCCACTCCGTGTTCACCCGGGCGCCCGGGTCGCCGCCCATGGCGCGGACGCGGGGTTCGCGGGCCGCGGCGAAGGCGCGGACGTCCGAGCGCCCGTGGATCAGCGACTCACGGCGCTCGCCCGCCACGTCGCGGGGGTCGTTCGACGGCAGCCAGTGCGACAGCCCGCCGCTCGCCGCCACCAGGACCCGCCCGGGGAAGCTCGCCGAACGCAGGGCCGCCCCCAGCGCCCGGCCCAAGGCGAGGCACCGCTCCAGGGTGGGCAGCGGCGGCGCGGCCGTGTTGACGACGAGGGGGACCATCGGCAGCGTGGTGCCGCCGGTCAGCATCTCGTAGGTCTGCACGATGCCGTGGTCGACGGTGAGGGAATACGACAGCGACACGTCGAAGCCCGCCGTCGTCAGTCCGTCGTGGACCGACCACGCCAGCTCCCCGGCGACCGGCAGCGGACCTTCGGTGCTGCCGAAGTCGCCGAACCCCACCGCGTGTTCGACCCCGAGCACGAACGGCGGCATCACGTCGTAGAAGTTGCCGTGGAAGTGGTCGGGCCCGATCACGACGACCGCGTCGGGGGCGCGGGCCTCGACCGCGCGGCGGACCCGGTCGGCGTCGGCGAGGAACTTCGCGCCCGGCCCGCCGTCGGACGGTGGCGGCAGCAGCGTCGCGAACGGGCTGTGGGACATGCCGGCGAACCCGGCGATCGCGGCCATCAGGACGGGTCCTGTTCGGCCAGCAGCCAGTCGCGGTGGACGTCGAGGAACTCGGCGACCTTCTCCCACTGCGGCCAGTGCCCGGCGTCGTCGATGACGTGCAGCCGCGCGTCGGGCAGCCAGCCGAGCAGCAGCTCGGCCTCGTCGAGCCCGCCGGTGGGGTCGTGGCTGGTCCACAGCAGCAGCGTCGGCGCCTTGACCTTCGCCACCCACGCCGGGTCCCACGCGAAGTCCTTGCGCACCTCGGGGTCCTGCAGCACGAGCGTGTTCGTGATCGCCTGGACGAACCCGGGGCGGGAGTAGACCCGGCGGCGCAGGTTCACCAGCTCGTCGGTCACCATCTCCTTGTGGTGGAACAGGAACTCGACCCGCCGGCGCACGGTTTCGTCGCTCGGGTCGAGCACGGCCGCCATCGTGCTGTCGCGCATCCGCGCCATCACCTCGGGCTTGTTCGCGATGTTGCCCGGGGTGTTGAGCACGAGCTTCTCGACGCGGTCCGGGTGGTGGGCGGCGGTCCAGGCGACCACCCAGCCGCCGAGCGATTCGCCCGAGAGGTGGGCCCGCCCGATGCCGAGAACGTCCAAAAGGGACACGAGGTGCGCGGACAGGACGTCGATCGTGTAGGGCCGGTCGGGCAGGTCCGACCAGCCGTGGCCGATCATGTCGTAGGCCGTGACGCGGAAGTCGCGGGCGAGGCCGGCCAGGTCGCGGGCGTAGGCCTCGAGGTGCCCGCCGGTCCCGTGGAGCAGGACCAGGTCGGGCCCGGTGCCCGCCTGCAGCACCCGCGTCCGCACGGGACGTCCGTCGAGCGGGACGTCGACGTGGCGCAGGGTGTGGTCGAGCTCGCCCAGCTCGCCCCAGATGCCGACGTGGTCGGGGATCGGCTCGGTCACAGGTCCTCCCGGTGGTCGAAGCGGGCGCGGGCTTCGGCGAGGGTCGCCGTTCCCGCGCTCTGACGGCGGTTCAGCCCGAGCGGGCCGAGCAGCCGCGAGTTCTCGATGGTCAGGAACTCGACCGGGTGCTCGGCCGAGTCGTTGTGGTGGCGGTGCCAGGTCCACGGCGGGGTGTAGACGAACGACCCGGCCGTCCAGCCCACGGTCTCGTCCTCGATCTCGCTGTGGCCGTCGCCGGTCAGGACGAAGTGGACGGTCTCGTGGTGGTGGCGCTGCAGGTCCGAGCTCTCGCCGGCCGGGATGACCTGCCGGAAGATCTCGAACGTCGCGGTCGGCAGCGTGCCGGCGATCCGCAGCGACGTCGGGTTCGGGACGGCGCCCGGCGGGATCTCTTCGAGGTCTCCGTCGTGCACCACGAGCGGCCGCCGGCCGTCGGGGCGGACGGCGTGGCTGATGCTCGCGAGGAAGTCGGTCATGGCGAAACCGGGTCCGGAGGTGGTCATGGCGTACCTTCCGCTCAGGCGGGACATTCCGTGCGGCCGCCGTCGACGGTCAGCACGGATCCGTTGACATAGCCTGCTTCGGACGAGGCCAGGAACGCCACCGCGGCCGCGACCTCGCGCGGCGCGGCGGCCCGCCCGGCCGGGATGGCGGCGAGGTCTTCGGCCAGCGCGGTCGCGACGTCGACGCCCGCCGCGCCGGCCCGGCTGCGCACGATCTCCATGCGCCGCGGGGTGAGGGTCGCGCCGACCGCTACGCAGTTGACCGTGACGCCGCGATCGGCGTACTCGAGGGCGGCCAGTTTCGCCGCCGACGTCGTCGCCGAGCGCAGCACCGTCGAGGCGGCGAGCTCCGGCTGCGGCTGCCGCACCGCCGTCGAGCTGATCACGACGACGCGGCCGAACCCGCGCTCGGCCATCGCGGGCAGCGCGGCGCGCAGGAGGGACAGCGGGCCGAGGACCAGCAGGTCGAGGTCGTGGTGCCACTGCTCGGCGGGCACGTCGAACACGCGGCCCGGCGCGGGTCCGCCGGCGTTGGCCACGACGACGTCGAGCGAGCCGTGCCGCTCGTGCACCCGGACCACGGCCTCGGCGGCGGCGGCCGGGTCGGCGAGGTCGCACACGACGTAATCGACACTGCCGACGCCCTCGCAGAGGGACGACGCGGTTCCGGCCAGCGTCTCTTCCGTGCGCCCGGCGAGGACCACGCGGTGCCCGGCCGCCAGGAGCGCGGCCGCGCAGGCCGAGCCGATGCCGCCGGCACCGCCGCCGACGAGCGCGACGCGGCGGCGTTTCCCGAAGGACTGGTTGCTCTCCATGATGTGACCTACATTCGCGTCATGACCGCCGACGGGCCAAGGACGGGTCCCACTGCCCGGGACTCCGGTGACTCCCGTGACGTCGCGGCGTCGGGGGCGCTCGAACGCGCCGCCGCCCTGCTGGACGCCTTCGACGCGACCCACCGCGAGCTCACCTTGTCCCGGCTCGTCGAGCGCTCGGGCCTGCCGCGCTCGACCGTGCACCGCACCGCGGCCCGGATGATCGAGCTGGGCTGGCTGGACAAACCCGGCGAGAAGTACCGGATCGGGAACCGCCTGTTCGAGCTGTCCGGCCTGGTGCCGGTGCGCCACGAACTGCGCGAGGCCGTCCTGCCGTACCTGCAGGACCTCTACGCGGCGGCCAAGACGACCGTGCAGCTCGGCGTCCTCGAAGGCACCCGGGTGCTCGTCGTCGAGAAGATCAGCGGGCACCGTCAGCTGCCGATGCTCGACCAGGTCGGCGGGTTCATCCCGGCACACTGCTCCGGGCTGGGCCGGGCCATCCTCGCCTGGTCGGACGCCGAAACGGTCGGCGCGGTCGTGGCCGGCGGGCTCTCCCGGCGCACCCCGCGCACGATCACCGGTGCCGCCGCGCTCGAGCGGGAGCTCGCCGTCGTGCACGAGCAGGGCTGGGCCTACGACCGCGAGGAGGGCAACGCCGGCATCAGCTGCGTCGCGGCGCCGATCTTCGACTTCACCGGCGGCGTGACCGCCGCGCTGTCGGTCACCGGGCCCAGCGCCGCGGTGCAGCCCGACCGGATCGGCCCGGCCGTCCGGATGGCGGCCGCGGCGGCCAGCCGGGCCTACTCCGCGCGGCGGTGGGCGGTGCCGCGGCCCGAGCTGCCGTCCCAGTGACCAGGACTCGCAGTTGGTTCGCGGTCTCCGCCTGATCCACGCTGTGGCGCACGCCGAGCCGGACCACCGGTCCCGGCCGCGCCGACGAGGAGGACCAGGCAATGCGCGTCGCGATCATCGGGGCCGGACTGGCCGGGCTGACCACGGCCAAGGTGCTGCTGCAGGCCGGCCACGACGTCGAGGTCTTCGACCGGACCCCGGACGTGGGCGGGGTGTGGAGCCGGACCCGGCGCTACCCGGGGCTGACCACCCAGAGCCCCAAGGCGCAGTACTCGTTCTCGGACTTCCCGATGCCGGGGCACTTCCCGGAGTGGCCGACGGGTGCCCAGGTCCAGGAGTACCTCGCGGACTACGCCGACGAGTTCGGCGTCACGCCCCACCTGCGACTCGGGACCACCGTCGAGTCGGTGGTCCCGGACGGCGCGCGGTGGGCGGTGACCACCGGGGCGCAGGGGGCCTCGGTGGTCGACCGTGTCGTCGTCGCGAACGGCGTGTTCTGCGAGCCCGCGCTGCCGGACTACCCGGGCCGCGCGGAGTTCGAAGCGGCAGGCGGGCGGCTGCTGGCCGGGTCGGACTTCCACGACGTCTCCGAGGCGCGGGGCAAGCACGTGCTCGTCGTCGGGTACGGCAAGTCGGCCTGCGACGTGACCGTGGCGATCAGCGAAGTCGCCGAGACGACCGACGTCATCGCCCGCCAGCTGCTGTGGAAGGTGCCGCGCAAGATCGCCGGCGTGCTGAACTTCAAGATGCTGCTGCTGACCCGGCTGGGCGAGGCCCTGTTCCGCTACCGGTGGCTGCGCGGGTTCGAGAAGTTCCTGCACGGCCCGGGAAACCGGCTGCGGCGCGCGATGCTCAACTCGATCGGAAGCGTGTCGGTGCGGCAGTTCGGGCTCGCGAAGCACGACCTGGTGCCGCGCGGGCGGATGGAGGACATCATCAAGAACGCGATCGGCCTGGCCACCGAGGGGTTCTTCGAAGGCGTGGCCGACGGCGCGATCCGCGTCCGCCGCGACCAGGTGATCCGGCGGCTGTTCGCCGACGGCGGCCGGCCTCGGGCCGAACTCGCCGACGGGACGGTGCTGCCGGCCGACCTGGTGGTCTGCGCGACCGGGTTCACCCAAGGCGTCCCGTTCCTGCCGGAAACCGTCCGAAAAGGATTGCTCGACGAGCGCGGGAACTTCCTGCTGTACCGGCAGATCCAGCCCCTGGCCGCGCCGGGCCTCTACTTCAACGGGTACAACTCGTCGTTCTTCAGCCCGCTCAACGCCGAGATGGCGGCGCTGTGGATCGCGGCCGACCTCGCGGGCGCGCTCGCCCTGCCCGACGAGGCGACCCGGCGCGCGGACGTCGTCGCCCAGGTGGCCTTCCTCGACGAAGCGACCGGCGCGCACCACTGCCGCGGCACCAAGATCATCCCGTTCTCCGTCCACAACGTCGACGAGGTGCTCGGCGACCTCGGCGTGCAGATCGGCCGCTTCACCCGGTTCACGCACTGGCTGAACCCGGTCGTCCCCGCGGCCTACCGGTCGCTCACGCCCGCCGTCCTGAGCCGGCTGAAGGACGCCCCCGAACCCGCGAAGACCCCGCTGGAGCAAAGGAGTTCCCGATGAGCACCGCGACCGGCCACCACGTCATCCACCCGGGCGACGGCACCAACCTCGGCGCGATCGGGCTGGGCATCCACGCCCGGCTGACCGGCGCCGACACGAACGGCGCGTACTCGCTGTTCGAATACGTGGTGCCGCCGGGCCTCGGCGGGCCGCCGACCCACGTCCACACCCGGGAGGACGAGCTGTTCACGTGCGTCCAGGGCCGCGTCGAGGTGGAGCTCGACGGCGAGCGGCACGTCCTCGGCCAGGGCGATTCGCTGCTGCTGCCGCGCGGGGTGCCGCACGTGTTCCGCAACCCGTTCGAGGAGGAGACCCGCGTCATCGCCGTGGTTTCCCCGCCGGGCCTGGAGAACTACTACCGGGAGCTGTCGCAGCTGCCGCCCGGGCGGGACATGAAGCTGGTCGCGGAAGTGATGACCCGCTACGGGCTGGAGCTGCGGAAGTGAACCGTGAGCGGATGGTCCGCGCGATGTGCGCGGCGGTCGACGCGGGGGACGCTCCGGCGTTCGCCTCGTGGTTCGCCGACGACGCGACGTACGTGTTCGCGAACGGCGAGCCGCTGACCGGCCGCGCCGCGATCACCGAGGCGACGGCCGGCGCGGCGGGCGCGCTGCCGTGGGTCCACCACGTCGTCGAGCAGGTCGCGGAAGTGGGGGAGGACCAGCTGTTCTGCCGGTTCACGATCGAAACGGCGGCCCCGGACGGCACCCCGCTGGCCCTGCCGTGCGTGACGGTCCTCCGGCTGGCGGGGGACCGGGTGACCGACTACCGCGTCCACATGGACATCAGCCCGGCCTTCGCCCCGGTCGGTGCACCGTCCTGATGGCACACTCGTGGCGCGCACCGGCTGCGCACCACCGAGAGGACCTTCATGGACGTCGAAACCCTGATGGCCAGGCTCGCGCGGGCCGGGGTCACCGCCCTGATCAAAGCCGACGACGAACGCATGAGCGTGGGCGGGGAACCGTGGACCGTGGTGTTCTCGGGTGCGGCTCTGGGCGCGGAAGGCGGAGTCCGGTCCGAAGCGACCGAGTTGCGTTCGGCACTGGCGGAAGCGCTTGACCGCCTCGCGGCACGACCTGGGGATTGGTCGTGGCTCGACGAGTTCCGGACGCCGCGTCCGGCCAGTGTGCCGGACCCGCCCGCGCGGGCCCGGCACTCCGGTCAGGCGCCGGGGCCCGAGTAGATCTCCGACGCCTTGGGGGCCGTGACCGTCGTCGGCTTGTCCCAGTCGGAGAACTCCAGCGTGCCTTCCTTGGGGGCCTGCATGCGCAGCAGGTAGTGCGGGTCCGCGGCGGCCACCGTCGCGGTGCCGTCGACGCTGGTGAACGTCAAGGCCGGGACGCCGCCGGCGGTGGTCTCCCCGCCGGCCTTGAAGGTCTCCGACGCCAGCTGGCCGACCGTGTTGTCGGTGAAGGTCTTGTAGTCGAGGAACTGCTTGAACGACTCGCCGATCCCCGCGCCGATCTGCGACTTCGAGGACACCCACTTGTCCTTGAGCTGCTTGCCCACCGACGCCGGGATCCCGGCCTTGTCGATCAGCGACTGGCTGAACCGGAAGTAGTACTTGTCCCCGTCGCGCAGGACCGGGATCTCGAGTCCGTCCTGCACCACGGTGCCGCTGGCGCTGCTCGGGTTGAGCTGCAGGTCGAGGTTGACGCCACCCTCGGAGACGGTGCCGCGGACGTGGACCGCTTTGGCCTGCTTCGCGGCGTCGGCGACGGCGGAGCCGGCCTTCGAGCCGTCGAGCGAGGCGGCCGCGGCGCTCGCGGACGTCGTGGTGCCGGTGGACGCGGCGGCCGGCGCCGCCGTCCCGGAGGTGGTCGAGCAGCCGGTGCAGATGAGGGCCGCCGCGGCCCCGGTGGCGATGAGTGCTCCCAGGTGGAGACGAAGCATGGTCAGAGGTCCCCTCGTGAAGGCCCGGGCCGTCCGGACACGAACGGGATATCGACCATTCGGGTGATCCGTTACGCCGGGAGCTCGCGGACTCTCGTTCCGCGGAACGCGTACTCCGTACGAGTGAACTTGAAGTTTCAATCTCTAACCCTGGGTAACGATGGTGGGCGAGTCACGCACCGCAGCCACCTGCGGAAATGATCGAGGATCGCTCGGGCCGAGTCCACTTCGTGACCAAGAGTGTGATTCGGGTCCTGTTACACCCACGGCTCGGGCGGCGACGAACGGCCCAGAACGTGACCGCATCCGGTCCTGCCGTCGCTGCGCTGAAAGAGGCATCCATGTCCTACGCCCCCGTGCCACCCGTGTCCGCTCCGGTCCAGTACAAGAACGGGCTCGGCACCGCCGGGTTCGTCCTCGGCCTGGTCGGCCTGATCTTCGCGTTCATCCCGCTCATCGGGGTCGTCGCGTGGCCGCTGGTGATCCTCGGGCTGATCTTCGGCATCGTCGGCACGCTGCGCACGAGCCGCGGCCAGGCGAGCAACAAGGGGCTGGCCATCACCGCGGTCGTGCTTTCCGCGCTGGGGCTGGTCATCTGCATCATCTGGACCGCGGCGTTCGGCAAGGCCGTCAGCGACACCGCGAACGGCCTGCCCGCCGCAGCGGCGCCGGCGGCGGTCGCCGACGCGGGGGCGGCACCGGCCAACGCGGCCCCGACCGCGGCGGCGTCGGCCAAGCACACCATCGTCCTCGAGGTCACGACGGCGGCGAAGTCGAACGTCCAGTGGAACAGCGGGTTCACCGCGAACTCCCAGGAGGTCCTGGAGAAGGGCAAGACCTGGCGCCAGACCCTGTCGATGGACGACCTGGCGTTCACCTCGGTCACCGTCACCCCGGTCGACTTCAAGCTGGGGGACAAGGACAACACCTGCAAGATCACCGTCGACGGCAAGACCGTCGTCGAGCAGTCCAACAGCGTCGGCGCCTTGTGCACCTACCAGCCCTGAGCCGGCCCGGCGCTCAGCGCGCCAGGTGCTTCCGGACGTCGTCGGCGACGGCCCCGCGTCCGCTCATCCGGTACTTCGCCAGGATGGTGCGGACGGGGGTCTTGACGGTCTGGAGGCTGATCCCCGGCTCGCGCGATCCGCTCGTCCCGGGGAACGATCTTGCTCATGACGGCGCGGGCGTAGCCGTAGTGGTCGCTGCGGTAGTGGGCGTCGATCTTGTGGAAGGCCTCGCGCAGGATCAGCGTCGTCTCGGCGTCGACCCGGGAAACGGGGGAATTCCGACGGAGACCCACACGCGCTCGTGACGCCTCGGGCGAGGGGGAGGACCGCCCGGCCGCGGATGTTTCGGCGGCCGGGAATCCGGGTACGCGTCCAGCGGGGCGGCTTCGGCCGAGCTGGGCGCCGTCGCGCGCTCGGTCGGCTCGGAGCTGCCCGAACGGTCGAGGAAACCGGAGGTGAAGGTGACCGCTGACGGGAGTCGGGTGCGGCCCCAGGATCTGTTGCGCGTGACGGAGCGCCGGGTCGATGCCGCCGAGGTGCTGGAGGTGTCGGGCGAAGTCGACCTGCTCAGCGCCGAGGTCCTGGAAAACGCGCTCATGGCGGCCGTGAGCCGGGAGCCGGCGGTGCTGGTGGTCGATCTGACCGGGGTGTCCTTCCTCGCTTCCGTCGGGATGACCGTCCTGCTCAAAGCCCACCGCGACGTCGGGAAGACCACCCGCATCCGGGTCGTGAGCCCCGAGCGCAGCACCGTCGGGCGGGCCTTGAAGCTGACCGGCCTGACCGAGGCGCTGGCCGTCGTCGACACCCGGGCCGAGGCTCTTTCGGCCGCCTGATCGCGGACGTGCGGAGCCGGTCGGCTCCTAGACGTGCGCGGTCTTCTGCCCCGAGCTGCCGACGACGTCGAAGTCGCGTGCCTTTCCCGTCGTGTTGAGGTGCGCGATGTCGGCCTGCTCGAAGTCGACGTCCAGCACCGGCGAGTCCTTCTCCAGGTCGCGCCGGTGCTCACTCGGGATGCCCCAGTCGTAGCGCTTCTGGATCTCGACGTGGTAGGTGACCTCGTCGCCGTGCTTCTCGCCGACCAGCCGGTACTGGAAGTGGTTGAACGAGTAGTACCAGTCCTGGCCGCCCTTGCCGTCCCGCTCCAGGTCCGGCGCGGTCGTCTTCCAGTCGGTCGTGAACGGGCCGTCCGGGCCCTTTCCGGCCTCGGCGACCGACTTGTCGACCTGTTCCCGGAAGGACGGCAGGTCGTCGAGCATGTCCTGGACGGGCGCTTCGACCGTTTTGCCGTCACCGTCGAGGTAGTGCTGCAGCAGCCAGGCCGCGTGGTCGTTGCCCTGCTTCACCAAACCCAGCAGGACGACGTTGTGCAGCTGGTTCCAGACCCGGCGGTCGTGTTCGGTGGGCGGGAGGACGCCGTAGCGGCGGTCTTCGGTCTCGAAGTTGTCCTGCGTGCCGAAGACGACCTTGAGGTTGCGGGCGAGCTCCTCGTCGATTTCGGTGGCCTGCTTCAGGTGCGCTTGGATCTGCTTCTCCAGGCCGTCCGCGATGTCGGCCTGCTCGCCGAGCGCGTCGAAGTACCCCGGCGAGACGCCCGGGGTGTCGTCCCAGGTGACCTTGCCGGCGGCGGTGACCGTCATGCCCTGTTCACGCGCCTGCCGCTGCAGGTCCAGCACGGCCCGCTGGTGGCCTTCGAGGCCCTTGAGGCCGCCGGTGCCCTCGCTGCCGTCGGCTTCCACGTCGATGTACTTCCGCAGCGCCTTCACTTCGGCGTCGACCGCGTCGAAGTCCCAGCGGATGCGAGCGCAGTACTGGGTCGCCGCGTCCCCGCCCTTTCCGGTCCACTCGCCGTCCTCCAGCGGTGTCACGACGGCGGATTCGTAGGCGTCGCGGATCCGGTGGAGTCTCCGGTGGACCAGGGCCCACTGCTCGGCGAACGTCTCCAGCCCGGCGACGTCCAGTTCGGTGAGCTGCTTGAAATCAACCACGGAGCCGCTCCCCGCCCGCCGAGTCGGTCTTGGTGTACGCGTCGGCGCTCAGCCGGAAGTTCTCCGCGGCCTGGGTCAGCCGGCGGTGCAGGAGGTCGTTGAGCCCGTCCCAGCGGGACTGCATGTCGTCGACGCTGCCGGCGAAGTCCCAGCCCGGCGCGGCGCGCGCCAGCGGCTCGAAGGTGTCGTCGGCCGCCCCGCGCAGGGCGTTCACGGCGACGGCGGTCTCGTCACAGGCGTCGGCGCGTTGCCGCAGCCAGGGTGGCGTGACGCCGATGTCCGGCCCGCTGCCCCACGGCGGTTTCGGCTCCGGCTTCGGCCCGGGAGAGGGCGACGGAGTGGGTTCGGGCTCGGGTTTCGAGTCGTGGTCGCCCGGGGACGGCGGTGGCGGGGTCACTCCCGGCGTCGGCTCGGACACCACTCGCCAGTTCGCTGCCACCACGGGGCTCCCTCCAAAAGATCTTCGGTCAGGCTACGAGGTCCGGCGATCCGCCGGCCGCGGGCGTTCCCCGGTGCCCATCGTTTCGGCGTCGGCCGAAACGATCGGCGAACCGGTCCAGTGCGGCGGGGCGGAAGTGGACCAGCCGGTCGCGCCGTGCTCTGCCTAGGGTGGAAACCATGACTGACTCCATCCTCGCCTTGGCGGCTTCGCTGACTCCGTCCATTCCGGACTGAGCGGGAGAGAACGACATGCGGATCTTCCTCGCCGGCGCGTCCGGCGCCGTGGGCCGCCGGGTGGTGCCCGCGCTGGTCGCTTCGGGCCACTCGGTGGTGGGCCTGACCCGGAATCCGGCCTCGGCAGGCAAGATCGAGGCACTGGGAGCGGCGGCCGTCGTCGGCGACGTGTACGACGCGGCGGGTTTGGCGGAGGCCGTGGCGGCCGCGCGGCCCGACGTCGTCATGCACCAGCTCACCGACCTCGGCGCCGGCGACCGTGCCGCCAACGCGAAGGTCCGGGTGGTCGGCACGCGCAACCTGGTCGACGCCGCGAAGGCGGCGGGCGTGCGGCGGATCGTCGCGCAGAGCATCTCCTGGGCCTACGAGCCGGGCGACGCGCCGGCCATCGAGGACACGCCGTTGGATCTGCACGGCGCGCCCGACCGGGTCGCGACGGTCGGAGGTGTCGCGTCGTTGGAAAGGGCCGTCGCGGAGCTGCCCGAGTGGGTCGTGCTGCGCTACGGACTGTTGTACGGCCCCGGTACGTGGTACGAGCGTGGGGCGCTGATGGCGCGGCAGGCCGAGGCGGGGAACCTGCCCGCGAACGCGGACGTGTCGAGTTTCGTGCACGTCGACGACGCGGCTTCGGCGGCGGTCGCGGCCTTGGAGTGGTCGACGGGAGCGGTCAACGTGTGTGACGACGAGCCCGCGGCCGGTCACGAGTGGGTCCCGGTGTTCTGCGCCGCGGTCGGTGCGCCCCAGCCGGCCCGGGTGGCGGGGGAACGCACGGGCTGGGCCCGCGGAGCGGACAACACCCGGGCGCGCAAGGAGCTGGGCTGGGCGCCGGGCATCGCCTCGTGGCGAGACGGCTTCGCCAGCTTGTGACGCCCACCGCCGCGTTCCGGAGTCCGCGCTCCGCATCACTTTCACGTGAAAGTGCGGGCTCTGGCCACCGAAGCGGCACTTTCCCATGAAAGTGGCGCCCTCGGGGCGTGCCGGATGGTTCACTCAGCGTGACCCCGCGCTGCGGGGCCATCTTCCGGAGTCCGCGCTCCGGAACACTTTCCCTATGAAAGTGCGGCTTTGAGCGCCCAAAAATGGCACTTTCCCTATGAAAGTGGCGTTTTTGGGCGGGGCGGGGGGTTCACCAACGGGTGATTGCCGCGCCGCGGAGTACCTCCGTGAGCGCGTCGAGGGCGGGGCGCCACGCGTGCTGCGGTGGTGTCGCGTAGCCGATGATCAGCCCGGCCTTCGCCCGCCGAGCGGAGTGCCAGTACCCCGCCGCGTGCAGGCCCGTGAGCTGGAGACCGGCGTCGAGACCCGCGTCGACGAGCCGTCGCTCCTCCTTCGCCGAGGCGAGCGGGAGGAGTGCGTGCAAGCCGGCCGGGACGCCGTCGAGCGGGACCTCCGTCAGCGACGCCAGCCGGGCGGCCAGTTCTGCCCGCCGCTTGCGGTAAACCCCCCGCGTGCGGCGGACGTGCCGGTCGTAGTCGCCGCGGCCGAGCAGGTCGGCCAATGCGAGCTGGCCCGGCACGCCGACCGTGGCGCCGGTCGCCGCCAGCGCGTCGAGCACCGGGAGCCGGAGCCGCGGCGGCACCACCAGCCAGCCGAGCCGCAGACCGGGCGCCAGTGCCTTGCTCGTGCTCCCCGCGAAGATCACTCGATCGGGGTCGAGGGCCTGCAACGCTCCGACCGGCTGCTCGTCGTAGCGGAACTCGCCGTCGTAGTCGTCCTCGATGACGTACCCGTCGCGGTCTCGGGCCCACGCGACGAACCCGGCACGCGCCTCGCGGCTCAGCACGACCCCGCGTGGGTGCTGGTGGGCGGGTGTCAGCAGCACCGCCCCGGCGTGCGCGGGGATGTCCGCCGGGTCGGCGCCGTCCGGGCCGACGCACAGCGGCGCGGTCTCCAGCCCGGCGTCGTGGATGAGCTTCCGGTGGTGGGCGAGCCCGGGGTCTTCCGTGGCGATCGCTCCCGCACCGCGCAATGCCCGGGCCAGCACGGCGAGAGCGTGCGTGAAGCCGCTCGTGATCACCACGGCGGGGGCTTCGGCACGCACGCCCCGCGCCCGGGAGACGTACGTCGCCACCGCTTCGCGCAGCGCCCGCGAGCCCGCCGGGTCGCCGTAGTCCAAGCCGGCGGCGTCCAGCGAACGCCGCATCGCGGCCGACCACCGGGCGTGCGGGAAGAGGCTCAGGTCCGGGCGGCCGGGGCGCAGGTCGACGACCCGCCGCACCGGGGTGTCGCGCGGGGCACGGGGGAGCGTGACGTCGGCGACCCGGGTGCCCGACCCGGTCGTGCTGACCAGCCACCCCTCGGCGACCAGCTGGGCGTAGGCCGCGACGACGGTCCCCCGGGCGATCCCCAGGTCCCCGGCCAGCGAGCGGGTGCCGGGCAGCCGGGTGCCGGCGGGCAGCCGGCCGGTGGTGACGGCCTCGCGCAGCGCCGACTCGATCGACCGCGCCCGCGGTTCGCCGACATCGAGGTGCAGGTCGAAGCCCGGCTTGTCCACCGTCGTCACCTCCGTGTCCGATTCTGCTGCACCGAATGTCCGAAGAGGACTCGTGGCCGATCTGTTGCGTCCTCCGCATCACCCCCTAGGGATGCCTAGGGGTGCGCGAAACACGGCAGAGCCGGAGGTACGATCTGCCGATTCGCAGCTACTCCGAAGGGTAAGTCCGTTGACCGAAACCACCGCGCAGCGGGTGAAGTCGATCCGCATCGTCAACGGCCTGCGCCATCCGCTCCTGGCGGTCGTCGCCCGGTACCCGGCGGAGTTCCTGGTCCGGCCGGGTGGTGAGCTCGAAATCCGCGAATCGGCCCCGCGCGGCGGGTTCGTCGAGCTCACCCTCGACAACGAGGTCCAGACCGGTCTGCAGATCGACACGGGCGAGTCCGGGCGGATGGAGGTGCTCCTCGACGGGGAGCCGCAGCCACTGCCGTCCGTCGTCCTCGGCGGTCCGCGTCAGTGGCCGGACCTCGAGGCCGCTTTCGGGAGCCTGCACGTGTTCGACACCCGATCGGGCCCCCGGACGGTGCGGCTCGAGGAGAAGAACGGCACCACGACGCTGGTGGGCGCCGGCCGTGAGCCGTTCCGGTTCGCCGGTGTGGGTGTGAACGACTGCCCGACCGAACTGATCATCGAGTCGGACGGGCTGCGCATCCGCGGCTCCCACGGTTCGGCTCGCTGACGGCTCGCACCCCGAGCGGACTCCCGATCCGGACCGAGCGGCTGGTCGTGCGGCGGTTCGCCGCGGGTGACGTGGCCGCGTTCGCGGCGTACCGCTCGGATCCCGAGGTGGCGCGCTACCAGGGGTGGACCGCGCCGGTTCCGGAGGCGGCCGCCCGGCGGCTCGTGGGCGGGTTCGCGACGGCCGACGAAGGCAAGCCGGGGTGGTTCCAGTACGCCGTCGAGCGCGACGGCGTCCTGATCGGCGACGTCGGGATCTGCTTGTCCGGCAACCGGAAGCAGGCCGAGGTGGGGTTCACGATCGCCCGGGCCCACCAGGGGAACGGCTACGCGACCGAAGCGGTGCGGTGCGTGCTGGACCGGGTGTTCGGCACGGGAGTCCGCCGGGTGTCCGCGGAGTGCGACGCGCGGAACACGGCGTCGGCGCGGCTGCTGGAGCGGCTCGGGTTCAGCCTGGAGGGTCGTCGCCGGCGGCACACGTGGCTCAAGGCGGAGCGAACGGACGACCTCCTGTTCGGCCTGCTCGCCGAAAGCCGTTGGGGCGCAACGGACAACCCATCGGACGGCGCGCCCGCGTAAACGCACCGGCGATCGGCCTCTTGACACCCGCGTCCACTCATTCATACATTCGTCGTCAGTTTGTATGATTCGACGTGGGGAGTTGATCCGCATGCGGCTCGGCAAGACCGCCGTCGTCCTCGGGGGCAGTGCCGCCGGTCTGTGCTCGGCCGGTGCGCTCGCTCCGCACTTCGACCGAGTCCTGGTCCTCGAACGCGACCGGCTTCCCGCCGAAGCCGAGCACCGCCGCGGGGTGCCGCAGAGCAAGCACCCGCACTTCCTGCTCAACTCGGGCCGGCGCGCGATCGGGGCGTTGTTCGACGGCTTCGAAGAAGACCTCATCGCCGCCGGCGGCCTGCACCTGATGCCGTCCATGGACGCCGCCTACCTCGACGGCGAAGGCTGGTCGGCCCGCAAACGCAGCGCGATGACCATGGTCTACAGCTCGCGGATCCTCATCGAACGCGTCCTGCGCGACAAAGTGCGTGAGCTCCCCGACGTCGAGATCCGCGAAGGAGCCGCGGTCACCGGCCTGACGACGCGGGACGGCAGGATCACCGGCGTCGGCTTCACCACCGCCGGCGGCGACGAGCACGTCGACGCGGACCTCGTCGTCGACGCGATGGGTCGCGGCTCCTCCGTCAGCGCCTGGCTCGTGGCCGCGGGCTGGCCCGAGCCGGAGACCAGGACGCTCGACGCCAAGGTCACCTACACCTCGCGCTGGTACGAACTGCCGGCACCGCGGCCCGCGACCTGGTGGTGGCGGCACCTGGTGATCATGCCGACGCCGGACAAGGGCGAGCACCCCGCCGAACACGAGTACCTGGTCAACTTCTTCCCCGTCGAGGGCAACCGCGTCATCGCCTGCATGGGCTCGTGGGGCCTGGACATGCCGCGCACGACCGACGCGTTCGTCGAGACGGCCCGCCGGGTCCGGACGCCGATGTTCGCCGCCGCGATGGACCGGTGCGAACCCACCTCGGAAGTCCACCTCACCCGCTCGACCGGCAACAAGTGGCGCCGCTACGACCGCCTGCGCACCCCGCCCGAAGGGCTGGTCTTCGTCGGCGACTCGATCTGCGCGTTCAACCCGTTCTACGCCCAGGGCATCAGTTCCGCGGCCGGCTCGGCGCTGCTGCTGCGCGAACACCTCGCCCGCGCCGGCCGGCTCGACGCGAAGTTCTCCGCGAAGTTCCTTGCCGCGCAACGCAAGCTGCTGAACGTGCCGTGGAGCCTGGCGATGGCCCGCGACCAGGGCTACGCCTGCGCCGAGGGCACCGAGAAGCCGCGCGAGTGGAAGCGCCGGCTCCTCGCGGCCGTCTCCGCCCCCGCGTTCAGCCTCATCGTCGGGGCCGCCCGGGAGGACGCGGTCGTCGACGAGCACTTCGCCAAGGTGTTCAACCTCGACGAGTCGCTGGGGGACATGCTGCGCACCCCACGCGTGATCGCGGGGCTCGTGCGTTACCGCGTCCGCGCGGCGCTGGGCCGGCACCGCGTGCCGTTCGGGTTCGACCCGCAGGCCGAACCACCGGCCACGGACTACACCTCGGCGACAGCGACAGCGACCGCGCGATGACCGCGGCGTGCGGGCCGGACGCCGCGGCCCTCACCCGCGGGCTGGGCTTCGACTGCCACGACGTCGCCCCGGTCGTCTCGGTCCGCTTTCCGTGGGAGCTCGCCCACTGGACGATGCCACTGCTCGAACTGCTCGTCGTCGGTGGTGCGATCTTCGCCCTGGTGCACGCCGTTCGCCGCCACCGCGCGGGCGATCCGGTCAACCTGGCGCTGTGGTGGGCGTCGCTGGTGTACCTCTTCGTCACCGAGCCGCCGCTGTACTTCCCGGAGTGGTTCGGCCTGGACCGGATCTACGGCTTCATCTTCGCCCACAACCAGTTCACCGTGCAGTTCATGGCGGACCGGCTGCCGCTCTACATCGTCGCGTTCTACCCGGCGTTCAGCCAGCTCGCCTACGAACTCGTGCGGGCGCTCGGGATCTTCCGGAGCCGGGGCCCGCTCGCCGGTTCGGTGGCCGTCGCCTTCGTCTGCCAGGTGTTCTACGAGGTCTTCGACCAGCTCGGCCCGAAGCTCGAGTGGTGGGCCTGGAACCCGGGCAACCGCATCGTCAACCACCCGGCGCTGGCGTCGGTGCCGATGACGAGCATGCTGCTGTTCGCGTCCGTCTCGTTCGGGGCCCTGACCTACCTGGTGGTGCGGCCGGCCGGTGGCCCTCGGCGCGGCCGGTCACTCGGGTGGCGGACCCTGGTGGCCGGTATCCTCACCCCGCCGACGATGGCGATCGCCGGTCTCCCGTCGAGCCTCTTCGACGGCAACACCACCGCGCAAGCCTGGATTCTCGGCGTCGAGCTGGCACTCGTCTGGGTGGCCGGCGCCGGGATCATCGTCACGACCCGGGCGGAATGCCTGGCCCTGTCCGCCTTCGTGCGGATCTACCCCGCCGTCTACCTGGGCGCGCTGGCGGTGTTCTGGATCGCCGCGGACGGCGGCGGCCCGGCCGGCAACCTGCCCTACGCGCTCGCCTGTTTCGCCGCGGCCGGGCTGGTGCTGGTCGCGCTGTACCGGAAGGCCCGGGCCCCTGCCCCGGTCTGAGCCCACCCGGTCGGGGAAGATGGGGCGCATGGGGCACCACGGATGGCGGGGCAACCCGCCCGGCACGGAAGACGAGGCCCGCCGCCGGATCGTCGAAGCGGCGACGGCGTGCCTCGACCGGGCCGGGCTCGCGAAGACCAGCCTGTCCGACGTCGCCGCCGAGGCCGGGGTGACGCGGCAGACCGTCTACCGCTACTTCCCGAGCCTCAACGACATCCTGCGCGCCGTCGCCCTGGCCGGCGTCGAAGAGTTCGCCGGGCGGATGGAACGTCACCTGGCTTCTTTCGGCAGTGCCGCCGAGGTCGCCGTCGAGTCCGTGGTGTTCGCCGTCCGGACGCTGCCCGGCGAGCGTCATCTGGGGCTGCTGCTGCAGGCCGGCGAAGCCGACTTCTTCACGGTCGGCGTGCTCTCGCCGCTCGCTTTCTCCTACGGCGCAAGGATTCTCCGCAACGTCCCGGTGGCCTGGGCCGCCGTCGGGATCGCCACCGACGACGACCTCCAGGGTCTCGCCGAAATCCTGATGCGGCTCTTCCTGTCCTTCCTGCAGTACCCGTCGACCCCGGCGCTCACCGACGACGGGATCCGGGCGCTCGTCCGCCGCTGGGTCGGCCCCGCCCTGCGCGGCTGATCACCCGAGCGCGCTTTCCCTTGGCCTGGCTCATTTTCGCACCACGGTCGTGTCGCTGGTCAGCGGTGCCCCGTCCGGGGCGGTGGGCACGAGGGTGGGGACGACGGCGCCGCGTTCGTCGACCAGGACCGAATGCGGCTCGCCGGCTTCGAAGGCGTGCCGCTCACCCCATTGCCGCAGGGTGACGATCACGGCGAAGAGGTCTCGGCCGGCCGCGGTGAGCGCGTACTGCCGGCGTTTGCCCGACGGCGCCTCGACCTGCTCGATCACGTCGTGGGCGGCGAGCTTGCGGAGCCGGTCGGCGAGGATGTTGCGGGCGATGCCCGTGCGCTGCTGGAAGTCGGTGAACGAGCGGGCGCCGTCCATCGCGTCCCGGATGATCAGCAGGCTCCAGCGGTCGCCGATCAGGTCCACCGCCCGCGCGACCGGGCAGCTCGGGTCCGTCCACATCACTCCTCCAGTGAGTTGCGTAATGAAACCATTCTGACCTACGCTCCGAAGAGTTGCAAATCGCAACCAATCGGGAGGTGTGGTGGGACGCGGGTCGAGACTGCTGCTGGCGACCGTGTGCGGGGTCGCGGTCGCGGGTGTCTACGCCGGGCAGCCGGTCCTCGGCCCGATGGGCGACGACCTGGGCGTTCCCCGCGGCTCCGCCGGCTGGTTCGTGGCGGTGGGCCAGCTCGGCTACCTGGCCGGGCTGGTGCTGCTGGTGCCTCTGGGTGACCGCCTCGACCGGCGGCGCCTGATCGCCGCGCACCTGGGTCTGGTGGCGGCGGGCTCGGCCGTCACGGCGGCGGCGCCGACGGCCGCGGTGGCGTTCGGCGGCCTCGCGATCACGGGACTGTTCGCGGTGGTGGTGCAGACGACCGTCGCCTACACGGCGTCGCTGTCGCCGCCGGGCGAGCGAGGACGCGACCTCGGCGTCGTGACGTCCGGAGTGGTGGCCGGCATCCTCGGCGCGCGGGTGGTCACGGGCACGCTGGCGGACCTCTGGGGCTGGCGCGGCGGCTATTTCGCCTTGGCCGCCCTGGCTTCGGTTCTGTGTGCGCTCTGTCTCGTCGCGCTGCCGGCGGACCACCGGACCGGCGCCGAGCCCTACGGGCGGATCCTCCGGTCCTTCTTCGGGCTGTTCACGCAGCCGCTCTTCCTCGGCCGCGGACTGATCGCGTTCTTCCTCTTCGCCTCCTTCGGCACCCTGTGGAGCGGCCTGGCTCTGCCGCTGGCCGGCGAGCCGTGGCACCTGAGCGAGACGCAGATCGGGCTGTTCGGCATCGCCGGCCTCGCGGGCGCGTGGGGAGCGGCCCGGGCCGGCCGCTGGGGCGACGCCGGCCACGCGAGGCGGGTCACCGGCATCGCGCTGGTCCTCCTCCTAGGCTCGTGGCTGGCGATCGGCGGTCTCGGCTGGTCCCTGGTGCCGCTGGTCGCCGGCGTGGTGGTGCTCGACTTCGCGGTCCAGGTCGTGCACGTGGGCAACCAGCACGCCCTGACGACGGCGTTCGCCGAGCGCACCAGCACCACGATCGGCGCGTACATGGTGTTCTACTCGCTGGGCTCGGCGTTCGGTGCCGCGGCGACCACGAGGGCGTTCGCCTCGGCGGGCTGGCCGGGCTCGACCGTCCTGGGCGCGGCCCTGGCCTTCGGCGCCCTGGCCGTCCGGTTCACCACCACGGCGTATCACCGGGCTCCCTCGCGGCTCCGAACGCCGAGGAGGTACCGCGATGAACCTGTTCCGCACCAGCAGTCTCGCCCTGGTCGCCGTGCTCGCCGTCGGCTGCTCGGATCCCGCCGGTCCGAGCGCTCCCGACTCCGGCGCCGCGGAGTCACCGCCACCGGAGTCACCGCCGCCGGCGTCGGTCCCGAGCATGGAGCCGACCGGGCCGGAGGCACCGAGGTCCGGTGACGACGGTGTCGCGATCTCGATCCCGCAGCTGCCGATCGGGGGCGGGGCCGGCCCCGAAGGCGCCGCGGAGCAGTGCGTCACCGTCAGCTGGCTGCAGTCCGGCCTCTCGCTCGGCTCGGGCGTGCAGGTCACCGCGGTCGGGTTCGACGACCCGGGTGTCTTCCGTGCGGGCGGCGGCTGCGGTGGGGCGGACGCCTGCACGCGATTCACCTTCCACGCGAACGGCGACACCTGTTCGGTCGCGGTGACAGCGCTCGGGACCGGCCGCGAGACACGGCTGAAGGTCGCGGGCAAGGCCGCCTGCTCCTGCCCCGACCTCCGCAGCCGGGTGGAGCCGAACTCGATACCCCTGAGGCAACCGGACGGGCCCTCCGAGCCGGAATCGCCGACGCCCGAGACCCCGACGTCCGAAACCACCGCGTCGGGGTGACCTCGGTGCCCGACGAGAAGCCGGGCCGGTTCGAGCGCTTCGTCGAGGCCGGCAAGTCCGTCGTCCCGCCGCTGACCCTGCTCGGTGCGCTGCTGTTCTACTTCGGGTACGTCTCCGCGCGCTCGCAGTACGAGTACTTCGGCGTCGACGTCGACACGATCGGGCTGGGGACGCAGGACTACATCATGCGCAGCCCGCAGCCGCTGCTGACGCCGCTGCTGGTGTTCGCCGCGGTGGGCGCCGGCGCGGTCGCGGTGCACGCCGCCGTCCGCCGGCGGACCCGGGACGCGGCCACCGCCCGGACGGCGGCCCGGCTGGGCCGCGCCGGCCAGGTGACGGGCGTGGTCGCGCTGGGCGCCGGGCTCCTCCTGCTGTCCGGGTACCCGTTCCTGCGCGACTGGCGGCTGTACGGATTGGTGACCCCGCTGCTGATCGCCGCCGGCAGCACGCTGTTCCGGTTCGGCTCGTTCGTCCGGCGGCTCGCCCGGTCGCCGGCGGACCCGGCGCCGCCGCACCGGGTCTCGACGGCCCTCGGGTACGTCGCGATCGCCGTCAGCGCGTTCTGGCTGACGGCGACCGTGGCGCAGTGGTCCGGCCGCGGGCTCGCGATGTACGAGGCGAGCCGCCTGGACAAGCGGCCCAGCGTCATCCTCGACACCAAGGAAAGCCTGTTCCTGCGCAGCCCCGGCGTCCAGGAGACCAAGCTGCCGGCCGCCGACGGGCAGACCTTCCGCTACCGCTACCGGAACCTGCGCCTGCTGATCCACGGCAAGGACCGGATGTTCCTGGTGGCCGACCGGTGGTCGGCGAGCGGCGCGACGATCGTCGTCCCGCTCGACGGCTCGGTGCGCGTCCAGTTCCAGTTCCAGAACCAGCGCCCGTGAGCCCGCCTCGGCCTTGGGCATCCGGGGCCGGCCGGGCACCCGGCGTATCAAGCGGCTCCCCGGGTGCTCCGGAGAGCATGACCACCGGAGTCGCACGGTTCGTCGGCGAGCAGCGCCGCGATCGCCGGCGTGCGCCGCACCCGGGCCAGGCACCGCGCCCGCGACGGGCCGATCGAGCCGACCGGGATGCCGAGCGTCGCGCTGATCTCCCGATAGGACTTGGGCGGGTCGCAGAACAGCAGCGCGAGCAGCTCCCGGTCCCGCGCCGGCAGCCCGGCGCACGCGCGGCGGGCGGCGGTCCGGCGTTCGGTCCCGATCAGCCCGGCGTCGAACGCGGGCTCGGTCAGCTCGCCGAGCAGCGGGTCGTCGGTCGGGACCTGCCGGTTCTGGTGGCGCAGCAGCCGCAGGCATTCGTGCCGGGTGGTGGTGCGCAGCCAGCCGGGCAGCGCCTCCGGTTCGCGGATCCGCGCCAGGTTCGCCACCAGCCGCAGCCACACCGCACCGCTGACGTCCTGGGTGTCGGCACTGCCGAGCCGGAACTGCGCGCACACCGACCAGACCAGCGAGGAATATCGGTCGACGATATCCCGCCAAGCCCATTCCGCACCTCGGGCGGCATTTTCCAGCAATGGCACCGGCGAGTCGTGCATGGCCCCTCCTCGGATTGGGATGTTCCCGGGTTCACGATTTCGCCACGCCCTGCTCGCCGACCTTGCAGAGACCTTGCGGGGCGAGCAGCATCGACGTGGCCGGTCGGGACGCGTCGAGCACGGGGAGTCCGCCGCATGGAGTTCCTGCTGTTCGGGGAGGTACAGCTACGCGTCGCGGGACAGCCGCTGGACGTCGGGACGCCGCGGCAGCAAGCCGTCCTCGCGGCGCTCGCGGTCGACGCCGGGCGCCCCGTTCCGATCGAGACGCTGATCGACCGCGTGTGGGGTGACGAGCCACCGGGGGAAGCGCGCAATGTGGTGTATTCCCACCTGAGCCGAATTCGGCAGGTGCTCGGCGAGGTCACCGAGCTGACCGGCACAAAGACCGGCGTAACCCGGCGAAGCGCGGGATACGTGCTGGAAATCGATCCCGGTGCGGTTGACCTGAACCGGTTCGCTCATTTGGTCGAGCGCGGAAATGACGTCCGCGAAACCGACGACGACCGGGCCGCGGCGCTGCACGAAGCATTGCTCAGCTGGCGGGGTGCGCCGCTGGCCGGCCTTCAGGGCGAATGGGCCGACGGGGTTCGCGCGACTTGGCACCGGCGCCGGCTCGACGCGGCCGTGCACTGGGGCGAGCTCGAACTGCGGCTCGGCCGGCCCGACGCGGTGATCGCCGCGCTGGCCGACCTCGCCGCGGAGTACCCGCTCGTGGAGCCCCTCGAAGTCCTGCTCATGCGTGCCCTGCACGCCGCGGGGCGCGACGCCGAAGCCGTCGACCGCTACGCCGTCGTGCGGCACCGGCTCGCCGACGCGCTCGGCACCGACCCCGGGCCCGAACTGCGTGCGCTGCACGAGTCGATCCTGCGGGGCGAGCTGCCGGCCACGGCTCCGGCGGCACCGCCACCACCGTCGTCGCCCGCTCAGCTGCCGCCGGACACCCCGGGGTTCGCGGGGCGCGAGAGCGCGTTGCGGCGGCTCGGCGAGGTGACCGGCGGACCGTCACCGGCCGCCCGGGTCGTCGTCCTCTCCGGGACCGCCGGGGTCGGCAAGACCACGCTGGCCGTCCACTGGGCACACTCGGTCGCCCGCGCCTTCCCCGGCGGGCAGCTCTACGTGAACCTGCGCGGATTCGACCCGACCGGGTCGCCGATGACGCCGGCCGCGGCGGTGCGCGGGTTCCTCGAAGCGCTGGAGGTGCCGGGCGAACGGATCCCGACCACCTTGGACGCGCAGGTCGGCCTGTACCGGACGCTGCTGGCGAACCGGCGGGTCCTGGTCGTGCTGGACAACGCCCGCGACGCCGGGCAGGTGCGTCCGCTGCTGCCCGGCGCGCGGGCCTGCGTGGTCGTCGTGACCAGCCGCGACCAGCTCGCCGGCCTGGTCACGGAGGGAGCGCACCCGCTCGTCGTCGACCTCCTCGACGACGCCGAGGCACACGCCGTGCTGCGCCGCCGGATCGGCGACGGCCGGATCGCGGCCGACCCCGCCGCGGCCGAGGAGATCATCGGGCTGTGCGCGCACCTCCCGCTGGCGCTGGCCGTGGTGGCGGCGCGCGCGGCGACGTATCCCGCGTTCAGCCTGGCGGCGCTGGCCGGGCAGCTGCGGGACGCGCGCGGCGGCCTCGACGAGTTCGCCGGCGCCGACCCCGCGACCGACGCCCGCGCGGTGTTCTCCTGGTCGTACCTGCTGCTGGACCCCGCGGCCGCCCGCCTGTTCCGGCTCCTGGGGCTCCACCTCGGCCCGGACATCGGCACCCGCGCGGCGGCGAGCCTCGCGGGCCTGCCCGCCACCCGGGTGCGGCCGCTGCTGTCCGAGCTCGCGAACGCGCACCTGGTCGCCGAGCACGCCCCCGGCCGCTACACCATGCACGACCTCCTGCGCGCGTACGCCGACGAGCTGGTGCACGCATCGGACTCGTACGGCGACCGGGAAACCGCCGTCCACCGCCTGCTCGGCCACTACGCCCACACGGCTTACCACGCCGACGGCTTCCTCGATCCGCGCCTCGAGGTGCCGCCCGCACTGACCCCGTTGCCGGCGGGTGCGGAGGCCGAACGGATCCTCGACCGCCGGCGGGCCCTGACCTGGTTCGAGACCGAGCACCGGGTCCTGCTCCAGGCCGTCGACGTCGGCGCCGAGTTCGACGCGCGGGTGTGGGAGCTGGCCTGGGCGATCCAGCGGTTCCTCGCGATGCGGGGCCACTGGCACGACGAAAGCGACGTCCTGTCGGCGGCTTTGGCCAGCGCGCGCCGCTTGGGCGACCAGCGCAAGCAGGCGTTCGCGCACCTGCACCTGGGCGGCACGCACGTCCGGTTCGGCAGGCAGGCCGAAGGGGCCGGCCACCTCCAAGCTGCCCTGACCTTGTATCGCGCCGGCGAAGACATCGTCGGGCAGGCCTACGCGCACCGGCAGTTCGCCTGGCTGCTCGATCGGCGAGGGGAGATCACCGACGCGCTCACGCATGCCGAGCAGGCGCTGGAGCTGTTCCGCGGTGCCGAGCACCAAGCCGGGCAGGCGACGGCGCTCAATGCGGTCGGCTGGTTCCACACCTTGCTCGGCAAGCACGCTTCGGCCATCGAGCACTGCCAGCAGGCCTTGGACCTGCAGACGCAGCTCGGCGACCTCATGGGCGCGACCCAGAGCTGGCACAGCATCGGCTACGCCCACCAGCAGCTCGGCGACCACGCCCGGGCGATCGCCTGCTACGAGAAGGCGCTGGAACTGGTGCACCGCAACGGAAACCTGGTGATCGAGGCGCGGATGCTCATCGACCTGGCGAACCTCCGCCGCGATCTCGGCGATCTCGAGTCGGCCCGCGCCGGGTGGCAGCGAGCCCACGGCATCCTGGCCCGCCTCGCCCACCCGGAAGCCGACGAAGTGCGGACGAGGCTGGCGAAAGTACACAAAGGATAGTCAACTGACAGAGGGAGTACCATGTCCAAGGACAAATCGGCGAAGTACGCCACCTTCCTGCGCGATGTCCAGAGAGCCACGAAGGACCTGCCGAAGTCGCAGCGGGAGCTGCTGTTCGCCAGCCTGTTCCTCGCCTGGATTTCGGCGGCGAAAGAAGAGGAACTCCAAGATGGGTTTTCGGGCGCCTTCACGCCGGAACAGGCGGCGCTACTCGTGAAGTACGCCGACGGAAGCCCGCTGGTCCACCTGACGCCCCGGTTGGTCGACAACTCCATCCAGTCGACCGCCAGCTACTTCAAGTCCATCAGGTCCTGAGCATGAGCGCGCCGCCGGTGGTGCTCGTTTCCATGCCGTTCCTCGAAGCCGATCGGCCGTCCATCCAGCTCGGGCTGCTCAAGGCGATCGCGCGGCAGCACGGCTTTCCCGTGCGGACCCTGCACGCCAACCTCGACTTCGCGGTCCGGATCGGGCTCGACCACTACCGGCGGCTCGCCGACCACCGGGGCCGGCAGATCGGTGACTGGCTGTTCTCCGTCGCGGCGTTCGGCGACGCCGCGCCGGACCCGGACGGGAAGCTGCTCGACGAGCTCGGTGAAGAACTGTCCTACCTGGACGGTCCGGAGCGGTTGCTCGCCACGCGCGAGCACGAGGTGCCCGCGTACCTCGATGCCCTCGCCGAGGAGCTCGCGGGCGTCCGCGTCGCCTGCTTCAGCTCGACGTTCCAGCAGAACACGGCGTCGTTCGCGCTCGCCCGGCGGCTCAAGGAGCGGGATCCGACCATCATCACCGTGTTCGGCGGGGCCAACTTCGAGGGGGAGATGGGCCTGGAGCTGGTGCGGTCCGTGGGCTGCGTCGACCTCGCCGTGCTCGGCGAGGGTGACGTCGCCTTCCCCCGCCTGCTCGACGCCCTCGCCACCGGCGCGGATCCGGGCGCGATCCCCGGCGTCGCCCGGCGGGTCGGCGACGAGGTCGTCGCCACCCCCGCCGCACCGCCGCACGAGCGGCTCGACGAGCTGCCCGTGCCGGACTACGGCGAGTATTTCGAGCGGGCGACGCGGCTCGGCCTGCCGACCGAGCACGTCGCGCTCCCGTTCGAGTCGGCCCGTGGGTGCTGGTGGGGTGCCAAGCACCACTGCACGTTCTGCGGGCTCAACGGCACCACGATGCGCTTCCGCGCCAAGTCGCCGGAGCGGGTGCTCGGGGAGCTGGACGCGCAGGCGCGCCGGCACCGCACCTTCCGGTTCGACGCCGTCGACAACATCCTCGAACCGGGCTACCTCAAGGAGCTGCTGCCCGCGCTCGCCGACGGGCGGCGGGACTACCAAATCTTCTACGAGGTCAAGGCGAACCTGACCCGCGCACAGCTGAAGCACCTCGCCGAGGCGGGCGTCACGCAGCTGCAGCCGGGCCTGGAGTCGCTGAGCTCCGCGGTGCTCCGGTTGATGGACAAGGGCGTCCGCGCCGCGCAGAACGTCAACTTCCTGCGCTGGGCCCGCTACTACGGCATCGGCGTCGGCTGGAACATCCTGTGGGGGTTCCCGGGGGAGCCGGCCGAGGAGTACGCCGCGCAGGCGGCGGCCGTCCCGCACCTGGTCCACCTCCAGCCGCCGGCCGGCGCGGACCGGCTGTGGCTCGAGCGGTTCAGCCCGCTGTTCACCCAGCCCGCCCGGTTCCCCCTGCGGGCGCGCGAGCCCGAGGCCAGCTACCGCCACGTCTACCCGTCCACAGTGGACCTCGACCGGGTCGCGTACTTCTTCGACTACGCCCCGGAAGACGAGCTGCCGCCCGGCGTCTACGCGCCTCTGAGGGACGCGGTGTCGGCGTGGTCCGCCGCCTGGGAGGAGAAGCAGCCGCCGGTGCTCGTGTACCGGTGCGCCCCCGGGTTCCTGCAGATCTACGACGGCCGGCACCCCGCAGACCATGGCACCTACACCTTCCGCGACACGCTCGCCGACGTCTACCTGGCCTGTGTGGACCGTCCGCGGACCGCCCGGGCCGTGCACCGGGAACTCGGTCTCACCGTGCCGGTTCCGGCCGTGGAGAAGGCTTTCCGGGAGTTCGGGGACCGCGGGCTGATGTTCCTCGACGAGACCTTGGCCCTGTCGCTCGCGCTGCCCGCGACACCCGGCCGCTGACGCGTATCAGGCCCGCCGCCGGAGCCTCCGTCCATCGCCAGGTGCGAGTTCGACGAAAGGCGCGTGACATGGACCCGTCGGTCATCGTGGCGACGGCGAACGCCGCGGCGGAGCGGCTCACCGGCCGGGCGCCGTGGGCGTTCACCTGGGGGCCGCTCGAGCGGGGGAACTGCACGATGGTCGCGGGAGCCCGGTGGACGCTCTTCCCCGACGGGACCGCCACCTTCGACGGCACCGTGGCCGGCGGGCCCGGCCGCACCTGGGTGATCTGGCACGTCGACCTGCTCGACGCGCACGGGACCGTCCTGGGCTCGCTGGCCACCGAGCACCCGGTCGAGGGCGACTGGCGCAAGTTCGTCCGGACCACGCCGGGCGGTGCGGGACCCCTCCGGTTCCGCGCCCGGGCGAGCTTCGACGCCGGCCTGTGGGACGACCTCGCCGCGGTGCGGATGCACTGGAGCTGCTGACCGAAATGCCCTGGTAAGAGGCATGTTCGAGCGAGAAAGATCACGTCGTGGCGGACAGTCCCGCCGCCGTCACGCATGATGCACGGACATGGTCGAAGAGTTCCGCTTGCGCTCGGTCGCCGCGGCGGCGTACGGGCCGGCCGCCCTGTTCGGGCTGTCCGAGGGAGCCGTGCTGCCGGTCATCGCGCTGAGCGCGATCGACCGCGGGGCGAGCACCCCGGCGGCCGCGCTGATCGCCGCGTTGCTCGGGGTCGGCTCGCTGGCCGCGAACATCCCGGCCGGCATGCTGGCGACGCGGGTCGGGGAACGCCGGTCGATGCTCCTGGCGGCGGCCGTCATGGTCGCCGGCCTGCTGATCTGCCTGGTCGACCTGGGGCACGGACCGTGGTCGCTGCTGCTCTACGGCAGCGGGGTCGTGCTGATCGGCGCGGCGAGCGCGGTCTACGGCCTCGCCCGGCAGACGTACCTGACCGAGATCGTCCCCGAGCACATGCGCGCCCGGGCGTTGTCGACGCTGGGCGGGAGCATGCGGATCGGCGTGTTCCTCGGGCCGTTCGCGGGCGCCGCGGCGATGCGCTTCGCCGGGCTGCCCGGCGCGTACTACGTGAGCCTGGCCGCGATCTTCGCGGCGGGTGCCCTGGTGCTGCGGGTGCCCGACCTGGTCGTGACCGCGGACGACCGGGCGGCCGCGTCCGCGGTCACGACGCGGGGGATGCTCAAGCGGCAGTGGCGGGTCTACGCGACGCTGGGCGCCGGAATCCTGCTGCTGTCGGCGATCCGCCAGACCCGCCAGACGGTGGTGCCGCTGTGGGCCGCGCACATCGGCCTGTCGCCGACGACCAGTTCGATCATCTACGGCGTCGCCGGCGCCGTCGACGCGCTGACGTTCTACCCGGCCGGAAAGGTGATGGACCGCTACGGCCGGCGCTGGGTGGCCGTGCCGGCGACGCTCGTGCTGGGCGTGTCGTTCCTGCTGATGCCGCTCGCCGGCGGCGCCGCGCCGCTGACGGTGGCGGCCATGGTGATGGGCTTCGGCAACGGGATCGGCTCGGGCATCGTGATGACGCTCGGCGCCGACGTGTCACCGAAGGTGGGACGGCCGACGCACATCGGCATCTGGAACGAGCTGGCGGACATCGGCACCGGGGTGGGCCCGCTGATCCTCTCGGCGGTGACCGCGCTGGCCGGTCTGGGCGCGGGGATCGTGGCGAGCGGCCTGGTGGGTTTCGCGGCGGCCGGAGCGTTGTGGAAGTGGATCCCGAGACGCCGTCGTGCCGGCGCGGACTGCCCGGCGCGCTGATCCCAGTTCGTCGAACGCGTGTTCGGCAAGGCCGAGCGAGTGGCATGACCTCCGGAACAAGTCGGCCGCGACTGCAACGGATCGCCCGGGCAGCGGCATCTTGAGGGGTGTGCGGTTCGAAGAGTTCTCCCGTGAGCAGCTGCCCGGACTGGTGCGGTTCGCCGCCGTGCTGACCGGTGACCGTGAGCTGGCTCAGGACGTCGTGCAGGACGCACTCGTGCGGGCTCACCAGAGCTGGCGGCGGATCGCGACGGTGGACCGGCCCGACCTGTACCTGCGGAAGATGGTGGTCAACGGCTACCTCGGGTGGCGCCGCCGCTGGTACCAGCGATCCGTGCACCCCACCGCCGATGTCACCCGGTTCGGCGAGCCGGCCGCGCCCGATCCGGCGTGGCGGATCACCGACGCCGACCAGCTCGCCGGGCCGCTCGCACGGCTGAGCCGCGCCCAACGCGCGTCGATCGTGCTGCGGTTCTACGAGGACCGCGACGACGCCGAGATCGCCGCGGTCCTCGGCTGCGCCTCCGGGACGGTGCGCAGCCACATCTCGCGCGGCTTGAGCGCCCTGCGTGTCGAGCTCAAAGAAGGCAAGGAGAGTGTGTGATGACCGACCTCGACGAACTGCGCCGCGCGCTGCGCGCCCAGGAGTCCCTGGCGCCCGATCCCGAGCGGGTGCTCGCCGCCGCCACCCGCCGGATCCGGCGGCGCCGCACGACCAGCGTCGTCGCGGTGGCGCTCACGGTGGCCGCCCTCGGTGCGGGAGCCGTCTGGGTGCAGGGCCGGGGTGCCGCGGTGGTGCAGCCGGCCGCGAGCGTGAGTGGGTCGTCCGCTCCGGCGGCCGCCCCGTCGGCCACCGTGCCCCCGAACGCGCCGGCGATCAGCCTCGAGGACGGGTCCTGGGACTTGTTCATGTGGGCCATCCAGCCGCACTTCGCCGCCCTGCACTACGGGCAGGGCCATCAGTACGCGTTCGAGGTCGAAGTCCGCGACGGTGCCGCGCCCGAAAGCGCACTGACCGCGAAGCCCTCGGCCGCCGGTCAGCTCCAGAACCCGCGGTCGGTGATGTGGCAGGACGGACCGGATCGCTGGATCTGGGCGAAGACCACGAAGCCGGTGACGGCCGCGGAAATGCTGGTCCTGCTGGGAAAGATCGGCACCAAGCCGCCGGCGATCGACTCGCCGCTCAAGTCGGTGCGGGTTCCCGACGGGCAGAAGGTCGCCACGTTCACCAGCGAGCCCGAGACCAACACCCTGGTGCTCTGCCCCGACCCCGAGGCGAGGAAGACCCCGCTCGACAGCCGCTGTTTCTCGCTGACCGTGTCGCTGACCGGCAAGGCCGCGACCAGCACGTTCCCGCAGGACCCGCTGCCCGTGCACCAGCACCGTGAGCTCGGCGCCTACACCGTCGAAATCGACAGCTCACCCGCCAACGAGCAGGCCGCGTCGACCTTGCTGGATTCCGTTCAGCTCAAGCGATAGGCCGGCCGGAACGCAGTCGGTCTTCTGCCGAAGGAGTTTCGATGCGTGTTCTCGTGGTCGTCATCCTGGTGGCCGCCGTTCTCGGCTCGCTCACCGCGGCGTCCAGTCTTCGCTCCGCGAAGGTGAACGCCGCGGCGGAAGAGCCGGTTTCGTCCGGGCAACCGGACACCGCTCCGCGCTTCTCGGGTACGCGCCCGGGCAACGCCGACGTGGCGGTCGACGTCCGGGGCGAATGGTCCTGGGCGTTGCGTGAGCTCACCACCGGTGCCGTGGTCGGCGGCGGAATCCTGCGCACCACGGCCGAATCCCTGATCAAGATCTGGCTCGTCGTGGACTTCCTCGCTTCGCGCGAGTCGCGGATTTCGGCCGCCGACGAGGCCCGGGTGACCCGGATGATCCGGGTCAGCGACGACCGCGCCGCCCAGACGCTGTACCTCCGGCTCGGCGAGGACGACTCGATCACGCGGATGATCCGGACCTGCGGGTTGCGGGAGACGGTGGTCCGCCCGCATTGGTGGTCCAAGACCACGATGTCGGCGGCCGACGCCAGCCTGCTCGGCCGGTGCGTGGCCCGCGGTCCGGGCGTGAGCCCGCAGTGGCGGGGCAAGCTGCTCGACCTTATGCGCTCGGTCGATCCCGGCGACGCGTTCGGCATCGCGGAGGCCCCGGCGCTGGCGGGCGAGCGTCCGGCGGTCAAGAACGGCTGGACCCGGCACGGGAGTTCGTGGACGGTGAACTGCCTGGCGATCTGGGACCACTGGGTGCTCGCGGTCCTGGTGCACTACCCGGACCAGGGCGACGAGCACCGGTACGGGGCCGAAGTGTGCAAGGCGGTCGCCCAGCAGCTGTTCGGCCGGACCGGCGCCGGGTTCGCGCCGGGCTGACGACCCGGGCGATCACCCGGCGGTACGGTCGGCGGATGGGGTTCGGGGAGCGGGCGCGCCGGGTGCGTGACGGGAGCCTGGCGCACGGCCGGCGCGTCGCGGCGCTGTGCTCGTGCGTGAGTCTGTATCACCCGATCGGTCACCGGGCCACGTTGAGCTTCCTCGCGGAGCTGGCCGGGCCGTACCAGCGGCACGAGCGGGCTCTGCTGCGTGCGCTGGAGGAGCTGGAGGCCAGTCGCGCGGTGTGGCGCGTGGAGGCCACCGCCTACGCGAATTCGCGCTTGACGCAGAAACGGCTCGGCCGGCGGGTGCCGCCACCGGGCGATCCGCCGCCGCGGGGCCGGCTGGGCGGGCACTGGTACGCGGCGGTCCCGGAGGTGTCGCGACGCGCGGTCGTGCACGCGCTGAAGCTCTGGGAGCGGGACCTTCGGCCGGACTTCGCGCAGGACGAGGTGCGGTCGGTCGTCCGGTCGTGCATCGCCGCCGGTGGCCGGCTCGGCGACGAGCTTGCGGACACCGTCTCGAGCCTCCGGGCGCAGGACGAGAGCGCGGAAGTCCGCCGGGCGCTGATCCTGCTGCGCGGTGCGTCGCGGAGTGACCCGCCCGGCAGCGGGTGACCACCGGGGTCACCCGCTGCCGGGGGAGATCACCGGGTCATGAACTCGTCCGGCCGCAGCGCGCGGCCGACGATCCGGACGTCGCCGATCCAGCCGTGGAACACGTTGTCGAGCGCGCCGCCGTATTCGTGGCCGCCGAGGAGCCACGGGAGACCGAGGGAGGCGATGCCGACGGAGTCGGTGAAGGGGTTGTCGGCCACCGGGGAGCTTTCGACGTAGACCTTCGTGTGGTGCCCGTCGTTGACGACCGCGATGTGCCACCACTGGTCTTCGGCCAGGCCGTGGCTCCAGTTGGTGGTCGGGTAGGTCTGGCTGAGCGGGTAGCAGTTGAACTGCACCTCACGACCGTTGTTCGTGGTCATGAGCTGGGCCACCGGCTCCTTCGGGTCGGTGTTCTTGCCGTGCTTGCCCGCGTCGCCGGACGCGCCGCGGCGGACCAGGACGGGCATGTTGCCGTTGGCGCCGCCGTCCCAGTCACGCGGGATCTTCACGAACGTCTCGATCGTGTAGCCGCGGGTGAACGTCTCGGTGTTCAGCGGCGCGCGCGAGCCCGTGGTCAGGTACCCGCCGTGCAGCGGGTTCCGGCCGCCGGCGAACCGGAGGCTGGCGTGGCCCGGCTGGTCGGCGTGGTGGTCGTCGGTCCAAGTCAAGGCGCCGGGGGCGGTGCCGGCGACGGACTGCAGCGTGAGGTCGTTGCCGTGACCCGACAGATCGCGCACCTTCTGGCCGGAGGTCACGGCGCTGCCGTTCGCGCCGACGTTGTCGAACCGCCAGTACGCGAGCGTGCCCGGTACGAGCACCGCACCGGCCGGACGCGCCGGGCGGATCGGCACGGGGATGAAGCCGGAGAACCGCTGTTCGAAGTCGATCGGCGTCGAGAAGCGGTCGACGGACGTGGTGAGCCGCGACTCCAGCACCTCCAGGCGGTTGCGCTTCGCGGGGTCCTTCTCGAGGATCCACGGCGAGATCGTCTCGACGTCGATGGTGTTGCGTTCGAGGTCGAAGTGGTACAGGCGCAGCATGCCGCCGCCGCTCATGTAGCGGTTCTGGTAGTTCGTGATGTGCAGGTGCACGTCGTTGCCGGCGGCGTTCTTCTTCGTCATGCGACCCGAAGGCCAGTAGTGGCCGTTGAGCGTGAGGAAGATCTGGTCGTTGTCCTTGATCAGCGAGTCCCAGACCGTCTGGCCGTAATCGGTGATCTCGGCATTGTTCTCGGCGTCGCCCGACTCGTACGGGTAAACCTCGTCGCCGTAGGTCGGCGCGACGATCTCGTGGCAAGTCAGGATCACGGGCAGGTGCGGGTTCTTCTTGATCACGTCGTTGGCCCACGCGAAGCCCGCGGCCGAGGTGCGCCAGTCCATGGCCAGCAGCAGCCACTCACGCCCGGCGGCGCGGAAGACGTGCGCGGTGTTGTAGCCGCTCGCGTCGGAGCCGAGGAACGACTTCCGGCGGCGGAACCGCTGCGGGCCCATCGTCTGCAGGTACGGCGTGGTGCCGCGGGTGTCGTCGCCGGACACGTCGTGGTTGCCCGCGAGCACGCTGTAGGCGACGCCGGCCGCGTCGGCCGCCTTGAACGTCTTGTCCACGGCCTGAAACGACGTGACGTCGGCGTCTTGGGTCAGGTCGCCGAGGTGGGCCAGGAAGACGATGTTGCCGTCCGGTTTGCCGCTGTTCTCGATGACGTACCGCAGCGACGCTTCCTGCGGTTCCGGGTTGATGCTGTTCTGGCTGCCCCAGTAGAGGTACTGGGTGTCCGGCATCACGGCGACGGTGAACTGACGGCTCTCGCCGTCCGGGTTCCACCGGCCGCCGCCCCGGTTCGCGCTGTCCGTGGTGTTCGCGGGGCCGGCTTCCGCCGGTGCGGCGCCGAGCGCACCCAGCGCCGTCGCGCCGACGCCGGCCAGCCCCGCGGTGCGCAGGAAGGACCGCCGGTTCGGGCCGGCCTGGTTTTCGCGCATGATCTGCCTCATTCGGTTTTCGGGAGAATCCTTCGGCGATCCGGACGCTAATCCCGCCTGCTTGAACCGATGCGAACACCAGATGGCCGGTTCACGTCGGCTCCCTTACCCGGAGGGGGTGGACCACTCGCGTCGGGCGATGGCACCTGACACAGTGGACCGATGCTGAAGCAGGTGGCCGACGGTGTCTGGGTGCGGCAGAGCGCATGGGTCTCGAGCAACGCCGTCGTGGTGCGGGCGGACGACGGCCTGGTGCTGGTCGATCCCGGCATCGACGGCGCGGACCTGGACCAGCTCGCCGACGACGTGGACCGGCTCGGTGTGCCGGTGGTCGCCGGGTTCGCCACCCATCTCCACTGGGACCACCTGCTCTGGCATTCCCGGTTCGGCGACGTGCCGCGCTACGCCACCGCCGCCTGCGCCGAAGCCGCCGGGGCGGTCCGGGAGCGGGCGCGGGCGATGGCGGCGGAAAGCGCGACGGGCATCCCGCTGGAGCTGATCGGGCTCGTCACCCCGCTGGCCGCCGGCGGGGGACCGGTGCCGGGGGAGATCGTCCCGCACGAGGCGCACGCCATCGGCCACGCCGCGGTCCTGCTGGCCGACCGGGGTGTCCTGCTCGCCGGGGACATGCTCTCCGACGTCCTGATCCCGATGCTCGACCCTCGCCGCCCCGGTCAGGTGGACGCCTACGAGACCGCGCTCGACCGGCTGGGCGAGGCCGCCCGGCACGTCGACGTCGTGGTTCCCGGCCACGGCGCCGTGGCCGAAGGGCCCGAGGTGGCGGCGCGTTTCGCCGCCGACCGGGCCTACCTCGGCGCGCTGCGGCGCGGGGAAGAACCGGTCGACGCGCGTCTCGAGCAGGACTGGCTCGCCGGACCCCACCAGGCGAACCTGGCGCAGGCCCGAGCCTCAGCCGGGTAATTCCCGCGCAGGAACAGTCTTCCGGGCGACGCGGCCCCACAGAGACGCGGCGGCGATCGCCACGGCCAGGAGCGTGACGCTGCCCGCGATGTCGAGAACGTAGTGGTTGCCCGTGGCGAGCACGTCCGCCGTCATGAGCAGCGGGTACACCCACGCCACCAGCGCCAGCCGCGGACGCGTGTCACGCAGCGCCGACCACACGGCGTAGGCGCACCACAGCGACCAGCCCACGTGCATGCTGGGCATGGCCGTGTAGTGGGTGGGACTCGTCCAGCTCGGCACGTCGAAGATGTCGTACCGGGCAACGATGTCGACCGCGCCCGGCAGCGCGAACCGCGGCGGCGACATCGGCACCGCCCAGTAGACGGGCAGGACGAGGGCCATCATCGCGACCATCGTCCGGCGTACCCGGCGGTAGACGCCGGCGTGCCGGACGAACACCCACAGCAGCACCCCGGCGATCACCACGTAGTACAGCCGGTACAGGTACACCGCGAGCTGGCTGAGGACCGGGTTTCCGGCGAGCCGGCTGTTCACGCTCCGCTCGATGTCGAGGTGCACCGCGTGTTCCGCGGACTGGAGGGTGAGCGCGTTGGCGGTGGCGGCCGCGAAGTCCTTGCCCACAGCGGCGTCGAGGCGCGCGAAGAGCAGGAACCAGAGCACCAGCAAGATCAGCTCGACGAGTACGGCAGGCCGCGCGCCGGTACTCCGGAAGAGCACTCGACGGTAGCGACGCACGCGGTCACCCTAGCGGTCGCCCGAGCCGGTGTCCTGGGTTCGCTCATTCGAAGAACTTGAGGCTCCAGCCGGTGTCGGCGGTCGCGCCCGGGACGTTGGCGCGGCGGTACGTCGTCGAACCCCACCAGCAGAACGTTCCCGTGTACCAGGAGCGGTTGGCCCACGAATACGGCGTGCCCTTGGGGACGGCGTGGAACATCAGCGGAAACTTCGGTCCGGCGGGCGGGCTCGTCGCGATGTCGCCGTTCAGCAGGACGAAGCTGTGGCTGCCCGGCCCGTCGACGGAGAGCGTCGGGTCCCAGCCGGCCATCATCGTCTCGCGGTGGGAGCCGAAGAGGCAGCCGTTCGACTTGTACCAGTCCCAGACGTACGTCGGGTCGCCGCCGGCGCGCAGGCGGACCTCGGCGATGCAGTACTGGTCGCTCCAGCTGCCGTTGGCCGAGTAGGTGATGTGCAGCTGCCGTTCGGGTCCTTGATCACCGCGGGTGCCTCGTTGATGAACGGGTTGCCCACCACGCGTTCCCAGCTTTCCCGCGGTTGGGAGATGACGTACCGCGCGCCCGTCGGGGTCGTGGGGCTGCTCATCCGCGCCAGGTAGAGGTTCTGCTCGACGTTGGTGTCCCCGGCCCAGCCCGACCAGACGAACCACCGCTGGCCGCCGAAGGTGAACAGCGTGCCGTCGATCGCCCACTTGCCGTCGGGCAGCGCCAGCTGCGTCTCGGCCGTGTAGCCGCTGTCGGCGGCGGCAGAGCTGATCACGTACATCCGGTGTGCCGCACCGGTCCCGGCCGAGAAGTAGACGTAGAAGCGGCCGCCGTCGAGGACGATCTCCGGGGCCCACACTTCGCCGCGGCCGCGGGTGTCCGACCAGATCCGCCGGGCGGGCGCGCTCGCGAGGCCGTCGGGTGAGCCGGCCTGCCGCGCCACGATCCCACCCCCGGACGACTGCACGGCGACGTAGGTGGAGCCGACCCGGAGCACGCTGGGATCGGCGGCCCGCAACGGGGTCTGCCCGGCCTCGGCGGCGGGGGAGGCCATCGCGGCGATGAGGGCGAAAACGGCGGCGGGGTACAGGAACCGGGAGAGCTTCATGACCACATCCCTCGGTCGATCCGGGGCGGGAACCGACAGGATCACCCGTGCTCGGGTCCGTCCGGTAGGGCCGGGGGTGCTTGCTCGATCAAGATCGGCCGAAATTGGTCTGAACCGGTGAGGTCCGGCGGGAGGACGCCCCGTCGCGGCGAGGTGCGATCACCGGCCCGTCGAGCACCCGGCCCGACGCGCTCGTGGCGGTGGCCGCCCTGCTGGCGCCGGACGCTCCGGAAGTGGCCGCCCGCGCGGCGGCCGCCCACGACGCCTGCCTGCGGGAGCACGCCGACCGGCTCGACGACCGCGGCGTCGACGCACCCCTCCCGGGCTGCCGCGGATCGCGCTGGTGGACGTGCTCGCCGACCACGGCCTGCTGGCCGAGGTCGACGGGAAGGAAGCACCCGGCGAGATCCCCGGCCGCGCCGATGCAGTGAATGACCCATTTACTGCATCCGACGCCATGAATGACCCATTCCTGTCGTCAAGACCCGCCGCCCGAGCCTGCACCGTCAACGAACCTCAGACGCGTGACACCGGTGGGGGCCGGGGGCGCGTGCGGCGCGCTCCAGCGCATGGCCCGAGTGTTGAAACGTAGAAATCTCCCCCGGCAGTAGCGCGTTGACTTGGCCAAGTCCTTCGTAGTAGCGTCGCCGAACGATACATTGAAACGTTTCGATCCGGAGGCGCGCATGAAGGTCGCCGTGCTCGTCACCTGCATCAACGACTCGCTCTTCCCGGACACGGGCAAGGCGGTGTTCCGGCTGCTGCGCCGCCTCGGCGTGGACGCGGACTTCCCCGAGGCACAGACCTGCTGCGGCCAGCCGATGGTCAACACGGGCTACCTCGACGAGGCGGTGCCGGTAGTGCGCACCTTCGCGCGGGCGTTCGAGGGTTACGACTACATCGTCACCCCGTCCGGTTCCTGCGCGGGCTCGGCGCGCCACCAGCACGGCCTGGTCGCGCGGAGAGCCGGCGACCCCCGGCTGGCCGAGAGCGGGCCGAAGGTCCGCGAGCTGAGCGAGTTCCTCGTCGACGTCCTCGGCGTGACCGACGTGAACGCCTACTTCCCGCACCGCGTCACCTACCACCCGACCTGCCATGCGCTGCGCATGCTCGGCGTCGCCGACAAGCCGGTGCGGCTGCTGCGCAACGTCCGCGGGCTCGACCTGGTCGAGCTGCCCGCCGCCGAGGAGTGCTGCGGCTTCGGCGGCACCTTCGCGGTCAAGAACGCCGAGACGTCCACCGCCATGGGCGCGGACAAGGCCCGGCACGTCCTCGGCACCGGAGCCGAAGTGCTGGTCGCCGGCGACAACTCGTGCCTGCTGCACATCGGCGGGCTGCTGTCGCGGCAGCGGTCCGGCGTCCGCGTGCTGCACTTGGCCGACGTGCTGGCTTCGACCGAGGAGGACGCGTGAGCGCCACGTTCGTCGGCATGCCGGCCTTCCCGGCCGCGGCCCGGGAAGCGCTGGCCGACACGCAGCTGCGCCGCAACCTCGCCCACGCCACCGGCACCATCCGCGCCAAGCGCGCGGCCGTCGTCGGCGAGGTGGCCGAGTGGGAGGAACTGCGCCTCGCGGGCGCGGCGATCAAGGACAACACCCTGCGCCGCCTCGACGAGCACCTGCTGACGCTCGAAGCCGCGCTGCGGGCCGGGGGAGCGACCGTCCACTGGGCCCGCGACGCCCGGGAAGCCTGCGACATCGTCGCCCGCATCGCGAAGGACCACGACGTCGACGAGGTCGTCAAGGTCAAGTCGATGGCGACGCAGGAGATCGGCCTCAACGAGGCCCTGGCCGAGCACGGCGTCGCCGCCTGGGAAACCGACCTCGCCGAGCTCATCGTGCAGCTGGGCGACGACCTGCCCAGCCACATCCTGGTACCGGCGATCCACCGCAACCGCGCGGAGATCCGGGAGATCTTCCGCCGCGAGATGGCCGCGGCGGGCCGCCCGGCACCCGACGGGCTCACCGACGATCCGGCCGAGCTCGCCGGCGCGGCCCGGCTGCACCTGCGGGAGAAGTTCCTGCGGGCGAAGATGGCCGTGTCGGGCGCGAACTTCGCCGTCGCCGAGAGCGGCACCCTCGTCGTCGTCGAATCCGAAGGCAACGGCCGCATGTGCCTGACGCTGCCCGAGGTGCTCGTTTCGGTGGTGGGCATCGAAAAGATCGTGCCGACGTGGTCCGATCTGGACGTCTTCCTCCAGCTCCTGCCGCGCTCCAGCACGGGGGAGCGGATGAACCCGTACACCTCGACGTGGTCGGGCGTCACGCCCGGCGACGGGCCGCAGGAGCTGCACGTCGTGCTGCTCGACAACGGCCGCACCCGGGCGCTCGCCGACGAGGTCGGCCGCCAGGCGCTGCGCTGCATCCGCTGCTCGGCGTGCCTCAACGTCTGCCCGGTGTACGAGCGGACCGGCGGGCACGCCTACGGCTCGGTCTACCCCGGCCCGATCGGGGCGATCCTCAACCCGCTGCTCAAGGGCGTCGGCGTCGACGAGCAGACCGACTCCCTCCCGTACGCCTCCAGCCTGTGCGGCGCCTGCTTCGAGGCGTGCCCGGTGCGCATCGACATCCCCGAGGTCCTGGTGCACCTGCGGTCCCAGGTGGTCGACGCGCATCGCGGCGGCCCCCCGAAACCCGAGGCGGTGGCGATGAAAACGGCGTCGTGGGTGCTGTCCGACGCGCGGCGGCTGGGGCCGGCCGAACGCGGGCTCGGCGTCGCGAACCGCGTGCTGACCCGGTTCGGCCGCCGCGTGCTGCCGGGGGGCCGCCGTGGGGTGTCGCGGCTGCCGTGGCCCGGTTCGATGTGGACGAACGCCCGTGATCTCCCGGCCCCGCCGCGCGAGTCGTTCCGCGCCTGGTGGCGAAGGGAGAAGCGGTGAGCGCGCGCGAGGAGATCCTGGCCGCCGTCCGAGGCGCGCTGCGCGACGCGGACCGGGCCGAAGCGCCGGTCCCGCGCGGCTACCGGTCCGTCGCGGCCGCGGACGTCGTCGAGCTGTTCGCCGAGCGCGTGCTCGACTACCGCGCGGCCCTCACCCGCTGCACCGCGGCCGAGCTGCCCGGCACCGTCCGCGCCGCGCTCGGGCCGGCGCGGAAAGTCCTGGTGCCGGAAGGGTTCCCGGTCGACGTCGGCCGCACGGAAGGAGAGCTCACCGAGTTCGACGCCGTCGTCACCACGGCCGCGCTCGGCATCGCGGCCACCGGCACCATCGTGCTCGACCACGGTCCCGGCCAGGGGCGCCGCGCGCTGAGCCTGGTGCCGGACGTGCACGTGTGCGTCCTGCGCGAAAACCAGATCGTGCCGGGCGTGCCGCAGGCCGTGGCCGCCCTCGACCCGGCGCGCCCGCAGACGTGGATCAGCGGGCCGAGCGCCACCAGCGACATCGAGCTCACCCGGGTGGAGGGCGTGCACGGGCCGCGGACCCTGCACGTCATCGTCGTCGCGGAGTGAACCTCACCGGCGGCCCGCGCGTCTCCTGGTCATGATCACCGAACCGCGTTCCCGGGTCGCTGCCTCGCTCGTCGCCGTCGCCGTCACGCTGGTGGTGGTGGCCGCCCCGGCGAGCGCGGCCGACGACCTGGTGGTGACCCGGGTGAGTGCCGCGGACCGGGCCGCCGCACTGGCCCACTGGACGCCGGAGCGGATGCGGCAGTGGGTGGGCGACGACTCCTTGCCCCCGGCCGAGAAGATCGGCCGGGAATGGCCGGGGCCGGTGCCGGCGGGCGTCGGGCGGCTGTTCTTCACCGCCGAACCGGGTGTCGACGAGTCCTGCACCGCGACCGTGGTTCCCAGTGCCACCAAGGACGTCGCGCTCACCGCCGGGCACTGCGTCAACGGCGGCCTGGACCGGTTCGACAACCCGATCAAGATCGTCAACGTCGTGCTCGTGCCGGGTTACGACCACGGGCAGGCGCCGCACGGGGTGTTCCCGGTCCGGGCCTTCGCCTGGCCGAGCACCTATTCGGGGCCCACGAGCGGAACGGACGACGACGCCGTGCTCGCCCTGGACCCGGTCGACGGCCGGCACGTCGCCGACGTCGCGGGCACCCAGGACCTCTCGTTCGACCGGCCACCGTCCCCTGTGGACACCACCATGCTCGGCTACCCGGTCTCGCAGGCGGCGGGCGGCGAGGCATTGTTCTCCTGCGTCCGCCCCGCCACGCTGAAGGCCAACTCGGTCACCACGACGTGGAACACGGACTGCGACCTCGCCGGCGGCTCCAGCGGCGGCCCGTGGCTGCGCGACTTCGACCCCGCGACCGGCCGGGGCACGATCTTCAGCGTCACGAGCCGGGGAACGATGACCGAGGACGGCGTGACGACGGACCTCAGCGGCGCCGCGTTCACCGGTCCCGTGCGGGCGCTGTACGAACGCGCAGGGGAACTCTGAGCAGTTCCGCCGGGGGCGGGCCGGGGTGCACGATCCCGAGGTGGCGGGTGGCTCTGGTCATGGCGACGTAGAGGTCGTGGTGGCCGAGGGGCGGATCGAGGATCGCGGCCGGGTCGGCGATGAGGACCGAGTCGAACTCCAGGCCCTTGGCCTGGGCGGGGGAGAGGACCACCACCCGGCCGGTCAGGTCCGGGTGCGCGGTGAGCGACAGCGCGTCGCCCAGTGTCTGCGGAGTGATGATCGCGAGCCGGCCGGTGGTGTGCGCCGCGGCAAGCTCGGCGACGACACCGGGCAGCTCCGTGCGGGTGGTGCCGAGGCGCCAGGGCGGTTCGCCGGTCGAGCGGACCGACCGGGGCGGCGTCGTGCCGGGGTGGTGGGCGGCGAGCAGATCCGTGGTGGCGGCCATGATCTCGGCGGGCGTGCGGTAGTTGACGCTGAGCCGGACGAGGTGCCGGCGGTCGCGCACGTACGGCCGCAGCACGTCGTCCCACGAGGACGCGCCGGCCGGGCTGCCGGTCTGCGCCAGGTCCCCGACGATGGTCATCGACCTGCTGGGACACCGGCGCATCAGCATCCGCCAGTCCATTGCGGACAGTTCCTGGGCTTCGTCGACGACCACGTGCCCGAACACGGCGGTGTCCTGGCCGAGCAGAGCCGCGGCTTCGTCCAGCAGCGGGACGTCCGCGGCGCTCCAGCCGCCGGTCCGCTCGCCGAGGAGGTCCGCCACCACCCGCTCCGGGGTCAGCGGCGGCCACAGCGCGTCGAGGGCGGCCTGGACGGCCGGGTCGGCGAGCAGGGAGCGCCGCAGCCCGGCCCGGGCGGTCTCGTCCAGCATGGTTCGCGGTCCGTCGCTGTCGTCGACGATCACGCCCGCGGCGGCCAGCGCACGCAGGTCGGCCTCGCCGAGCCGGCCGTCCGGGCTGCCTCCGTCGATCGCCTCGCCGGTGTCGGTGAGCACGATCGCTTCCAGGTCGTCGGCGAGCCGCCGCGCGAGCACCTCGACGACCTGCCGCTGGAAGACCAGCCGGGCCTGGTGGTGCGGGAGCCGGGTCCGCCGGGCCTCGGCCGCGGCGCGGTCGCACGTGGCCGGGTCGAGCCGCAGCGTTTGTTGCTCGAACTCGATGTCGACGGGCTCGTCCGGGATCCGGACCTGGGCCCGCACCGCTTCCGCCAGCCGTCCGGCCAGGTCCGCCCGGCCCTTGTCCGCGGCGACCCCGGGCGGGTCCACCGTGCTGACCTCGGTGCCCGGCCGCAGGTCGGCGAGGGTGGCCGTGACGACGCTGTTTTCGCCGAGGCCGGGGAGAACCTGGCCGATGTAGTCGAGGAACACCCGGCTGGGGCCCACGACGAGGACACCCCGGGTGCGCAGGTGCGGCCGGGTGTAGAGCAGGTAGGCGACCCGGTGCAGGGCGACGGCGGTCTTGCCCGTGCCGGGACCGCCCTCCACCACGAGCACGCCGCCGGTCTCGTGCCGGATGATCCGGTCCTGTTCGGCGTGCAGGGTGGTGACGATGCCGGGCATCCGCCCGGTGCGCTCGGCGGTCACGGCCGCCAGGAGCGCCGCGTCCCCGACCAGGACGTCGTCGCCGGCGTCGGCGAGCAGTTCGTCGTCGAGTGCGACGACCGTGCGGCCCCGCGTGGTGATGCGCCGCCGTCGCCGCACATCGCCGGGCGCGGCCGCCGTCGCGGTGTAGAACGCCCGGGCCGCCGGGGCGCGCCAGTCCACCAGCAGCGGCTCGCCGTCGTCGTCGCGGAACAGCCCCAGCCGGCCGACGTAGACGCGCCGTCCGCCGTGCAGGTCCAGCCGGCCGAAGCACAGTCCCTGCTCCACGGAGTCCAGCCGGGCGACCTCCGCCTGCCAGACGGCCGCCGCCTCCCGGTCGTCGGTCACCGCTCGCGCGGCGGCGGTTTCGCGCAGGGCGTCCACCCGGGCGTAGAGGCCGGCGACGTAGTCACGTTCGAGTTCGAGCTCACGGTCTTCGCCGGTCACAGGCGTTCTCCCCCAGGTCGGTGCCGTCGAGGGTGCCCGGCGAATCCGGAGAAGAACAGTCTTGTTCTTTCCCGGCGGCAGGACGCCGTGCCCACGGCCTGTTCCAAAAAATGGGTTTCACCGAGTGGAGGTACTCTGCTGGCGGCTGCAATCCCGGTGCTGCAAAGACGGGCGATCGGGTGCCGGATACCGGGAGTTTCCGTCACTCGCGCCCGTACCAAGCTTCGGTCAAATCCCGCAGTGGCTTCAGCGCCGCCCACTGAGTGGCCCCAAGGTGGCCTTCGGTGCGTCAGACGCACCCAAGGTGGCCTTCGGTGCGTCAGACGCAACCAGGGCCGCTTTGGGGCGCTTGCCACCCACGGCGCTAAGCGGTGGTCAGGTCTTCGGGCGGCACCCACAGCGGCGCGGCGTCCGCACGCTCCGGATGCAGCCACCCCCGCTGCTCGGCCGTCTCGCGCGCGATCCGCAGGTAGGCCCGGACGGTTTCCGGCTGCTCGCCCTCCCGCCAGGCCAGCGACCACGGGTAGACCGGCTGCAGCTCCCGGGGCCGGTGGACCGGGACGCCGCGGTCGGCGTAGCGGCGGGCGTAACTGTCGAATTCGAGCAGGTACGCGCTGTCCCGCGCGCGGCTGACGATGGCGTGGCAGGTGTCGAACGTGCCCGGGTTGCCGAGCCAGCGCAGGGCGACGCCGGTGTGCTGTTCCCACGAGCTCAGGTACCGGCCGTGGACGTTGTACAACGCCGTGCCGGGGCCGTCCGCGAAGACCTCGACGGGCCGCTCGTGCACCGACACCGCCGGCCGGCTCGGGTCGCCGGGGCGGCCGACCAGCCAGAACGGCTCGAGCCGGAGCAGGGCGTGGTGCCAGCCGGCCGGGTGGGCGGCCTTGAGGGTCGTGGTGACGCGCAGGACCGCGACGTCGAGGTGGTCCTCGAGCAGGGCGGTGAGCTGGCGGGCGCTGTCCATCTGGCTCTGGACGAGCCGGATGCCGGCGTGGGCGGCGTGGAACGCGTCGGCGACGACCCGGCTGGTGTCCAGTTCGAAGATGTGGGCGATCCGCAGGTGGTCCGGCGCGGGTTCGCGCAGCATCTGGTCGGCGGTGGCCAGCAGCTGCCGCGCGTGGTGCAGGAACCGCTCGCCGCGCGGGGTCAGCGCGACGTGCCGGCTGTCGCGCACCAGCAGGGGCGCGCCGACGTCGGCTTCGAGCCGGCGGATCTGCTTGGACAGCGCCGGCTGGCTGATGAAGAGCTTCGTGGCGGCCCGGCCGAAGTGCAGCTCGTCGGCGACGGTGACGAAGTACCGCACCAGCCTGAGGTCGAGGTCCATGCGGGCCTTCCGGCGCGAAGGGGGTGACGTGGAGCGCCAACGATGCCATCCCGGCTATCGATGCGCACCCAACGGGTCTTGGACGCCGGTGCCGCGGTTCGTGTTGGCTTCGGGAAAGCACCGCGCTGACTGGAGGATCCGATGGCCGATCCGGGCACCCCCGTTGTGTTCGTCCACGGTCTGTGGCTGCACGCCACCTCGTGGAACCCGTGGATCGACCACTTCCGGGCGGCCGGCTACGCGCCGATCGCCCCGGGCTGGCCGCACGAGCCCGAAACCGTCGAACGGGCCCGCGAAAACCCCGAAGCCGTCGCGGACATCGGGATCGACGACGCGACCGATCACTTCGCCTCGGTCATCGCGGGCCTCGAGCAGCCTCCGGTGATCGTCGGCCACTCCTTCGGCGGCCTGATCACGGAGAAGCTGCTGGGCCAGGGCATCGGCCGGGCCGGCGTCGCCATCGACCCAGCCCAGATCAAGGGCGTCCTGCCCCTGCCGCTGGCGCAGCTGCGGGCCGGGCTGCCGGCGCTGGGCAACCCGGCCAACCTGCATCGGGCCGTTTCGCTGACCGAGAAGGAGTTCCGGTTCGGCTTCGGCAACGCCTTGACCGACGAGGAGTCGTCGGAGCTGTACCGGCGCTGGACGATCCCGTCCCCGGCCCGGCCGCTGTTCCAGGCCGCGGCCGCCAACTTCGTGATGCACTCCGAGGCGCGGGTCGACACCCACCGCGCGGACCGCGGACCGCTCCTGCTGATCTCCGGCACCGCCGACCACACCGTCCCGGACGTGGTCACCCGCTCGACGTTCAAGCAGTACCGGGATTCGGCCGCCGTCACCGAGCTGAAGCAGTTCGAAGGCCGGGGCCATTCGCTCACCGTCGACAGCGGCTGGCGCGACGTCGCCGACGCCGTGCTCGGCTGGCTGCGCGAGAAGGGACTCTAGACGTGGACCTCGGACTGGACGGCGCGGTCGCCGTCGTCACCGGAGCCGGGCGGGGGATCGGGCTGGCCGTCGCGCAGACCCTCGTCGCGGAAGGCGTCCACGTCGTGGCCGGCGCCCGCGACCCCGGGCCGGACCTCGAGGTCCTCGTCCGGGCCGGGAAGGCGCACACCCTGGCCGTGGACCTCGGCACGGCCGACGGGCCGGGGCGGCTCGCCGAGCTGGCGCTGACCGAGTTCGGGCGGATCGACATCCTGGTCAACAACGTCGGCGCCGTCACGCCGCGGACGAACGGCTTCCTGCTCGTCACCGACGAGGAGTGGACCCGGTCGCTGACCTTGAACCTCGTCAGCGCGGTCCGCGCCACGCGCGCCGTGCTGCCGGCGATGGTGACCGCCGGGCGCGGCAGCATCGTCACGATCGCCTCGGTCAACGCGAGCCTGCCCGATCCCGGCGTCATCGACTACAGTGCGGCGAAAGCCGCTCTGGTCAACTTCACGAAGTCGGTGTCGAAGGAGTTCGGCCCGCACGGCATCCGCGCCAACGCCATCAACCCGGGCCCGGTCGCGACGCGGTTGTGGCTCGGCAGCGGCGGCGTCGCCGAAACCATCGCCGCCACCACCGGCGCGAATCCCGAGTCGGTCGCCGAAGAAGCCGCCGCCCACGCGGTCACCGGGCGCTTCACCCAGCCCGCCGAGGTCGCGAACCTCGCGGCCTTCCTCGCCAGCGACCGGGTGGCCGGCAACATCACCGGCGCCGCCTTCGCCATCGACGGCGGCTACTCCACCGAGACGCACTGACCCACCGAAAAACACTGATCCATCGAAAGCGCTGGGGACCGGGCCGTGCGACCCTGACGGCATGACGGATCGGCCCGGACCGCGACGGGAACTGGAGCGGACCCGGGACGGCGGCGGCCCGGGCGCGGGGCACGCCCGCGTCGCGTTGACCGCCGATACGCCGGCGGACCGGCTTCGCGCGGCCATCCTCGCGTTGGCCACCGCGCGTGGCGCGGACAGCAGCACCTGCCCGTCGGACGCGGCGAGGGCGGTGGCCGCCGACTGGCGTCCGCTGCTGCCGGAAGCCCGGGAACTGGCCCGGGAGCTCGCCCGCGCCGGCCGGGTGCAGCTGACCCAGCGAGACCGGCCGCTCGACCCGGACGGCGAGTGGCGGGGGCCGATCAGGATCCGGCTGCCCCGCGGTGAGTGACGGCCCGGTCAATGGTCTTCGTCTTGACCTGGGGACCGCGTCCTGGCTACGTTCCGGTATTGCCGTCCGCAGAACGGAAACCCCGTCATGACCGCGATCCACCACGTGGCGGTCGTCGTCGACGACCTCGAGAAGGCCATCGGGTTCTACACGGGCGCGCTGGGCTTCCGGCTCTCCGACGCCCGCCCCGGGAACCTCGGGCCCGGGGCCTGGCTCGACGTCGGCGACCAGCAGCTGCACCTGATCGCCGGGGCGCCGGGACCTTCGCGTGGGCAGCATTTCGCGGTGCTCGTCGACGATCTCGACGCGGAGGTCCGGCGGCTGCGCACCGCCGGGTTCGCGGTCAGCGACCCCGCGCCGGTCGGCTCCGCGCGCCAAGCCTTCCTCGCCGATCCCTCGGGCAACGCCATCGAGCTCCACGAGAAATAGCCGCACGGCAGCCCACGGCCCGCGTGGTGCCGATCGTCAAGCCGCGCGGTGCCGGCTGGCCGGCCTGCGTGGGAACCGCCGAACCGGCGCGAGCGGCGCCGGCGCGTCGTGTTCCGGAAGCCGCACATCGTCCTCCGTCCCGAGTGCATCGGCGTTCACCGGCGCCGGTGCCGGCCGCCGCCGGTGTTGCCGGTGGACCACGACCATCAACACCACCCCGACCACCAGCAAGCCGTGGGTCAGCAGGCGCCCGGCGCCGACCTGGCCGCCGGACACGTCGACCACCGATACGACTCCGAGTACCAAGGCGAAGCCGGCGACCAGCGGCAACTGCGCTCCGGCGGTCCGGGGCCGCAATGCCGCCCACAGCAGGCCGATGCCGAGCGCGAGGTTCCACGCCGCGCTCTCGTTGCTCAGGTGGAGCGTGCCGGTGTGCGCGGCGTGCGCGTCCGCGGGCACCAGGAACTCGGCGAACCCGAGGCCGGACTGGACGAGCCCGACGAGCCCGAGCGCAACCCGCGCCGCCCACTTCTCGCGGGACGGCAGCGGGGCCCGCTCGAGGATCGCCGCCGTGAGGTCGGGCACCGCGGGCGCCTGGCGCACCATCGAGCGGCGCAGCCGCTGGGCCTGCTCCCGCCAGGCCTGGCACGCGCCACAGCCCCGCAGGTGGCGTTCCACTTCGGCTTCGGGCAACGGGCCGGTCTCGCCGTCCATCGCGGCCGAGAGCGATTCCCGGAAGAGTGCGCAGTCCACGTCTCCATAGTCGTCCACGGTCCCCGCCCGGTTCCCGCGGATCAGCCGACGACGCTGCGCCGGCGCGGCGCGTCGGCCATCGCGGCGAGGAGGTCGTCGCGCGCCCGGGCGACCCGCGACCGGATCGTGCCGACCGGACACCCGCACACCTCGGCGGCGTCCGCGTACGACAGCCCGAGGGCCTGGGTGAGCACGAACGCGGCCCGCCGCTCCGGATCCAGCGCACCGACCAGCTGGTCCAGCACGACCTGCTCCTCCAGGAGCGACCGCGTCACCGGCTCGTCGCGCTCGGAGAGGGTCTGCCAGTCGGTCGCGGACACCGACCGCGGCCGGCAGCGCGCGGCGCGGATCTGGTCGGCGACCGCGCGGCGGGCGATCGAGAGCAGCCACGTGCGGGCCGACGACTCGCCCTTGAAGCGGCTCAACGACCCCAGCGCCCGCAGGTAGGTCTCCTGGACCAGGTCGTCCGCGGTCTGCACGTCACCCAGGCTCGCCACGAACCGCCAGACGTGCGGCTGCGTGGCACGCACGAAGTGGTCCAGGGCGACCCGGTCGCCGCGGCCGGCGAGCCGGGCCCAGCGCGTGATCTCGTCGTCATCCGCACGAAGTGGCCTCACACCCGCTGATACGGCTCCGGAGGCGAAACGGTTGAAGATGATCTTGCCGGATATTCGCGGGAACCAACCGGGCCCGCCGGCCGACCTTGTCACGGCAAGGCCACTGCCCGATCTCGGGAAGGCCACGGCCGGAAGGCGGCACGATGACTCAAAGTACGTACGCGGTGACAGGGATGACCTGCGGGCACTGCGCGGCGTCGGTCCGCGAAGAGCTCGGCGAGCTGCCCGGCGTCCGGGACGTCGACGTCGACGTGCCGACCGGCCGCGTCGTCGTCACCAGTGAGTCGGCCCTGGCTCTCGAGCACGTCGAGAGCGCCGTCCGGGTCGCGGGCTACCAGCTCGTCCGATGACCAGCGGGTACCTGCGCGACCCGGTCACCGAGCCGCTCGCCGCGTTGCGGCCTCCGCGCGACGTGGAACTGGTGGTCGGCGGCATGACGTGCGGCTCGTGCGCCGCGCGGATCGAACGCAAGCTCAACCGCGTCGACGGCGTCCGCGCCACCGTCAACTACGCCACCGGGAAGGCCGCCGTGTCGGTTCCGGCGTCGCTCACGGTCGAGGACGTCGTCCGGACGATCGAAGCCGCCGGCTACACCGCCCAGCTGCCCGCACCGCCGGAGCAGGAGCCGGTTCCGGCGGCCGACCCGCTGCGGCAGCGGCTGCTCGTGTCCGCCGTTCTCGCGGTGCCGGTCATCGTGCTCGCGATGGTGCCCGTGCTGCAGTTCCCGGCTTGGCAGTGGGTTTCGCTGGTGCTCGCCACGCCGGTCGTGGCCTGGGGCGCGTGGCCGCTGCACCGGGCGGCGTGGGCGAACCTGAAGCACCGGACGGCCACCATGGACACCCTCGTCTCGATCGGGGTCGCCGCGGCCTACCTCTGGTCGCTGTACGCGCTGCTGCTCGGCGGGGCGGGCGAAATCGGGATGCGGCACGAGTTCGACTTCTCCCTCGCCGCCGACCACGACGTCGACGGCATCTACTTGGAGGTCGCCACCGGCGTCACGCTGTTCATCCTGGCGGGCCGGTTCTTCGAAGCCCGGTCGCGCCGGCGCGCCGGCGCCGCCTTGCGGGCGCTGCTCGACCTCGGCGCGAAGTCCGTCTCCGTGCTGCGCGACGGCCGCGAAGAACGCATCCCGATCGGGGAACTGCGCACCGGCGACCGGTTCGTGGTGCGGCCCGGCGAGAAGATCGCCACCGACGGCGTGATCGAGGACGGCACGTCGGCCGTCGACCTGAGCCTGGTCACCGGGGAAGCGGTGCCCGTCGAAGTGGCGGCCGGCGCCGAGGTCGTCGGCGCGACGGTGAACATGAGCGGGCGGCTGGTCGTGTGCGCCACCCGCGTCGGCGCCGACACCCGGCTGGCGCGGATCGCCGTCATGGTGGAGCGGGCCCAGAGCGGCAAGGCGGACGTGCAGCGGCTCGCCGACCGCGTTTCGGCCGTGTTCGTGCCGGTGGTGATGGCGCTTTCGCTGGCCACGCTGGTGTTCTGGCTCGTCTCCGGCGCGGAGACGGCGGCCGCGTTCACCGCCGCGGTCGCCGTGCTGATCATCGCGTGCCCGTGTGCCCTGGGCCTGGCGACGCCGACCGCGCTGCTCGTGGGCACCGGCCGCGGCGCCCAGCTCGGCGTGCTGGTGAAAGGCCCGGAGATGCTCGAGTCGACGCGGCGGGTCGACACCGTCGTGCTCGACAAGACCGGCACGGTGACCACGGGCAAGATGAGCCTGGCCGCGGTCCGGACGGACGACGGCACACCCCGCGACCTCGCGCTGCAGCTGGCCGGGGCGCTGGAAAACGCGTCCGAGCACCCGATCGCGGTCGCCGTCACCGCCGCGGCCGTCAAGCGGTTCGGCTGGGTGGGCCCGGTGCGGGAGTTCCGCACGGTCGCCGGGTTCGGCGTGCTCGGCCGGGTCGAGGGCCACCGGGTCGTCATCGGCCGGCCGGAGTTGCTGCAGCGGTTGAACGTCCGGCTGCCGCAGTCGTTGCTGCGCGCCAAGGAGCGGGCCGAACAGGAGGGGAACACCGCGGTGATCCTCGCCTGGGACGGGCTGGCGCACGCGGTGCTGGTGGTCTCGGACAGCGTCAAGCCGACGTCGGCGCCCGCGGTGTTCCAGCTGCGCCGGCTCGGCCTGAACCCGGTGCTGCTGACCGGCGACAACGAGACGGTCGCCCGCGCGATCGGCCGCGAAGCCGGGATCACCGACGTGATCGCCGGGGTGTCCCCGGAGCGGAAAGTCGAAGTGATCCAAGGGATGCAGGCCGAAGGCCGGGTGGTCGCGATGATCGGCGACGGCGTCAACGACGCGGCGGCGCTGGCGACGGCGGACCTGGGCCTGGCGATCGGCACGGGCACGGACGCGGCGATCGAGGCGAGCGACCTGACGCTCGTCCGCGGCGACCTCCTGGCGGCGGTGGACGCGATCCGCCTGAGCCGCCGCACGCTGGCGACGATCAAGGCGAACCTGTTCTGGGCGCTGGCGTACAACGTCGCGGCGTTGCCGCTGGCCGCGGCGGGCCTGCTGAACCCGATGATCGCGGGCGCGGCGATGGCGATGTCAAGCTGTCTCGTGGTGTCGAACAGCCTGCGGCTGACGCGGTTCCGGGGTAGTGCGGCGGGACAGCAAGGGGTTCCTGCCTGATCCGGCGTGGCATCGCGGGCGGCCGGTCCCAGCGCGCGGACTCCCGTTGACACTCCCCAGCCCTCCCGGTGTACTCGGGATCATGAACGGCGGCCAGGCGACCGCGAAGGACGTCGCCGCTCGCCGTCGACGCCGTCGAGCGTGACCGGCGCAATGCCACGCCGGACCAGGAGGTCCAGCTGCTCAAGGATGCCGGCCTGGTGACCCTGCTCGGCCCGGCCGAGCACGGCGGGGGGCGGGCAGACCTGGGAGACCGCCTACCGGGTGACCCGGGAGATCGCCCGCGCCGACGGCTCGATCGGGCAGCTGCTCGGCTCCCACTACCTCTGGGCCTGGGCGGCCCGGCTCGTCGCCACCGACGAGCAGGTCGCCGCCGTCGAAGAGCTCTACACCACCAACAACTTCTTCTTCGGCGGTGCGGTCAACCCGCGCGACTCCGACCTGACCATCACCGAAGACGGCGCCGCGCGGCAGCTGCGCTGAGGATGCTTACCTCCGAGGGAATTGTTTCCCCGGCGCGGCCGGGCCAAGCTTCCGGCATGACCAGTTATCCGATGCACACCGTGGACACCGCGCCGGACGCGGCGAAGGCGCCGCTCACCGTCCTGCGGGAGACGTTCGGGTTCGTGCCCGGCGCCGCGGCCGTCATGGCCACCTCGCCGGTCCTGCTCAACTCGTTCTTCTCCGCCTTCGGCCACTTCCGCGGTGACGGCACGTTCACCCCGGCCGAGCGGCAGGTGCTGCTCCTCTCCAACGCCGTCGCGAACGCGAGCGAATGGGCGGTCGCGTTCCACACCCTGGAGGCGCTGGCCGACGGCGTCCCTCCCGAAGCCGTCGAGGCGCTACGCCGGGGAGAGCGGCCCGGCGATCCGCGGCTGGCGGCGCTGGCCACCCTGACCACCGCATACCTCGAAAAGCGCGGTCACCTCGACGAATCCGACGTCGAAGCCTTCACCTCGGCCGGGTTCGGCGAGGACCACCTCTTCGAGGTGATCACCGGAGTGGCCATCTCGGCGATGACGAACTACGCCGCGAACGTCGCGCGGCCACCGCTCGAGCCGGTGGTCGAGCCGCACGCGTGGACCGCCGTTGCCTGACGTCGGCCCGCTGCTGAAGCACTGGCGGGCCGCCCGGCGGCTCAGCCAGGTGGCGCTGGCCGCCGAGGCGGCCGTCTCCCTGCGGCACCTGAGCTTCCTCGAGACCGGGCGCGCGAAACCCAGCCGGGCCATGGTGCTCAAGCTCGCCGACGTGCTCGACGTGCCCCTGCGGGACCGCAACACCCTGTTGCTGAGCGCCGGGTTCTCGCCGGAGTACGCGGAGTCCGCTTTGGACGCTCCGGCTCTGGCGGCCGTGCGGGACGCGCTCGAAGCCATCCTCGGGCAGCAGGAACCGTACCCGGCGCTGGTCATGGACCGCAGCTGGGACATCCGGCACACCAACGGCGCCGCCCGCCGGTTCTCCGCGTTCCTCCACAGTGGACGCGACGGGGAAGCGCCCGGCCCGCCGAACGTGCTCCGGCGGATGTTCCACCCGGACGGCGTGCGGCCGCACGTGACGAACTGGCCGGAGGTCGCCGGGGCCCTGGTCGCGCGCGTGCGCCGGGAGGCGCTCGGCGGCGTGACCGACGAGCGCGCCCGGCGGATCCTGGACGAGGTGCTGCACTACCCCGGGGTGCCGGCGACCCTGCGCGCCCTGGACGCGACCGGCCCGCTGCTGCCGATCGTCCCGATCCGCTACGCCCGCGACGGCCTGCGGTTCGGCTTCTTTTCGACGGTGACGACGCTGGGCACACCCCAGGACGTCACGCTCCAGGAACTGCGGATCGAGTGCTTCCACCCGATGGACGACGAAACCCGGGAGAACGTCCGGAGCCGGCTGGGCTGAGCGTCACGCCCGCATCAGGATGAAGTCGCCGTGGCCGCCGTAGCCGAGGACGTCTTCGGCGTACTGGGTGCCGTTGAAGGTGGGGAGCCACCACCGGCCGCCGATCCGTACCAGCATCGGGTGCGGGATGTTGGTGCCGTACGGCGCGTTCAGCGTGCCCAGCTTGCGCAGCCGCAGGTCGTAGACCGGGTACTCGCGCGCGTCGCCGTCGCTGGCGAACAGGTACCAGCGGCCGCCGACCCGTTGCAGGATGGGGCCTTCGGTCTGGCTGACCGACAGGTCCGCGCCCAGCAGCGTCAGGCCCTGGTCGTAGTCGGCGCCGCGGGGCGCGGCCGCCAGCGCGGGGTGGAACACGAACGCGGGCTGCTGCGCCGGGCTTTCCACGAACCCGATGTGCCAGCGGCCGTCGATCTTCGTCAGTCCCGGATCCCACGAGCTCACGGTCGTGGGCAGCGGGAGCTGTTCGGTGGGCAGGACGTGCACGCCCGAAAGTACGTCGGCGCGGGTGGTCGTGTGACGCACGTGGACGCCGGTGAAGGCGAAGTCACCCCAGGAGCTCATGAGCAGGATGAAGCGGTCGTGCTCGTCGTCGCGGACGATCTGGCCGGCGTGGTCGCCGAGCACGACGCCGTCGCGGGCGAAGAACAGCGTCGCCACCTGGTCGAGTTTCGTCGGGTCGGCGAGGTCGAGCGTCCACACCGCCCAGTGCGCCTGCTGGAAGAACCCGAGCCCGGCGTTGGTCATGGTCAGGTAGAGCTTGCCGTGGCGGATGTACGGCCGGCCGTCGGCGTACTGGACGACGTGGGGGTCGCGGACGCCGGCCTGGCCGAAGTAGCCGGCGCGGACCCGGCCCAGCCGCGCCGGGCCGCGGCTGCCGTAGGCGTAGCCGAGCCTGCCCAGCACGGCCGGGTCGCGCAGGTCGATCCGGGCGCGGACCCCGTCGCGCTCGGTCAGCAGCGGCCGCCAGCCGGTTCCGGTGTCGGCCAGCACCGTGACCGCGTTTTCGTTGACCACCACGGCGAACCCGAACGCCGCCGGCAGGTCAGCCGGAGCGGTCTTGACCACGGTGGTGCCGCCCGGCGTGGTGATCTCGATGGCTGCTTGCTTCGCGACGGCGTCGTAGGTGCCGAGCACCGACGTCGTGTCCCCGGCCAGCCCCGCGACGACGGAAGCGCGCTCGCCGGACACCTCGACGGTCACCGTCCCGTAGGGCGCCTTCGGCCGTACGCCGGTCTTGACGAGCGCGCCGGGCCGGGCCCGCGTGTCGACCTGGACGAACTTCGGTGCGATCAGGTCGAACGGCCGGAACTGCTCCGCCACCTCGAACTTCAGGTCCAGGGGGCTGGTGCCGGACGCTTCGGCGGTGCCGCCGAAGAGGCTCGCCGTCACGCCGGTCACCCCCAGCGCGGCGAGGGTGCTCAGGACGGCACGTCGATCGAAGTCGGTCACCTTTGACCTCCGGGGTGGGGGAGCGGGCACGACAGCGGGGCCCGCCCAGTTTGCAACGTGGCACACTCCGTGGCAAGAGTGGCCGGTGCCGTCGTGGGCCGTGCTTCACTGGGGAGCCGAGCCGGCCGCGCGTCCGCGCGACGGGCCGGCCCGGGACGGGAGGACGACGTCGTGTCCTCGAAGAGCCCGTGGCAGGCGGCGGCGAAGATCCTTTCGGTCGGGCGCGCCGAGGTGCGCCCCGGCCTGCTGGTCATCAGCGCCGTCGGCGAGATCGACGCTCTCTCCGTCCGGCTCCTGCAGCGCGCGACGGGGCCGGGCCCGGCCGCGGTCACCGTGGTGGACCTGTCCCGGGTGACCTTCCTCGGCGCGGCCGGCCTGCGGGCGCTGGGCCACGCGGCGCGGCGCGCCCACGCCGAGCGGCGGCGGCTGTGCCTCGTCACGCCGCCCCACCCGGTGTCGGTCGTGCTGCTGATGTTCTGGAACGACGATCGCGTCTCCCTGTACTCGACGCTGGCCAAGGCGCTGCGGGCGAACCCGGGCTGACGCTGTGCCGGGCGCGCGGTGCGCCGCGGCCTTACTCGCCGGCGTGCCGCTCGCTGGTGAGGACGGCCCAGACGACCTTGCCGCCGGACCACCGGGGGCTGCAGCCCCACGCGTCCGCCGAGCGCGCCACGATGTGCAGGCCCAGCCCGGCGGCGCCGGGGCGCGACCGGGGGAGCAGCACGGCCGGGTGGGGATCGTCGTCGAGCACGGCGATGGTCAGCCGTCCGCGCCGCAGGTCCAGCCGCAGGGTGGCCGCGGAGGTGGTGTGCTGGGTCGCGTTGGCCGCGAGCTCGCCGGCGACGAGGATGCCGTCGTAGACGAACTGCGGGACCGCCCACCGCGCGCACGCTTCCCGCACGGCGGCGCGGGCCATCGCCGACGCTTCGGGGGCGCGGGGCAGGACCAGTTCGGTCCGCTGCCGCGAAGGTTTGCACAGCGCGCGTTCGGCGCTCCCGACGTCCTCGCCGATCGCGACCCGGCGGTGGATCCCCTGCTCCCGCAGCGCCCGGGTCCGGTTCGCGGCGCCGGCCAGCGCGAACGGGATCCCCGGCCAGGTCCCGAGCCGCCGGGCGACCAGCCCGAACACCCCGACCGGCGCGACGGCGTCGAGGTCGAGGCCGTCGACCCCGGCGATCACGGCTTCCGGCTCGTCCGCCGCGACCTCCAGGAGGCCGTCGCGCAGGTGCCGGTAGCTGCCGAGGTGCAGGCCGCCGGTGACGGTGACCAGGGTGTAGAGCGGCTGGGACGTCACCTCGAGGTCGAGCGTGCCCAGCATCGTCTCTCCTCAGGCGAGCAGCAGTGCCGTCCCGCTCCACGCTAGGTCCACGGCGCCGGAATCGGTAGGCCCGCCACCCGCGTGCCCGCCCGATCGGGGCCGGCCGGCTTTCGGCGCCGGCCCGGCTACGCCGACTTCGCCGTCGCCGAACCTGCCTCGCCCGGTCAGGGTTTCCGGTACGGGCGCGTTGCGCCGGTCTCGGCGTTGTGCTCGGTGACCTTGATGCCGTTCTGCTCCAGCTTCGGGTACTCGATCTTGTCGAAGATGTTGTCGGGCCGGCGGTAGGGGTAGATGTCGCCGTTCGGGTTCGGGATCCCGGTGCTGGTCTCCTTCCCGGGCTTGTCCGGGAAGACGACGTGGGTGTCCGCCGTCGAGTTCTTCGCGAACGTTTCCGACGCGTGGTCCCACTTCTCCTTGACGAAGTTCTTCTGGTCGAGGTTGGACGTGCCGTGGTCGCCGTGCGACCAGTACCCCTTGTCCGGGTCCTTCATCATCTTGTCGTCGACCCAGCCGGGCATCTTCAGGTGGTTGTCGGCGACGAGACCCTCGAGGGTGTTGCCGCCGTGCTGCTTGGCGACCGAGTTCGCCTTGAACTCGATCGAGCCCAGGTACGGGTCGTCCGGCCCGCCGTGGCCCTGCTTGTACCCGCCGGACCAGAAGAAGTGCTTGTCGGCCTTCATCATCTCGTCCAGTTCGGGCTTGAACTTCTCCCACTCCTCGCGCGTCATGCGGTTCACGTCGACGCCGAGGTCGGGCTTCTTCGCCGGTGGCGGCTTGAGGTCCGGGTGCTGGTCGAAGTCGTCCGGGCGGGGCCGCTTCGTGCTCGACGGCCCGCCGGTCTTGCCGCACGCGCCCACGAGCCCGAGCGGGTCGCCGGTGAGCAGCGGTTCGGCGACGTACCCGACGGGGTCGGGCGCGGCGGCGAGCCCGAGCGGGTCCTGGCTGAGGTACCGCGCGGTTTCCGGGTCGTAGTAGCGGAACACGTTGTAGTGCAGCCCGGTTTCCTCGTCGCGGTGCTGCCCGGGGAACGCCAGCGGGACGGCCGCAGCGTCGGCGCCGGGCAGCGGCGCGCCCCAGAAGCTGCTGCGGTCCCGCCAGACCAGCGCGCCCCGCGCGTCCAGCAGCTCGGTCGGCGTGCCCGCGGGCGAGGTGATCACGCAGTGGAACCGTTCCTCGGAGGCGGTGCGCTCGACCTGCACGACCGGGCGGCTGTCGGCGGGATGCCGTTCCCACGTGAGGATCCGGCGCGAACCGTCCGGGCCGGATTCGACGCGCTCCACGAGGTCGAAGCCGCTCCAGAGGAACCGCGTGTCGGCGGCGAGCTCGGGTTCGCCGTCGGCGCCGGTGACCCAGCGCCGCTTGGCGAACCGGCGGCCCAGCGGGTCGTAGTGGTAGGTCCAGCGCGCGCCGTCCGGGGTCCGCACGCCGCGCATCCGGTCCAGCTGGTCCCACGAAAACGTCCAGGACCGCTCGCCGCGGTGCCGGCCGGTGACCCGGCCCTGCGCGTCACCGGTGTAGCGGGTGCCGCCCGCCGAGACCAGCGTGTTCCCGCGGTAGGTCCGCGGACCCGGCAGCGACGGCGAGTCGGCCGAGGTGACACTGCCCGCGGCGTCGCGGGCGAACCGCTCGGCCCCGCCGGGACCGCGCGCCTCGCCGACCCGGCCCGCGGGGTCGAACTCCAGCCGCCAGGTGTCCCCGACCGCGGCGAGCCTGCCGTCGGGCCGGTAGCCGTAGGTGCGCTGCCCGACGCCGGCGATCTCCTCCGCGGCGAGCCGGTCCTCCGCGTCGAACCGCCGCCGGAGCAGCACCGTCCCGTCGACGCCGCGGGCGACCTCGCGCCCGGCCGCGTCGTGCTCGAACCCGACGTCGTGCCCGGCGATCCGCAGCGAGCGCGGCAGGCCCGCGTCGTCGAAGGTCCATTCACTGTCCACACCGGACGAGGTGCGGCGGCGCAGGAGCGTTCCTTCGTAGCTCCAGGCCACGCCGAGCCCGTTGACCGTCTCGGCGATCACCCGGCCGTGCCCGTCCCGGAGGATCTCCAGGCGGGACTCGGCGTTCTCGGCGAGGGCCAGCCGGCCCAGGGCGTCGTAGGCGTAGCGGGTGACGTCCTCGGCCGTCCGCCGTTCGACGACGTTGCCGAGGAGGTCGTAGGCGAACTCGGTGGGTTCGCCGAGGCCGTTGGTCATGCGCCGCAGCTGCCCGGCCGCGTCGTAGGCGTAGGTGAGCCGGCGGCCGTCGTAGTCGGTCTCCTCGACCAGGCGCCCGGCCGGGTCGTAGGTGTAGCGCCAGGTGAGGCCCCGCGGGTTCGTCACCGCGGTGAGCCGCAGTTCGGTGTCGTAGCCGTACGTCGTCCGCGCGCCCGCCGCGTCGATGTCGGCCACGGCGAGCCCGAACGGCCCGTACTGGCGGCGCCGCACGCCGCCTGCCGCGTCGCGGTACTCGACGACCTGCCCTTCCGCGTCGTGCAGCCAGGTTTCGCGGTCGCCGTGCGGGCCGATCCGCCAGGCGCGGCGGCCCTCGGCCGTCCAGCCCAGCCGGGCCGCGCCGCCGGAGGCGGTGTGCACGAGTTGCGGCCGGCCGAAGACGTCGCGGTCCCCGGGGCGCCCGTCGGTCGCCGGTGCGTCGGCGAGCGGGTCGGGCGCGGCTGCCGGATCGCCCGCTCCCGCGGCACCGGGCAGGCCGGTGAACGGGTCGGCCGCGGGCACCACCCGGTGGACGGCGGCGTCGCCGTCGCCCACCTGCAGCCGCACCTCGCCCTCGGCGGCGGGTGCCGTCCGGACCACGGACCCGTCGGGGCGGATGACGGTGGCGAGCTCGCCGTCGCGGTAGTCGTACCGGGTTTCGCGGCCCAGTTCGTCCACTTGGGACAGCAGCTGGTCGTAGCGGCTCCAGGTGTAGCGGCGGGAGCCGCCCAGCGGGTCGATCCGTTCGACGAGCTGCCCGGCGTCGTTGAGCCGGTAGGTCCAGGTGTGGCCGAGCGCGTCGGTGTGCCGGGTGGCGCCGGGTTCGTAGGCGAACGTCGCGTTGTAGAAGCCGTTCGCCCCGACGGTGCGCACGCAGCGGCCGGCGGCGTCGTAGACGTAGCGGTACCAGGTACCGGTGCGGTCCTGCCAGCCGACGAGCCGGTGCTCGAAGTCGTAGTCCAGCGTCATCGGGCGGCCCGCGAAGTCCGCGACGGTGGTCAGCTGGCCCAGCCGGTTGTAGCCGAACCGGACCAGCGGCGCGGCGTCGGGCGCGCCCAGGGCGACCACCCGGCCCTCGGCGGTGCCGATCCGGATCTCGACGCCGTCGTCGCGGCGCAGCGCGGTCGGCGTGCCGTCCGCGGCGTACGCGATCTCGGTACGGCTGCCGTTCTGCTCGATCGCCGTGAGCGCCGCGATCCGGCCGCTGCCGGTGAAGTGCAGTTCACGTTCGCCGGTGGCGAGCCGGTAGCCGCCGGGGGAGCGGTGCAGCGGGTGGCGCGGGCCTTCCAGCGGCAGCGTGGGTCCGTCGGCGGGCACCGGGTAGACGAGGACCATGCCGTCCTCGGCGTAGAACCGGACGTGCTCGGGGCCGACCTCCAGCCGCTGGTCCAGGGTGGAGGTCCAGGACCGGCCGAACCAGCGGCCCGCGCGGTAGGACGACAGGTGCGTGCGGGTCAGTTCCAGGTCGCCCGCGTCGCCCGGCAGGGTCAGGTCGACCTGGGTGACCACCACCTCGCCGGTGGCGACGTCCACCGGGTCGGAGACGCAGACCTTCTTGTCGTCCGGCACCGCGCGGTCGCGCGGGCCGTCGCCCTTGGGGTCGCCCTTCGGCTTGGCTCCGCCGTCGGGGCCGCCCTTCGGCGTGCCCCCGGGCGGGTCGGCCTTCGGCGGCGGGCCGTCGGCGGGCGGGTCGCTCTTCGGCGGGGGATCGGTCTTGGGTGGTGGGTCGGTCTTGGCGCCGGAGGGTGTGGTGTCGTCGCCCTTCGCGCCCGAGGTGGTGGTGCCGTCGCCCTTCGGGGGTGGGTCGGTCTTGGGCGGCGGTGCGTCCGGGCCGCCCTTGCCGTTGGGCCCGTCGAGGCCCTTGGGGTTGCCGTTGATGTCGGCGTGCTTCGGCGGCGGCGCTGACTTGCCCGGCTTGATGTTCTTCAACGCCTTCGCCGCGTCGGAAAACAGGTCACCGGCGCGCTTGAGCAGCGGGATCAGCGCCTGCAGTGCCTTGACCAGGCGTTTGGTGAGATCGGCGATCTTCGACGCGGTCTTCGCGACGGCGGTGATGACCTGGGGGACGACCCAGGTCATGCCGATGCCGAGGGTGAAGATGACTTGCAGGGCCCAGCTGATGAGGTGGCCGACGAGTTCGGCGATGATGTCGCGGACCAGCGCCCGGACCGCGGCGACGACCTCACCGGCGGTTTTGACGCCGCTGGAGGCGCCTTCGCAGCCCTTTTGAGCGGTTTCCAGCAGAACGACGGTGTCTTGTGCGCGTTGGCGGTAGGCGTCCCCGGCGGTGCCGGTCCAGGACGAGACGTCCGTTTTGACCATGCCGGTCAGGTCTTGGCCGATGCTGCCGAGTTCGGTGGCGACGTTCTTCCAGGTCTCGGACTGGGCGGCGATCTCGTCGGCGTTGCCGGTGAGGCCGTTGAGGGCTTCTTTGAGCGGTCCGACGTGTTCGATGAGCCAGCCGACGCCGGCGGCGAGGATCGCGCCGAAGGGGTCCATGGCCATGGAGAGGGCGTCGAGGGCGGTGCCGACGGCGCCCATGGCGACCGAGGCCCAGTCGCCGCTTTCGATCGCGGATTTCAGGTCGGCTGCCGACTCCAGCAGCGAAATGCCCGAATACGCCTTGGTGGAGTCTTTGGTCTCCGCGACCAGCGGGTTGCCCACTACGCGACCTTCCTGACGTCACGGCGAACGTTCGTCAAACTTTCAAGCAAGCTTGACGCGAAGGTAGCAGCGCGGGAACGCCAGGTGTCGCGAAGGTGAACCGGATGCCCGAAAATCCGGCGGTTGCTGTCCCGGGCGGGCAACCGTCAGCTCAGGCCGCCCGCCCGGCCGCGTCAGCCGTGGGCGAGTTTGTTCCGCCGGGCCTCGGCGGCGTCCCGGCGCTCTTCGAAGCGGGCCGCCTGGGCGTCGAGGGTCTTCAGGAAGGCCGCCAGCTCGTCGCGCGCGGCTTCGCCCTCCGGGCCGAGGCCGGTCAGGTCGAACACCTTCCAGTACCGCAGCAGCGGCAGGACGACGTCGTCGTGGTGGATGCGCAGGTCGTAGATGCCCGCCTTGGCGATCAGGGCCGCCTTCCGGGCGAAGCTCGGGATCACCGCGCCCGGCATCGCGAACGACACGACCTCGTCGGTGATCGCGCGCATCATGGCGTCGGGGGAGATCTCCAGGGAGGCCTTCACCAGGTTGCGGTAGAAGACCATGTGGAGGTTCTCGTCCGTGGACACCCGGGCCAGCAGCCGCTCGGCCAGCGGGTCCTGGGTGTAGCGGCCGGTGTTGCGGTGCGAGATCCGGGTGGCCAGCTCCTGGAACGAGACGTAGGCGCAGACGTGGAGCAGCGGCTTGTCGCCGGTTTCGTAGCCCGCCTGCATCGTCTCCATCCGCATGCGCTCCAGCTCGACGGGGTCGACGGCGCGGGTGACCAGCAGGTAGTCGCGGATGCAGATGCCGTGCCGGCCCTCTTCGGCCGTCCAGCGGTGCACCCAGGTGCCCCAGGCGCCGTCGCGGCCGAACGCGCGCTCGATCTCGCGGTGGTAGCTGGGCAGGTTGTCCTCGGTGAGCAGGTTGACCTCCAGCGCCGTCCGCGCGATCGGCGTGACGCGGGACTGCTCGGGGTCCCACGCCTCGCCGCCGAGCTCGGCGAAGTCCCGCCCCTGGCTCCAGGGGACGTACTCGTGCGGCATCCACTCCTGGGCGGCGGCGAGGTGCCGGTTGAGGTTCTCTTCGACCGTCCCTTCCAGCTCGTACAACAGGCGCGTGCTTTCCGGAACCGGCATGGGGACGTCCTTCCGTACCTACGCGACCGTAACTTACGGTGCCGTAGGTAGCGTAAACGGACGTGGGGGCCGAGTGGTTCCCCCGGGTGGGCACGGTCACGATTCCCGGGAGGTCGCTACCGGCGGGTAGCGATCTCCCGGTGAGCCTCGGTCAGGTGCGCAGCCCGAGGTGGTCAGCGGCTGGTGCCGCAGCGCCACCACCCACCTAAAAGCACGCCGGCGCGCAGCGGGGACGACTTCTCCTGCAAGCGCGGCAGGGGTCGCTGCACGCGCTCAAGACGAAGTTCGTCCTGCGCGACGAGCCGACGTACCTGGCCTGCCGCGATGAAGGCCCACCTGCCGCGGATCGGCATGGCGCTCACCCGCGCGTACCTGCCGGACACGGACCCTGCGCACCCTGGTGAAACTGGCGACCACTCAGGGGTGAGCGGGCCCGGTGCGCAGCAGGCTGGTCAGCTCCGTGAGGTCGCCCAGCTCGGCCAGGCCGTAGGTCAGCTCCGTGATCCGCGCGCTGACCTCGGCCGGGAGGACCCGGGCCGCGTTGAGGCGGAACTTCGTCGCCAGCTCGTCCGCCGAGAGCGGGTTGCCCGGCCCGCCCCGGTTGACGTCGACGCGTTCCTCCAGTTCCCGGCCGTCCTTCAGCCGCGCGCGCAGGACCGCCGGGAACTGCTGGGGGAAGATCTCGTCGCACCGGGCGTCCGGGACGCAGCGGACCTTCGCCGCCAAGGCCAGGCGGGCGGGGTCCGCGGCGGCTTCGTCGGTGAAGTCGTCGTGGAACACGCCCAGCCCGCCGCCGCCCAGCAGCCCGGCCGCCACGGTGTAGGGGCCGGAGAACGCCGCGTGGTAGCCCGACCGAGGCCGGATCTTGGATTCACGCGGCTCGCCGATCGTGCGCAGCACCGCCGTCGGCGCGCCCAGCTCCAGCTCGAGAACGTCGGCGGGATCGACACCCCGGGCACGCAGCCGCCGCGCCGCGTCGATGCCGGCGTGGGTGAAGTGGTTGCACGGGTATGGCTTGAAGAAGATCCCGGGCAGCTCCCAGCGCTCGCCGAGGCCGTCGACGATCACGTCCACATCGGACTGGTCGCCGCAGAACGCCTGCAACAGGCCGAATCGGCCTTCCAGGACCGTGGGCGGGCCGGTGATGCCGTGACGCGCCATGCCGGCCGCCGTCACCGCGCCGTGGGCCGCCCAGCCGCAGTGGATCCGCTTGACCGTGCCGCCCGTGCGGTTCGCCTCCAGCAGCCCCGAACCCATGCTGGCCGCGATACCGATGGCGTCGGCGATGCCTTCGGCGTCCACATCGGACAGCAGCGCCGCGGCCGCCGCGGCCCCGAGGGCGCCGCAGATCGCGGTCGCGTGCAGGCCGCGTTCGAAGAACACCGAGTTGCCGAGTTCCTCGTCGTAGCCGGCCATGCCGAGCCGCACGGTGATCTCGACGCCGACGCCGATCGCGTCGAGCAGCTGGGCCCCGGTCGCCCCGCGCGACTCCGCGACGGCCAGCGCCGCGGGCACCACCGACGCCGACGGGTGCAGCACCGACGGCAGGTGCGTGTCGTCGAAGTCGAGCGAGTGCGCGAGGGTGCCGTTCTGCAGGGCCGCGCTCGGCTCGGGCAGCCGGTCGCCGGTGCCGATCGCGGTCGCGCGCCCGGTGCCGCCCCACTCCCGGACCAGCGCCCCGACGGCCGCGGCGGGCCGCTCCGAGGTGGCGGCCAGGCTGTTGCCGAGCACGTCGAGGACGCGCCGGGCGGCGTCGTCCCGCAGCTCCGGCGGCAGTCCCTTGGCCCGCACCGACGCGGCGAACGCGGCCAGCTGCTGCACGATCGTGGCGGTCATGCGCTCACCGCCGCGAGGGGACGCACGGGCGAGCCGGTGCCGCCGACGATCCGCAGCGGCGCCAGCACGAACGCGAACTCGTGCACGCCTTCGGCCGCGACGGCTTCCAGGTTCAGGTGCTCCAGGATGAAGATGCCCGACTCCACGAGCAGGATCCGGTGCACCGGCAGCACGGCGTGCCCGGCTCCGGCGGGGATCTGCTCGTAAGCCGTCGTGTCGGCACCGGTGGCGACGACTTCACGGGCGGCCAGCCACTCCGCCGCCGACGTCGTCGCGCCGGGGACACCGGTCTCCTTGCCCATGTACTTCGGGGCGTCGTCGAAGTTCCGCGCCCAGCCGGTGCGGATCAGCGCGACGTCGCCGGCGCCGGGCTCGGTGCCGGCCAGCTTCGCGGCCGCGTCCAGGTCGTCGGCCGTGACGCCGTACCCCGGTTCCAGCGTCGGGACGCCGTGCACCGCGGCCACGTCCAGGAGCACCGCGCGCCGCAGCAGGCCGGGGAGGTTTTCCGCGCCGTGCGTGCGGAACACGCCGCCCTGCTGGGCCTCGGCGGCGTCGACGTCGCCGTGCAGCTTGCCGTCGTGGCTGACGTGCGACAGCGCGTCGATGTGGGTGCCGACGTGCCCGCCGGTCACGATGATCTCGTTGGCGGCCGACCCACCGTCCGGGCGGCGCATGTCGCCGTGGCGGCGGATCAGCGTCATCCGGAACCCGGGGTGGTTCGGCGAGCAGGGCATGCCGGTGAAGAACGGCTGCCCGAGCTCGATCAGCCGGACCCCGCCGGCGATCGCCGACAGCAGCGGATCCTGGGGACGTGTCATGAGTGCTGGCCTTCCCTTTCCTGCGCGAGCGCGAGCACCCAGCGGGCGCGCGCCACGATCGCGGCGTCGACGAACTGTCCGTGGTGGTCGATCCAGGCCGCCGAGCCCTCCGTCGCGAGCCGGTCGAGCAGGTCGCTCGCCCAGGCGGTTTCCGCCGGGTCGGGCGCGCACACCTCGTGCACCACGGGAATCTGGGCGGGGTGGATCACCGACCGGCCGAAGAACCCGGCCCGCCGCCCGGCTTCGGTGCTCGCGCGCAGGCCGTCGAGGTCGCGCACGGCGGTCCAGACGCTCTGCACCGGGCTCGGCAGCCCGGCCGCCCGCGCCGCGACGACGACCCGGGAGCGCGGCCAGGTCAGCGCGTCCCCGCCGGTGACGCGCAGGTCCGCGGCGAGGTCGGCTTCCCCGAGGGAGATCCCGGCGACGAGCGGATGCGCGGTGGCGATGGCCAGTGCGTTCTCCACACCCAGCGCGGATTCGAGCACCGGGTACACCGGCACGCCGAGGGTGTCGGCGACCCGCCGAAGCTCGCCCGGGTCCTCGCACTTGGGCACGCGAACGCCCGCGGCCCCGGTCAGTGCCTTGATGTCGGCCTCGCCGGCGGGGGTGCCCGGCGCATTGATCCGGACGAACGCTTTCGCGCCGTCGGCCAAAGCGGCCAGCGCGTTGCGCCGCGCCTCGTCCTTCGCCGCCGCGGCGACGGCGTCTTCGAGGTCGATGATCACGGCGTCCGCCGGGCCGGCCAGTGCCTTGGCGATCCGGTCGGGCCGGTCACCCGGAACGTACAGCCAGCTGCGCAGGACCTCGCTCACTTGATCACGCCTTTGTCGCGCAGAGCCGCGAGTTCCGGTTCGCCCAGGCCGTAGCGGCCGAGGACTTCGGCGGTGTGCGCGCCGAGCGGCGCCCCGGCCGAGGTGATCTCGCCGGGCGTCTCCGACAGCCGGAACAGCACGTTCTGCATCTTCACCGGCCCGAGCTCCTCGTCGTCGACCGTCGTGATGCTGTTCAGCGCCGCGAACTGCGGGTCCGTCATGACATCGGCGGCGGTGTAGATCGGCGCGACGGCCGCCTGGGCCTCCTCGAACGCCTTCACGACGTCGTCGCGGTCGCGGTCGGCGATCCACGAGCCGACGGCGTCGTCGAGCAGGTCGGCGTGCTGCGCGCGTTCGGCCCCGCTGGCGAACCACGGCTCGTCGATCAGCTCGGGGCGCCCGACCAGCCGCATCACGCGTTCGGCGATCGACTGGGCGCTGGTGGAGATGGCGACCCAGTTGCCGTCACGGGTGCGGTAGGTGTTGCGCGGCGCGTTGTTCGTGGAGCGGTTGCCGGTGCGCGGCTGCAGTGTGCCGAGCTGGTCGTAGGCGATGATCTGCGGCCCGAGCAGCGTCAGGATCGGCTCGATGATGGCGAGGTCGACGACCTGCCCGCGCCCGGTCTGGTCCCGCGCCCGCAGCGCGGTCATCACGGCGTAGGCGGTGGTCAGCGCGGCGATCCCGTCGGCGAGGCCGAACGGGGGCAGTGTCGGCGGGCCGTCCGGTTCGCCGGTGATCGCGGCGAACCCGCTCATCGCCTCGGCGAGGGTGCCGAAGCCGGGCCGCTTGGCGTACGGGCCGATCTGCCCGAACCCGGTGACGCGGGTGAGCACCAGGCCGGGGTTGATCTCGCGCAGTTCGTCGTAGCCGAGGCCCCAGCGCTCCAGCGTGCCGGGGCGGAAGTTCTCCACGACGACGTCCGCGTCGGCTACCAGCTTCTTGAAGATCTCCTGGCCCTCGGGGGAACCGAGGTAGAGGGTGATCGCCTTCTTGCCGCGGCCGAGCATCTTCCACCAGAGGCCGACGCCGTCGCGCTGCGCGCCGTGGCTGCGCACGGGATCGCCGTTCGGGTGCTCGATCTTGATCACCTCGGCGCCGAAGTCGCCCAGCAGCGTCGCGGCCAGCGGGCCGGCGAACAGGGTGGCGGTGTCGAGCACCCGGATCCCGGACAAAGCGCCCGTCATGGGGCTTACCTGCCTTTCTCGTCCGGCGACTCGGATCTGACCGTCGTTTCGCCGGGGGGAACGCTTGTGAACGTCTGGTTTCGCAGCGACGTCTCTCGGTGTTTCCCAAGTTCGCACTGATCGCACGTGTCCGTCAAGTTATGCGCAGATGTTGACCTGAAGTCGGGCCGGGTGTCACGATGACCCGCAACAAACCTGGCGTTTCGCTTAGCGGAACGACAGCCCTTCCAGTGGGAAGAGGTGACATGTCCGCACGAATGCTCGTCGCGGGACTCGGGGCGCTGGCCCTGCTCGTGACCGGGTGCGGGGGATCGGCTCCGATGGGAGCCGGGGGCGCCGCCGCGGGGCGGGACGAGGGCCCGGTCAAGATCGGGGCACTGCACCCGGTCAGCGGCTCGAACGCGGTCGACGGCCTGCAGATGCGCCGCGGCGCGCAGCTGGCGGTCGACGCGATCAACGCGGCCGGCGGCATCTCCTCGCTCGGCGGCCGCAAGGTCGAGCTGGTCACGGGGGACACGCAGGGCAAGGCCGACATCGGGCAGAGCGAGGCCCAGCGGCTGATCTCGGCCGGCGCGGTCAGCCTGGTCGGTACCTACCAGAGCGCCGTGAGCACCAACGTCGCCGTCGTGGCCGAACGCAACCGGGTCCCGTTCGTGATGGACGTGACCGCCTCCGACGCGATCTTCTCCCACGGCTACCGGTACTCGTTCCGCGTTCAACCGGGCAGCAAGGCGATCGCGACGGCCGCCGCCCAGTACCTGAAGGCGGTTTCGGACCAGGCCGGCAAGCCCGTGCGCAAGGTCGCGTTCCTGCACGAGCAGAGCGACTTCGGCAGCGGCGCGGCCGACGCCTTCACCGCCGCGGCGAAACAGCTCGGCATCGGGATCGGACCGAACATCAGCTACGACGCCACCACCGTCAGCGACCTGACCGCCCAGATCACCCAGGTCAAGGCCTCGGGGGCGGACGTGCTGGCGGTCGCCGGCTACTACCGCGACAGTCTTTTGGCGGCCAAGGCGATCGCGTCGGTCAAACCCGGCCTCAACGCGGTCTGGGGCGTCTCGAACGGCGCGTACGACCAGCCCAAGTTCGTCGCCGACGCCGCCGCGCTCGGCAACCTCTACTTCAGCACCAACTACCACTACGACGCGACGAACCCCGAGACCGTCGCGCTGCGCGAGAAGTACCAAAAGCTCTACGGCGACCCGATGCGCACCGGCGCGGTCCTGTCCTACGACGCGGTCCAGGTGATCGCGCACGGCGTCGAGCAGGCCGCGAGCACCGACCCGCAGAAGGTGCGGGACGCGATCGCCGCCGCCCAGGTCTCGCCCCTGACCGTCGGCCGCGGGCAGATCCAGTTCGCCCCCAACGGCGACAACCGCAACGCCTTCCCCGTCCTGATGCAGGTCCGGGACGGGCGGGTCCAGCAGGTGTATCCCCCCGAAAAAGCCGAATCCCGGCCCGACTACAGGGTGGCGTGGCGACCATGACCGAACTCGACACCGGGGCGCCCGTCGTCCCCGAAACCGCACCCCCCGACCGGAGAGCCAAGGCGGACAGGGGTTTCCTCGGCCGCGCCGGCATCGTGGCCGCCGTCCTCGTCGTCGCGATCGTGCTCGCGCTGGTGCAGTCCGGCAGCGGCCTGGTGGTCTGGCAGTCGGTGGTCACCGGCATCCTGACCGGCGGGCTCTACGGCCTGATCGCGATGGGCCTGACGCTGATCTTCGGCGTGCTCGACATCGTCAACTTCGCGCACGGCGCGTTCCTCACGGTCGCGATGTTCCTCTCCTTCGGGATGATCCAGGCGACCGGGCTCCACCCCTACCTGACGCTGATCGTCGCGGTGCCCGTGCTGTTCCTGCTCGGCGCGGCCGTGCACCGCGGGCTGCTCTCCGGGAAGGGCGGGGGGTCACTGGAGAACCAGCTGCTGATCACGCTCGGCCTGTCGCTGCTGCTGGAGAACGGGCTGCTGATGTTCTTCGGTGCCGAGCCCAAGACGATCGACCTGCCCGGTGACTTCCAGTTCCCGTTGCTGGGCGCGGTCGTCGCGGGTTCGCGGCTGTACGCGTTCCTCGGCGCGATCGTGCTCGGCGGCCTCCTGTACTGGCTGCTGCGGCGGACCCGGCTGGGCACGGCGATCCGCGCGGTCGCCGCGAACGCGCCCGGTGCCGCGCTGGTCGGCATCAACGTCCGCCGGATGCACACGCTGACCTTCGCCATCGGCACGGCGTGCGCGGGTGCGGCGGCGGTGCTCGCCGGCCCGCTGGTCACGGTGACCCCGACGCTGGGGGAGCAGTTCAACATCACGGCGTTCGTCGTCGTGGTGCTCGGCGGGATGGGCAACGTCGTCGGCGCGCTCGTCGGCGGCCTGCTGATCGGGCTGGTCGAGCAGCTCACCACGATCTACCTCGGCGGCCAGAGCTCGCTGCTCGGCGTCTTCGTGGTGTTCGTGCTGGTGCTGTTCCTCCGCCCGCAGGGCCTGTTCGGGAGGCGCGCATGAGCACCATCACCATCGCCGCGCCGACCGGATCCTCGGACGCCGTCAAAGCGCCGCCGCTGCGCCCGCAGAACCGCCAGCTGGCCATCCTCGCGATTCTCGTGCTGGTCGCGATCCCGCTGCCGCTGATCCTGCCCGCCGCCCAGGGCGCGGTCGCCGTCCGGATCCTGATCTTCCTGCTGATGGCCGTCGGCTGGAACATCATGAGCGGGTTCGGCGGGATGTTCAGCTTCGGCCACGCCGCCTACTTCGGCCTCGGCGCCTACACCAGCGCGTACCTGCTGGTGAAGCACAACGTCTCGCCGTGGATCGGGATGCTGGCCGGGATGGCGGTGGCCGCCGCGGTCGCCGTGGTCATCGGGTACTTCTCCTTCCGCTACAAGCTCCAGGGCGCTTACTTCGCGCTGGCGACGTTCGCGTTCGCCGAGATGCTGCGGCTGATCGTCACGAGCAGCGCCTTCGCCAACAAGTCCGTCGGCTTCAGCGTCCCGCTGATCCAGGACTCGTCGCTGTGGCTGATCCAGTTCCCGGCCGACTCGCCGGCGTACTTCTGGGTGGCCCTGGTCCTGGCCGGGGCGGCGGTCGCGATCAGCATCGTCTTCCTGCACTCCCGCGCCGGCCGGTACGTCACGGCCATCCGCGACGACGAACTGGCCGCCGCGTCACTCGGCGCTCCGGTGTTGCGGCACAAGCTGATGACGGTCGCGCTGTCCGCCGCGATCACCGCGGTGGCGGGCGCTTTCTACACGCAGTACTACCTGTTCGTGAACCCCGATCTCGGATTCGGCTCGGCCATCTCGATCCAGGCGATCGTGCCCGTGGTCATCGGCGGCATCGGCACGGTGTGGGGTCCGGTGGTCGGCGCGATCATCATCGGCTCGCTCACCGACGTCACGGCGACGCTGCTGCGCACCCCACCGGAGTTCCTGGGCTTCCTGCAGGGCCGCAGCGGCCTCGACGTCGTGCTGTACGCGGTGCTGGTGATCCTGATCGTCCGGGTGCTGCCCAAGGGGATCGTCGGAACTATCGGTGCGAGGTGGCGACGATGAGCATCGTGGAAGTCACCGGCGTCGGCAAGGCGTTCCGCGGTGTCCACGCACTGTCCGATGTGGACCTTTCGGTCACCGAGGGCGAGATCCTCGGCGTCATCGGGCCCAACGGCGCGGGCAAGACGACCCTGTTCAACGTCATCTCCGGCGCGCTGAAGCCGGACACCGGCCGGGTGCGGCTGGCGGGCGACGACGTCACCGGCCGCGCCCCCGACCGGATCGCCCGCGCCGGGATGGTCCGCACGTTCCAGCTGATGCGGCCGTTCGCGAGCATGACGGTGGCGCAGAACGTCAGCCTCGCCGCGCAGCACCACCGGCTGAGCGCGAAAGCGTTGCGGGCGCACGCGCTCGACGTCGCCGACCGGGTCGGGCTCGGGCCGTGGGCCCACCGCGCCGCGACCGACCTGCCGACCGCCGGGCTCAAGCGCCTGGAACTGGCCAGGGCGCTCGCGACCCGGCCGAAGGTCCTGTTGCTCGACGAGGTGCTGGCCGGGCTGGTCCCGGCCGAGCGCGAACCGGTGCTCGACCTGCTCGCCACGCTGCGCGAACAGGAGGGCGTCACGCTGGTGTTCATCGAGCACATCATGGCCGCGGTGATGCGGCTGGCCGACCGCGTCCTCGTGCTCGACCAGGGCCGGGTGCTCGCCGTCGGCTCGCCCTCCGAGGTGACCAGCGACCCGCGCGTCATCGACGCCTACCTCGGTGAGGAGCCGACCCATGCTGACGCTTGAGAAGGTGTGCGCCGGGTACGGGCGGATGCGCATCCTGCACGACGTCGACCTGCACCTCGGCGCCGGCGAGATCGTCGCGCTGGTCGGCGCGAACGGGGCGGGCAAGACGACGACGCTGCGCAGCATCTGCGGGCAGCTCAAGCCGTCGTCGGGCCGCGTCACGCTCGACGGCGAGCCGACCGCGGGCCGGCGTCCGGACCAGCTCGTGCGCGATGGGCTGGTGCACGTGCCCGAGGACCGCGCGCTGTTCGGCACGCTCACCGTCGAGGAGAACCTGCGGATGGGTGCGTGGACCCGCACGCCCGCCCAGGCCGCTGCGTCGTTGGCCGAGGTCTACGAGCTGTTCCCGGTGCTCGCCGAACGCCGGACGCAGATCGCCCAGACGTTCAGCGGCGGCCAGCAGCAGATGCTCGCGATCGGCCGCGCCCTGATGGCCGGGCCGCGGCTGCTGATGCTCGACGAGCCGTCGACCGGCCTGTCCCCGAAACTGACCTGGACGGTGCTGGAAGCGGTCCAGCGCATCCGGGACGGCGGGGTGGCCGTGCTGCTGGTCGAGCAGAACGCGAAGCAGGCGCTGGCCATCGCCGACCGCGCGTACGTGCTGGAAAGCGGGTCGACCGTCCTGCAGGGCACCGGCGCCGAACTGGCCGGTGACCAGCGCGTCAGGAAGGCGTACTTGGGACTGTGAAACGCGAACAAGCCGCTGCGGCGACCGCATCGCTGGGAGCTTGGGTGTCCGAACTGGACGTCACGAGCGTCCCGGCCGCGGTGCTCGACCGGCTGTCCCTCGTCCTGCTCGACGTCGTCGGCGTCACCGCATTGGGAGCTTCGCTGCCGGAGCAGCGTTCGTTGGCCGATGCCTGGCGCGCCCCGGCCGGTCCGGCGCCGCTCATCGGTGCCGGGCGGCTCGTCACGACCGACGCGGCGGCGTGGCTCAACGGCGTCGCGCTCGTCTCGCTGGAGCTGGACGAGGGCCACAAGTACGCCAAGGGCCACCCCGCCGCCCACGGGTTCCCCGCGGTGCTGGCGCTGGCGGCGGAGCTGGACAGCACCGGCGCGGACACGGCGGCGGCGCTGCTGGCCGCCTACGAGGTGGCCGCGCGGTTCGGCCGCGCGACCACCTTGCGCGCGGGCGCGCACCCGCACGGCAGCTGGGGTGTGCCTGGCGCGGCGGCGGGCTGCGCGCGGCTGCTCGGCCTCCCGCCCGGGGCGGTCGCGGCCGCCATCGACACCGCGGCCGGGCTGGGCATCGCCGGGCACTTCGACTCGGCGACCCAGGGCAACCCCGTTCGCAACGCGTGGCTGGGTGCCTCGGCGACGTCCGGGCTCGCCGCGGCCCGGATGGCGGCGGCCGGGATGGCCCGCGTCACCGGCACGGCCGCGCTCTCGCTCGGCACCCTGCTCGGCGAGTTCGACGCGGGGGAGCTCACCGCGGACCTGGGCACCCGCTGGGACATCACGCGCGGCTACTTCAAGCGGCACGCGTCCTGCTCCTTCACCCACCCGGCGGCGGACGCCGTGCTCGAACTGCGCTCGCGGCCGGCGTTCCGGGCCGAGGGCATCACGCACATCTTGGTGGAGACGCACGTCCTGGGGGCCGGACTGTCCGAGGCGGACTGGTCGAACCGGCTCTCGGCGATGTTCTCGACGCCGTTCGTGGTGGCGACCGCCGCGCTGACCGGTGAGGTCGGCCCGGAGAGCCCGCTTTGTGACGCCGACGTGCGCTCCCTGGCGAGCCGGGTGCGCCTGGTCGAGGCCGCCGACCTCACCGCCCGGCTGCCGGACGAGCGGGCCGCCCGCGTGACCGTCGCCTTCGACGACGGCACGGCGCTGACCTGCGAAGTGCCCAACCCGGTCGGCGACGCCGACCACCGCCCGCTGACCGAGCCCGACCTGGTCGGCCTGCTCGGGAAGTGGCTGCCCGGGCCGTTCGTGGCGCGTGCCGCCGCGCTGGGCCGCGCCCTGCCCGGCCTGCCCCACGCCGGCACGGCGCTGCGCGAGCTGGCCGGAACCGAAGAGAAGGAGCCGAACTGATGCGTGCCCTCGCGGTGACGCCCATCCACCTGCCCCCCGAGGAGATCCGGCGGCGGCAGGAGCGCTACGACCGGCTCGCGCCGCCGGGCCTCGAGATCGAGCTGCGCGACGTCGGCCCGTCGGCCCCGAAGACCCTGGACACGGACGAGTCCATGCGGGTTTCCGAGAACGCCGTCGCCGCTGCGCTCGCGGCCGCCGGCGACGGCTGGGACCTGGCCTTCCCGGACTGCGTGCTGGACCCGGCCGTCCCCGACGCCGTCGCGGAGCCGCCGTTGCCGGTGCACGGCCTGCTCAAGCTGTCGGCGACCTACCTCGCCGCGAAGGGCGTCCGGTTCGGCGCGGTCGTGCGCAACGAGGCGATCGCCGACGAGTTCGCGAAACGCATCGCCGCCTACCGGCTGACCGAGTACTTCGTGGGCGTCCGCGTGCTGGACCTGCCGTTCTCCGCGATCGCCGAGACCGAGACGTGGAACGCCGCCCTCGGCACGGCCGTGCGCGAACTGGCGGAATCGGGCGCCACGGCGGTGATCAACGGCTGTTCGGCGGTCGACGTCGAGCCCGCCGACCTCCCCGCGCGCATCGTCGATCCCACCGGACTGGCGATGCGCCTGCTGACGGTCGAGGGGGTCGCGTGACCGGCGGACCGGACCTCGTCGTCGCCGGCGCGGGCGGCGGGCTCGCCGGTGCCCTGCGAGCGGCCGAACTGGGCCTGAGCGTCCTGGTGGTCGAGGCGAGCGAACACTTCCGGCGCGGCAACAACACCTCGATGTCCACGGCGATGTTCCCCGGCGCCGGCTCCCGCTGGCAGGCCGCGGAGGGCATCGACGACTCGCCCGAGAAGTTCGTCGCGGACATCGTGGCCAAGACGCACGGGCAGGCCGACGCGCGGCTGGCCCGCACCCTGGCCGAGGTGAGCGCCCCGCTCGTCGAGTGGCTCGCGGACTCGGCGGGGTTGCCGCTTTCGCTCGTCACCGACTTCAACTACCCCGGCCACGCCGTGCCCCGGTGCCACACGATCCCGGGCCGGCACGGCTCCGGCGTCATCGACCATCTCGCCCGCCGCGTGGCCGAGCACGAGAACATCGAGCTGCTCGCACCCGCCCGGCTCGTCGACGTACTGTCCGATGTGGACGGTGTCCGCGCGGCCGTCGTCCGGTACCCCGACGGCGCCGGGGAAGAGGTCCCGACGCGGGCGGTCCTGCTGGCCACCAACGGTTTCGGAGCCGACGCCGACCTCGTCGCGAAACACCTGCCCGAGATCGCGGGATCGCTCTACCAGGGCAGCGACCAGTCGCTCGGCGACGCCCTGCGCATCGGCGAGAAGCTCGGCGCCGCGACCGGGTTCCTCGACGCCTACCAGGGCCACGGCGCGGTGTCCGCCACCGCGGGCACGCTCGTGGGCTGGGCGACGATCATCCACGGCGCGATCCTCGTCGACCGTGAAGGCCGCCGCTTCGGCAACGAGACGCGCGGCTATTCCGAGTACGCCGCCGAACTGGCCGCCCGGCCCGGCTCGACCGGCTGGATCGTGCTCGACGAGACGATCTTCGAGCAGTGTCAGCCGTTCCGGGACTTCCGGGACGTGGTGTCCGCCGGCGCGCTGGTCTGGGCGGACGACGCCGCCGGGCTGGCGAAGGCGACCGGCCTTCCTCCGGACGCCCTGGAAGCGGAACTCACCACCGCGAAAGCGATCGCCCGCGGTGAACGCGAAGACGAGCACGGCCGCACCCACTGGGAGCGCCCGCTGGCCGGCCGCTACGCCGCGGTGCGCGTCGTGCCCGCGCTGTTCCACACCCAGGGCGGGCTGCTGGTCGACGAGCACGCCGCCGTCGTCGACCCCGAGGACCGCCCGATTCCCGGGCTCTACGCCGCGGGTGGCGCCGCGGCGAGCATCTCCGGGCACGGCGCCGCCGGCTACCTGCCCGGCAACGGACTCCTGCCCGCCTTCGGGCTGGCCTACCTGGCCGCCGGCGACGTCGCCCGGCGCCGAAACCTCTACACCGCAAGCTGAGGAGAACCATGGCAACGACGGAACTGCTCGTGAAGAACGTCCGGGTCGTCCGCCCCGACGACGCCGACGGGACCGAGCCGGACCTGCTGGACATCGCCGTGAACGACGGCACGATCACCCGCGTGGCGCCGGACCTGCCGACGGACGACGCCGCGCGGGTCGTCGACGGCCGCGGCCTCCTGGCCTTCCCCGGCGTGGTCGACGCGCACCAGCACTGGGGCATCTACAACGAGCTCGCCACCGACACCCGCACCGAAAGCCGCGCGAGCGCGCAGGGCGGCGTCACGACGTCGCTGACGTACATGCGCACCGGGCAGTACTACCTCAACAAGGGCGGCAGCTACCGCGACTTCTTCCCCGAGGTGCTCAGCGCGTCGGAGGGCAACGCCTACGTCGACTACGCCTTCCACCTCGCGCCGATGAGTTCGCAGCACATCTCCGAGATCCCTTACCTCGTCGAGGAATTCGGCGTCACGTCGTTCAAGATCTTCATGTTCTACGGCAGCCACGGCCTGCACGGGCGCTCCACCAGCCAGAGCGACTTCCTGATGATCCCGCCGGACGAGCGCTACGACATCGCGCACTTCGAGTTCGTGATGCGCGGGGTCCAGCAGGCGCGCGAGGTGCGGACCGAGTACGCGCCGCACCTGTCGCTCTCGCTGCACTGCGAGACGGCCGAGATCATGACGGCGTACACGAAGCTGGTGGAGCAGGACGGCTCGCTGTCGGGCCTGCGGGCCTACAGTGCGTCGCGGCCGCCGCACTCCGAAGGTCTCGCCGTCACGATCGCGTCGTACCTGGCGCACGAGACCGGGCTGCCGAACATCAACCTGCTGCACCTGTCGTCGGAGAAGGCGCTGTCGGCCGCGCTGACGATGGGGAAGGCGTTCCCGCACATCGACTTCCGGCGCGAGGTGACGATCGGGCACCTGCTGGCCGACGTCGACACGGCGTCGGGCATCGGCGGCAAGGTCAACCCGCCGCTGCGCGAGCGTGAGGACGTCGAGGCGCTGTGGCGGCACGTGCTCGCCGGTGACGTGGACTGGGTCGTCAGCGACCACGCGTGCTGTCGCGACGAGCTGAAGTTCGGCTCGGACCGCGACGACGTCTTCCTCGCGAAGTCCGGCTTCGGTGGTGCGGAGTACCTGCTGCCGGGGCTGGTCGGCGAGGGGGCCAAGCGAGGCTTGTCCCTGCAGAGGATCGCCCAGCTGACTTCGCAGAACCCCGCGCGCCGCTACGGCTTGCCGAAGAAGGGCTCGATCGCCGAGGGCTTCGACGCGGACTTCGCGCTGGTCGACCCGGACGTCCGCTGGACCGTGCGCGCGGCGGAGTCCGAGTCGACGCAGGAGTACACGCCGTTCGAGGGCTTCGAGATGACGGCGAAGGTGACCGACACGTTCGTGCGCGGCCACCACGTCTTCGCCGACGGCAAGGTCGTCGGCGACCCGGTGGGCCGGTACCTCAAGCGCGGCCGCTGAAAGACGGTCGTGAGTGAGAAAACAAAGTTCCAACCCTGTTTCTCACTCACGACCGCTACCGGCCGGACTCCTGCAGCCAGGCCCAGCTCTGCCGGATCTCGGCCGCCGCCTCACGGACGAGGCCGCGGTAGCGGCTGACGGCGTCGGGCGTGAAGCGGTACTGAGGACCGCAGATGCTGATGGACCCGTGGACCTCGCCGTCCGGCCCGAACAGCGGAGCGGCGACGGACCCCGCGCCGGGCTGGCGTTCGCCGAGCGAGACCGCGACGCCGTCGCGGGTCACGTCGGCGAGGACGTCGCGCAGCTGGTCGGCCGCGGTGATCGTGTGCTCGGTCAGCGCGGGGAGTTCCCGCTGCAGCAAGGCTTCCCGGCGGTCTTCGGGCAGGGACGCGAGGATCACCTTGCCGGAGGAACCGGCGTGCAGCGGGAACCGCCGGCCGAGCTCCACGGTCATCTTGATCTCGCGCGGGCTCTCGAACTGGTCGAGGTACACCCGTTCGTCGCCGACCAGCCCGGAGAGCGTGGTGGTCTCCCCGGTCTCGTCGCGCAGCCGCCGCAGGACGGGGATGGCCGCGACGCGGGCGTCGAACCGGCGCAGGGCGCTCGCCCCGAGGGCGACCGCCGCGGGACCGAGCCGGTAGCCGGCGACGCCGGGATCGGTGGCCAGCATCTCGCGCGAGACGAGCGACTGCAGGATCCGGTAGACGACCGCCTTCGACAGGTCGAGCTCCCGGCTGATCGTGCTGACGCCCAGGTACCGGGGGCCACCGGTGAAGAGCAGCAGCACGTCCGCCACCCGGGCGGCGGCCTCGGTGCCGGCGTTGTCCGACGCGGTGGCGGGCTTGCGCCCGGCGGTACTGTTGACGGCCAAGCTCGTGGTCCTCGACTTCGTTTCGCTGACAGGAACGGTTCGGCCCGAAGCATAGCACTTTGGGGCATTGGCCCGGGTAAACCGTTCCGGCCAGCGATACGTCGTTACGAGACGGCGGTCCCCTCCAGCTCGACCAGCTGGCCGGCGATCGCCAGCCGGGTCACCCCGAGCATCGTCGTCGCCGGGGCCACCCCCGCGGCGCCCAGCCGTGCCGCCAGCACCCCGTAGTGCGGGAGCAGCCCGTCGACGTCGGTGGTGTAGACGTTGAGCCGGACGAGGTTCGCCAGCGTCATGCCGGCCTCACCGAGCACGGCCTCCAGGTTGTCGAGGCTCAGCGCCAGCTGTGCGGCCACGTCCCCGTCGTGCTCGGGCTTGCCGTCGGCGCTCATCGCGGTCTGCCCGGAGCAGTACAGGGTCCGGGTGTGCCCGGAAACGAGCTCTCCCTGGTTGAACCCCATCTCCGCCGACCACGTCGTCGGGTTGACCGCCGTTCGTTCCACTGCCACATCAGCTCCGTTCGGTTCGACTTCGGTGCGCACGAGCCTCCCGGCAAATCACGACATCTGCTGTCGGGTATCAGCTAGGGTTTCCGGATGCGCGCCGACCGCCTGGTCTCGCTGGTCCTGCTGCTGCGGCAGCGCGGCCGGCTGACCGCGGACGCCCTCGCCCGCGAACTGGACGTGTCCACCCGGACGGTGCTGCGCGACATCGAAGCGCTGTCCACGGCCGGCGTCCCGGTCTACGCCGAACGCGGCCGGCACGGGGGATTCGCGTTGCTGCCCGGGTTCCGGACCGAGCTCACCGGGCTGAACCACGACGAGGCGCTGGCCCTGCTCGCCACCGGCCCGGGCCTCGGCCTCGGCCCGGCGCTCGCGTCGGCCCGGCGCAAGGTGGTCGACGCGCTGCCCGAAAGCCATCGGGCGACCGCGAGCGACGCGGCTCGCCGGTTCCTCGTCGAGCCGGAAACCGACTTGCTCTCCCGTCGCGCGGCGGTCGAGGAGGTGCCCGGTCCGGCCATGGTCGAAATCCGGCGCGCGGTCCTTTCCGGACACCGGCTGCGCATCCACTACGCGGCGGCCGACCAGGCGCCGCGGTGGCGCACGGTGGACCCGATCGGCCTGGTCTCCGTCCGCGACCGGGGTTACCTGCTGGCCACGAGAGCCGGCGCGGACCGCACCTACCGGTTGTCGCGGGTGCTGGCCGCCGAGGGCCTCCCCGAGCCGGCGCAACGGCCGAGCCACGTCGACCTAAACCGGGTGTGGCGGGACCGTTGCGCGCAGTTCCTCGCCGGTGGACACCTCACCGTGCTGATGAGGGTGGATCCGAAGCGGCGGGAGGAAGTGCTGAGCACCGCGGTGGCGGTCCGCGTGGCGGAACCCGGCACCGACGGCCGGCTGCGGCTGGAGGCGACGTTCCAGGACGCGTGGCACGCCGAGTGGGCGCTGTGGCAGCTCGGCACGGACGCGGAAGCGCTGGCACCGCCGTCCTTGCGCGCCGCGCTGCGCGACCGCGCCGCCGCGATCGCCGCCCGGTATGCAGACCGGCCCGCTGAAGGTGCCCTTCAGCTCAGCTCGACCGCGCGGTGCAGGTCGCGGGCGTAGGCGTCGGGCTGTTCCCACGCGGCGAAGTGGCCGCCGGCCGGGTGTTCCACGTACTCGCGGACGTTCAGGAACGCTTCGGCGTAGCTTCGCGGCTCGGGTTTGGTGTCGTGCGGGAAGATCGACAGCACGGTCGGCGTCTCGATCCGGCCGGGGAGGGCGACCGGTTCGGTGTAGGTGGCGAACGAGGTGCCGATCGTGCCGGTGACCCAGTAGGCGGTGATCCAGGTGAGCAGGTCGTCGAGGGTGAAGGCCGCTTCGCCGGACCAGGACTCGAGTTTCTCCGCGATCCACGCCGCGAGGCCGGCGGGCGAGTCGCCGAGGGCGACGGCGAGGGTGTTCGGCCGCGTGGACTGCTCGGCGATGTAGCCGCCCTCGTTCCGGAACCACCGCGCCGCCCGGCCGAGGTAGGCGGCCGCGTCGGGCGCGAGCGTCGCCGGGTCCGCCGTGAGCGCCCGCTGCGGGGCGATGTTCGTGAGGTGCAGGGCCGTCACCCGGTCCGGGTGGTCGCCCGCGAGGACTTCCGCGACGGTGCCTCCGACGTCGCCGCCCGACACCGTGTAGCGCCGGTGACCGAGTTCGGCCAGCCCGTCCGCGACGATCCCGGCGATCCGGCCGGCCGACCTGCCGGACGTGGTGAGCGGAGCCGCGAACGGGAAGCCCGGCAGCGCGGGGACCACCACGTGCACGTCCGTGAGCAGGGGCAGGACGCGTTCGAACCGCAGCACCGAATCCGGCCAGCCGTGCAGCAGCACGACGACCGGGGCGTCGGGATCCGCGGACCGCTGGTGGATCACCCGCAGGCCTGTGCTCACCGTGACCCAGGGGAGTGCGCGAATGCGGCGCTCGTGCGCGTCCCAGTCATAGCCATCGGCCCAGTGTGCGAGCAGTTCGTCGAGCCGGGCGCCGGTGATGCCGCGCGTCTCGTCGGCGGTCCAGGGGATCGTGACCCGCCGGGTCCGCCGGAGTCTCTCCCGCAGTTCGTCCATCATGTGTACGAGCATACACATGATGTGTATGCTCGTACACATGACTTCACGCGACGCGGCGGCCACCCGGCAGCGAATCCTCGAGCAGGCACGACGCCAGTTCGCCCGGCACGGGTACACGGCGGTCGCGGTCAAGGGCGTGGCCGACGCGGCCGGCGTGTCACCCAACCTCATCACGCGCTACTTCGGCGGCAAGGAGGGCCTTTTCCTCGCGGCGACCCGGGTGGAGATCCCGGTCGAGAACTCCTTCGGCGGCGACCGTTCCGAGCTCGGCGCGCGGCTGGCGGCGAGCATCGTCCGGCGCTGGTCCGGCGAACCGGGCGAGGATCCGCTGCTGGTGCTGCAACGCGCGTCGGGTGAACGCCCGGAGGCGGCGGAGGCCCTGGCGGCCTTCCTCGACACGAACTCCCTGGAGCCGCTGCACCGCTACCTGCGCGACAGCGGCCTGACCGACGCGGAGGCCCATGGCCGGGCCGCGGCGATCGACGCGTTCGTGCTCGGCGTCTCGACCCGCCGCCGGGTGCTGCGCTCGGAGCCAGGCGATTCCGCTGAGCTCGAGGCGTGGCTGGGCGCGGTGATCCAGCGCCTCGCGGATGGGTGACGTCAGGCGCGGAAGGCTTGGATGGTGAGTGCGGCGAAGCGCCGGGAGGCGGCGATGCGTGCCGCCGGGGTGCGTGCGTGGATGCCGGTGCTGGCCATCAGCATGAGGTTCAGGTCGACCAGCCCGACGTCGGCGCGCAGGTGGCCCGTTTCCCGGGCGCGGCGGATCAACCGCGCCGCGGAGGTCAGCGACGTGGTGCGCGTCGCGGCCAGGTCCAGCGTGCGGGGGAAAGCGGACTTGAACGCCGTGGTGAAGCCGTGGTCGCGGGCCTGCAGTTCACACAGCTTCCGGACCGTGACGCGGAAACCGCGCCAGGGATCGGGGTCGGCGAGTCCTTCGTCCATGGCGGTCCGCCAGGCGCGCACCTGCTCGGTGAACGCCGCGGCGACCAGCGTTTCCTTGGCCGGGAAGTGGCGGTAGACGGTCGCGGGCCCGACCTCGGCGCGCCGGGCGATCTCCCGGACCGGCACCTCCAGGCCCTCGGTGACGAACACCGCGCGCGCCGCGTCGAGGATGCGGCCGCGGGCGTCGGAACGCCGGTGGTGAGGCAATCGAGCGGTCACCGCTCTCATTTTAGCCAGGCGGACGGCGGCCTCCGCTACGGTCCGCGCATGACTTCGACCAGGCAGTACGGGGACGAGTGGGACCTGGCGTCGAGTGTCGGCGCGACCGCGACCATGGCCGCGATGACCCGGGCGATCGCGACCCGCACGGACCGTACGCGCCTCGACGACCCGTTCGCCGAGCCGCTCGTCCGCGCGGTCGGCATCGATCTGCTCACCCGGCTGGCGGCCGGGGAACTGCCGCCGGGCGAGCTGGTCGGACAGGTGGCGATCGACGGGGCCAAGGTGCGGACCCGGTTCTACGACGAGTTCTTCCTCGACGCGGCGAACGTGGGCATCGAGCAGGGGGTGATCCTGGCTTCGGGACTGGATTCGCGGGCGTACCGGTTGCCGTGGCCGGCCGGGACCGTGGTGTACGAGCTCGACCAGCCGCGGGTCGTCGAGTTCAAGACCCGCACCTTGGCCGGGCTGGGCGCCGAGCCCACGGCCGACCGCCGGGTGGTCGCGGTCGATCTGCGCGAGGACTGGCCGGCCGCGCTGTGCACCGCCGGGTTCGACCCGGCCCGGCCGAGCGCGTGGAGTGCCGAAGGCCTGCTCGGCTACCTGCCACCGGAGGCGCAGGACCGCCTGCTGGACACGGTCACCGAGCTCAGCGCTCCGGGGAGCCGGGTGGCCACCGAAAGCAGGCCGAACCCGCGGCCGGGCGCCGAAAGCCAGACGAAACGGCGGTTGAACGGCATCTCCGAACTCTGGCGCGCGCACGGCTTCGACCCCGACATGGCGCGGCTGCGGTACTTCGGCGAGCGCAACGAAGCGGCGCCGTACCTGACCGGCCTCGGCTGGACGCTGACCACGGCCGGCACTCGCGACCTGCTTGCCGCCCAAGGTCTTCCGCCCCTGGAGGACGACGACCTGCGCATGGGCGACTTGCTTTACGTGAGTGGCGTTCTCGAGAGCTAGCCGGGTTTGCCATTGAATGGCACGGCGATGGGCACCCGCTCGGACCGGCGGTCATGCTCGGCCGCATGTTCCCGTACCAGGATCCCGCGCGGCCCGCCGGCGAGCGCGTCCGTGACCTGCTCGGCCGGATGACCCTGCCGGAGAAGGCCGGGCTGCTCTTCCACGCCCCGGTGGCGGTCACCGCCGACGGTGGTTTCGTCGAGGAGCCGGCCGGCCCGCTGCCCACCGCGCCGACGACGGACGTGCTGCGGGAGCGGCACATCCGCTGCCTGTCCCTGATGGCACCGGTCTCGGCGGGTCCCCTTTCCCGCTGGCACAACGAAGTCCAGCGGATGGCGGCCGGAAGCCGGCTGGGCATCCCGGTGCTCGTCTCGTCCGACCCGCGGCACTCGGCGAACGAGAACCCGCTGACGTCGGTGCCTTCGGGCGGCTGTTCCCGCTGGCCCGAACCGCTCGGGTTCGGCGCGCTGGGCGACACCGACGCCGTGCGCGCGTTCGCCGAAGTGGTGCGTGCCGAGTACGCGGCCGTCGGGATCCGGCTGGCGCTGCACCCGATGGCCGACCTGGCGACCGAACCGCGGTGGTGCCGCACCGCGGGCACGTTCGGCGCCGACCCGGCCGTGGTCGCCCGGCTGGCCGCCGCCTACGTCGAAGGCCTGCAGGGGACGGACCTCGGGCCGGATTCGGTGGCGGCGATGGTCAAGCACTGGCCGGGCGCGGGCCCGCAGGCCGGGGGTGAGGACGCGCACTTCGCGGCCGGCAAGGACCAGGTCTACCCCGACGGGCGCTACGAGGAGCACCGGAACGTCTTCCGCCCGGCGCTGCGGGCCGGGGCGGCCGCGGTGATGCCGTACTACGGCCGCCCGGTCGGCGTGCCGGGACTCGCCGGCGTCGGGTTCGCCTTCGACCGCGAGGTGATCGCCGGGCAGCTGCGCCGCGACGAGGGCTTCGACGGCCTGGTGTGCACGGACTTCGGGCTGCTCACCGACACGACGCTCCCGGACGGCTCGGTGTGGCCCGCCCGCGCGTGGGGCGCCGAGCACCTCGACACCGCCGGGCGCGTGCTGCGGCTGCTCGACGCGGGCGTCGACCAGTTCGGCGGCGAGTGGTGCCCGGACGTCGTCGTCGGCCTGGTCGAGTCGGGCCGGCTGAAGGAGACGCGGGTCGACGAGTCGGCCGGGCGCGTCCTGACGCTGATGATGCGGCTCGGGTTGTTCGAGAACCCGTACGTCGACGAGGAGCACGCGGTCGCCACCGTCGGCCGGGCCGACTTCACCGCCGCGGGAGCCGACGCGCAACGCCGGTCGATGGTGCTGCTCGCCGGAAGGCTGCCGCCGCAGCGGGGAATCCGGCTGTACGTCGAAGGAATCGCCCCCGCGGTCGCGGCCCGTTACGGGTCCATTGTGGACGACCCGGCCGAAGCGGACGCGGCGGTGGTGCGGATCGGCACCCCGTACGAGCCGAGGCCGCGGCTCCCCGAAGCGTTCTTCCACCAGGGCCGGCTCGACCTGCCCCGGGAGGCGAGAGACCACCTCTGCGCCCTCATGGCCACCGTGCCGACGGTCGTCGACATCTTCCTCGACCGGGCGGCTGTCGTGCCCGAACTCGCCGAGCACGCCGCCGCGTTGCTGGCCGACTTCGGCGCGGCCGACGACGCCGTCCTCGACGTCGTTTTCGGTCACGCGAAAGCCGAGGGCCGGTTGCCGATCGAACTGCCGTCGTCGATGGCCGCCGTCGAAGCGCACCCGGAGGACCGGCCGGGCGGCACCGCGGGCCCGCTGTTCCCGCTCGGGCACGTCAGCGGGTCAGTGCGGTCCGCAGGAATGTGACGGAGGTGGCCACGACGGCCGCGGGGTCGGCGCCCGTCCAGCGGTGGCGGGCGCCGGGCACCAGGTGCAGCTCCACCGGCGCGCCCGCGTCCCGCAGGGCCCCGGCCAGCCGGACGCTCTGCGTGGCCGGCACGAGGTCGTCTTCCGAACCGTGCATCAGCAGGATCGGCGGCGCGCCGGCGTGCGCGTGCGTCAGCGGGCTCGCCTCGCGTGCGAGGTCCGGCACCGACTCCGGCGGCGCCCCCAGCAAGGACGCTTCGCGGGAGACGTCGCCGGTCAAGCCGAGCAGGTCGGTCGGCGGGAACCACGCCACCACGGCGTCCACTGTGGACCCGGTGAGCGCCGCCAGCAGCCCGAGGTGCGCGCCCGCCGATTCGCCCCAGACGACCAGTGGCTTGCCGTCCCGGACGAACTCGATCGCCGCCCGCACGTCCTCCAGCGGCGCGGGGAAGGTCGCTTCCCCGCTGAGCCGGTAGTCGGCCACGGCGACGCGGAACCCCTGCGCCGCCAGTTCGCCGGTCAGGTGCTCGAAGCCCGGCAGCGGCGTGAGCCGGGAGCCACGCCGCCAGCCGCCGCCGTGCAGGTGGACAATCGTGGCGACCGCGTCGTCCGGCGCGGTCAGGTCCAGCTCCAAGGGCCGGAATCCCGGCACCTCGCGGTAGATCACGCGCTCGCCTTGTGGAACCGGCCGCCCTGCATGATCACCCGCAGGTTGGCCGGGTCCTGCAGCAGCATGACGTCCGAAACCGGGTCGCCGTCGACGACGAGGACGTCGGCGAAGTAGCCCTCGGTGAGCAGCCCGACCGGCAGGTCCATCACCTGGCCGCCGTGGAAGGTGGTCGCCCGCAACGCTTCGGCGGGGGAATAGCCGAAGAGCCGGACGAACAGCTCGAGGTCGCGGGCGTTGCGCCCGATCGGGTTGTTCGGGAACCCGTAGTCACCACCGGGCAGCACGCGCAGCCCGCGCTTGCGCAGCTCCGGGTACAGCCGCTCCATCGCCTCGAGGGACTTCACCGAGCCCATCTTCTCCGCCATCGCCCGGTCGATGCCGAACTCGGCGCCTTCGTGGACGTTGGCCCACATGATGCCGACGGCGGGGGAGAGGAAGAGCGACTCCTTGTGCGCTTCCAGGAGGTCGATCGCTTCGGGGTCGGCGTAGGAGCAGTGGTAGATCGAGCGGAACCCGGCCCGCACCGCGAGCTTGATCGACTCGGGCGACTGGGCGTGGCAGTTGAGCCACACCCCGGACTCGCGCGCCTGCTCGCCGGCCGCGTTCGCCTCTTCGGCGCTGTACTGGGTGACCATCGAGCCGCCCTCGAAGAAGACGTCGTCGTTGCTCATCAGCAGCTTCACGCTGTCGAAGCCGAGTTCGGCCTGTTCGCGGATGAAGGCGCGCACGGCGTCCGGACCGGTTTCCTGCGGGGCCGGGCCGTCCGGGCCCATCCGGACCGGGTTGTTGTCCCGCTCGAACGACGCCGCCCGCATCCGCGGTCCGGCGGCCAGGCCGGCGGCGATCCGGTCGCGCAGCCGCACCTCGGTGGGCACCGGGGTCAGCGAGCCCGCGGAGTAGGCGCTGGTGAACCCGTGGTCGAGCAGGATCCGGGCGTTGCGTTCGGCGATCGCCAGGTGCTCGTCCGGGCCGGGCAGGTGCCGGAAGAAGCTCACGTCGGCCGGCGGGTTGAACGACGGGTCGACGTGCCCGACCGCGGACGGGAACGTCAGGTGGCAGTGCGACTCCACCAGGCCGGGCAGCACGGTGGCGCCGCGGCAGTCGACGACGCGGTCGTCCGGCTCGGGCTCGGTGCCGCCGCCGGGCCGCACGCCCTCGATCCGGTCGCCGCGGACGACGACGTCGCCCGGGACGGCGGGAGAGCCGCTGCCGTCGAAGACGCGGCCGCCGGTGAACACGATCCTGGGTGCCATCTGCGTCCTCCTAACCGAAATCATGGAAAGATCATGCGCCGAGCATGGTGTAGCCGCCGTCGGCGACCAGGAACCCGCCGGTGATGTGCCCGGCGTCCTCGGTGGCGAGGAACAGCGCCGCCCCGGCGAGCTCCTCGGGCTTCGGGATACGGCCCAGCGGGGTGGCGTCGCGCAGCTTTTCGGCGCGGCCGCCGCGCCAGTCTTCCCGGCCGAGCGTGGCTTCGGTTTCGATGAAGCCGGGGGCGAACACGTTCACCCGCACGGTGGGCGCGAAGGCGTGGGCGTAGGACTTGGTCAGGCCGATGATCCCGGTCTTCGCCGCCGCGTACTGCGGGGCGCGGGCGCTGCCGCGCGCGACGACGGTCGAGCCGATGTTCACGATCGCGCCGCCGCCCTGGGCGAGCATCCGGTCGCCGAACTCGTGCGTGCACAGCAACGTGCCCTTGAGGTCCACGGCGAGCACGTGGTCGACGGACTCCTCGGTGAGGTCCCGCCACGACATCTGGTCGCGGGCGACGTCGCCGACGTTGTTGACCGCGACGTCGACCCGGCCGAAGTGGCTCCACACCTCGTCGGCCATCCGGCGGATCTGCGCGTGCTCGGAAATGTCGGCCTGGACGAGGAAAGCCTTGCGGCCCAGCTCCTCGACGCGCGCGGCGGTGCGTTCGGCGCCGGCGCGCGAGCCGCGGAAGTGCACGGCGACGTCGGCGCCCTCGCTCGCGGCCCGGACGGCGATCTCGGCACCGAACCCGGTGCCGGCGCCGGTGACGAGGACGGTCTTGCCGGTGAAACGCACGGAATGACTCCTTCAGACGAGGGTGCGGCCGCCGTCGGCGTACAGGACGTGTCCCGTGACGAACGCGGCGTGGCCGGAGCAGAGGAACAGGATCGGGCCGGTCAGGTCTTCGGTGGTGCCCAGCCGCCCGGCCGGGACGAGTCCGGTGAGGCCGTCCCGGACACCCGGCTGCTCGAGGTGTTCGTGGGTCAGGGCGGTCTCGGTGTAGCCGGGCGCGACGGCGTTGACCGTGACGCCCGAGGCCGCCCATTCGCGGGCCATCACCCGCGCGAGCTGGTTGACCGCACCCTTGGTGGCCGCGTACGGCGCGTGGTGCGGGTGGGCGAGCAGGCCGGACACCGAGGAGAGGTAGACGATCCGGCCGTACCCGCGGGCGACCATCAGCTCGCCCGCCGCCTTGCCGGTCCAGAACGCGCTGTCCAGGTTGACCGCGGTGATGCGGCGCCAGACGTCGTCCGGCGTGTCGAGCACCGGCCGCCGGTCGTTGACGCCGACCGCGTGGACGAACACGTCGAGCCGGCCCAGCAGCGCGTCGGCGCGGACGACGCAGTCCCGCGCGCTTCCCACCTCGGTGAGGTCGGCGCGCAGCGTGCGGATTCCCTGGCGTGCCAGGTCCTCGAGGCGCTGCTCGTCGACGTCGGCGACGACCACGTCGGCACCCGCTTCGGCGAGCGCGAGGGCGGCCGCGCCGCCGATCCCGCCCGCGCCGGCGACCAGCGCGCCCTTGCCCCGCAGACCCAGCCAGTCCACTTCCGCTCCTCGCTCCCGACCTGGCGGCGACGCTAGGCGCGCGGTTCGCCGGCGCGGAACGGACGTGCCATTGAATGGCACACCGGCGTCCGCTCACCGGCCGTGCTGCTGGGATCGGCGCATGACGAGACTGCCCCGGCTGTCCCCGGCCGACCTGGACGACGACCAGCGCGCTCTCCGCGAAGCCATCACCGGCGGGCCCCGGGCGGGCGGCCCGTTCCCGCTCACCGACGCCGCGGGCGCGCTGACCGGGCCGTTCAACGCCCTGTTGTACGCGCCGCCGGCCGGCCAGGCGCTGCAGCGGCTGGGCGCGGCCGTGCGGTACGAGACGGCGATCGGCCACTGCGTGCGGGAGCTGGCGATCCTCGCGGTGGCGGCGCGGTGGGACTGCGCGTTCGAGCGGTACGCGCACGAGCCCGCCGCCCGCGCCGCCGGGGCGACGGACGCCCAGCTCGCGGCGGTCGCGGCGCGCACGGTGCCGGATGGGCTCGACGCGGGGGAGACCGCGGCCCTGCGGTTCGTGCTGGCGCTGCTGGACGGCGACGCCGACGACGTGACCTACGCCGAGTGCGTGCCAATCATTGGCAACCGCGTGGCCGTCGAGCTCACCACGCTGGTGGGCTACTACGCGACGCTGGCCCTCCAGCTGCGCGTCTTCCGAGTCACCGTCCCCGTGGAGCGCCCGTGAAGCTCGTGACCTTCGACGACGGCCTGGTCGGCCGTCTCGCCGACGACCTGATCCTGGAACTCGACACCGCCTCGGCCCGCGAATTCTTCGAACGCGGCGGGAGCGTGCCCGAGACCGGGCGCCGCTTCCGCGCGTCCGAGGTGCGCCTGCGGGCCCCGATCGCGCCGAAGAAGTTCTTCCACACGGCGGGGAACTTCCGCGAGCACCACGACGACCTCGCCCGCGTGAACTGGTCGCACCCGGTCAACAAGGGCATCGTGTTCTTCCAGAACGTCGACGCGATCATCGGTCCCGGCGACCCCATCGTGTACCCCTCGCACCTGACCCGCGAGCTCGACTACGAGCTCGAAATGGCCGTCGTGATCGGCAAGCCCGGGAAGTTCTTCACCGAGGAGCAGGCGGCCGAGCACATCGCCGGGTACCTCGTGTTCAACGACATCACCGCCCGCGACATCCAGCGGCGCGAGATGGAGTCCGGGGTGTTCTCCTTCTCCAAGGCCATCGACACGTTCTGCCCCATCGGCCCGTACATCGTCACCGCCGACGAGGTCGGCGACCCGCACGACCTGGACATGGAGCTGAGGGTGAACGGCCAGGTGCGGCAGAAGTCGAACACCGGCCGGATGTCCGTGACGATCCCGCAGCTCGTGGCCTACCACTCACCGCAGGTCTACAGCGCCGGCGACCTCATCACGACGGGCACGGTCGCCGGGGTCGCGGCGAGCACCGAAGACCCGTTCGCGAACTACCTGAAGCCCGGGGACGTGGTCGAAGCCGAGATCGAAAAGCTCGGGGTGCTGCGCAACCGGGTCGTCTCGTGGGAGGACGCCCACGGGACCCCGCCGCCGGCCGGTGGCCGGTGATGCGCCTGGCCGCCCTCGCCGGCCGGGCCGTCCTGATCTTCGGTGACCGCGCGCTGGACGTCTTCGACGCCGGCGGCTTCGGCCCCGACCCGATGGACGTGCTGGAGAACTGGACGGCGTTCTCCGCGTGGGCCGCTTCGGTGACTCCGGCCGGGAGCCCGTACGACCCGGCGCTGCTGGGACCGCCCGTGCCGCGGCCCCGGCAGGTGTTCGCGGTGGCGCTCAACTACCCGCCGCACGCGGCCGAAGCCGGCTACGAACCCCCGGCCGACCCGCTGGTGTTCACCAAGTTCCCGACCTGCGTCGCGGGTCCGCGAGAGACGGTCGAGCTGCCCGGTGACCGGGTCGACTGGGAGGTCGAGCTGGTCGCCGTGATCGGCCGGGGCGGGCATCGGATCGGCGAGGAGCGCGCCCTCGAGCACGTCGCCGGGTTCATGGTCGGCCAGGACCTGTCGGAGCGCCGTGTCCAGTCGCTCGGGAAGCCGCCGCAGTTCTCGCTGGCCAAGTCGTTCCCCGGCTTCGGCCCGACCGGACCGCACCTGGTCACCGAGGTCGCCCCCGATGCCGCGATCACCTGCCTGCTCAACGACGAAGTGGTGCAGAAGGCGTCGCTCGCGGACATGATCTTCGGCGTCCCGGACCTGGTCGCCCGGCTCTCGGCGGTGTGCCCGCTCCTGCCGGGCGACCTGATCTTCACCGGCACTCCGGCCGGGGTCGGCCACCGCCGGACGCCGCCGCGCTACCTCACCGCCGGCGACGTGCTCACCAGCCGCGTCGACGGGCTCGGCGAGCTGGTGACCCGCTTCCGCGACCGGCCGTCACTCCGATGACGGCCGCGTGCGGTGTGCTCCTCCCGCCGGGAGGTGGTGGCGCAGCAGCGTCAACGCCTGCTTGGCGGCGAGGGTGAACAGGCCCATGGTGATGTCCGGCTGGCCGAACACGACGAGCAGGAGCGAACCCTCGACCGGGAAGACGCAGACGTAGCCGGAGCTGCCTTCGAACATCGCACTGCGTGATTCGCCGATCCGGGCCTGGGCGGTGAACTGCGCGGCCAGGCCGATGGCGGCCGCCGACATGGCGGCGACGCTGTCGGCCTCGACGGCCTGGGTGGCGTCGGCCAGGACCAGGCCGTCGTGGGTGGCCACGAGCAGTCCGGCCACCTGGTCGACCTGGCCCTGGACCGTGCGCAACGCCTCGAGCATCCGGTCGGCGTCGAGGGGCGGGGGCTTCATCGCCCGCTCCCGCGCCGTGCCGGTGCTTTCCGGCGCCGGCGTGCGGACCGGCAGGGGCAGGCGTGAGGACTGGCTGTGGGTGTCGGCACTCGTCATACGGACAGGCTGGCTTCGATGCGCTTGAGGCTGTGCCGGGCGAGCGCGAGGTTCGCCCGTTCGCGGTCCAGGACCAGGTAGAGGAACAGGGTGGAGTTGCCGCGGGCCGACAGCGGCCGGATCACGTGGTACTGGCGGTGGAGCGTGATGAGGATGTCCTCGATGCTGTCGTCGAGCCCGAGAGAGGACATGACGCGCAATTTCGCCCGGACGACCTCGGTGTTGCCCGCCGCCGCGATGTCCAGGTCGAGCCAGTCGCCGCCACCCAGCGAACCGAGGGACATCCCGCTGTCGTAGTCGACGAGTGTCGCGCCGAGGGCGCCGGGAATGCTCATCGCTTCTTTCAACGCCAAGTCGATCGTCATGTAAAAGCTTCCTCCAGTGCGGCGATCACGAGCTACGTCCACGATCGACCGTCCGGGGACTCGTTTTCACCCATCCGCCGGGTCGATTGCGCAGGCATGTGACGTTATGTGTCCGCGGTAAAATCAAGTACGGCCGTTCGGAGCAATTTCATTTCAGCTCGTGACTTGTTGGCTGGGACCACGCTGCGTTTCGAAATTCATTTTCGGCATTGGGCGCTCGGTTGAGCGGTGAAGTCGGATCTGCAATTTGCAGTTCGCAAATGGCGTGCGCCAGTTCGGTGGGATGCGTGAGTGGCAGCAGGTGCTGCGTCACGGGCGGCGGTAGATCGTGATGGAGTGGCCGACCTCGTCGACCGGGGTGCTGCCGGCGATCAGCGCCGCCAGGCGGGCGTCCGCCTTGGCGATGGCGGAATCCGACACCGCGAGCAGGCCGTGCACCTCCGCCGGGGGCACGGCGAGCGGGTCGGCCGCGTCGATGCCGTACGCGGACGGCACCCCGCTGCCCTTGTAGACGAGCCAGACCCGCTCGTCCGGCAGGCGATCCGCCAGCCGGCGCAGGTCCTGGCCCCAGTCGACGTTCGAGTCGTGCAGGTTCAGGTGGGTCGCGGCCGGGCCGCCGAACGCCTCGTTGGAGTACGGCAGGTAGTAGGGGAACGTCCGCAGCGAACTCACCGCCGCGAACACGACCAGGGCCGCCACCGCACCCTGCGCCCACCTGCGGCGGAGGAGGACGAGGCCCGCCGCCGCGATCGCCAGGAACATCGGGACGAAGAGCGCGTACCGGACGCCGAGGTCGCGCGTACTGGTCATGGCCGCGGCCAGCAGCACGGCCGTGGGGACGAGGACGTACGGTGCCGCCGGGCGGAGCCGGGGAAGGACCACCAGGGCGACCGCGCCCGCCAACCCGAGGGCGAGGGTGCCCAGCGGCGTCTTCACCAGCAGCGCGACCGGCAGGTAGTACCACAGCGAACCGGGGTGGTACGTGCCGAGCAGGAAGGTGCTCCACGTCCGGTCTTCGAAGCCGAACTGGACGCGCATCCCGTCGAGGTACGGCCGGGGCAGCGGCAGCCGGTCGGCGAGCGAGCGCAGTCCGTGGACGGCCGGCAGGTCCGGCGGCGCCGCCCAGCGCAGCCGCGGATCCACGGCGAGGTAGGCGGCCCACACCACGGCGACCGCGATCAGGGCCACGCCCGCCGCCGCCGCCGCGGCGTGGACGATCCTTTGTGGACGATCGCCCTGGTGGGCGTGCCACACGGACAGCACGGCCAGGAGCAGCAGCACCGGAACCGCGGCCAGCGCACTCATCTTCGTGGCCACCGCCGCACCCAGGGCCAGCCCCGCGAGCGGGAGGTACCGGACGGGACGACGGCGGGCCCGCCACACCAGCCAGACCGACGTCAGCAGGAACCCGGCCACCGGCACGTCGAGGGTCGCCAACGACCCGTGCGCGATGAGGTCGGGTGAAAACGCGTACAGGGCCAGGGCTGTGACGCCGCCGGCCGCGCCGGTCAGGTCGCGCGCGAACGCGAAGACGACCAGTCCGAACAGGAGCGTCAGCACGATCACCGGCAGCCGCGCCGCCAGCAGCAGGCGCCCCGGGTCGGCGCCCGACTCGTACAGCACGCGGCGGCCGAGCTGCGTCTGGTCGCCGGTGAACGCGGGATCGAGGTGCGCGCCGGCGAAGGCCAGGCCGGTCGCGATGATCAGCTTGCCCAGCGGTGGGTGCTCCGGGTTGTACCGCAGGCTGTGCTGCTCCAGGTAGACCACCGCCGTGCCCGCGTAGACCGGCTCGTCGATGGTCGGGGACTGCTCGGCGGCCGTCGTGAGCATCGCGATCGCCATCTGCGCGAGCAGCGCGACCACCACGAGCGCGATCCACCACCGCCGCGGCGGCTTGCCCGCCGCCTCGTCGGGGATCGCCTCGGCCGGCACCTGGCACGTCGAGAGGGACAACCCGCGGTCCTTCCGTCCGAGTGAACGGGATCACTCCAGGGACGTCCGGCCGGCCCGGTGGTTCCGCACGAGCGGCCGGCTTCTCCGAGACAACCTAAATGACCTATGCCCGATCCGGGGTTTCTCACGTAGCGTGGGAATCCCTGTCGTCGACGTTTGCGAGGTCCGGATGGCTCAGGAGAACGCCGCCCACAACGAGATGCCCGCCAGTGGCCTGCTGCTCGGCGTGGAAACGCTGACGGCCGCGGTGGATCGGGGCAAGGCCAACGGTGCGGTGGCCGACAACGACGGCAACGACTAGCCGTTGTCCCGTTCCGTGACGGAGATTCCCGGACTGGCCGGCCTCGTGGCTCCGCTCGAGGCCGGCCAGTTCTTCGCCGACGTCCTCGGGAAGGCGCCGCGGCGGTTCCCGGGGGAGAAGGGCCGGTTCGCCGGTCTCCTCCCGTGGCCGGAGCTGGACCGGGTGCTGCGGCAGCACCGCCTGGAGTTCCCCCGGCTGCGCCTGGCGCTCGACGGCGACGTCGTGCCGGCGCACACCTACACCGAGATGGTGTCGACCCGCCGCAACGGCCTCGTGCCGCGCGTGCTCTCGGCGCCCTTCGCCGAACACCTGCGCGCCGGGGCGACGCTCGTCGTCGACTCGGTCAACGAGCTGGTCGACGGGGTCGGGGAGCTGGCGAGCCGGCTGGAGCACGACCTGCGCGAGCGGATCCAGGTCAACCTGTACGCGGGCTGGGGCACCACGCACGGCTTCGACGTGCACTGGGACGACCACGACGCGTTCATCATCCAGCTCTCCGGGCGCAAGCGCTGGCGCCTGCACGGCGTCACCCGCCGCTCGCCGCTGCAGCGGGACGTCGAGCTGCCGGACCGCCCCGAGGGCGAGCCGTACGAGGACTTCCTGCTGGAAGACGGCGATGTGCTCTACCTGCCGCGCGGGCACTGGCACGACGTGTCCGCCGTCGGCGAGGAGTCGCTGCACCTGACGATCGGGTTCACCGCCGCCACCGGCGTGGACCTGGTGGCGTGGCTGGCCGACCAGCTGCGGGCCGACGAACTGTTCCGGGAGGACCTGCCCCGGTTCGCCGGGCCCGGAGCGCGGGCCGAGCGGGCCGAGGCGCTGCGCCGGCGGCTCGCCGAGCTGACCGCCGGGGACGACCTCGTCGACCGGTTCCTGGCCGACCGCGACGCCCAGGCTCCCGCGCAGACCCGCGTCGGCCTGCCGTGGGCGGCCACGGCGGAGCTGCTGCCACCGGACGAAGACTTCGAGGTCCGGTTGCTCGCCCCGCGCGCCGCGCTGGCCGACGGCGAAGGCACCGTGGCCCTGGTCGGCGCCGGAAAGCGCCTGGTCTTCGCGGCTCCCGCGCGGCCGGTGCTGGCCGCGCTGCTCGGGGGCACGCCGCAGCCGTTCAAGGTGCTGGCGGACGCCGCGCCGGGTGTGGACCGGGCCACGGTCCGGGCGCTGCTGGGTGAGCTGGTCACCCAGGGGCTCGTCGCGAGGGCGTGACGCCGTTCCGGTCCGCTCGGTGACCGCTCAGCGCACGATCGAGCGTGGTGGCCGCCGAGCGGGTCACATCAGGGGGGTTGGCGCGCGCTTAATCGGGTACGCTTAGGCATGCCTAAGTCAGAGGTGATGGCTGAGGCGGGAACCTGCTCTCCCGGCCGGACCGCGGTGCCCGCGTGCGCCGCGCTGACCCGTGAGCTCGGCGGCGAGCCCGCCGGGACCGCCGCGCACATGACGTCGTGGCTGCTCATCGAGCAGCCGGGGTCCTGGGCACCGGACGCTCTCGAAGACGTGCTGGCCGAAGTACTGCCCGCCGACCGGCTCGACGGGGCCCGCGACGCCGGCCTCCGGCCCCTGCTCATCCGCAAGCCCGGCCGCCACGCGCGGGTCCCGGGCGCCCCGCGCGCGGTCTACGTCGCCAGCGGCCGGCCGGGACACCGCTGGCTCGAACGGCTCGACGTCGCCGACCTCGGCGAACTCGCCCACCTCGATCTCGAAGCCGTCGCGGCGGGGCGCGACGGGCACGGCGAGCCGGTGTCCGGGCCGCTCTTCCTCGTCTGCACGCACGGCAGCAAGGACATGTGCTGCGCCGTCTTCGGGCGCCCGGTGGTGACCGGGCTGGCGCAGAACCACCCCGGCCAGGTCTGGGAGGTCAGCCACGTCGGCGGCGACCGCTGGGCCGGCAACCTGTTGACGGTGCCCGACGGCTACCTCCACGGCAGCCTCGCGGTGACCGAGGCCGAGCTCGTCGCCAAGGAAGCGCTGAGCGGGAACGTCCGCCTGGAACACCTGCGCGGCCGGACGTCGGCGGAGAGCCCGTGGGCGCAGTTCGCCGAGATCGAGATCCGCGGCCGCACGGGCCTGCGCGGCCTCGACGCGGTGCTGGCGACCGACGAGGACCCCCGCGGCGACGTCCGGAAGGTGCTGGTGACCGGGGGAGCCCGGCGCTACGAGGTCGTCGTCCGCCGGCTGCCGTCGATCGCCTCCGGGCACAGCCGCTGCTCCGCACGGGTCGTGCTGGCCGGGTTCGAAGTGGAGTCGGTGCGCGAGATCTGACTGCGGAACCGGTCGCCGTCGCCGGCGGAAAGCTTCAGTCGCTGAAGTCGCCGTTGAGCGACTGGGTCGACTCGCCGTCCCCGCTGCCGCGGCTCTGGCCCCAGGGCTGTCCGTCCACTGTGGCCGTCGCGTTCACCTCGCCGCCGCCGGAGCGCATGACGACGTTGTAGACGTGCTTGCCGGAGTGGGCCGGGAAGCTGAACGTCCGGCTCCAGGGGAGCTTGACGTTCTTCTCTTCCATGGTTTCGCCGTCGATGGTGTAGGTCAGTGTGGACAGGACGGCCGTTCCCTCGATCTTGACCTCGAGCTTGTGCCGCTGGGCCGGGGGAGCAGTGGATTCCGACGACGCCGAGGACGACGGGGCCGGTGTCGCCGGGGCGGGCGACGGCGTGCCGGTGGTCCCGGCCGAGCACCCGGCGAGCAGAACGGTGGTGACGAACGCGGGCAGCAGCCTCATGCCCCGACTTTAGTGCCGCCGGAAGGGCTCGGGCGGATTTTCGCGTTCCGATCACCGGACGGCCACAATGGATCACATGGCAGGTTCGGAGATCACGCGCGTCGGGGTGGTGGCGCACCCGCGGAAGCCGGTGCACGAGTCGGTCGAGGTGCTCGTCTCGTACGCCTCGCGCCACGGAGTCGAGCTCGTGGTGCGGAAAGCCGACGCGGCGCAGGTCGGGGCCGGCGTGCCGGTGGTGCCCGACGCCGAGTTCGCGGCCGGGGTGGACGCCGTCGTCAGCCTCGGCGGTGACGGCACGATGCTGGGCGCGATGCGGCTGGCCGTCGAGCGGCCGGTGCCGGTGCTCGGGGTGAACTACGGCACCGTCGGCTTCCTGGTCGAGATCGCGCCGTCCGAGCTCGCCGGGGCGCTCGAACGGATGCACACCGGGGATTTCGAGATCGAGCCGCACAGCTGCATCACCCTGGCGGAGGGCGACGCGGCCGCGGTCGCGTTCAACGACGTCGTCGTCGGCGGGGCCGAGCCCGGCGCGACGGTCGAGGTCGACCTGCTGGTCGACGGTGCCCAGTTCGGCTACTACCGCTGCGACGCGCTGATCCTGAGCACCCCGACCGGCTCCACCGCCTACAACTACGCCGCCGGCGGCCCGGTGATCTCCCCGGCGGCGGAGGTGCTCGCGGTGACACCGGTGGCGTCGATGTCGGGCGTCAGCCGCTCGATCGTGTTACCCGCCCGCGACGTCGTCACGCTGCGCTGCGCGGCCCGCAGTGCCCCACCGATGCTGCGCGTCGACGGCAACGCGTGGCGGCCGCTGGATCCCGCCACCCCGCTGACCGCGACGCTGCGCCCGGACGCGGCGCAGGTCGTCCGCCTGGACCCCGGGCGGCACGCGCAGCGCAGCCGGGTCAAGCTCAGCCTGCTCGACCTGCCGCTGCGGCCGGAACAGATGGCCGAGCTCCTGCCGATGGAGATGCGCGAGGACTTGGCCCGCCTGCGCGAACGCCGGCAGCTGCCGGAGAGCTGACGGGGTCGAACGGTCGCGAGAGACCGCGAAACCTGCGGCGAGAGCGGGTCCGCCGGACTACGGCCGAGGGGTCGGCGGGAGCGAATACCGCACCGTCGTCCCGTCGCGGAGGCAGGTCGCCGCCGGGCCCGGAGGCGTGATCGTCACCTCGACGACGTCGCGGGCGCACTGGGGTGGCGGCGGGACTTCGTCACGGCCGGCCGAGGCGAAGCCGGCCACCGCCGCCACCGCACCGGCCGCGACCAGCACCCCCGCCCCCGCCCACACCAGTCCGCGGCCCGGCCGCACGGGCTCGGCGGGTGGCGAGACCCGGGGACGGGCTACCTCGGCGACTTCGGCGACCTCCATCGCGAACGGCTCCGAACGCTCCGCCCGGAAGCCTTCCTCATCGGCGAGGAACCGTTGGTACGCCGACAAAGCCGTGCTCCCGGTCCGGGCCAACGCGGCCGGCGCGGCGACCGGATCGCCGTCCGGGCACAGGAAACCGTGCAGCAGCACGAGCGGGCGGCCGTACTCGTCCCGGGGTTCGCCGCCGGCCTCGGCCGTGGTCACCGCGTGCTCGGCCCAGACCAGCACGCCGTGCGGTGTCACCGCGGCGCGCGAAGGCACGCCGTCCAGCGGGATCACCGTGGCCTCCAGGAACCCGTGCTCCCGCAGGAAACCCGGGACCAGCAGCACGGAATAGCCGCGCCGCCGGCCGCGGGCGATCAGGAACGGCCAGGCCCGGCCGGTCACCAGTCGCCCCAGCGGTCGCCGCCGAGGCGGGACACCGGCAGTTTCGCCTCGAGCACCGCGACCTGCCGCTGCAGCTCGCCGACCACCCGCCGGCGGGCCTGGACGTAGTGCTCCGCCATCCGATCGGCCTCGCCGAGCTTCGCCAGCCGGCCGGCGCGGTCGGGTTCGTCGTGCGGGGACAGTGTGTCCAGCAGCAGCATCAGGCTCGACTCGGCGACCAGGCCCGCGCCGACGGCGGACGCCAGCACCCGCGCGGCGTGTGCCGTGAAGTGGGCGCCGAGCGTCCGCAGCGCTTCGCCCGGGCCCATCCGCATCCGCCGTTGCGCGGCCGCGAGCAGCTCGGTGCGGGTGGCGCGGTCGAGCGCGAGTTCGGTCTGGCGCAGGATGTCCGGCACCACCACCGACAACGCGGCCTCGACGTTGCCCGGCCGGAACCGGCCGTCGGGCTTCTTGCGGACCACCCCGCCGGAGAAGACGGCGAAGTCGTGCCCGACCGCGGTCACCGGGATCAGCCGGACGATCCGCCGAGCGCTGTGCACCTTGACCAGGTCGGCGAACCCCGGCGTCGCCATCAGCCGGTCGCGCACGATCCGCAGCCGCTCGTTCTCGTCCGGGTGCAGGTGGTCGAGCAGGTCCCACTTGGTGATCACGAAGACGATCGGACTGCGGACCGGCAGCATCGCGTTGATCATCGCGTCGAGGGACGCTTCGAGCAGCACCTCACCGCGCTGGTCGCCCTGGTCCGCCTGCACCAGGCGGAAGCCGTCGATGATGCCGACGAGCGCGTCGGCACCGGCGATCGCCCGCAGCAGCGTCGCCTGGGCGGTCGAGCCGGGCGCGTCCGGGTCGGTCAGCAGCTCGCCCGGGTACTCGAGGTAGCCCAGCTTGACCACCGGTTCGGTGGCCCCGCCGACGTCGGTCATCACGCTGAACTCGAATTCGCGCAGTTCGCCGCGGGTCGTGCCGCGCGGCCACTCCTCCTGGACGTCGGCCGCCTTGCGGTACCACCGGTTCAGCTCGATCAGCTGCTCGTGCGGCACGCGCAGGTAGAAGCCGCGGTCACCCGGGGTCTGCAGGCGGCGGTAGATCCCGGTCAGCAGCAGGGTCTTGCCCGAACCCTGCAGGCCCAGCGTCACGACCCGGAACGCCGGGACGCCGCCGGGCGGGCCGGCCAGGACCGCCGCGGTGTGTCTGCGGCGGCGCTGGCGCACGAGCAGCACGACCACCAGCACCAGGACGAGAACGATCAGCACGACGCCCACGGTTGTCCCCTTCCGTCACCGAGGACGGAGCCGCGGACCGGTCCGGAAATACACCGGATTCCGGTACCCGGGGCAACGGGCTTACGGGGCCCAGGGTGCTGCGACGGTCCAGCTGCTGTCGGCCGTCACCGTCTGGGGCCGGTCGGAACCCGTGCCGCCGCCCGAAGCGATGTGGACCTGGGAGTCGAAGTGCCGTAGGAACGCGCCAGGGATGTTCAGCGACTCGAACGTCACGCCCGTGCCGCCAAGACCGGGCCGGGCGCAGAACGTCGCGTCGGCGCGCAGCAGGGCCGTGCCGTCGTCCGGTGAGTTGCGGACGCGGCCGTCCTGGTGGCGCAGGAACTGCCCGGGGTAGTTCACCGACTCGAAGGAGTAGCACGAAGAGTCAGCGAGCCCGCGCCGCACGGTGTAGGTGGCGTCCTGCTTGAGCAACGCACTGCTGCCGCTGTTCACGACCGCGGTGTAGGCGAGGCCGCCGGAGTGCCGCAGGTACCGGTCGGTGTACCCCCACGTCGTCACCCGCAGCGACTGCCGCGCGTTGACGGCGAGGGGAACCGAACTGCGCCACAGGGCCGGCGCCGAGACGTTCCACGTCGTGTCGGCGGCGAAGCTCGTTGCGGTGTCCCAAGGATTCGGGCCGCCGCTCTGGGCCAGGTACACGTTGTCGTTGTAGTGCCGCAGGTACCGGCCGGGGAGGTTCAGCGCCTCGAACGACGTCCCGCCGGCGGCGAGTCCCGGCCGGGTGCACCAGGTGGCGTCGGCGGCGAACGTCCCGCCGGTGTCGCCGTCGATGCGGACCCGGCCGTCGGCGTGGCGCAGGTACTTGCCGGGGAAGTCGACGGATTCGAACGAGAAGCAGCGCGGGTCCGCGAGCCCGGTGACGGTCCGGAACGAGGCGTCCTGCCGCGCTCCGTCGGTGCTGCCTGTGGTCAGGACGTCGGTGCGGGCGAAGGAGTCCGCGTGCCGCAGGTACCGGTCGGTGAACCCGGGGGTGGTCACCCGGAACGACCGGACGTGCCCGAGCGTCAGCGGCACGGCGGCGTTCAGGTTCTTCGACGCGGCGATCAGGTCGGCGTGCGCCGCGCGGACGCGGGCGGTGTCGACCTTCTGCACCCGCCGGTCGTAGGTGTACAGGCCGTTGTATTCCCCTTCGACGTCGGTGATCTCGGTGTAGACGGACGCCGAGACGCCCTTGGCGGTCATCAGCTGCCGGACGTCCCGGACCATGCCGGTGTAGCGGTCGTTGAGCTGCTCGGCGCTCGTCATCTGCTCGTAGGCGAAGAACTGGCCGTTGGGACTGTATTCGTGGCCGGGGCTGCGCAGCCCGAGCCCGCCGAACTCGCCGAGCACGGACGCCCGGGTCGCGGTCGGCCGGGGTGCGTCCGGTCCGGTGTAGACGTGCCAGTCGAGGAGGTCACCGGTGCCCGGGTCACCCTTGGCGGAACAGCAGTTGATGCCGCTGTGCGGGTTCATCAACCGGGTCGGGTCGTAGCTCTCCAGGCTGGTCGTGACCCGCTTGGTGTCGTCCAGGTTCCACTCGCCCCAGCCTTCGTTGAAGGGCACGTAGGTCACGACGGCGGGGGAGAAGCGGTGTTCGTCGACGATCTCGCGGGCTTCGGTCTCGAACTCGGCGATCTGCGCCGGGGTCCGGCTGGAGTCGGTGCTCAGCGTCGACGGGATGTCCTGCCACACCAGCAATCCGAGGCGGTCGGCCCAGTAGTACCACCGCGCCGGCTCCACCTTGATGTGCTTGCGGACCATATTGAAGCCGAGGTCCTTGTGCTTGCGCAGGTCGGACGCCAGCGCGTCGTCGGTCGGCGCGGTGTACAGGCCGTCGGGCCAGAAACCCTGGTCCAGCGTGCCGATCTGGAACAGGAACTCGCCGTTGAGCGTCGGGCGCACCACGCCGTTGACGTTCTTGGTGCCGACCTCGCGCATGCCGAAGTAGCTGACGACCTGGTCGACCGTCGTCCCCGCGGCGTTGCGCAGCGACACCCGCAGGTCGTAGAGGAACGGGTCGTCGGGTGACCACCGCCGCGCGTCCGGCACCGGCACGGAGAACTCCGTGAAGCCGCCGGTCGCGCTGCCCACGACGGCGCCGCCGGTCACCGCCTCGGCGAGCACGGAGTACCCGCCGACGTCGCCACGGCCGAACACCCGCACGCGGGCGGTGTTGTTCGCGAGGTTGGGGTAGACGTCGACGGAGAAGATCGACGTCGGCGCGGTCGGCTCGAGCCAGACGGTCTGCCAGATCCCGGACGTCGGTGTGTAGAAGATGCCCGCGGGGTTGTTGAGCTGCTTGCCCAGCGGCTGCTTCTCACCGCGGCCGTCGGTCGGGTCGTAAACGCGGACGACGATTTCGTTGGTGCCGCCGTTCAGCTGGGCGGTGACGTCGGCCTCGAACCGGTCGTAGCCGCCCTTGTGGGTAGCGACCTGGACGCCGTTGACCCACACGGTGGCTTCGTAGTCGACGGCGCCGAAGTGCAGCTGCACGTGCCGGCCGGCCCAGGCCTGCGGCACGGTGAAGGTGCGGCGGTAGAACATCAGGTCGCGGTTGTCGTTGCGCATGATGCCCGACAGCGCCGACTCGACGGGGTAGGGCACGAGGATGCGCTCGGGCAGCGTCTGGCCGAGGGGCGGCGCGGCGTAGCGGTCGACGCTGCCGCCCGCGCCGGTGGCGGGGTTGAGGAACTCCCACTCCCCGTTGAGCGACTGCCAGTCGGGCCGCGTCATCTGCGGGCGCGGGTATTCGGGCAGCGGATCGGTGGTGCTGACCTGCGAGGTCCACGGCGTCGACAGGGGCGGCGGCTTGGGCGCGACGGCGGCGCTCGCCGCCGGCGCCGAGGGGATCGTGCAGAGCAGCGCGAGAACCAGGACGGCGAGACGGCGCATCGGACTCCTCGGGCGGGGACGCACTACCGCGGGCTCGAAAATCGAACATAACACGGAACACAGACAAACGTAACAACTCAGAAACCACCAGAGAATCAACACTCGGTCGGCGGTGTCCGTCGTTCACACGCGCGACGGCCGCCCGGGGTTGAGTCGCTTCTCGGACCGGCCGGAGAAGATGGCGTCATGGCGGATGAGTGGTACGCGGTGCGGTGCGTCTTCCAGTGGACCGAAGCCGGGGGGCGGCCGTACGAAGAGCGGATCACGGTGTGGCGGGCGGCCGACTTCCCCACGGCCCTGGTCCGGGCCGAGGCGGAGGCCGGGGAGTACGCGGCGAACAGCGGGGTGACCTACCTCGGGCTCGCGCAGGCCTACGCGACCGGGGAGGAAGTCCTGCAGCCCGGTACAGAGGTGTTCTCGCTGCTGCGCGACAGCCGGCTGCCGCCGGAGCGATACCTCGACCGCCATTTCGATACCGGCTCCGAGCACCAGAACGCGCGCTGAGCCGGCGCCCGGCTCAGGGCACGCGGATCCGCGGCACGGTCTGCCTCTGCACCTGCTCGAAATCCACGCCCGGGGCGAGTTCGACGAGCTCGAGCCCGTCGGCGGTGACGTCGAGGACGCACAGGTCGGTGATGATCCGCTGGACGACGCCGCGGCCGGTGTAGGGGAGCGTGCACTCGTCGACGATCTTGGGCGAGCCGTCGCGTGCGACGTGCTCCATCAGCACGATGACCTTCTTCGCGCCGTGGACCAGGTCCATCGCGCCGCCCATGCCCTTGACCATCTTGCCCGGGATCATCCAGTTCGCGAGGTCGCCCGCCGCGGAGACCTGCATCGCGCCGAGGATGGCCGCGTCGATCTTGCCGCCGCGGATCATCCCGAAGGACAACGCCGAGTCGAAGAACGACGCGCCCTTCCGGACGGTGACGGTTTCCTTGCCCGCGTTGATCAGGTCCGGGTCGACGGCGTCCTCTTCCGGGTACGGCCCCACGCCGAGGATGCCGTTCTCCGACTGCAGCACGAGCTCGACGTCGTCGGGCACGTGGTTGGGCACCAGGGTCGGCAGGCCGATCCCGAGGTTGACGTAGTCGCCGTCGCGCAGCTCACCGGCGGCGCGGGCGGCCATCTCGTCGCGGTTCCACGCCATGTCAGCCGGCCTCCGTTCCGGTGCGCGAGGCGCGCACAGTGCGCTTTTCGATCGGCTTGTCCGCGGCCTGCTCCGGCGTCAGCGCCACCACGCGGTGCACGTACGCGCCCGGCAGGTGGACGTCGTTCGGGTCGAGCTCGCCGGGCTCGACCAGCTGCTCGACCTCGGCGATCGTGACGCGGCCGGACATCGCGGCCAGCGGGTTGAAGTTGCGGGCCGCGTCCTTGAAGACGAGGTTCCCGTGCCGGTCGCCGCGCCACGCGCGGACCAGCCCGAAGTCGGCGACGATCGCGCGCTCGAGGACGTACTCCTTGCCGTCGAAGCTCTGCTTCTGCTTCTGCGGGCTCGCCTTCTCGACGGTGCCGGCGGCGTCGTACTTCCACGGCAGGCCGCCGTCGGCGACCTGGGTGCCTGCCCCGGTGGCGGTGAAGAACGCGGGGATGCCGGAGCCGCCGGCGCGCAGCCGTTCGGCGAGCGTGCCCTGCGGGGTCAGCTCGACCTCGAGCTCGCCGCCGAGGTACTGGCGCGCGAACTCCTTGTTCTCCCCGACGTAGGAGGCGACGACCCGGCGCAGGCGCCCGGCGCCGAGCAGGATCCCCAGGCCCCAGCCGTCGACGCCGGCGTTGTTCGAAACCACTTCGAGGTCCGCGGTCCCCGCCTCGAACAGCGCGTGGACGAGAACGGCGGGCACACCGCACATCCCGAAGCCGCCCACCGCGAGGGTGGCGCCGTCGGGGATGTCGGCGACGGCCTCCGCGGCCGAGACGATCACCTTGTCCATGGCCGCCATCAGACTCGATCTCTGTGAGGTGGTCAACCAGTGAACGCGCTTGACCAGGTGGTTGTTCGTCTCACGGTCGACTTGGGTAGGTTAGTGTTCACTGAGTGGACACACCGGTAGACCTCGTCGGGCGGACTCATCGGGCGTTGCGCGCGGTCGCGGTTCACGAGCCCGGTGGGGCGACGACGACCGCCGTCGCCCGGGAAGCCGGGCTGCCGCGGCCGACCGTGCATCGGTTGCTGACGTCGTTGCAGAGCGTCGGGTTGGTGGAGCGGGAGATCGATCACTGGGTCTTGGGGCCGGAGCTGTACTTCCTCGGTGTGGCCGCGGCTCGGCGCTATGACGTGACGGAGGCTGCTCTGCCGGTGGTTCGGCGGCTCGCCTTGGCTACGGGGGAGAGTGCGTTCTTCTCGGCTCGGCGCGGGGAAGAGACGATCTGTCTTATTCGGGAGGATGGCGCTTTTCCCATCCGGAGTCATGTTCTCTTCGAAGGGGCGCGGTTTCCGCTGGGGGTTGTTTCGGCCGGGATGGTGGTGCTTGCTCATCTGCCTGATCGGGAGGTCGAGGAGTATCTCGGGCGGGTGGATCTGGCTGCGACCCATGGGCCGCAGCACTCGGCCGGTGAGATTCGGCGGCATATCGCGGCGACTCGGATGCAGGGGTATGCGGTTAATCCGGGGCTGGTGGTGGAGGGGAGCTGGGGGCTTGCGGCGGCGGTGTTCGATCAGGGTGGGGCGCCGCGGTGGGCGCTTACTTTGACTGGCGTTGCGCATCGGTTCGGGGGTGAGCGGATTCCGCAGCTGGGGGCTTTGTTGCTGCGGGAGGCTCACGCGCTGTCGGAAACCTTGGCGCGTGGGCAAACGCGTGGCTGAGGCCGGCTGCCGGGCCGCCAAGCCCCGCCGATTTGGTCTCCGTAACCCCGAAGCCCGGCCGTGTTCTGGCTTCGGATCGGGGTTGCGGGGGCCTGGGTTGCGTGCGGTTGGGGCTGGGTTGCTCGGGTCTCGGCTCTGTGCGGCCGATGCGCCAGCGCAACCAGTTTCGAGATTGACTATTTGTTAGGGTGCTCCGATGGAAGAGGAGCTGGACTTCTGGTCGTTCGTCGAGCTGGCCAACCGCCGCCTCGCGACGGAGTACGGCTTCCGCCACCAGTTGGCCACCGAGGTACTGCTGACCCTCAACCGGGCCTCGGACCTGGTCACCTACGACCTGGAGGCCGCGGTGCACCGGCCGCGCGGCCGGTCATGGTCGGCGTTCCGGCTGCTGTTCGTGGTCTGGCTGGCCGGGCCGCTGGAGCCGAAGAGCGCCGCCCGGCTCACCGGGATGAGCCGGGCTGCGGTGTCCAACCTGATGAAGCCGCTCGTCGCGGACGGGCTGCTCGACCGCGTCCCGGACGAGCGTGACGGCCGTTCGGTCCAGCTGTCGCTGACGCCGGCCGGCCGCGAAGAGATGGTTTCGGTGTTCCGGGAGCACAACGAGCGCGAGTTCGGCTGGACGGACGCCCTCACCGAGGAGGAGCAGCGGATCCTGGTGATGCTGCTGGGCAAGCTGATCACCGGCCGCACGGCGGCCGACACCCGCAGCCGCCGCTAGGGGCGATCCGCGGGCCGGTGGTGTCGTCCGTTCGCGGAGCCGGCGCTGAGCGGGGAACTGCGGCCCCGCCGGCGCGGCTGACCCTTCCGGCCGGGCGGGCGGCGGACTACTCTGCCCAGAAGATAGTAAATACGTGAACTACATTGGCCGGATCGGTCAGGAGGCGAACCATGGCGTACTACCGCCGAGCGGGGACCATCCCGCCGAAGCGGCACACCCAGCACCGCACGCCCGAGGGCGGGCTGTACTCCGAGGAGCTGATGGGCGAGGAGGGCTTCTCGTCGGACTCGTCGCTGCTCTACCACCGCGGGGTGCCGTCGGCGATCGTCGGCGCGACGCCGTGGGAGCTGCCGGACCAGACGCTCACCGAGAACCGCCCGCTCCTGCCACGCCACCTGAAGCTGCACGAGCTGTTCGCGGGCCAGGACTGGAAGAGCGCCGACGTCGTCACCGGCCGGCGGCTCGTCCTGGGCAACGGCGACGTGCGCATCTCCTACGTCGCGGCGGGGGAGGCGTCTCCGCTCTACCGCAACGCCGTCGGCGACGAGTGCGTGTACGTCGAGTCCGGCCAGGCGCGGGTCGAGACGGTGTTCGGCGTGCTGGACGCCCGTCAGGGCGACTACGTGATCCTGCCGCGCGCCACCACGCACCGCTGGGTGCCGGCCGGAGACGAGCCGCTGCGCGCGTACGTCATCGAAGCGAACTCGCACATCACGCCGCCGAAGCGCTACCTGTCCCGCTTCGGCCAGCTGCTGGAGCACGCGCCGTACTGCGAGCGCGACCTGCACGGGCCCGAAGAGCCGTTCCTGGCCGAGGGCGAGGACGTCGACGTGCTGGTCAAGCACCGCGGCTCGCGCGGCATCACCGGCACCCGGTACGTCTATCCGACGCACCCCTTCGACGTCGTCGGCTGGGACGGGTTCCTCTACCCGTACACGTTCAACATCGCCGACTTCGAGCCGATCACCGGCCGCGTGCACCAGCCGCCGCCCGTGCACCAGGTCTTCGAAGGCCACAACTTCGTCATCTGCAACTTCGTCCCGCGCAAGGTCGACTACCACCCCCTCGCGGTGCCGGTGCCGTACTACCACTCCAATGTGGACTCCGACGAGGTGATGTTCTACTGCGGCGGGAACTACGAGGCCCGCAAGGGATCCGGCATCACGCAGGGCTCGATCAGCCTGCACCCGGGTGGGCACAGCCACGGCCCGCAGCCCGGCGCGGTCGAACGCTCCCTCGGCGCGGAGTTCTTCGACGAGCTGGCCGTCATGGTCGACACCTTCCGCCCGCTCGAACTCGGCGAAGGCGGCCTGGCGAGCGAAGACCCCGGCTACGCGTGGACCTGGGCCGGACGGGGGCCGGTCGCGTGATCCCCGCGCTCTTCGCCGGCCTCTGCGACGACGCCGCGGTGTTCCCGCCCGGCCTGGCGCCCCTGCCGGACGCGATCGCCGCGCACGACGCCTACGAGCGGGCCTGGTACACCGACCTCGTCGGCCCGCTGGTGCTCGCCGCCCCGGCCCTCGACGCGCTGGGCGACCTGCTCGGGCCGCGCGAGACGCCACTGCCGGTCGCGGTGACGCTGCCCGGCGGCCCTGACCGGCTGCCGGCCGTGCTCGAGGCCGTCAAGACGCTGCCGGTGGACCTGCGTGCCCTGGAGATCGCCGTGCCGGACGGCCTGGCGCCGGACGAGATGCTCGACGCGATTTCCGCCGCCACCGCGCCGGTGTACGTCGAGATCCCGCGGGACGACCGCCGCGGGGCGCTCCTGCGGGCGCTCGCGGGAACGGGCCACCGCGCGAAGTTCCGCACCGGCGGCGTCCGCGCGGACCTGTACCCCGGCGAGGCCGAGCTGGCCGCGTCGATCCGGGCCGCCGTCGAGGCCGGGGTGCCGTTCAAGGCCACCGCCGGGCTGCACCACGCGCTGCGCAACACCGACCCGGAGACCGGGTTCGAGCAGCACGGCTTCCTCAACCTGCTGCTCGCGGCCGCCGACCCGGACCGCTGTGAAGCCCTGCTCGCCGAGCGCGACGGCGCGGTGGTCGCCGCCGCCGTCCGCGAGCTCAGCCCGGACGTCCGCGCTCGGTTCACGTCCTTCGGCACCTGCAGCATCACCGACCCCCTGACCGAGCTGGCCGCCCTCGGCCTGCTGCCCCGAGGAGAGGCATGACCACGATCGACATCCCCGCCGGTTCCCCGTTCGGGCTCGCCAACCTGCCCTACGGCGTGTTCTCCGCCGGCGGGGACGCCCCGCGCGTCGGCGTCCGGGTCGGGGACTCCGTGCTCGACCTGGCTCGCGCGCTGGGCGACGACGTCTTCGCCGCGCCGTCGCTGAACCCGTTCATGGCGCAGGGGTACGACCGCTGGGTGGCCGTCCGGTCGCGGGTGACCGAGCTCGTGACGGGCGAGGTCCCGGACGACGCCGTGCACGCGGTGGACAGCGTCACGCTGCGCCTGCCGTTCGAGGTCGCGGACTACGTCGACTTCTACGCGTCGGAGCACCACGCGTCCAACGTCGGGCGGCTGTTCCGGCCGGACGCGGAACCGCTGCTGCCCAACTGGAAGCACCTGCCGGTCGGCTACCACGGCCGCGCGGGGACGATCCTGGTCTCGGGCACGGACATCGTCCGCCCGAGCGGCCAGCGCAAGGGCGACCCGGCGCCGGTGTTCGGCCCGAGCACCCGCCTGGACATCGAGGCGGAACTGGGCTTCGTCGTCGGCACGGGCACGCCGCTGAACACCCCGATCGCCCCGGACGACTTCGCGCGGCACGTCTTCGGCGCGGTGCTGCTCAACGACTGGTCCGCGCGCGACATCCAGGCCTGGGAGTACGTGCCGCTGGGCCCGAACCTGGGCAAGAGCTTCGCGACGTCGGTCTCGGCGTGGGTCGTCCCGATCCTCGCGCTGGAAGCCGCCCGGATCCCGCTGCCGGGCCAGGACCCGGAGCCGCTGCCGTACCTGCGGGAGAGCCGCCCGTGGGGGCTGGACGTCGAGCTGGTCGTGGAGTGGAACGGCGAAGAGGTCAGCCGCCCGCCGTACCGCGAGATGTACTGGTCACCGGCGCAGATGCTGGCCCACCTGACGATCAACGGCGCGTCGTCCCGCACCGGCGACCTGTACGGCTCCGGCACGATCTCGGGCCCGGAGAAGCACCAGCGCGGCGCGTTCCTCGAGCTGAGCTGGGGCGGCAAGGAACCCCTGACGGTCAAGGGCGAGGAGCGCAGCTTCCTCCTCGACGGCGACGAGGTGGTGATCACGGGCACGGCCCCGGGCGCGGACGGCTCACGCATCGGCTTCGGCGAGGTCCGCGGAAGGATCCTCCCGGCCGGCTGACCTGCGGAACCGGTGTGCCGCGACCTCACCGGGTCGGCCTCGCCTGGCTTCGGCGCCACGCGAGGCCGGTTGCCTGACCCCGCGCCGGGTCGCCTCCGATGCAGTGAATGACTCATTCCTGGCGTCCGGCGCCAGGAATGAGTCATTCACTGCACGCAAGCTCGGGCCTGCGCGACCGGCTTGGGCTCGGCGGCGCGGCGACGTCGTGAACGACTCGTTCATGACGTCCGGGCCGCGCCCACCCGCGTCCCCCAAACGCGGATCTCGTCGGCGCCGACCCGGTTCACGGCGAATTCGCCGTAAAACCGCGATCGGTCGCCGACAATCCGCGCAAAGATCGCTCCGCGCTATTCCGGTAATGATCACCGTCCGCAATTAACGGAATTCGGCGGTCAGTGCGCCGAAGTGTCCGGCAGGAGGCCGCGCAGGGCGTCCGATGGTTCGAGTCCCAGTTCTTCGAGCAGCGTGCGCCGGCACTGCTCGTACTGGTGCCGGGCCGACGCCCGGTTGCCGGCGGCCAGGTGCGCGTCGATGAGAACGCGGTGCGCGCTCTCGCGCAACGGTTCCGCGCGCACCGCGGCCAGCCCGGCCGCCACCGCCTCGCCGTGCCTGCCCGCCGTCGTGAGGCGCTTTGCCATGGCCTCCAACGCATACAGCCGCAGCTGGTGGTACTGCTCCTGTTCCAGGAGCACCCACTCGTTGTCCGACCACTCGGGCAGCAGGTCGGCCGACAGGTCGTCGCGGGTCCGGCGGTCCAGGATGTCGTCGCACCCGCAGGACCGGTCGAGCAGGCGGTGCGCGCTGGCGACCGCGTCGTGGATGTCGACGGTGATGTTGCCCGCCAGCGCCATCTCCTGCACCGACGCGTCGATCACCCGATGGCCGGTGCGCGACGCGCGCCACAGCGACGAGCGCAGGTTCGCGTTGGCCCGCGGCGTCGGCGCCTCCGGCCACAGCGTTCTCGCCACGTAGGTTCTCGTCCGAGGCCGGTCCTGCAGTGCCAGGAACGCGAGCAGCCGCTGCGCGCTCGACGACAGCGCCACGCGGTCGTCGTCCACGAGCAGCGCGAAACCCTTCAACAGCCGCAGTGTCACGATCTGCGTTTCTCCAGTGCGCATCGGCTCCCCAACCTATGCCCGGCACCGATCGGATCGACCCCACCGTTGAGCAATTCGCGACCCCGGTGCGAAACGTTACCGCGATTATCGCCGGTGCGGCGTCAACAGGGCGTCACGAAAACGTCATCGGGCCTGATCCGAGGTCTTCCAGCCAGGCCCGGACGGCCTCGAGCACCGCCTCCGGGGACGTCACCGCCAGCTGCTTGGCCTCGGTGGGGCCGATCGTGGAGAGGATGCGGACCCGGAGGGCGTCGGGCTCGCCGCCTTCCAGCCACGCACGGAGGACCATGCTGCCGGAACGCTCCTCGGGTGGCTCCACCACCGCAGGATGCGCGCCGGTGTGTCACCACCCCGTCGCGGGCACGTCAACGCCCGTCCGGGCAACGCCGCCGTGACGCCGGTGCGACGCGCCGATCGCGGTCCTGCCACGCCACCCCTGCGATGCTGCGCCCCGGTACGCCGGAGCCACCTCCCGGCGGGCCACCGGGGAGGAAATGGCATGGGCGATTTCGGGGTCGTCGCCGACGTTTCGACGATCATCGTGGAAAGGCTCGGCGAGGCGCTGCGCACGCTCGATCCGAACGACCCGCCGAAGGCGATGCTGAGCGACCTCGAGGACCGGCCGAGCCAGGCCGCGCTCACCGTCTTCCTGTACGAGATCGCGGAAGATCCGACCTCGCGCAACCGGCCGCCGGTCCGCTCGCTGCCGCCGTCCGCGCCCACGAGCCGCAAACCGCCGATGGCGCTGCTGCTGCGCTACCTGATCACCCCGTGGGGTGGCAACCAGGAGACCCAGCACCAGATGATCGGCCGCGCCCTGCAGGTCTTCTACGACGACGCGATCTGGTCCGGCGAGGAGCTGACGGGCAGCTTGGCGGGCACCACGGAGGCGCTGCAGTTCACGCTGACGCCGCTGACGCTCGACCAGAAGTCGTGGATCTGGTACGCGATCCAGAAGCCGTACCGGCTGTCCCTCAACTACGAGGTCCGGGTCGTCAACCTCGACTCCCTCGACGTCGCCGAGCTCCGCCTCGTGCGGAGCCGGACGATCAGCGGGGCGCCGCTCCCATGAGCCACTACTACCCGGTCGAGACCTCCGTCCTGCACAGCCCGGCGTGGTTCGTGCCGTTCGACGAGTTCGCCCAGCGCGCGCGGGCCGCCGACGTCGCCACCGAGCTGGACCGCTTCGACCCGGACGGGAACGTCTGGGTGCCGCAGGACACGCCGGCGATCCGGACGCCGAGCGCCGCGATCGCCTATCCGGAGCTCGGCCGCCGCCGGGGGCCGGGTGCCGAGCCGGAGCGGTTCCGCGTCCGGTTCTCCGCCATCGGCCTCGCGCCGCTGTACCCGGCGGACGGCGCGGACTTCGACGCGGGCCTCACCGGGATCGAGTTCACCGCGTACCCGTACGACGACGCGCAGCCACCCGCCGCCGGCAGCGAGCCGAGGCTGGTCCGGCTGCTGCCCGGCGTCGCGTTCCCGTACGGGCCAGGCATCCGCACGGTCTACGGCGTCGTGGTCGACGCCGTCACCCGGGCACCGGTGGCGAACGCGCTGGTCGAGGCGAGCGGCACCACGATCCGGGACGGCGTCGGATGGCTGGAGCGGACCCTCACCAACCTCGACGGCGCGTTCCGGCTCGCGCTGCGCTGGGAGGGCGAGCCGGTCACCGGACCGCCGCCCGTGCGGATCTTCCACCTCACGGCCACCGAGCGGCCGGGCCGGGCCGGGGCGCTGGACGTCCGGCTGCCCGCCGAGCGGGACCGCCGGCACGTCATCGAAATCGTCCAGCAGTAGCAGAGAAGGAGCCAAGCCATGCCCGAGTACCTGAGCCCCGGCGTCTACGTCGAGGAGGTCGACGCGGGGCCACGGCCGATCGCGGGGGTGAGCACCAGCACGGCGGGCATGGTCGGGGTCACCCAGCGCGGCCCGACCACCGGGAAACCGAAGCTGGTCACGAACTTCCTGGAGTACCAGACGACCTTCGGCGGGTTCCTGCCCGAGCCGGACCCGGCGATCCGCGACGCCTGGGCCGAGAACCCGGGCGAGGGCGGCCGCTGGTGGCTGTTCCCCTTGGCGGTCAAGGGCTTCTTCGACAACGGTGGACAGCGCCTCTACGTCAAGCGCGTCGTCAGCGGCGCCGCCGAGCCCGCCTCCGGCACCCTCCGCCGAGGCCGGGTCAGCCTGATCGCGCAGGACGCGGCGGCCGGCGCCACCACGCTGACCCTCACGCACCTGATCGGGTTCACCGGCACGGACGAGATCGGGTTCTTCCGCGGTGACACCGGCGCCGCGATCGGTGCCGCGACGATCACCGGCTACAGCACGGCCACCGGCCGGGTCCAGCTCGACGCGGGACCGACCGAGCCGGTGAAGGTGGCTCGCGGCGACTACGTCCAGGCCGGGGACCGCCCCGAGGCCGAGACCCTGCGGTTCGCCGCGTCGAGCCCCGGCTCCTGGGGCCGGACGGTCCAGGTGCGGATCCAGCCGTCGGTGAGCGCCACCCTCCCGGTGCTGCCCGCTCCGGACCAGGGCGCGCTGATCACCACCCGGGTCGCCGAGGAGTCCCCGGCGGACAGCGCCACGCTCCGGGTGGACGCGGCGGCCGGGCTGGACGCGCTCACCCCGCCGTTCCGGATCCTGATCGGCCCGCGGCGGTTCCCGGTGGTCGGCGTGGCCACCGCGGACGGCCACCTGGAGCTGACCCTGGCCGAGGGCACCCGGCACGCCCTGTGGCAGCCCGGCCTCGCCGTGCGCGTGGTGCGGTCGGGCCGCGCCGCCGACGCCGATCCGGGCCGGCCGCTGACCCTGCGGATCGGCGGCGCGAACCGGCTGTACGAGGGCGCGGTCACCCAGCTCGACACCGGCACCGGGCTCACCGCCCTGCGCGTCCGCTCGGTGGCCGGGGAGCTCGTCGAGCTGGAGCCCTTCGCGGCCGACGCCGGCGTGCCGGAGGAGATCCTCGAAAACGACCGGCTCGCGCTCGTCGAGGCCACCGTGGAAACCCGGTTCGCCGACCCCGGCGGCGGCTCGACGACCGAGACGTTCCCGAACCTGCGCCTGACCGGGGAGGCCCCGGGGACCGTGGTGGGGGCCTTGGCGAGCCGGTCGCGGCTGGTCCGGGCGACCGCCCTCGAAGATCTCGCCGCCGATCCCGCGGCCTTCCCCACCCCCGCCACCGGCTCTTGGATCAGCCTCGCCGACGAAGGCACGGACGCGTTCGACGGGCTCGCGGTCGCGGACTTCGTCGGCACGGACGGCGGAAGCGGCAAGCGCACCGGCATCGTGGCGCTGGAGGACATCGACGAGGTCGCGATCTGCGCGGTGCCCGGCGTGTGGGCCGGCACGGTCGAGTCGGCGCTCGTGACCCACTGCGAGCAACTGAAGGACCGCTTCGCCGTCCTGGACCCGCAGGACGGCCTCGACATCGAGGGCATCCAGGCGTTCCGCGAGGCGTTCGACACCAAGTACGCGGCGCTGTACTACCCGTGGCTGGTGGTCAACGACCCCTCGACCGGCCAGTTCGTCGAGGCGCCGCCGTCCGGGCACATCATCGGCATCTACGCCCGCACCGACACCGAGCGCGGGGTGCACAAGGCGCCGGCCAACGCGGTCATCCGCGGCATCCGGCCGGCCGACGGCATCGCCCAGGACGTCACCAAGCGGCACCAGGACGTCCTGAACCCCCGGGGGATCAACGCGTTGCGGTTCTTCCCCGGCCTCGGCCAGCGGGTGTGGGGCGCGCGCACGCTGTCGTCGGACACCTCGTGGAAGTACGTCAACGTACGCCGGCTCTTCCTGTTCCTCGAGGAGTCGATCGACGAGGGCACGCAGTGGGTCGTGTTCGAGCCGAACGACGAGCCGCTCTGGGCCCTGGTGCGGCAGACGGTCGCGAACTTCCTCGCCACGGTCTGGCGCAGCGGCGCGCTCGCCGGCACGACCGCGGACGAGGCGTTCTTCGTCCACTGCGACCGCACCACGATGACCGACGACGACATCGCCAACGGACGGCTCATCTGCGTGATCGGGGTGGCGCCCGTGTTCCCGGCGGAGTTCGTGATCTTCCGGATCCAGCAGAAGACCCGCGAGCCCCAGCTCGTCTGACCACTGAAAGGCAACGCAAATGCCCCCTGTGACGCGGGACGACCCGTATGCCGCGTATAACTTCCTGGTCATCGTGACCAACGTCAGCGACGACGGCGTTTCGGTGAGCGGATCGTTCACCGAAGCCAGCGGGCTGGACGTGGAACTGCCGGTGATCGAGTACCGCACCGGCAGCGAGGACATCACCGTCCGCAAGCTCGTGGGGCTGAAGAAGGCCCCGAGCGCGCTGACGTTCAAGCGCGGGGTCACCGGCCACGTCGGCTTCTGGAACTGGGTGAAGGAAGCCCTCGACGGCCGCGTGCGGCGCACGGCCGGCTCGATCGTGATGCTCGACGAGAACCGCCAAGAGGTCATGCGGTGGAACTTCGACCGGGCCTGGCCGACGAAGTACACCGGACCTTCGTTCAACGCGACCAAGAACGAGATCGCCATGGAGACGCTCGTGCTGGCCGTCGAGAGCTTCGTGATCGACGCGTGAGCGGGCGGACATGACCAGCGCGGCGCTTCCCGGCGTTTCCCTGACCTTCGAGCGTGCGGCCACCGGCGGCGAGCCGTTGCGCACGGACGTGGCCGTGTTCCTCGGCCGCACCCGGCGTGGCCCGGTCGGCCGGCCCGTGCGCGTCGAGAGCTGGAACGACGTCGTCGGCGCGTTCGGCCCGCCGGACGGCACGTCGGCGACGCCGTACGCGCTGCGCGGGTTCTTCGAGAACCAGGGCCGGACGGCGTGGGTCCTGCGGGTGTCCGGGCCGGCCGAGTTCGCGAGTGCACTGTGGACGGACGGCTTCCGCGTGGTGGCAGCGAGTCCCGGCGCGTGGGCGAACGGTGGCCGCGTCACCGTGCGGTACCGGGCGAGCAGCGTCGCGGGCCCGCCGGTGGTCACCGTGCGGGTGCTCGTGCCGGGCGAGCCGGCGGAGGTGTTCGCCGGCCTGGCACCCGGCGAGGTCGTCGGCCGGATCGCCGCGTCCCGGCTCATCCGGGTGGTTCCGGTGGGTACCGCGGACCCGATTCCGGCGGCCGGGCCGATCTCGCGGTCCTGGGACCTGACGCTCACCGGCGGCACGGACAGCCCGCCGGGGCGCGCGGACTACGCGTCCGCGGTGGTGACGCAGGCCGAGCTGCCGGAGCCGGCCCTGGTGGCCCTGCCGGACCTCGGCGCCGACCTGAGCGGCACCGAGCACACGACCCTGGTGCTGGACCTGCTGGGCGCCGTGGCGCCGCTGCTGGACCGGCTGGTGCTGCTCGACGTGCCCCCCTGGGTGTCCACAGTGGACGCGGTGGCGGCCTGGACCGGCGCGCTGGCGGACTTCGGCGACGAGGCGCTGCTCGCCGCGGCGGCGGTGTACCACCCGCCGCTGCGGGCGCCGTCGCTCGACGGGACGGGCCTGCGGACCGTGCCGGCGTCCGGGCACGTCGCCGGGCTGATCGCCAGGCTCGACGCCCAGCGGGGCCCCGCGGGCACCCCGGCGAACGCCACGCTGCTGGACGCCGTGGACCTGGCGGCCGGGTACCCGGAGGCGCAGCAGGTCCGCCTGTTCGAAGCGAACATCGACCTGGTGCGGTGCGTGCGGGGGCGGGGTCTCGTGGTCTGGGGCGGGCGGACGCTGTCGGGCGACCCGCGGCGGGTGTACATCGCCCACCGCCGGCTGCTGCACCTGCTGGTGCGGGCCATCCGGCGGGCCGCCGCGCCGCTGGTGTTCGAGGTGAACTCGCCGGAGCTGCGGCTGTCGCTGGTCCGCGCGATCACCTCGGTGCTGCTGGAAGCGTTCCGTACCGGCGCGCTCGCCGGCAGCCGGCCGGAGGACGCCTTCCGCGTGGTGTGCGACGAGACGAACAACCCGCCGGAGCAGGACCCCGGCCAGGTCGTGTGCGAAATCGGTGTCGCGCCGGCCGTGCCCATGGAGTTCATCGCGCTGCGGCTCGTGCTCGGCCAGGACCGCGGCCTGGAGGTGATCGAGCGGTGACGACACCGGTCGACCGGCTGCTCGCGCTGACCGAGCCGCTGACCAAGTTCCGCTTCCTCGTGACGCTCGCGCCGGCGGACGTGTACCTGCCGCCGGCGCAGGCCCTGCTGCTGCCGGCGGTGGCCGGGGGCGCCTTCCAGGAGGTCACCGGGATGGGGGCGCAGCTGGAGGTGGTGACGTACGCGGAAGGCGGCCGCAACGACTCCGTGCACCGGCTGCCGCTGCGCCACTCGTGGAACCCGATCACCCTCAAGCGCGGTGTGGTCCGCGACCGGCTCCTGTGGTCCTGGTACGAAGCCGGGCTGCACGGCTCGCTGGGGGCCCGCCGCGACGGCGCCGTGATCATGCTCGACGAAGCCGGCCTGCCCGCGAAGTCGTGGATCTTCCACGGCGGGCTGGCCGCCAAGTGGACCGGCCCGGACCTGCACGGCGAGCAGAACGCGGTCGCGATCGAGTCACTGGAAATCGCCCACGAGGGCCTGACGGCCGTCCTCTAGGAGAGCAGACCGTGCCCAAGAACCTGATCATCCACAACCTCGAGGTGCGCTTCCAGGTGGAAGGCGACGACGGGGCGTTGTTCACCCGCCTGTTCAACAAACACATCCAGGCGTGGGCACGGTTGTACGAAGAGGAGTGCGCCCGGGCCGAGCGCAGCGACAACGACCGCAAGCTCGGGGGAGGTGGCCGATGAGCGTCACGCCGTTCTCGCTGGTGAGCCAGGGCGCCGACGCGCACCTGGAGATCGAGCAGCCCGAGAACCCGCAGGACGTGCCGAAGCGGATCCCGCTGCGGTTCAACCCGACCGAGTACAAGCTGAGCAAGAGCAACACCTTCGCCGAGATCACCATCCCGGGCCTCGAAACCCCGCCGATCCAGTACATCCGCGGCGGCAGCGAGTCGCTGTCGGTGCAGGCGCTGGTGGACACCTCCGACACGCTCGACGACGTCCGCAAGTCCTATGTGGACAGCATTCGCAAGCTGATGCGGCCCCAGGAGACCCTGCACGCGCCGCCGATCGTCAAGTTCGTCTGGGACAAGACCGTGTTCCGGGGCGTGCTGGAGAAGCTGGACGTGAACTACGTGCTGTTCGCCAAGAACGGCGTGCCGCTGCGGGCCCAGCTCGACCTCACGCTGAAGGAGTACCGGCCGGCGAGGGAACAGGCCAACGACCCGCCCCGGTCGTCACCGACGGTGGAGAAGAGCTACGTGGTGCGGCGCGGCGACACCTGGGACCGCATCTCCGTGGCCGTCTACCGGCGCCCGGACGCGTGGCGGGAACTGGCGCGCGCCAACGGGATCGCCGATCCCCGCGACCTGAAGCCGGGGCTGGTGCTGACCGTGCCCCGGCTGCCGTGAGAGGAGACCGGCGATGACCGTGCCCGCGGGCACCCAGCCCGAAGTCGCCGACCCGGACCGCTACGCCCCCGGGTTCGAGGTGGTCGTCGACGGCCTCCAGGCCGATCCGACGACCCGCAACGACATCCTCGACGTCAAGGTGCACCGCGACCTCGACGAGATGTCCGGCTTCGACCTCGAGCTGAACAACTGGGACGACGTCACGCTGAAGTTCAAGCACAGCGACTCGGAGAAGCTGCAGATCGGCACACGCGTCTCCGTCCGGCTCGGCTACGCGGACAAGCTGCTGACCGTCGGCACCGGGACGATCAGCTCGCTCGCGCCCAAGTTCCCCGACGGCGGTTCGCCGACCGTCTCCATCACCTGCGTGGACGGGATGCTCGCGCTCAAGGACCGCAAGCCCACCAAGGAAGAGGACAAGAACTTCGTCGGGAAGACGGACTGGGAGATCGCCGAACAGATCGCGCGGCGCAACAAGCTGGCGTTCAAGACGACCCACGAGGGCCCGCGGCACGACCTGGTGGTGCAGAAGAACCAGTCCGACGCGCAGTTCCTGATGGAGCGGGCGAAGCGGATCGACTTCGACTGCTATCTCCTGCCGGACCCGGAAACGGGCGCGCAGACGCTCTACTTCATCAAGCCCACCGACGGCCGCGACAGCCGCCCGATCCGGTTGTTCCGCCTCGCCTACGCACCCGGACTGGCCACCGGACCCGCCGGGCAGCCGGCGGGCCTGGTGCCCAACCTCATCGACTTCACGCCGACCATGACGGTGTCCAACCAGGTCAGCAAGCTCACCGTGCACGGCTGGGACCCGGTCAAGGCGGAGCCGATCGAGTACGTCGCGACCGCGAACGACCTGCCCGGCGGGCAGAACCAGGCCGACGGGCAGAGCGGGCCGGAGGCGGCGGAGAGCGCGGCCGGCGGCCGGCAGGAGGTGGTCGTCGACGCGCCGGTGCTCAGCCAGGAGGAGGCCAAGGAGCTGGCGATCGCGCTGCTGCGGGAGCGGGCGTACGAGTTCATCACCGCGACCGGCCGCGTGGCCGGGCTGCCGGAGCTGCGGCCGGGGGACAACCTCGAGATCTTCGGCCTCGGCAAGCGCTTCTCCGGCACCTACTTCGTCAAGCGCGTCGAGCACGCCCTCAACTCGAGCGGATTCTTCACCACGTTCACCGGCCGGAAGATCTTCCAGGGGGACAGGAAATGACGGCGATGCCCCGCGCGATGGCGAGCGACCAGCGCTTCTACGGCGTCGCGCCCGCCGAGGTCGTGCAGAACGACGGGGACGACGAGGGCCGCGTCAAGGTCAAGTACTACTGGCTGGACGGCGGCGCGTCGATCAGTCCGTGGATCCGGGTCAGCCAGCTCCACGCGGGCGCCGGCTACGGCTCGGTGTTCGTGCCCGAGGTCGGCGACGAGGTGCTGGTCGCGTTCTTCCAGGGCGACATGCGGCAGCCGTACGTGCTCGGCGGGCTCTACAACGGCAAGAAGAAGCCGCCGGCCGCGCACCAGGACGGGCGCGACCGGAAGATCATCCGCACCCGGGCCGGGCACCAGATCCTCTTCGACGACCAAGCGAAGGAGATCACCATCAGCACCGCCGCGGGCGCGAAGGTGGTGCTGAAGGACAGCGGGGAGATCACCCTCGAGGCTCAGAAGGTGACCGTCAAGGCGAGTGACGTCGACCTCGGCGGCGGCTCGACCGAGCCCGTCGTGCTCGGCAACGCGCTCCTCCAGGCCTTCGTCCAGCACACCCACCCGGCGCCGGGCGGCGCCACCGGTCCCGCGACGCCGCTGCCGCCGTCCGTGCTCGCGAAGAAGGTGAAGGCGACGTGAGCGAACCCTTCCTCGGCACCGGCTGGCGGTTCCCGATCCTGCCCGACGAGGCCGGCCGGCTTTCCTACGCCGTCGGCGAGACGAGCATCGAGCACTGCCTGCGCGCGCTGCTGCTCACCGCGACCGGCGAGCGCGTGATGCGGCCGGACCTGGGCACCCAGGCCCAGGAGTCGGTGTTCGCGCCCGGCAGCGTGCAGAACCTGCGCGAGCTGGAGCGGTCGATCGCCGACGCGGTGCGCGACTTCGAGCCGAGGGTGGAGCTCGCCGACGTCCTCGCCGAGGCCGACCCGGCCGACGAGTCCCGCGTGACCGTGTCGATCGAGTACCGGATCCGGCGCACCAACACCAAGGCCAACCTGGTCTTCCCGTTCTACCTCGGCCTGACGGGGACGACGCCATGACCCTCCCCGTGCCGAAGCTCGACGACCTGACCTGGGCCGACCTGATGTCGGCCGGCACCCGGCGCGTCCCGGCGGAATCGGGCGGCACGTGGACGCTGCACGCGCCCGTCGATCCGGGGATCACGCTGCTGGAGCTGTTCGCGTACCTGCTGGAGCAGCGGCTCTTCTGGCTGGACCAGGCCCCGGACGAGCTCGTCGTCGCGATCCTCAAGCTCCTGGGCCTCGAGCCGCCGCGGCCCGCGCGGCCGGCGGCCACGGTCCTCGCGCTCACCACCGAGTCGCCGGAGCCGGCGGTGGTGCCCGCCGGGACCGTCTTCGCCCGCGACCCGGCCGCGGCGATCCGGTTCACCCTCGACGACGACGTCACCGCGTTCCCCGTCTCGGGTGAGGCGGCGGTGTTCACCGATCGCGACCGCACCGCGGACCTGCTCGCCCGCCGCGGGGTTCCGCTGCTGGCCGCCGACGGCTCGGCCGCTTCGGCGCGCTTCACGCTACCGCTCTCCGGTGCCCACACCACGTCCGGCTGGGTGTCGCTGCTCGTCGAGCTCGACTCGCCGGTGCCGCCGTCGTGGTCGCGGCCGGCCGTCGCCGACGTGCGGCCTCCCGCCGCCCTGACCTGGTCGTGGTTCCGGCCCAGCGGCGACGCTTCCGGGACGTTCGAAGAGGTCCAGGACGGCACCGGCGGGTTGCGGCGGTCCGGGGTGGTACGCCTGCGGCCCCCGGCCGGCTGGTCCACAGTGGACAACGGGGTGCTGGTGTCGACGCCGGCCGCGACCTACGCGTCACCGCCGCTGCTGCTGCGGCTGGCGGTCAACGTGTCGGGTGCCCGGCACGCCGAGAGCCGCACGGTGACCGGGCTGGCGGACCAGACGGACGACTGGCTGAAGCTGCCCGGCCAGCGGCTCGTGCTGCCCGACGCCGCCGGCCGCCTGCTCACCGCGTGCCTTCGCCTCGACCGGGAAAAGTGGGAACCGGTGGCGGACTTCGCCTTCGGCGCCTCCCGGGACCGGATCTTCCTGCTGGACCGCCACGACGGCGCGCTCGTGTTCGGCGACGGGCTCACCGGCCGGATCCCGCGGCCGGACGGCGACGTGCTGGTCGAGTACACGATCGGCGGCGGGCGCGACGGCAACGGCGGAGTCACGGACAACTGGCTGCCCGTCTCGGCCGACGCGCCGGTGCGCGCCGCGAACCTGGTCCAGGCCGAGGGCGGCGAGGACCCGGAAACGGTGACCCGGGCGCGTGACCGGGCGGCGGGCGCGCTCGGTGAGGTGACCAGGGCCGTCACCGCGGAGGACTTCGTCACCCTGGCCGTGACGACCCCCGGCGTGGCGGTCGGCCGGGCCTTTGCCTCGGTCGGCGAGCACCCGGGCTTCCCGTGCGCGCGGGTGCCCGGCGCGGTGACCGTCCACATCGTCCCGGCGGTGCCTTCGGGCGCCGCGCCGGAGCCGGACCCGGGCACGCTGTGCGCGGTCGCGGACCGGCTGGCGGAAGCCCGGCTGCTGACAGCCGAGGTGTTCGTGCGCGCCCCGGCGTACCGCGACGTCCGGCTGCGGGTCGACCTGGCCGGCGCCCCGGCCGACCGGGCCCGGGTGTCCACTGTGGCCGGTGACGCGCTGGGCCGGTTCCTCGACCCCTTGCTGGGCGGAGACGACGGGACGGGCTGGCCGTTCGGCGAGGCGCTGCGGCCGTCGGCGTTGCTGCGGGCCGCGCAGCGGGCACTCGGCGACCTGGCGGACGTGACCGCGGTCGCGATCGGCATCGACGGCGCGCAACCGGCGGAAACCTGCGACGACGTCCCGCTGCGCGCCGGCGAACTGCCGTCGGTGCGGGAGGTCCGCACGCACGTCGTGGCCACCGTCGAGCCGGGGGAGGGACTGCTGTGACCGACGTCTGGTGGGCGGGTGACTCCACCGAGGAACCCCGCATCGTCCCCGGCCCCGGGCCGTCCGGGGAGCAGCCCGAACTGGTCGGCGCCACGCGGGAAGCCGTTCGCGCCGCCGTGCGGGACCGTGTTCCCGGCTACACCCCGGACTGGACCAACCCCGGCCGGGAGGACGCCGGGGTCGCTCTCGTACGCCTCTTCGGCACCCAGGCCGAGCCCGTGCTCGCCCGCGTCAACCGGCTGCCGGAGAAGATCCTCGCCGAGCACCTGAACACCGCGGGCGTGCGCCGCCGGCCGGCCACCGCGGCCGCCGCGCTGCTGGAGTTCACCGTGGCCCCGCCGGACGGCGCGTCGGTGCTCGTCCCCGCCGGTTTCCAGGCCGCCGCGTCCGGCTCCGGTGGCGACATCGTCTACGAGACCGGCCAGGACCTCTACGCCACCCCGACCACCTTGGGCGTGCTCGCGGTGCAGCGAGGCGGCGCGCTCGAGCCGGTCCCGCTGGGGCCGAACGGGCCCGGCCGGCCCTTCGCGCCGTTCGGCACCGAGCCCCGGCCGGGCAACGCCCTGTGGCTGGGCCTCGACGGCACCTCGAGCCCGTTCCCCTCGCTGTCGCTGGGCTTCGTGATCGCGGCCGCGCCGCCCGCGCCCGCGACCGCCGGCGGGCTCACCCCGCTGCCGCCGGAACCCCGGCCGCTGCTGCGCTGGGACGTGCTCGACGGCGGCCGCTTCGTGCCCGCCGAAGTCGTCCGCGACGAAACCCAGGGGCTGCGCGCCGGCGGCACGATCGAGCTGCGGCTGCCGCGGACGTGGGCACCCGGCCGCCCGCCCGCCACGCGCCCCGGCCCGGCCCTGCGGTGGCTGCGGCTGCAGGTGGCGCACGGCCTCTTCGCCGTCGCGCCGCCGCTCGTGTCCGGCCTGCGGCTGAACACCGTCGCCGCCACCGCCGCCCACACGATCTTCGACGAGCCCCTGGAGCCGATCCAGGACCCCGCGGCACCGGCCGAGCGGCGCCGGCTGCGGCTGAGCCAGGTCCCGATCCTCGCCGGCACCGTCGTCATCGAGGTCGACGACGACCCCGGCAGCGACCTCTTCGGTACCACCGGGCAGACCGCGTCGCGCTGGCAGGAGGTGCCGAGCCTCGCCGCGTACGGCCCGGACGACCGCGTGTTCGCGGTCGACTACGACACCGGCGTGGTCACCTTCGGCGACGGCGTCAACGGCGCACGCGTGCCGCCGGGCTTCCGCAACGTCCGGGCCCTCCGGTACCGCGTCGGCGGGGGAAAGGCGGGTGCCGTGGCCGCCGGCGCGGTCAACGGCGTCGTCACCGCGAGGCCGTTCGTGACCGGTGTGACCAACCCGTTCCCCGCCACCGGCGGCACCGACGCCGAGCCGGACGCGGACGTCGTGCGGCGCGGGGTGGGGGAGCTGCGGTCGCGCGGCCGGGCCGTCGCGCCCGCCGACTACGGCCTGCTGGCCCTGCGCGCGCCGGGTGCCTCGATCGCCCGCGCGCACGGCGTTCCAGGCCTGCACCCGGGCTTCCCGGGAACGCCCATCCCCGGCGTCGTCGGCGTTCTCGTGGTGCCGCCGATCGACCCGGGCGACCCCGAGCCGCCCGTCCCCACGGCCGCCACCCTGCGCGCGGTGGCGGACTTCCTGACCCGCGAGGTGGCGCCCGCCGGTGTCACGGTCGCCACCGGCCCGACGGGGTTCCGGCGGATCGCCGTCGAGGCCCGGGTCGTGCTCGACGCCGACGAGGACCGGGCCGCCGTCCTCGCCCGGGCCGCCGACGCGGTGACGACCTACCTGGACCCGTTGCGCGGCGGGGAAAACGGTGGCGGCTGGCCGTTCGGCGGCGCGGTGCGCCACACCCCGCTCGTGCGCCGGCTCCTGGCCGTGGACGGCGTCCTCGCCGTGTCCGGGCTCTCGCTCACCGCCGACGGCCTGCGGCTGCCGCCGTGCACCGACCACGCGATCCCGCCGGACGACCTCGTCTGGCCGGACCGCCCGCTGCTGATCCCGGTGGAGGAGTCATGACCTGCACGCCCACCGCCGGCACCTTCCGGCTCCTCGACGACGTCGTCGGGTGGGACGAAGCGACGATGACCGGCGTCGTCGGGTTCACCGACAAGGCCGGTGTGCGGCTGGCCTGCGCGGGCGCTTCCCCCGAGGGCCCGACGCGCGCACAGCTGCTGCCGTGGTTCCCGGACCCGCGCCTGGCGCCGGGCTGCCGGCCCGGGGGCTGGTACCTGCTGTCCGGCAAGAGGTTGCTGCGCCGGGACACCTGCGCCGGTGGCTGGCTGCCCGTGTGGCCGCGTCACTGCGACCCCCGCCTGCTGCACGAACCGACGGCCGTGGCCGCGCGTGGGCACCGGATCGCGGTCGCCGACTCCGGCCGGGTCTTCGTCTGGCGCAACGAAGGCGACCACCTCACCGCGGTGATCCACCACCGTCACGCCACCGTCGTCGCGCTCGCGCAGGACGAGCAGGTCCTGGTGGCGAGTGCCGGCAGCGACCGGCTCCGGCGGTACGGCCCCGACGGAACGCTGTGCGAGGTCATCCGGACCCACGTCGACGGCGAGATCATCGGGATCCGCACCGGCCCGTGCCGCGAGATCCGGCTCCTCACGGAAGAAGCCGGCCGGTTCCGGATCTACCGCGGCCAGCACGAGTCCACAGTGGACGAGCTGGTCGCCGCTCTCCCGCCGAGCGACCTCTTCGCCGCGGACGAGGACGGCTTCTGCCTGCGGGACAAGAATCCGGACGGCGACGTCACCTCCTGCTACGACTGGACGGGACGGCCGCGCGTAACCCCGCCGTCCGAGGCCGGTCGGTTCGTGACCGAGGGCGAGTTCACCACCCACCTGATCGACAGCGGCATCTCGCGCTGCCGCTGGCACCGGGTGCGGGTCGAGGCGGACGTGCCGGCCGGCACCGCGGTGACCGTGTCGATCGTGGTCTCCGAGGACGACCGGTTCGCCGAAAGCGACTGGCAGACCGCGCCCGCCGGGGTCACCGACTTCCTCGTCGACCAGCCGCCCGGGCGCCACCTCACCCTGCGCGCCCGCCTGTCCGGCGACTCCGCCGCGACCCCGGTCCTGCACCGGATCCGGCTCGACTTCCCGCGCTCCACCAGCGCGGACCTGCTGCCCGCCGCGTTCCGGCAGGACCCGGCCGCGGACGACTTCACCGAGCGGTTCCTGGCGCTGTTCGACGCGAGCGTCGCCGAAATCGACCAGGTCGTCGAGCGGTACCCCGCGCTGCTCGACGCGACCGGCGTGCCGGACGCCGCGCTGCCGTGGCTGGCCGGGCTGCTCGGCCTCTCGTTCGAGGCCGGCTGGGACGCGGACACGCGCCGGAAGCTGATCGCCGCCGCGCCCCGCCTGAACCGGCGGCGCGGCACGCCGCGCGCGCTGAAGGAGGCGATCTGCCTCGTCTTCGGCGTCACCCCGGTGATCGACGAGCTGGCCGGCGACCGCCACTGGGCGCAGGTGCACGCGACCGCGGCACCGGCGACCGCCCGCGGTCTCGGGTCGGTGCGGCTCTTCGGCCGCTCGTCGTCGCGGCTGCGGCTCGGCACCTCGACGCTGGGCGCGACGCCGCTGCGGGCGTTCGGCGACCCGGACACCGATCCCCTCACCGAGCACGCCCACCGGTTCCGGGTCCTGCTGCCCTCCGGGGCCGCGGACGAGGACGCGGTGCGGCGCCTGGTGGCCCGGCAGGCACCCGCGCACACGAGGGGATCGGTGCGCGCCGGCGGGACGGGGTTCGTGGTCGGGACGCGGTCGGCGGTCGGCATCGACACGGCGTTCGTCCCGCTGCCGCCACCCGTGGTCGGGACGGCGCGCCTGAACCACGACGGAGTACTGAGGCCCGGGCCCCACGGCGCACGGCAAGGGGTGACCGCCGGCGTGGTGTCCGCGGTCGGGGTCCACACGCGAGTGTCTTGAGAGGACAGAAGAGATGACCGAGGCAACGACACAGGAACAGCCCTTCCGCCGGCTGCGGTACTTCCACGGCCGGCTGCTCACCGCGCGCGACTTCCAGCGCGAGCAGGAGTACTTCCGCGAGAAGCTGAAGCTGCGCATGCGCTGTCTGCTCGGCTACGGCGTGGTCTGCGGGCTCTTCGTGGAACCCGCTCCGCCGGCGGACCCGAAGGACAAGACGGAACACCACGCGAAGGTACGCATCACAGACGGGCTCGGGGTCGACTGCGACGGCAACGAGATCGTCGTCCCCGGCGGCTGCGCGATCGACCTGTGGGACGCGCTGCACGAGGACGAGCGCACCGGCACCACGACGGTCTGGGTCGGCGTCGAGTACACCGAGCGCGCGGTCGAGCCGACGCGGACGGTGTTCAACTCGGCGTGCGCGGACACCTCGGACTGCGACTACGGCTACACCGAGGAGAGCTACTGCGTCCGGGTCACCACCAAGACCCCGCCGAAGGACGACCGCTGCGAGACCTGCTGCACCCCGTGCGAGCACAAGGTCCTGTGGCTGGCCAGGATCGACGACGTCGACTTCGGCAAGCCGGTCCGCGAGGAGCAGATCCACCTGGACGTCCGGCGCTTCTTCGGCCGCCGCGTGCCGACCGTGATCACCGGCGTCAACTGGCGGCACGGCCACACCTATTCGGTGAACGAGGCCAAGGAGCTGCTCGGCACGCAGAAGAACTCGGGCGGGCTGGTGGTCCGGTTCTCCGACGGCGTCCGCGTCGACAGCCTGCGCCGCGGCGTCGTGGAGATCCAGGTGATCGAGGGCGGCGCCGGCCGCAACGCCGACACCTGGTACATGGGCGGCCAGTTCGAGGAGCCCACCGGCAAGGACGGTGAGTTCACCGACCACTTCCGCTACCGGCAGACGACCCGCGAGACGCTGCAGGACGGCGACCGCGTGCTGATCACCGTCCGCGCCGCGTTCATCCTCGACCACTGCTGCCGCCCGGTCGACGGCACCAACGTCGGCGGCCGGGTGCCCTTCCTCGGCCGGGCGGAGGCCGACGCCGAAACGGAAACCGGCCACGGCCACGACCCCCACCCCGAGCCCGACCCGGCCGGCTGCCTCGTCCCGCCGTCCGGCATCGGGCCGTGGACGTCCGGCACCGGCGCGGGCGGGGACGTCTTCGAGAGCTGGTTCTTCGTCACCGAGGAGCGTTCATGAGCAAGCCCGACTGCGGGTGCGGGTGCGGTGGCGCGCCCGCCTTCCCGGCCGCGTTCGTCCGGCCGCGGTTCTTCGCCGGCCAGCTGCTCACCGAGGACGACCTCGGCCTGCTGACCGACTACGTGGCCGGGAAGGACCGGCTGCACAACCGGATGGTGTCCGGCCCGGGTGTCGTGTGCGGGCTCGAGGTCACGTGCGATTCGTGCGCCGGCGGGACGGTGTCCGTCCACCCCGGGCACGCCCTCGACTGCTGCGGCAACGACATCGTCCTGTCCTGCAAGGAGAAGGTGGACGTGCAGGCGCTCGTGCGGGAGCTGCGGGTGTCCTCGCCGGGCGTCTCGTGCGGCGACCCGTGCGATGACGACCAGCGCCACTACGGGCTCTTCGTGCGGTACGAGGAGAGCATGGCCGACCCGGTCTCGCCGTTCGCGACCGAGGAGCCGTGCCCGGCGCCGGGCTGCGTGCCCTCGCGGGTCCAGGAGGGCTTCCGGTTCGTCGTCAAGTGCGACACCGGCGACGACCACCGGTACAACCCGGCCACCAAGCTCCTGACGCAGATCGGGGACAAGGACGCCTACGAGCGGGTCCGGCTGCTGAGCCGGCGGCTCGGGCACTACCTGGCCCCGATGTCGGTCGCGGGCTCGTCCTCGACCCGGACGATCCGGTTCGACGACGCCGACGCCGTCCGGTACGCCGACAACCTCCGGCTGCTGCGGGACAGCGGCGAAGGCGTCCCGCAGCCGCCCGTGGCGCGGCAGCAGACCGAGTACGTGCGGGCCTTGGCGAGTGCCCTCGCCCGGTACGACACCCATGACGCCGCGGGCCAGAAGGACCTGCAGGCCAAGCACGACCTCGGCGAAATCGACACCGCCCGGCAGGTGCTCGGCGCGGCGTGCGACCGGCTGGCCGGCACGAGCCCGGAGGAGGTGTGGCCGGAGCCGGCGCACCGGGCGGTCGCGCTGGCCGTCGTGGCCGAGGCGAAGAACCGGGTGGCGACCGCCGACCCGGACGCGCCCCTCGAGGTGCGCCTGCTGGCCCAGGGCACCCCGCTGGACAACGTGCTGGAGGCCGAGTTCCGGGCCGACCTCGTGCGGATCCGGGAGTGGCTGCTCGGCCGGCTGGACCGGGTGGCCGGGGTCGCGGACTGCCTCCTGCACGACGACGTGCGCAAGGTCGCCGTCCCGCAGCCGCTGCCCGTCCCGGAGCCGGACTCCGCGCACCGGCTGGCGCTCGCCGACCTGGGGCTGCTCGCGGACGCGGCCGGGAAGCTGACCACCTGCGTGCGCCGGTTCGTCACCGACGCGGCCTGCTCGACGCTGAACCCGCCGTGCGCGGACTGCGCCGACGACGACGTGCTGCTCGCGCACCTCGAGCTGGACGGCTGCGACGTCGTGCGCGTGTGCTCGGCGACGCGCGAGCAGGTGCTGCCGGGCGGCTCGGCGTACGGCGAGTGGCTGCCGAAGCTCTACCAGCTGCGCCACCTCGCCGAGCAGATCTGCTGTCAGCCGACCCCCGAGTACGCACCGCCGGGGGTGCCGGCGTCGGGCCCGATCCCGCGGCCGTACGTGCCGGGACTGCTCGAACCGTGGCGGCAGCGAGGCCCGCTGGAGCACATGTGGGACCTCCTGGTGACGCCGGCGCCGGGGGAGACCGTGCCCAAGCCCGTGCGCGATCAGGTGTACACGGTGCCCGCCGAGGTGACCGACAGCCTGCAGGAGATGACCGCGCTGCGAGGACAGGTGAGTGACCTGATCGCCACCGTGGAGGCGTTGCGGGGACAGCTGGACACCGCGCGGGAGCAGGTCTCGCAGGTGCGGGAGGAGCTGCCGGACCGGCTCTCCGACCGGCTGTCGGAACTGGAGAGCGCCCCGGCCGCCGAGTCCGGCACCGAGTCCGACTCGGAATCGGACTCGGCAGCGGAGGATCAGGAGGAGACGGTGAAACCGAAACCGCCGCCGCGGCGCGCCCGGTCGTCGTCGAGCCGGAGTGGCGGGTCCGCCCGCAAGCCGCGGTCGGGTGAGACGTCGTGACCGGTCCGCTGCGCCCGGAGTTCCGCGAAGGGCAGGTGCTCGCGGCCGCGGACCTGGCGGCGACCGTCGCCTACGCCCGCGCGGCCGCCGTCCGGCACGCGCGCCTGTCGCACGAGTGGGGCATCGCCGACGGGCTCGCCCTGACCACCGAGAACCGGACCGACCCGGAGACCGGCGCCCGCTTCGTCGAGGTGAGCGTGCAGGCCGGGCTCGCGATCGACGGGACCGGCCGGGAGATCGTGGTGCCGGCGCCGGTCGTGCTGTCGGAGGCGGACTTCGAGGCCGTCAACGGTGCCGACCGGCCGACCTCCGAGCCGTACCCGGTGTTCCTCACCGCCGCGGACCGCGCCCAGCCGGCGACCGGGCCCACGTCGTGCGCCGGATCCGCCGGGCCGTCCCGCGTCGAGGAGTCGTACCAGATCCTCTTCCGGCGACTGGGTGACGAGCGGCTGGTCGCCGACCAGCAGCCGCCCCCGGTGAGCGCCGCGCCGGCCGCCCCGCCCGTGCCGTGGCTGGTGCTGCTGGGCTACGTCCAGTGGACCGCCGGTCACTTCACGGCGGCGGTCCCGGAAGCCCGGACCGTCGGCCCGCGGTTCGCCGGGGTGCGCGCGGACACCGTGTCGGCCCGGTCCGGCTCGCTGTCCCTGCGGACCCGGCCGCTGGCCGGCGAAGGCGAGCCGGCGCTGGTGCTGTCCGGATCGGACACTCCCACGCTGGTCTACGGCCTGTACCGGGGAACCGGGGAAGTCGACCCGCTGATGACGGTGGAGGCCAACGGGAACCTGACCATCGCCGGCAGCTTCTCCGGCCGGATCTCCGCGGGCAGCGTGCTGGCGACCTCCGGCAGCGCGACGGACGGCATGGTGCTGCCGCTGCCGGCCGGGGTGACGCCGGAGGAGGTCGACGACGGCCGCGTGTCGCTGCACGTATATGTGACCCCGCGCATCCCGCCTTCTGATGCGGGACTCACGGTGCCGGCGGAAGCCACTGTGGACGGTGACCGGCGGGTCCGGTGCCTGCTGCGGTCCTATGACCCCGGCACCGGCCCGGCGGTCACCGAACGGCCGGGCTCGGTCGACTTCCTGGTGCTGGCGACGGTCCCGGCGACGAGTGGGGGTGGCTGAGGTGAGTGTCTTCGCGGTGTACGAGTCGAGCACCGGAGTCGTGGTGGGTGCGGTCAAGGCGATCGACCTCCCGGTGCCGGCGGTGGAGGCGCTGGTCGGTGCCGCGCTGCCGGTGCGCGCGGGCGCGGCGACCTTGACGTTGCCGGGCCGGGAACTGGCCGTGCACGAGGCGGACGACCAGCCGGAGGTGTTCACCGACCCCCTGGCGTACGGGGTCACGCGTGTGCCGAACCAGCCGCCCAAGCCCGCGCTGGCGAAACTGCCGACGCTGGACCCGCCCACGTTCGACGGCACCGGGCTGCTCGTCGCGCTGCCGGGGAACCCGGCCCAGGACACCGCTGTGTTCGCGCTGGTGTCCGAGGGCCAGGGGACGGTGCCGGTCACCGGGACCGTCACGAAGGACACCGACCACGTGGCGCTCCCGGTCACGGTGAGCGCGGGCACGCACGCCGTGCTGCTGCTGGTGGCGGGCTGGGCGGGCCGGCTGGACGAGGTCGAGAAGCAGTGAGCGCCCCCACCGGCGGCGAGATCACCGTGCACCGCTGCGCGGTGCGCGTGGTCCGGCGCGGTGGGTGGAGCTGGGGGCCCGATCCCCGGGGGCTGGTCCAGCGGGTGCTCGACGCGCTGCCGGACCTGCTGGCCGCGGAGTTCGGCGAGTACCTCACCGGCGACGGCCCGGACCTGGAGATCACCGAGCCGGTGCGCCTGTCCGTCCGCCTGGCCGCGCGTGGCGGAGGCGGGCTGCTGCCGGCGAGTTCGGTCCTCGACCGGGCGGCGAGCGGGGAGCCATTGTCCGAACCGGTTCCCACCCCGGTGCCGGTGTCGGTGCCGGATGGGACGGCGGCCGCGTCGGTCGCACCGTCCACACCGGACGCTTTCGTCGAGCCGCCGGACTTCGTCACGGATGCGCCGGTCGCCGCGCTGTTCGAGGAACTCGCCGCACGGGACGAGCTGACCGCGTTGCTCGCCTTGCTCCCCGAGGAGACGGTGCGGCGGTACCTGTCCGCGCTTCTTGCCGAGGGCGCCGGCGAACCGGCTGACCCGGGCGCTCCCGGACCCGTCGCCGGGCCGGCGGCGGAACTGGCCCGCCGGCTGGGTCTTCCGGGTCCACCCACGACGCGTGCGGAACTCCTCGAGTTGCCGGGCTCGCCGCCCGGGGAAACCGGCGAGCGGGCTGGTGCTGCCGCCGCCGTCGACAGCGCGTCCGATGGCGTGACCGCCGTCCCGAGACCGGTGGGGGAGACGAGGGTCGGCTCGGTGCTGCCGTTCCTCCTCCCGGGTCCACTGGCGCGGACCGGCTACCTGGACGCGATCGGCCCGGCACTGTCCGGAGTGGACCTGCTCGGCGACGCGCCGCTGTTCGCCGCCGCCCTGGCGTACCAGGTCCTGGGCGAGCCGCAGCGGGGCTGGCGGCGGACCCCCGAGGACGACGTCGCGGCCGCGACGTTCGCGGGCCTGGGCTCGGTTCCGGACCTGACGGGCTTCGCCCGGCAGATCGGTCCCGCGCTGCCGGTGCTGGACGGCGTGCTGGCGCTGTCCCTGTGCCGCGGCCACGATCCCGCCGTGCCGCTGCTGGTCGCCGGCGTCGACGACGGCCTGCTGCTGGTCGACGCCCCCGGCCTCTTCCCGGTGGCGTGGTCGTCCACAGTGGAGGGTCTGCTGCCGCACTGGGAAGCCTGCGCCCGGCCACCCGTCCTGGTCCGGGACGGCCCGCTGCCGCCGGCGTGCCTGCGGGAGCTGGCGGCGGCGGGCGTCCGGTTCCTGACGGACGCGCGTCCGCTGCGCGACGACCCCCTGACCCGGCTGGGCTCGCGGACTCCACTGTGGACGACCGGCGGGGTGGAACCCCGGCTGGCGGCCGGGCTTCCCGCCGAGCGCCTGGACGAGCTGGTCCGCACCTTGTTCGCCGCCCGCCGGGCGGTACCCCTGGCCCGGGACCACGCGCTCGACCACAGCGTCGCGCTCGCGGCGTCCCTCGCGCTGGGCATGATCGCCTGGCAGCTGTGGGGCGCGGAAACGCCGGTCCTGACGTTGACGCGGTTCGCCGACCTGGAGGCCACGGTGCGGTTCACCCGCGACGCGGTGCGCGTCAAGATTCCCCTGGGCCGCCGGCACGCGGACCTGTCGCGGGGCGGCGCCCTCACCGACGTGCCGAACGTGGTCTGGCTGGGTGGCCGGACCCTGACCTTCTCCGGTGGCTGAAATGAGTGGACTGGCGGTCGAGCACCTGCGAGTGCGCCTGGCGGAGCTGCACCAGGCGCTGCGGATCGCCGTCGCCCGCCAATCGGAGGCAGCGGCGTTGCTGACGCGCCCGGACCTGGCGCCGTTCTGCGTGACCGACGAGCAGGTCGACGCGTTGCTGGACCGCGTGGACGCCTTCACCGAGGCGATGACCGAGCCGCCCTCCGCGCCGCGCCCGGACCCGGAATCCGAGCAGCACCTCCGGCGCCTGGCCGCGGCCCGCGGGGTGACGCTGCCGCTGGACGCCCTCGCGACCCGCTACGGCCTCACCCGGGTCGAGCAGGACGCGCTGCTGCTGGTGGCCGCGCCGGAGCTGGACCCGGGCTACGAGCGCGTCTACGCGTACGTCGTCGACAACCTGAACCGGCGGGCGCCGTGCGTGGAGCTGCTGGTCACCGTGGTCGCGGAGAGCCCGGCGGACCGCCTGGCCGTCCGCCGGGCGCTGGGCTCCGCCGGCCGGCTGCGCCGCTACGGCCTGCTGCAGGCGTACGGCGAGGCGCCGAGCGAGCCGGCCCGGGAACTGGCGCTCGGCGGCGGCGTGTTCGAGTACCTGATGGGCTGGAGCGGCGACGCCGGGAGCCTCGGCCACGACCCCGGCGAGGTGGCGCGGCCGGAGCGGCAGGTGGCGTCCCCGTACCTCCGGTCGGAGCGGCTGGGCGCCCTCGGCCGCGCGCTGGCCGCCGGTGACATCGACGTGGTCGGTCTGTGGGGGTGCCCGGCCGACAGCCAGGTCGACGCGGCGGGGGCGTTGGCCGCGGCGGCCGGGAAAAACTTGCGCCGCGCGACCGCCGACGTCGCGCAGGACCTGCGGACCGCGGCCGCCCTGGACGCGATCCTGTGGCTGCCGATGGACCGCGGGTTCGACGACGCCTTGGTGCGATCGGGCGTGCCGCTGTGCCTGACGGGCACGAACCCGTGGCGCCCGCCCGGGCTGCTGGCCGCCCGCACGTACGCGGAGTTGACGATCCCGGCGCCGGGGTTCCCGGAGCGCCAGGAGATGTGGTCGTCCGCGTTCCCGGTGCTGGATCCGGCCGTGCTGGCGGATCTGGCCGCCCGCTACCGCATGAGCGGCGGCGAACTCCGCGCGGTGGCGGCGGTCGCGGCCGCCGGCGCGCGCCTGGCCGGCACCGGCCACCCGGGCACCGAGCACGTGGAGCCGGCGATCGCGACGGTGACCCGGGGCCGCACCAGCGGGGTCGTCCAGGCGATCACCCCGCGCCGCACGCTGGACGACCTGGTGCTGCCGGAGGCCCAGCTGAGCCAGATCACCGAGATCGCGTCGGCGTTTCGCGCGTGGCCGCGCATCGCGGAGTCCTGGGGGTTCGCCCGCCGCGCGTCGACCGGCGGGGTGAAGGCGTTGTTCACCGGCGAGCCGGGCACGGGCAAGACGATGTCGGCGGAGGTCGTCACCGGCATGCTGGGGCTCGAGCTGCTGAAGGTGGATCTGGCGCAGGTGGTGTCGAAGTGGGTGGGGGAGACGGAGAAGAACATGGAGGAGGTGTTCCGCCAGGCGGAGGACAGTCACGCGGTGCTGCTGTTCGACGAGGCCGACGCGCTGTTCGGCAAGCGCGGCGAGGTCAAGCAGGGGACCGACCGGTACGCCAACCTGGAGGTCGGCTACCTGCTGCAACGCCTCGAAGCGAGCGACGGCCTGATCATCTTGACGAGCAACCTCAAGGAGAACATCGACGCGGCGTTCACCCGCAGGTTCCACTTCGTGGTCCACTTCCCCCGGCCATCGTCGGCGGAGCGCCGCCGGCTGTGGCAGCTGGCATTCCCCCCGGAGGCCCCGCTGGCCGCCGACCTGGATCTCGACGCGTTGTGCCGCTTGGACATGACGGGAGCGGGAATCACATCGGCGGCCCGAACCGCGGCTCTTGCTGCCGCCGACTCTGCTTGTGAGTCGATCTCGATGCGGCACGTGGTCCGCGGGGTGACGCGCCAGTTCCAGCGCGAGGCGCGGCTGTTCCGCCCGGCCGAGCTGGGCCGGTATGCTGGGCTCCTGACCGAGGGGAGTTCCCATGCCTGAGCTGGTGCCTCCACAGACGAAACCGGCAGTTCCGGTGACGGCGGCCGAGCTTCGGGCTTCCGCGGCTTCCGATCGCGGTCATCAGAAGCTCGTTTTGGTGCCTGCGGTGGTCGGGAACGCTCAGGCTGCGAAGACGGCTATGGATGGTTCGTCGAAGACGGTGCCGTCGCATTTGGCGTCGACGATGGCGGTGGGGCAGGACCGGGTGGGGAACGCCGCGATCGCGGGGGCGGCTATGCGGGTGGTCCCGATGGTGGTCCCGAAGAAGGAAGCCTGCCCCGGCAGTTGACGCCGTCCATCGCCGGAGGAGGTGTGACCGGGCTACGTCACTTGCGTCCGGGCACCACGGTTCTCGCATATGCTGATCACAGTTCCGGCAGCGTCGATGATGCGCGCGAGGTCGGAACGTTCACCGGTGCTCACGGTCACCACCAGCTGTGTCTGCCGGGGAGCGAGATCGCGAACGCTGTAGCCTTCGTAGTGAACCTCGTCCCATTCGGCTTGTGCAGCACGTTCCTTGAGTTCCAATCGGCACTCTTCCGCGTCTCGAAGTCGTGAGAAGTCCGCGAACACTCGCACTGGCAGGTATTGGCTCGGCGCATCGTATGCTTCTGGTTCCGCGAAGACGCCGGCGCCCTTGATGGTGTGATACGCGGGCTTCTTCGCATCGGAAAGTATGAGCTTCACATCCCAGGATTCCTGCCAGTCACCCTTGCTGAAATATGCGGACATGAACGGATTCGTTCGCCAGGCCACCAACTGACCGGTTATTTCGGCGATGTCGAGGAGAGTCTCGAAGAAGGAGCGGGGACCGGTTGGAGCTTCGGTCCGAGTACCGCCGGTCAGGATGATGGAGGCTTCGGTGCCTGCTTGCTGCAGGGTCGGATACCACAGCCGATATAGTGGATCGCTCATGATTGTCCAGGTTCCTTGAAGTCGGGGCCGAGCTTCGCAGTGTACTCGGCAGACTCCGCGGTTTCACGGTTCACCTTGAACATCACGACCTTGGCCTCGTCCTCTCGGCCTTTGAAGTGGTAGAACGTGATTCTTGTGCTCTGGTCGGTGTTGTTTCCCTTTGTATTCCAGTGTGTGACGACCGGAAGATCGTGTTCAAGAGTCGGTTTTGTCCGATCGTCACCGATGCTGACAATCTGACCGGGAGCACCCTCCCAGTGGGTGGCCGTATCGTAAGCTGACTTCTTGAAACCTCCGGTCGCTTCGTCCTTGATATATGCCCTGGGAGTGACGAACTTTTTGATTATTCGCTGGGTGGGGCCGCGGTTGCTTGAGCTGTACAGGCGCCGTCTGATCATCTGCCCGCCAGTGTACTCGGGCTTGATCTGTTTCTTTCCGTTCACGACGATCGTGTACTTCGTCTCTCCGGGTGGCCACTTCTTGGTCGCGTGCCGCGGGTTGATTTCCGCGATGACTTCGAACTCCCCGTCGGGGAAGGTCTTCACGTGGAGATTGGTGAGCTTGTGCTTGGTTCTGATGGCGGGAAGTCGGCGGCTGAGCTTCTTCTGATCCGGAGTGGGGCCGGCGATCGACTCCACCTCGGCTGCGGCCGCGCGAACCGCTGCGAGCTTGTCCGCGGCGGATCGTTCGTCCGACGGCTTCTCGTCCTTCTTCGGATCCTCCTTGGCCTTGACTTTCTTGCGCAGTGCCTTGACCTTGGCCCACACCTTCTTGGCCAACCCGACGATCTTCCCGATCACCCAATCGACAGCCTTGTTCACCGGCCGAGCGAGTTTCTGGAAGATCTCCTTGACCTTCCCGGCGATCCCGCCAATCCCGAGCAGCGCGGCCAAAGCCCCGATCAACACCGGAATCGACCGCGCGAGAGCCTTCTCGACCAGGCCGGCGACACCCCCGGCTCCGCCCTTCGCAATGGCGATCACCGCGTCCAGCACCGTGTTCACGAACTCGATGATCTGACGGCCATTGGTCACGATGAACTTGATGATGTCGATGATCATCTTACAAGCACGAATGAAAGCCGAAGCCGGATTGAACAGCGAAATGATCCACGTAATACCGGCCATGACGATCGTCGGCAGAAGATAGGACACGAGATTGTCGACCAAAGTCTTCTTCAAATCGCCGACGCGGCCGCGAAGGTCGTCCCACAGTGCGCGGACTCCGCGCTTCCGGACCTCCAAAACGATAGGCAGCGCGTGCTCGCCCGCCTCGATCGCCGTCATGGCTTCCTTCGGCAGCTTGCGGGCCAAGCGCGCCCGCAAGTTGGCCCAGGTCAAGCCGAGCAGGCTCGTGATCATCAGGAGGATGCCCACGGCGTCGAAGCTGGTGGGCAACGTGATTCCGGCCGTCGCCGCCGTGCCCAGCAGCCACGACAACACACCCTGCTGGAGGTGGCGGCCGGCGTTTCTCATGAACAGCTTCAGCCCGCCACCGACCGCCGAAACCAGGTTGCCCAGAAAACCGATCGGATCGCGAAGGATCCCCATCACCGCCTGCGCGGCCTTCGCGAGTACCCCCAGCAGCATGTCCTTCAGCTCGAGGATCGTCTTGATGACGCCCTTGACCGCGTCCAGCGCCTTGTCGACCAGTCCCTTGTTCTTCTCCTTCTCCGCCTCGATCTCGGCGTCGACCGCCTTCACCGCGTCCGTGTACTTCGTCGCCAGCGTGTCGACCAGTTCGGTGCTCTTGTCGTCGACGGACTGGGTCAGCTCGTCGAACTGGTCGGCGAACCCGGCCGCCGCCTGCTTGCCCAGCGCCTTGAGGTCCTTCGGCAGGCTGTCGACCGTCTTCTGCAGCTCCGCACGGCCCGTCGCGATGCGCTGCTTCGCCCGGGTCAGCTCGCGGCCGATCGTGTCCGCGACGCCCGAGATGACCTCGCGCATCCGCTTGACGTAGTGGTCGCGGGCCTCGACGAAGATCCGGTTCGCTTCCTCCGGCAGCCCGAACAGCTTGTCGTGGCCCCACTTGACCAGGCCCCACCCGCCGCTGTACCGCCGGTCCTTGTACTCGTCCATCTTGCGCCGGTGTTCGGCGGTGAACGCGTCGCGGGCCTCTTTCTCGCCTTTCGTGAACTGATCGTCGACGAGTTTGTCCAAGCCCTTGAGAATGCCTTCGACGTCGGTCTTCATCGTGTCGAAGACCTTGTGCAGAATGGCCGTCACCTGGGTGCGTTTGTCCTGGTCGTCGGCCTTCGTGGACTCCTTCCCGCCGCCGACCTGCTTGCCGGTGCGCACCCGCCGGCCGGCGATCGCGCCCATGGCGGCGGCGCCGAAGTGCTTCGCCTGCGCGGTGGTTTGGCGCAGCTGCCGGGATTCGTTCTTGCGAAGTTCGGGCGGCGCCGCCGACGAATGCTTCTCCGCGGCCTTCTTGTCCTTCAGCGCCGGGCTGAACGCGGGATCCGTCGACATCTGCTTCTCGGTGACCTGGTTCTCGGCCATCTCCCGGTCGACGCTCGCCGGGCCCGCGGACAGGTCCGTGGCCGACGATGGCAGCTTGTCCGGGGTCGCCTTCGCCGGATCCGGCGTGGCCGGGGTGCCCGGCGGGCGGTCGGCCGCCATCGGCACGACCTGCTTGACCTCGGCGGCCGACGTGTCCGGGGGCGCCGCGGTCGTGTCGGCGATCTGCTCGGCCGAATCGTTCTTGCCCTCGCCGACCTTGCCGGCGACCTCGGCCTTGACCTCGGCGGGCTTGCCCGAATCCGAGAACTCGTCGGCCTCTTCGAGGTTCTTCGGCGCTTTCTCGGCGATCGCCTTCTCGACGGCCTTGATGAACGCTGCCTTGTCGAAGTCCTTCGGCTTGGCGTCGTTCATCTTCTCGGCGTTGGCCGTCTTGCCCTGCGCCACCTCGTCGTCCTTGGGCGGCACCGAGGCGTCCTGCGCCGACGTCGCTTCCTTGTTCGCCGGGGGATGCGACTTGGCGACCGCGCGCTTCTTCTGCGCGACGTCCTTCTTCAGCACCGCGAACTTCGGGTCCGCGCCGGGGCTTCTGACCAGGCCCGCCGCCACCGCGCCGTTGCCGACCTTGTCCTGCGACTGCTTCCGCGACGGGTCGGCGAGCGGCTTCTTGTCACCGGCCCGCAGCGCCGCCAGGGCCGCCGCGTTCGACGGAGGCAGCGGAGCCGGTTTCGGCCGCGGGGGACGCTCCTTCACCGCCGCCTGCACGACCGCCGGCGCCGCCTCCACGGTCAGGGTCGGGAGCTTCGCACGTGCCCTCGGTGGCGGCGGCATGGGACGGCTCTCCTCCCGCGACGGGAACCCTGGACAGCGTCGCAGCCGGCCGTCACCCAGGCGTCGCGGAAACGTCCCCGTGGCCGCGAAAGCGAAAATTGCGGTATACCCGGAGCAGTGGATCAAAACCGGGCCGGGCTCGATCGGCCGCTCACCGCCGCGTTGTCCGCCCATCCCCGTGACCGGTTGGCCTACTCGGACGGCACGCGGACCGTCACCTACGGCCGGCTCGCCGACCGCAGCGCGGAGTACGCCGCCGCGCTCGGCGTGGCGCGCGGCGAGCGGGTGCTCGTCCACGTCGGCAGCCGGGTCGAGTTCGCCGAACACCTCCTGGCCGTGCTGCGCGCCTCGGCGGTCGGCGTTCCGGTCAGCTCCCGGGCGACCGAAGCCGAACTCGCGCACATCGCCGACGACTCCGGGGCGACCCTGCTCATCACCGAAAAGCGCCACGCCGAGCCGGCCCACCGGCTCGGCAAGAGCCGTGGCCTGCGGGTCGTCTTCGTCGAGGACCCGCCGAAGCGAACGGCACGACCGCCGAGAGACGACCTCGCCCTCGACGAACCGGCCTGGCTGCTCTACACCTCCGGCACCACAGGCCGGCCCAAGGGCGTCCTGCTTTCCCAGCGCGCGATGCTGTGGACGACCGCCGCGTGTTACGTCCCGATGTACGGGCTCACCGCGGACGACACCCTCCTGTGGCCGCTGCCGACCCACCACGCCTACGCCTTGTCGCTGGCCTTCGTCACGACCATCGCGGTCGGCTCCCACACCCGGTTCGCCGAAGGCCTTTCCGCGGAGCTGTTCGCCGCCCACCCCGGCTGCGTGCTGGCCGGGGTTCCGGCCACCTACCTGCGCCTGCGCCAGGAGCACGACGGCCCGCTGGGCACCCCGAGGCTGTGCCTGACCGCCGGTGCGCCGTGCACGCCGGCGGCGCGGACCGCGGCCCGGGAGCTGTTCGGCACCGACCTGCTCAACGGCTACGGGAGCACCGAGGCGGGCGGCAAGATCGCCGTGGAAACGCCCGGCACGGCCGGGCTGACCCCGGTGGGTGGGATCGAGATCCGGATCGACGAAGGCGAGGTGCTCGTCCGCGGCCCGGGACTGATGCTCGGCTACCACGGCCAGGCCTCACCCTTGCGCGACGGCTGGTACCCCACCGGCGACGCGGGCCGGCTCGAAGGCGGCCGGCTGGTGCTCGACGGCCGGGTCGACGACGTCATCGTCTGCGGCGGCCAGAAGGTCTACCCGACCGAGATCGAGGCGGTGCTCGAAGAGTCGCCGTCGGTGCGGGACGTCCTCGTCGCCGGCCGGCCCGACGACGTCGTCGGCGCGGTACCGGTGGCGTTCGTGGTCCCCGGGCCGGCCGGCTTCGACCCCGAAGAGCTGCGGCGGCTGTGCCTGAGCCGGCTGTCGCTGTACAAGGTGCCGGTCGCCTACATCGAGGTCGGCGAGATCCCGCGAACACCGTCGGGCAAGCCACGGCGCAACGTCCTGGCGAGCGCGCCGGAACCGCCGGACCTGGCCGCGGTGGTGCGGACCGAGCTGGTCGCCCTGTGCGGCCACGACGGCGGCGACGGCTGGCGGGACCGGCCCTTCACCGAGCTCGGGCTGTCGTCCCTGGCCGGGGTGCAGTTCCGGCACCGGCTCTCCGAGCTCACCGGCGTGGATGTCCCGCACTCGCTGATCTACGACTTCCCGACCCCTGGCGAGGTCATCGCCGAGCTGGCCCGGCTCGCCTCCGGCCAGGTGAGCACGCGAGCCCCGGCACCGCCGGCACCCGCCGCCGAGCCGATCGCCATCGTCGCGATGGCGTGCCGGTACCCCGGCGGCGTGCGCTCGCCGGAAGACCTCTGGCGGCTCGTCGCGGACCAGGTCGACGCCACCGGCGAGTTCCCCGCCGACCGCGGCTGGGACACCGCCGGGCTGTACGACCCGGACCCGGACCGGATCGGCCGGTCGGTGACGCGCCGCGGCGGGTTCCTCGACGGCGCGGGCGACTTCGACGCGGGCCTGTTCGCCATCTCGCCGCGGGAGGCGCTCGCGACCGACCCGCAGCAGCGGCTGCTGCTGGAGACCACGTGGGAGGCGTTCGAGCGGGCCGGCATCGACGTCGCGACGCTGCGCGGCAGCGACACCGGCGTGTTCGCCGGGGTGATGAACGAGGACTACGCGAGCCGGTTCACCACGCCCCACGAGCTCGAGGCGTGGCTGGGCATCGGCTCCTCGCACGCGGTGGCCTCGGGCCGGATCTCCTACACCTTCGGGCTGACCGGCCCGGCGCTCACCGTCGACACGGCCTGTTCGTCCTCGCTGGTCGCCCTGCACCTCGCGGCGAAAGCACTGCGCGCGGGGGAGTGTTCGCTCGCAGTCGCCGGCGGGGCGACGGTGATGGCGACCCCGCGGACCTTCCTGGCCTTCAGCCGCCAGCGCGGCCTCTCCCCGGATGGCCGGTGCCGGTCGTACGCCGCCGGGGCGGACGGCACGGCCTGGGCCGAAGGCGCCGGCGTACTCCTGCTGGAACGGCTGTCCGACGCGCGGCGGAACGGGCACCCGGTGCTCGCGCTCCTGCGCGGCACGGCGGTCAACGCCGACGGCGCGTCGAACGGGCTGACCGCCCCGAACGGGCGCGCGCAACAAGCCTTGATCGCGACGGCCCTTTCCGACGCGGGGCTGACCGCGGCGGACGTCGACGCCGTCGAAGGCCACGGCACCGGCACGTCCCTGGGCGACCCGATCGAGGCGGAGGCCCTGATCGCGGCGTACGGCCGTGGCCGGGACGGCGACCCGCTGTGGCTCGGCTCGGTGAAGTCCAACGTCGGGCACACCCAGGCCGCCGCCGGGGTCGCCGGCGTGATCAAGATGGTGACGGCGCTGCAGCACGAGCAGCTGCCGCCGTCGCTGTACGCGAACGAGCCGAGCCCGCACGTCGACTGGTCCGGCGGCGGGGTGGCGCTGCTCGACACGGCCCGGCCGTGGCCGCGCGCGGACCGGGTCCGCCGGGCCGGGGTGTCCGCCTTCGGGATCGGCGGCACCAACGCGCACGTGATCGTCGAAGAGGCGCCGGCCCCGGAAGTCCCGGCGCGGCATCCGTTCCCCTCGGCGCCGTGGCTGCTCAGCGCGGCCGACGACGAAGGGCTGCGGCAGGTCGCGGCCCGCCTGTCCGGGGCCGCCGACACGGTGGATGTCGCCTACACCCTGGCCCGCCGGACGCCGCTCGCGCACCGCGTGCTGGTGCCCGCCGGGAACCCGGCGGCACTGCGGGCCGTCGCCGAAGGCCGGGTGCGCGGCCGGACCGTGCGCGGCGGGACCCGGCTGGCCCTGCTGTTCAGCGGGCAGGGCGCGCAACGCGCCGGCATGGGACGGGAGCTCGCCGGACTGTTCCCGGTGTTCGCCGACGCGTTCGGCGAAGCGTGCGACGCGGTCGGCGGCCCGGTGCGCGACATCGCGTTCGCCGGGGGCGAGGCACTGGACCGCACGGACCACGCGCAGGCCGCGTTGTTCGCCTTCGAAGTCGCCCAGTTCCGGCTGTTCGAGTCCTGGGGGCTGCGGCCGGACGTACTGGTGGGGCACTCGATCGGCGAGCTCGCCGCCGCGCACGTCGCCGGGGTGCTGTCCCTGGTGGACGCGGCGACGCTCGTGGCCGCCCGCGGCCGGCTCATGGCCGCCTTGCCCGGCGGCGGCGTGATGATCGCCGTCGAAGCCGCCGAAGCGGAAGTGGCTCCAGTGCTGGGTGACGGTGTCGCGATCGCGGCGGTCAACGGCCCCCGGTCGGTGGTCCTCTCCGGTGACGACGGCGCGACGACGGCCCTCGCCGCGCGCTTCGGCGGCGGGACGCGGCTGCGCGTGAGCCACGCCTTCCATTCGCCGCTCGTGGAACCGATGCTCGACGAGTTCCACGACATCGCCACCGGGCTGAAGCACCACCGGCCCTCGGTGCCGCTGGTGTCGGGCCTGACCGGACGGCTCGTCGACGAGATCGAGCCCGGCCACTGGCGGCGGCACGCCCGCTCGGCCGTGCGGTTCGCCGACGCCCTCGTCACGATCACCGCACCCGGCCCGGTGATCGGCCTCGAAATCGGCCCGGCGCCCGTGCTGAGCCGCTCGGCGGCCGACGCGCTGCCGGTGACCGCGACGACGATGTCGGGCACCGGAGTGCTGGCGGCGGCGGGCGCGGTCCACACCGCGGGGATCCCCGTCGACTGGCGGGCCGTGTTCGCCGGCAGCGGTGCGCGGGTCACGCCGGTGCCCACCTATCCGTTCAAGCGCAGCCGGTACTGGCTCGACCCGCCGTCGCCGTCGCTCGAGCCGGCCGGCGGCGACCACGCGGTCCTCGGGCCGGCTCTCGTCGCGCCCGACTCGCCGCGGGTCGTGCACGGCGGCTCGCTCGGCGTCCGCCGGCAGCGGTGGCTGGCCGACCACGTCGTCGGGGGAGCGGTCCTGGCGCCCGGCACGGCGTTCGTCGACCTGGCCCTGCACGCCGGTGGGGCGGCCATCGAGGAGCTGACGATCGAAGCGCCGCTGCGGCTCGACGCGGCCGACGACGTCCACGTCCAGGTCGTCGTGGACGGGCCGCGCATCGACGTGTACGCCCGGCGTCCGGCGGAGGAGCACTGGCGGAAGCACGCCTCCGGGCGCCTGCGCCCGCGCGGCGCCCAACCGGGCGGCCGGACCGGGGAATGGCCGCCGCCCGGCGCGGTGGAAGCGGACGTCGCCGACGCTTACCGCGCGCACGCCTACGGACCTGCTTTCCAAGCCGTGCACCGGTTGTGGACGCGGGACGACGAGTTCTTCGCCGAGGTGGACCTCGCGCCGGACGTCGGCGGGCGCTTCGAGCTGCACCCAGTCCTGCTGGACGCGGCCGTGCACGCGACGGCGCTCGCCGAGGGGGCGGCGGCCGAGCCGAGGGTGCCGTTCCTCTGGAGCGGTGTCGAGGTCTACGCGCCCGGTGCGCGGCGGGCGCGGGTGCACGGCGTCCGCCTCGGCGCCGGCGCCGTCCGCGTCGAGCTGTTCGGCGAAGACGGGCTTCCGCTGGCCCGAGTCGAGTCCCTGACGACGCGGCCGATGGCGCCGCGGGATACGATGCTCTACCGTCCACAGTGGATTCCGATGATCCCGGTCGCGGCCGGGGAACCGGTCCGGGTGGTGGAAATCGAACCCGGCGACGTCCGCACGGCGACCGGCCGGGCGCTCGCCGTCCTCCACGACTGGCAGGACCGCGGCGACCGGCTCGTCCTCGTGACCCGGAACGCGACCGGGCCGGTCCCGGACCTCGGCGCCGCGGCGGTCTGGGGTCTCGGGTGCGCGGCGGCGGCGGAGTACCCCGGCCGGATCGGCATGGTCGACCTGGAACCCGGCTTCCCGGTGGATCGGGTGACCGGCCTCGCCGGCGGCGGCGAGGAGCCGCAGATCGCCGTCCGCCAAGGGAAGCCGCACGTACTGAGGATCGCGCGGACGGCGCCGTCGGACGGCCGGCCGTTCGGTCCGGAAGGGACGGTGCTGATCACCGGCGGGACCGGCGCGCTCGGCCGGGCGCTGGCCCGGCACCTGGTGACCGCGCACGGCGTCCGGCACCTGCTGCTGGTGAGCCGGAGCGGGCCGGCGGCCCCCGGCGCGGAAGAGCTGCGGGCCGAGCTCGGGGCGAAGGTGCGGATCGTCGCCGCCGACGTCGCGGACCGGGCCACCGTGGCGGCGCTGGTCGAGAGCTGCGACCCGCCCCTGACGGCCGTCGTGCACAGCGCGGCCGTGGTGGCCGACGGCGTCCTGGCTGCACAGACACCGGAGCGCCTGGACACCGTGCTGCGCCCGAAGGTGGACGCGGCGCTGGTGCTCGACGAGGTGACCCGCCACCTGCCGCTGACCGCGTTCGTCCTCTTCTCGTCGATCGCCGGCGTGTTCGGCAAGGCGGGGCAGGCCAACTACGCGGCCGCCAACCGGGCCCTGGACGCGCTGGCGTGCCGCCGCCGGGCGGCGGGACTCCCCGCGTTGTCACTGGCGTGGGGGCTGTGGGACCTGGGCACCGGTCTCGGCGACCGGATCTCGGCCACGGCTCGCCGGCGGATCCACGCGTCCGGCGTCGAAGCGCTCACCGCGGAGCAGGGTCTGGCGTTGTTCGACGCGGCGCTCGGATCCGGCGAACCGGTGCTGGTGCCGGCCCGGTTCGACCCGGCGGCTCCGACGGCGCCGCCGGCCGCCGGCGCGCGCGCCGCCGCACCGCGTCCCGGCTGGCCGGAGAACCCGGCCGGACCGGAACTGCGCGAGCTGGTGCGCGCGGAGGTCGCGGCGGTGCTGGGCCACCCGGACGCCGCGGTGATCGCCGACGACCGGCCGTTCCCCGAGCTCGGGTTCGATTCCCTCACGGTGATCGAGCTGCGCACCCGCCTCGCCGGGCTGTCGGGAACCGACCTGCCGGCCACGGTCGTCTTCGATCGGCCCACGGTCGCCGAACTGGCGGGCTACCTCGGGGAGCGGTCGCGTGGCTAGTCGGCGACGATGCGGTGGCGCAGCTGCTCGAGCGTCTTGGTCAGCAGCCGGGACACCTGCATCTGCGAGACGCCGATCCGCTCGGCGATCTGGCTCTGCGTGAGCTCTTCGACGAACCGCATCTCGATGATCGCGCGTTCCCGGGGCGGGAGGTTCGCCATCGCGGCCTGCAGCGTCAGGTGGTCGTCGGCCTTGCTGTACGGGGATTCGTGGTCGGCGAGCTGGTCGGCGACCGTGACGTGCTCGCCGCCGCGGGCGGGGGCGTCGAGGGACGCCGGCTTGTAGGCCTCCGCGGCGAGGAGTCCTTCTCGGACGGTCTCGACATCGATGTCGAGGTGCGCCGCCAGCTCGCTCGGCGTGGGGGAGCGGCCCAGGTCGTGGGCCAGCTCGCCGGTCGCCCGGGCCAGGTTCTGCTGCAGCTCCTTGAGTCCGCGGGGCACGCGCATCGACCACGCGGTGTCGCGGAAGTGGCGGCGGACCTCGCCCATGATGGTCGGCACGGCGAAGGACAGGAAGTCGCGGCCCTTGCCCGGGTCGAAGCGGTCGACGGCGTGGATCAGGCCGGTCCGCGCGACCTGCACGAGATCGTCGAACGACTCACCGCGGCCGCCGAAGCGCTTGGCGATGTTCTCGGCGAGCTCGAGGTGCTCGGTGATCAGCCGGTCGCGCAGGTCGGTCCGCCGGGGGTCCTCTGCGGACAGCCGGTTGTGTTCGTCGAACAGCGGAACGCAGTGGGCGAACTGGTTGGTCCGCCGGGGCGTGGGCGCGACTGGTGTCGCCGTGGGTCTCTCCGGTGCTCTGACTGCCATGGTGCCCACATACCCAAAGCTGTCCTGAATCACACGAACCAGTGATGGGGACGCCGGGCATTGGTGCACTCGGAGTAACGGAGGTTCAGCGGGCCGGCGGTCAGCTCACGGCGCAGGGCAGCGTTCCCGCACGCAGGGCGTGGCCGCCGTCGTTCCCGTCGTCCGCCCACACCACCGCCTTGCGCCCGGCGGAGCACGTCGACGGCGGGGCGATCGCGAACCCCTCGTTGTTGTAGTCGGGCATCTTCGCCGGCCGCGCGTAGGTCGCCGACACCGTGAACTTGCCGCCGACGATCTTCAGCGTCGCCGACCTGCCGTCGCAGGTGTCGTCGCAGACCGACCAGAGGCTGCCCGTCTCCGGGTCGAACTCCAGCTCCATGACCTGGGGAAACCCGGACGCGATGGTCGCCACACGGGTGAACCCGCCACCCGCCTGGTCGAGCGCGTACGCGTAGATCTCCCCTTCGTCTTCGAGGCCGACGAAGTACAGGCCGGTGCCGTGGCCGGCGTAGGACGCCGGGTCGTAGGGCGCCTTCGTGTGCTCGTCGCGGAAGCCGCCGGCGGTCAGGAAGGCGTCCGGGACCCAGGTGATGCCCTCGAAGCCGCCGTTGTCGCCGACGCCGGGGAGGTCGCCGGTGAGGTCCCACTCCGCGACCGCGTCGAGCGCCTTCGCGGGCGAGCCGGTGTCGAACCGCAGCACCTTCAGCAGGCTGCCGTCCTCGTCGTTGTCACGCTCGGTAGCGGCGAACACGCCGTCCGGCGTGGCCACCACGCCCTCGGCGTCCGGGTCGCCGCTGCCGCCCCGGTAGTGCAGCTTCTTCCCGGACGGCCAGCCGCTGTCCGGGGTCCAGGTGCTGCCCTGGCGGACGAGCCGGTACAGGGTGCCGGGGCCGTTCTTGACCGCCCACAGCACGTCGGCGCCCTCGAACGAGAGCCCACTGAGGTTTTCGCCGAAGACGCCGGCGGAGTCGGCGACCGTGACGGCCGGATCGCCGGGCCACTTCGCCGCCGCGGCGGCCTGCGCGCTGCCGGGTGCGGCGAGCAGCGCCGAAAGAAGGAGTGCGGGGGCGACGAATCGAGGGGAGATGCGCACGTCGAGCTCCTGAAGGCCGAAGGGGCGGGCGGCGCGGCGTCGTCAAGAATGATCTTGACGCAGGCGACTGTACCCATGGCGGGCACCGGGCACATCCTCCGAACGGACTGGGCCGTTCGAGATCGGTCGCCACCCCTTCGCCGTGCGGGTCGTGCGCCGACCCATCATCCACTGTGGACTGAAAGCGCTTTCGACAACGTGGTCGAATCGCCCGATACTTTCGCGAAGGTGGCCGAGCCGTTACACTCCCGTGCTGGGAGCGCTCCCAGGTCGACTGTCCCTGTCGTATTTCTCCAGGAGGTCGGTATGACCCGGCGTTTTCTCCGGGCGCTCGTGGTCGGCTTGCTCTTCGCCGCCTGCTTCGTCGCCCTGCCGCACACCAGAAGCACCGCAGCCGCCGCGCCCACGCGGATCATGGCCCTCGGCGACTCCATCACCGGTTCGCCCGGGTGCTGGCGCGCGCTGCTGTGGAAGCACCTGCAGGACACCGGCCACGCCGACGTCGACTTCGTCGGGACGCTCCCCGCCCAGGGCTGTGGCTTCACCTACGACGGCGAGAACGAAGGCCACGGCGGGTTCCTCGCCACCGGCATCGCGCGCGACAACCAGCTGCCCGGCTGGCTCTCGGCCAGCCGTCCGGACATCGTCCTGATGCACCTCGGCACCAACGACGTCTGGAACAACCTCCCGGCGAGCACGATCCTCGACGCCTACACCACGCTGCTCGGCCAGATGCGCGCGAGCAACCCGGCGACGAAGCTCGTCGTCGCGAAGATCATCCCGATGAACCCGGCCAACTGCGCCGCCTGCGCCCAGCGGGTGGTCGACCTGAACGCCGCCATCCCCGCCTGGGCCCAGGCGCACAGCACCGCCGCGTCGCCGATCACCGTCGTCGACCAGTGGACCGGGTTCGACACCGCCGCCGACACCACCGACGGCGTGCACCCGAACGGCACCACCGGCATCCAGAAGATGGAGAGCCGCTGGTACCCGGCTCTGGTCGCGGCCCTGCCCACCGCCACGGCGGCCGCGGGCCTGCACGTCAGCGGCACCCAGGTCGTCGAAGCGAACGGCGCGGCCTTCGTGATGCGCGGCGTGAACCACCCGTACGCCTGGTACCCCAGTCAGACCGGCGCCTTCGCGGACATCAAGTCCTTCGGCGCCAACACCGTGCGCGTGGTGCTCGGCAGCGGCCAGCGGTGGGGGCCGACCTCGGCGGCCGAGGTCGCGAACGTCGTCTCGCTGTGCAAGCAGTCCCGGCTGATCTGCGTGCTGGAAGCGCACGACACCACCGGCTACGGCGAGGAGAGCGCGGCCGCGAGCCTGGACCAGGCCGCGAGCTACTGGATCAGCGTCGCCAGTGCCCTCAAGGGCCAGGAGAACTACGTCGTCATCAACCTCGGCAACGAGCCGTTCGGCAACAACCAGCAGGTGAGCGCGACCTGGGCGAGCGCGACGAGCAACGCGATCACCCGGTTGCGCGGCGCCGGCCTGCAGCACCTGCTGATGGCCGACGCGCCGATGTGGGGTCAGGACTGGCAGAACATCATGCGCGACAACGCTGCCTCGGTGCTCGCCGCCGACCCGCAGCACAACACGGTGTTCTCCATCCACATGTACGGCGTCTACGACACCGCGGCCGAGATCACCGCGTACTTCGACGCCTTCCGCACCGCCGGCCTGCCGCTGGTGGTGGGGGAGTTCGGGAACATGCACACCGACGGCAACCCCGACGAGGACACGATCATGGCCCAAGCACAGTCCCGGGGCCTCGGTTACCTCGGCTGGTCGTGGAGCGGCAACAGCAGTGACGTCGGCTACCTCGACCTGGTCAACAACTTCGATCCCGCCAGTTTGACGGCCTGGGGAGAGCGCTTTCTGAACGGTGCGAACGGCGTCCGCCAGACCTCGAAGGAGGCCACTGTCTACGGCGGAGGCACCACGGACACCGTGGCGCCGACGACACCCGGCACGCCGTCCGCCTCGGCCGTGACGGCCACCGGTGCCACGCTGACCTGGAGCGCTTCGACGGACAACGTCGGCGTCACCGGCTACGACGTCCTCCGGGCGACCGGAAGCGGCACGTTCGGCCAGGTCGGCTCGACCGGCTCGGCCACGTTCAGCGACACCGGCCTGACCGCGTCGACGACCTACCGGTACCAGGTGCGGGCCCGCGACGCCGCCGGGAACGTCTCGGCGAACTCCGCGGCCGCCACGGTGACGACCAGCGCGGGCGGTGGCACCGGGACGTGCAAGATCGGCTACTCCGCGCCCGCCTGGGGCGGCGGCACCGGGTTCACTGCCTCCGTAACCATCACGAACACGGGCCCGAGCACGCTCACCGGCTGGACCCTCGCCTTCACCTACCCCGCCGGCCAGCGCGTGACCCTGCCCGGCTGGGGCGCCGACTTCGCGCAGAACGGCGGCGCGGTCACCGCCACCAACCTGGCCTGGAACGGCACGCTGGCCCCGAACGCGTCGACCGGCATCGGCTTCAACGGCACGTCCAGCGGGTCCAACCCCGCGCCGGCCTCGTTCACCCTCAACGGCAGCACCTGCACGACCGGCTGAGTCCGTCCACTTCAGACAAGGAGAGCAGCATGTTCGCGCTGAGTCGCAGGCTGATCGTGGGCGCGGTGGGCGTCCTGGTGGTGGGGCTGACCCCGGCCACCGCGGCGGGGGAGACCGCGCCGACGTTCGACAAGCTGAACCGCGGGGTGGTGAGCGTCCACACCGCGGCGGGGAACCAGGTCGGCTGGCGGCTGCTGGCCGACGACCCCGCGGGCGTGACGTTCGCCGTCTACCGGGACGGCACGAGGGTGACCCGGACCCCGGCCGGTGGGCCGACCGGCTTCCTGGACGCCGGCGCTCCCGCCGGTGCCCAGTACACCGTGCGCGCCGTCGTCGGCGGTGTCGAGCGGATGTCGGCCTTCGCCGCCGAGGATTCGCTGACGCTCGACGCCACGGCCGCGGCGAGCACCCGGGACGTCCCGATCCAGATTCCGCCGTCCGGCACGACGCCGTCCGGGGAGAGCTACACCTACAGCGCCAACGACGCGAGCGTCGGCGACCTGGACGGCGACGGCCAGTACGAGCTCGTCCTGAAGTGGGATCCGGGCAACGCCAAGGACAATTCGCAGTCGGGCTACACCGGGAACGTCTACGTCGACGCCTACCGGCTGGACGGTACCCGGCTCTGGCGGATCGACCTGGGCCGCAACATCCGCGCCGGCGCGCACTACACGCAGTTCCAGGTCTTCGACTACGACGGCGACGGGCGGGCCGAGGTCGCCATGAAGACCGCCGACGGCACGCGGTCCGGCACCGGGCAGGTCATCGGCAACGCGAGCGCGGACCACCGCAACTCGAGCGGCTACATCCTTTCCGGCCCGGAGTTCTTGACGATGTTCAACGGTCAGACCGGGGCCGCGATGTCCACCGTGAACTACGACCCGCCGCGCGGCACCGTGTCGTCGTGGGGTGACAGCTACGGCAACCGGGTCGACCGGTTCCTCGCCGGCACGGCCTACCTGGACGGCTCGCACCCGAGCCTGATCATGTCCCGCGGCTACTACACCCGGACCGTGATCGCGGCCTGGGACTTCCGGGGCGGCGCGCTGACCGAGCGGTGGAAGTTCGACTCCAACTCCGCCGGCTCGCAGTACGCGGGTCAGGGCAACCACCAGCTGGCCGTCGCGGACGCGGACGGCGACGGCCGCGACGAGGTCGTCTTCGGCGCCATGACGATCGACGACAACGGCAGTCCACTGTGGAACACCCGGCTCGGTCACGGCGACGCCCTGCACGTCGGCGACCTGATCCCGAGCCGGCCGGGCCTGGAAGAGTTCAAAGTGGACGAAGACACCTCGAAGCCGGCCGCCTGGATGGCCGACGCGAAGACCGGGCAGGTCATCTGGCAGAACGCGTCGTGCTCCTGCGACAACGGACGCGGTGTGTCGGACGACGTCTACGCCGGCAGCCCCGGCGCCGAGTCGTGGTCGTCCGCGGTGTCCGGCCTGTTGAACACCAGCGGGCAGAACATCGGGCGCAAGCCGTCCTCGGCGAACTTCGTCGTCTGGTGGGACGGGGACGCCCAGCGCGAGCTGCTGGACGGCACCCACATCGACAAGTACGGCACCAGCGCCGACACCCGGCTGCTCACCGCGTCCGGGGTGCACGCGAACAACGGCACGAAGAGCACCCCGTCGCTGCAGGCGGACCTGTTCGGCGACTGGCGGGAGGAGGTCGTCTGGCCGACGTCGGACAACCGGGCGCTGCGGATCTACTCGACGACGGACCCGACGAGCATCTCGCACGTCTCGCTGATGCAGGACCGCCAGTACCGGGAGGCGGTGGCGTGGCAGAACACCGCGTACAACCAGCCGCCGCACCCGAGCTTCACCCTCGCGAGGTAAGCGGAAATCGAGGTGGCGACGTAGGCTGACGCGCCGGCGGGAGCGCGACAGTGGTGGTGCGGATGGGCGAGACGCGGGCGGCGGCCCGGGACACCGCGTGGTCGCTGGCGGCCAGGGTGCTGGACGAGCTGGACGGGCTCACCGGCGCCCTGGTCGCCGTCATCGTCGAGCAGAACCCGGGCTACCAGGTGGCCGACGTCGTGCCCGGCGACGACCTCTGGCGCTCCTGCCACGACAACCTCCGCCGGGTCCTGCAGCTGATCGGCCGCGGCGCGGGGACCGACGAAGACCTCTACGACGCGGCGAAGGAGACCGGACGGCGCCGCGCCGAACAGCAGCTCCCGCTGGACGACGTGCTGCGCTCGTTCCGGATCGGCGGCCGGCTGGTCTGGCAGGCCCTGACCGAGAAGGCCCGGGCGACCGGGTACGTCAACAACGAGGCGATGCTCGACCTCGCGACCCGCGTGTGGGAGGTCGTCGACGCCACCTCGGCCCAGGTGGCACTGGCCTACCACGTGGCGGAGCGGAGCTTCGTCCGCGCGGACGAGCAGCGGCGCGCGTCGCTCTGGGAAGGGCTGCTGCAGGGCCGGGCGGCCGACGCGGGGTTCGCCTACGAGGCCGGCCGGGCGCTGCGCCTGCCGATTTCCGGGCCCTACGTCGTCGTCGCGGCCGCGGGTCCCGGCGACACGGCCTTCGCCGAGCCGCTGGGCTCCGCGCTGGAGGACCTCGGCTCCGCGTCGGCCTGGCAGTCTCGCGCCGACGTGCTGGTCGGCCTGGTTTCGCTGCCGGGCCGCGAGGTGGCGGCCGCCGTCGACGCGATCGGGTCCGTGCTGACCGTGCCGGCCGGCGTGTCCCTGGTCGTCGACGGGCTGGCCGCCGTGCACACGGCGTACCGCCAGGCGGTGCTCGCCATGCGAACGGTGCCGCCGGGCCGGGCCGATGTGGTGTGCCTGGCCGAACGGCTGCCCGAAGCGCTGCTGCTCAGCTCGCCCGAGCTGACGGAGTCACTGCAGCAGAACTGGCTGGGTGGCCTGCTGGACCTGCGTTCAGTCGAGCGCGGCCCGCTGCTGGAGACCCTCGCGACGTGGGTGCGGACGGGCGGCTCGGCGACCCGTTCGGCACAGGCGCTGCACTGCCACCGCAACACCGTGCTCAACCGGATCCACCGGATCGAAGAGCTGACCGGCCGGCCGCTGACCGGCGGCGACCTGGCGCTGGAGCTCGCCCTGGTCGTCCGCGCACTGCCCTTCCTCCCGCCACCGCGCGTGCCATGACCGGCACCCGCTGTGCACACTGCACAACGACACTAGGCCAAATGTAGGCACTCAGATCCTTCATTCGGTGGCGTGATGTGTGTAACACTCCGGCCCGGCGGTGCTCAGGCCCGCGCTTCTCCCACACCGTCGTTCGAGAGGTCCCAGCCGCTCATGCCCGAACAAGACCCTTCCCTCCCACCACCCGGGTCCGAACCGCGCTCCATGGCCCGTCGCCGCTTCCTCGGTTTCGTGCTCGCCGCGCCGACGCTCGCCGTCGCCGCGCAGGTCGGCGGCGCGGAGCTGGCGCCGAGCAAGGCCGCCGCCGCGATCCCGTCGCTGCCCCAGCCCGAGGACATCTTCGACCTCGGCGACCTGCAGAACCTCGCCGCGCTGCCGACGTCCGGCCTGATCAGCGTGCAGATCGGCGCCGACGGCCGGGCCGCGTTCGCCGTGCCGCGCGCCGAGGTCGGCCAGGGGATGACCACCGCCGTCGCGATGATGATCGCCGAGGAGCTCGACCTCCCGCTGGACAAGATCGACGTCACGCTGGCCGACGCGCGGCCCGAGCTGCTGATGAACCAGCTGACCGGCGGCTCCAACTCGATGCGCAGCATCTACACGCCGGTCCGGACCGCCTCGGCGATCGCCCGGCAGCGGCTGATCGCCGCCGCGGCCGCGAAGTGGGGCGTGCCGGCGTCGCAGCTGACGACGTCCGGCGGCGTCGTGCGCGACTCCGGCGGCCGCACGGCGAGCTACGGCTCCCTCGCCAAGGCCGCCGCCTCCGCCACCACGATCAGCGTCGCCGCGACGCTCAAGCCGCAGTCGCAGTTCAAGGTCCTCGGCACGCCGCAGAACCGCCTGGACGCCCACGCCGCCGTCACCGGCCGCAAGCAGTTCACCCTCGACCTCGACGTCCCGGGCGCCCTCCCGACCATGGTCGCGCGGCCGCCCACGATCAACGGCACGCCGCGCGCGATCCTCAACGCGGCCGAGGTCGAGGCGATGCCCGGGATCACCGACGTCGCCGCGATCTCGCACGGCGTCGCGGTCCGCGGCCGCACGTTCGGCCAGTGCATCGACGCGATCCGGGCGCTGAAGGTGACCTGGGGCGCGGGCACCGTCGACGGCGAGTCCGACGCCACCGTGCTCAAGAAGCTCAAGGCCGCGCAGCTGCCGATGGCCGTGCCCGGCCTGCTCGACCAGTACCTCGACGCGGAGTTCACCTTCGCCGCCGCCAGCAACAGCCCGCTGGAGACCGGCTCCGCGATCGCCGACGTCCGCGCCGACCGCGCGGAGATCTGGTCGTGCCTGAAGGTGCCGATCGTCGCCCAGGAGGAGATCGCCAAGCTGCTGGGGCTGCCGCAGGACGCGGTCACGGTGCACGTCACCCAGGGTGGCGGGTCGTTCGGCCGGCACCTGTTCCACGACGCGGCGGCCGAAGCGGCGGAGGCGTCGCAGAAGATGGGCAAGCCGGTCAAGCTGATGTGGTCGCGCACCGACGACTTCCGCCAGGGGCGCATCCACCCGATGTGCGTCTCACGGGTCCGGGCGACCTACCTGCTCGGCAACGTCATCAGCTTCGAACAGCGCCACACGAGCGTGCAGACGGAGTTCAGCCACGGGCTCGGCGAGATGATCACCTCGACCGCGGCGAAGCTGCCGATCGCCGGCAACCTCAGCTTCGCCGAGTCGATCTTCCTGCTGAGCCAGTCCTCGCCGTACAACTTCGGCGTCACGACCCAGCTGCTCAACGAGATCCCGCTGAAGTTCAACACGGGCAGCATGCGCAACATCTACTCGCCCAACGTGGTCACCGCCGAGGAGCTCGTCGTCGACCAGCTGGCGAAGAAGTTCGGCAAGGACCCGGTCGCGTTCCGCCGCGAGTTCCTCAAGGACGACCGGCTGCGCGCCGTGCTGGACAAGGCCGTCCAGGTGGGGAACTGGGGCCGGAAGATGCCCGCCGGTACCGCGCAGGGCATCGCGCTGCACGCCGAATACCGCGGCGCCGTCGCGGTGCTGGTGGAGATCGACTGCCGGCCGGAGACGGTCAACCGCAAGGTCCGCGACGGCGTCACCGGCCCGCGCGTGACGAAGGCGCTCGTGGTCGTCGACCCCGGCTTCGCGATCAACCCGCGCGGCCTCGAGGCGCAGATGATCGGCGGGCTCAACGACGGCATCGCGATGTGCCTCACCTCCAGCATCCACATCAAGGACGGGCTCCCGCTGGAAGGCAGCTGGGACAACTACTTCTACACGCGCGAGTGGAACACCCCGCCCGAGACACAGGTCGTGATCATGCCGAACACCTCGTCCAGCCCCAGCGGCGCGGGCGAGCTCGCGGTGGCGCCGTCGTTCGCCGCCGTCGCCTGCGCCTACGCCCGCGCGGTCGGCAAGATGCCGACGTCGTTCCCGATCAACCACGGCACGCTCTCCTTCGAGCCCCTGCCCGTGCAGCCGTCCACACCGCCGTCGCCCACCGACGGCCTCGACCACGCCTACTAGGAGCGCGCCGTGCCACAACAAACATTCAGGGTCAACGGCCGCGTGGTCACCGTCGACGCCGACGACGACCTCCGGCTGCTCTGGGTCCTGCGCGACCTGCTGGGCATCAACGGGCCGAAATACGGCTGCGGGCTCGACGTCTGCAAGGCGTGCACCAGCCACATCAACGGCAAGGCGTTCAACCCGTGCTCGGTGCGCGTCGCCGACATCAAGGACACCGACGAGATCACCACGATCGAAGGCCTGCCCGCGACGGTGGGCAAGGACCTGCACCCGATGCAGGAGGCGTGGCTGGACCTGGACGTCGCCCAGTGCGGCTACTGCCAGCCGGGCCAGATCATGGCGGCGGTGGCCAAGGTCCGCCAGGCCCGCGCGGCGGGCCGGGACATCACCGACGCCGACCTGGACGAAATCCGCAACATCTGCCGCTGCGGGACCTACGCCCGGATCCGCGAGGCGGTGAAGGCGGGCGCGGAGAAGATGTGAGCCGGTGACCGAAGGGTCGACACGGCGGCGGTGCCGTGTCGACCCTCCAATCACGTGAGTCGGCTCTTCAATCACGCGTGCTGACCCTTCGGTCACGCCGGTTTCGGGTGATCCGGCCCTCATCGGACGCGGGCGGCTCCGGCCGGGCGGACGGCTCTCCTCTAGCGTGAGGATCCGCGGCGGGCCCGCCGCCCGCGCCTAGCACGTCTGGATCCCTCGTGTTCTCCGTTCTCCCCGCCCGGCCCGCCTGGCTGTCGCCGAAGGTCGCGCGCACCGAGATCCTCGCCGGCCTGGTCGTCGCGCTCGCGCTGATCCCGGAAGCCATCTCGTTCTCGATCATCGCCGGGGTCGACCCGAGCATCGGCCTGTTCGCCTCCTTCACCATGGCCGTGGTGATCTCCGTCGTCGGCGGCCGCGCGGCGATGATCTCCGCGGCCACCGGCGCGATCGCGCTCGTCGTCGCGCCCCTGGCCCGCGAGCACGGCCTGGGCTACCTGGTCGCGACCGTGATCCTCGGCGGGCTGTTCCAGATCGTGCTCGGCTCGCTCGGCGTCGCGAAGCTCATGCGGTTCGTGCCGCGCAGCGTCATGGTCGGCTTCGTCAACGCGCTGGCGATCCTCATCTTCCTGGCCCAGGTGCCGGCGCTGATCGACGTGCCGTGGCCGGTCTACCCGCTCTTCGCGGCCGGCCTGGTGATCATGGTGTTCTTCCCGAAGCTCACCCGGGCGGTGCCGGCGCCGCTGGTGGCCATCGTGGCGCTCACCGCGCTGACGGTGGCCGCGGGCATCAGCGTCCCCACGGTCGGCGACAAGGGCGCGCTGCCGTCGTCGCTGCCGGTGCCGGGCCTCCCGGACGTCCCGTTCACCTGGGACACGCTGACGCTGCTCGCGCCCTACGCGCTCGCGTTCGCGCTGGTCGGCCTGATGGAGTCGCTGATGACCGCCAAGCTGGTCGACGACATCACCGACACCCGCTCGAACAAGACCCGCGAAGCGATCGGCCAGGGCATCGCCAACGTCGTCACCGGGATCTTCGGCGGCATGGGCGGCTGCGCGATGATCGGCCAGACGATGATCAACGTCCGGACGGCCGGCGCCCGCACCCGGCTCTCGACGTTCCTCGCCGGGACCTTCCTGATGATCCTGTGCATCGTGTTCGGCCCGGTCGTCTCCGACATCCCGATGGCCGCGCTCGTGGCGGTGATGGTGCTGGTCGCGTTCGGCACCTTCGACTGGCACAGCATCGCGCCGGCGACGCTCAAGCGGATGCCGGCCGGCGAGATCACCGTCATGGTCGTGACGGTCGCGATCGTGGTGGCGACGAGCAACCTGGCGATCGGCGTGGTCGCCGGCAGCATCACGGCGATGGTCATCTTCGCCCGCCGCGTCGCCCGCCTGGTCGACGTCACCGCGGCCGGCGACGGTTCCCGGGTCGTGTACACGGTGACCGGCGAGCTGTTCTTCGCCTCCAGCAACGACCTCGTCTCGCGGTTCGACTACGCCGGCGACCCGGACAGCGTGGTCATCGACCTCACCGCCGCCCACATCTGGGACGCCTCCACCGTCGCCGCCCTGGACGCGGTCACCGCGAAGTACGCCGACCGCGGCAAGTCCGTGCAGATCACCGGGCTGAACGCGCCCAGCGCGACCATGCACGGCCGCCTTTCCGGCGAGCTCACCGGGAGCCACTGACCGCCGCGGCGTCGATGCCCAGCAGCGCGACGAAAGCACTCGCCGCCGGGGTCGGGTTCGCCGCCGCCCAGACGACGTACTCGACGCGGGCCGGGGCGTCGGTGATCTCGATCGCCACCACGCCCGTCAGCTGCGGCGCGTACCCGGACGGCAGCATCGCCACGCCCAGGCCCGGGCCGACCAGCCGCGCGATGTAGTCCGCGCTGGTCACCTCGTAGGCGACCGCGCGGTCCAGGCCCGCCGCCGCGAACGCCTGATCGGACTGCGCCCGCCCGGCCGTGCCCGCCGGGAGGTCGACGAACACCTCCGACGCCAGCCGCCGCAGTTCGACCGTCGTTTCGCCGGCCAGCGGGTGGTCCGGGGCCACCACCGCGATCAGGTTGCCCCGAGCCAGCTCGTGCACGGCGACGCCGCTCGGGCGCGCCGTCGTGGGCAGGCCGAGGAACGCCACGTCGAGGACGCCGTCGCGGACCTGTTCGATCAGGTCGTCGCTCGCGCCGACCCGGAGGCTGATGCGCACCGGCGGGAAGCGGTCGTGGAACTCGCGCAGCGCGGCCGGGACGTCGGCCGCGGTGACGGTGGGGATCAGGCCGACGGCGAGCCGCCCGCGCACCTCGCCCACCGCGGCCGCGACCTCGGCCGCCGCGCGCTCCGCCGCGTCGAGGCACTGGCGCGCGGCCGGCAGGAACGCCTCGCCCGCCGGGGTCAGCCGCACCCGCCGGCTGGTCCGGTCGAACAGCCGCGCGCCGAGCTCCCGCTCCAGCCGCGCGACCTGGTGGCTCAGCGCCGACTGGACGACCAGGCAGCGCTCGGCGGCGCGGGTGAAGCTGGTCGTCTCGGCGATCGCGACGACGTACCGCATCTGCTGGAGTTCCACCCGGCCATCTTGGATCACGATCGCTGCGGTGACCAACATGTATTGGACTCATCAATCGCTCTGCGCTGGAATTTCGGTATGACAAGCCAGCTCGTGCGCGAAAGCCGCCACGTGGACCTGCCGCGCGTCGCGCTCACGGCGTTCGCGCCCGCCGTGTGGGGCACCACCTACGTCGTCACCACCGAGTTCCTCCCCGCCGGGCATCCGCTGTTCGCCGGCCTGCTCCGGGCTCTTCCGGCCGGGCTCGTCGCGCTCGCGCTGACCCGGAAGCTGCCGCGCGGAGCGTGGTGGGGGAAGGCCGCCGCGCTCGGCGTGCTCAACATCGGCCTGTTCCTGCCGCTGCTGTTCATCGCCGCCCAGCGGTTGCCCGGCGGGGTCGCCGCGACCCTGGCCGCCGCGCAGCCGCTCGTGGTCGCCGTCCTGTCCGTGGCCGTGCTCCGTGAGCGACTGTCGGGGTGGCGGCTGGCCTGGGGCGTCGTGGGGATGGCGGGGGTCGGGCTGGTGGTGATCGGGCCGGCCGCGGCCTTCGACGGCGCCGGCGTCGCGGCGGGTCTCGGCGGCGCGGTCACGATGGCGCTCGGCGTGACGCTGACGAAGCGCTGGGGACGGCCCCCCGGGGTCGGCCCGACCGCGTTCGCCGGGTGGCAGCTCACCGCGGGTGGCCTGTTCCTGCTGCCGCTGACCGCTCTCGTCGAAGGCGCACCACCCTCGATCGACGGCGGCGCCGTGCTCGGCTACGTCTGGCTCGGGCTGGTGGGCGGGCTGCTCGCGTACGCCCTGTGGTTCCGCGGCGTCACCACGCTGCCGGTCGCGTCGGTGGCCGTGCTGGCGCTGCTGTCGCCGCTGGTCGCGGCCGTCCTCGGCGCGGTCGTCCTGCACCAGACGCTCGGCCCGGTCCAGCTCGCCGGGTTCGCACTGGCGCTGGCCGCGCTCGTCGCCGGCCAGCTCCCCACCCCGTTCGTCAGGAAGGGAAATCCCTCGTGAAGATCGCCATCGTCGGCGCGGCCGGCATGGTCGGCTCCCGCGTCCTCACCGAAGCCGCCGGGCGCGGCCACGACGTCCTCGCGATCGTGCGGACGCGCCGGCCCGATGTCCCCGATGTCCCGGTCGTCGAGGCCGACGCCGGCGACCCGGAGCGGATGGCCACGCTGTTCGCCGGTGCCGACGCGGTCGTGGCGGCGGCGCGTCCCGCACCGGGTGAGGAGCACACCGTGGCCGCCACGACGACGGCGTTGCTGGACGCGGCGGGCACCCGCATCCTCGTGGTCGGCGGCGCGGCCCCGCTCCGGGTCCCCGGTGGCGGCCTGGTGCTCGACGACCCGCGGTACGTCCCACCCGAGTACCGCGCCATCGCCTCGGCGAGTGCCGCGCAGTTCGACGTGTGCCGCGCGCACCCGGCCGACTGGGTCTACCTGAGCCCGCCGGCGGTACTGGAGCCCGGATCACGCACCGGGGTGTATCGCCGCGGCACCACGACGCTCCTCGTACGACCGGACGGAAGTTCCCGCATCTCGGCCGAAGACCTCGCCGCCGCGGTCGTGCACGAGCTCGAGAACCCGGGCCCGGACCGGCACTTCACGGTCGGCTATTGAGCTTGGTTTCGCACCGGACGAGCGGCGCGGCCTCGGAGCCGGAAGCAACGCAGTCGACGCCCTTCCCGGGCCCGGGAACAGGGTAGGCGAAGACGGTCGGCGCATCGCTGTCCCGGCCGACGGAGAACTTGACGACGGTCGGCGTCCGGGAACCGTTGCCGTGCAGGGTTTTCGAGTAGTACGAGGTGTGCGGGCCGATGGTGGTGCTCGTGCCTTCGCCATCGTCGTCCAGTTCGCGCACGTTCAGCACGTAGTCCCCGGAGGTGTACTTGCCCTGGCCCTCATGCCCGGCTTCGGCCGGCGTCGCACTGACGACCTCCGGCGCGACGGGGTCGGCGGCGGTGGCCATCACGGTGGCCCCGACGGTGACGACAGCGGCCGCGACGGCGGTGACTCCGGCCCTTCTGGTGCGCAACTCCATGCGTGCCTCCCTCGGTCCCTCTTCACGATCAAGCTAGGGGAGCCAGGGGTCGGTCACCTCGGCCGAAGGTACCGGGGGCCTCGTCCTTTCGGCCGAGGTTCGGTGTCTTGGCGTGAACTGGGGGCTCTGGTCCGCTGCAGCTTGGGGCTGCCGGATGCTCCGGGCGTCGGTGACGCCTCGAGGTCGCGCACCTTTGCAGAGGTCTACGTGGTCGAGTTTTCAAGATGCGGCTTCGCCGGGGCGTGGGAAATCGGCGCTTCTTGTCCTTGCTTGCCGCTCGGTGCCGGAGCGCCGATTCCCCATGCAACGGTGTCCTCGCCGAGGATGGACAGGGAAACGGTGTGGCAAGCGGATGCGGTGGCCTTGGCCGACCGCATCTCCGCACTGCTCACTGTTGCGCGGTCTGCCGAGGCCGAGATCGGTTCTCTGCTCGCCGAACCGGACGAGACTGAACCGGCCATGCCCAGTCGCGAGTTGTCGTTGCGTCGTAAGAGAGCCGGGTTTTGGGAGTTGAACGGCTGTTTCGATGACGAGACCGGCGCCCGCGTCAGCGCCCTGCTGGACGCCTTTTCCGACGTGATCGACTTGGCTTTCAATTCCCCAGACCTGCCGATGCAAGCCGGTGAGCGAGCCCATGTGATGGTGGCGGTGTCGTTGGCGGACCTGAAGTCGGGCATCGGCCAGGCCATGCTCGGCGACACCGCAACCACCTCCGCTGCCGGTCCGGCCGCCTTCGGCAACACCGGCACCACCACGCCTGCTACCGGTCTGGCCGCCCTCGGCACCATGCCCGAGCCCAGCCTCGGCCGGGCCCTCTTCGGCGACCTCGGCACCATCTCCGCCGCCGAAGCCCGGATTCACGCCTGCGACTGCATGCTCATCCCCGCCGTCCTTGGCACCAAGAGCGAGCTTCTCGATCTCGGCCGCCACCACCGCCTTGTCTCCACCCCACTCCGCCGCGCGCTGTACCTGCGCGACCGCGGCTGCGCCTTCCCCGGATGCCACCGCCCACCCCGCCACTGCCAAGGCCACCACATCCGACACTGGTCCGATGGCGGCCCGACCGAACTCGGCAACCTGGTTGTGTGCGCTCACCACCTCCGGCTCCTGCACCGCTCGGGTTGGCAAGTCCGCATCGCCGCCGACGGCCTACCCGAATTCCTGCCACCGGCGTTCCTGGACAAACGCCGAAAACCCCGGCGCAACAACCTCCACCAACCACTGCCATTCGCGGCATGAACAAACGGGGTAGGGCCCGCAGCCAACCGGCTACGGGCCTACACCCACGCCTGAAGCAGGAGAGCCAATGACCGGAACTCCGGCCAAGCCGTACAGGTTCCTCCGTTCGCAGACTGTGGCTCCCACGATTACCGAGGTCGGAGCTGCCGAAGCCGGACGTCCGGCTCTCCGATCAAGCTGTACCGGCTCGCCAGCCCCGCAGGCGGGGGCCACGATCACCTAGGCCCGAGCTGTCAAAGCCGGACAGCGAGCACTCCGACCCAACCGCGCCAGCTCGCCCGCCTCCGGCCCGCGACCCCGACCACCCTTCAGGCGCCACCGGCCCCAAAAGGCGACCGCCTGCACGCGGAGTCGGACCCCGGTCACCAAGCGACGTGACGGCATCGGCAAACGGGCGAAAGTGAACTGCTGATTACCCAGAGATACAACCGTGATCGGCCACGAAGATCGCATAAGCGCATTTCAATGCATGCCGCAGAAAATCCGGAACAACAACGCCGGACGTGGCGTGATCAATGGACGGAAGCCTCGTCGGTGAATTAATTTCGGTTACATCAACCACTCCGCTTCACTCGATCGTGTAAAGGCATCGAGGGAGTAAGCGCCACGGATAGGCGGGAAGTGATGATGGCGGTAGGGTCCCCGCGGCAGGGCAACCCGAACGGATGATCAGCTCTTCGGCTGCCGGTTTATGAAGGAAAGAGAGAATTGGACTTCGACGCACTGGCCGCCGAGCTGCGAAATCTGCGGGACAGCGTGGCGGGGGTGACCGGGACCGTGCTCGCCGCGGTCGATGGGATACCGATCATCGCCGACGCGGACGACTACATCGATCCGGCGAAGATCTCCGCGCTCGCCGCGGCTGATCTCGGGATCGCTCGCCAGGCCGCGGAAATGACCGGCAAAGGCACGCTCAGCCAGACCGTCGTCTTCGGGAGCGATGGCTACATGGCCGTCTACGCCGTGGGCCGGCTGGCGTTGATGGTCGTCCTGGGGGACAAGGGCCTGAACGTCGGGCGCCTCCTCTTCGAGTCCCGGCCCGTCATCGAGCGGATCGGGACGATCCTGGCCGCGTAGCAAGGCAGTTCAACGGAAAGGTTGCAGGATGATGATGAACATCGATACCGCACTCAAGGAAGCCATGTCCATCGCCGGCGCCGTCGGGGTCGCGCTGGTCGACTACGAAAGCGGGATGTCGCTCGGCACCAGCGGTGGTGGTGAGTGGCTCGATCTGGAGGTCGCCGCCGCCGGCAACACCGAGGTCGTGCGGGCGAAGCTGCGGGTGATGTCCTCGCTCGCGCTCAACGACACCATCGAGGACATCCTGATCACGTTGCACCGCCAGTACCACCTGATCCGCTTGATCAACACCTCGCGGAACTCGCTGTTCCTGTACCTGGTGCTGGACCGGGAGCGGGCGAACCTCGCGCTGGCCCGCCACTACCTCAAGCGCATCGAATCCGACCTGCAGGTGTAGCTCGGGGGAGGAGAGGGGGATGACCGGAGGCGGCTCCCGCGCCGCACTCGTCATCGGCACGGCGTTGATGCACGACCTCGGTTCGTTGTTCCCGGTCGCGATGAACCTCGCCGGCGACGAGCTGGCGTTCACCTTCGTGTCGTCCTGCCCTTCGCCCGACGCCGTCGAGGAGTGGGTGCGGCTGCGGTCGGGCGCCGTCGTGGCCGACCGGGTGCTCCGCTTCTCCGTCGACGCGGACGGCAGGCGGATCCGCGTCGAGCTCGCCGGGACGCCGGTCCGGGCGCTCGTCGTGCTCGCGGCCGACGTCATGGCGGCGGCGGTGAACGCCCCGCGCCTCGGCCGCTGGCAGGACCAGATGCCCTGCACCCTGCAGGTCGCGCTGGACGAGCTGGCCCGCGTCCTGTCGCGCTGCCACCACCGTGCGGGCGGCGCCGAGCCGCTGATCGACCTGGACCTCGCGTACCGGCCGGACCGCGACTACGAAATCCGGCTGGCCGGGGCGCACGAGCGGGTGCGCCCCTTCATCGCACCGGTCCGCCCGGTGCTCGCGATGCGCTGGCGCTCGACGACGTCGGCGCAGCGCAAGGCGATCCTCGACGAGCTCCCGGACGGCGCGCCCGCCCGCGGCTGGCTCCGCCGCCGGCGCACCGTCCGGATCATGGGACTGGAGATGGAAATCTCGTCCTGACCGGCCGGGTCCGCCGCCGCGCGCGTTCCGGGCGTGCGGGCAAATAATGCTGGCACCTCCTTCGAAGCGGCGGTAACTGTTGTTCGAACGCCTGGACGCAATCGTTTTACGATGGTTTCATCGGCGCCTCTGGGCAGCAGCGAGCGCAGCCGTTGTGCCGGGGTGGCGACCAGGCGGGCGTTTCTCAAGCCGATCCCCAGCCAGGCACGTAAGGTGCTCGTCGTGACGACGTCTCCCGATCCACCGCTCGCTCCGGACGAGCTGGTCGCCGCCGGCGGCGAACGCGAGGTGCTGGAAACGTTTCTGGACCTGTACCGGGGCATCGTCGTCCGGAAGGTGTCGGGCCTGTCGGCGGAGGCGGCGCGGCGCCGGCTGGTGCCGTCGGCCACGACGCTCGCCGGGCTCGTGCGGCACCTGGCGTCGGTCGAGCGGGAGTGGTTCGCCGGCGTCCTGGACGGGCGGCCGGCGGACGTGGCCGACGACGGCTGGAGCGTCGACGACGTGACCGACGTCGAGACCCTCGTCGAGGACTACGAACTCGCCTGTGCGGAATCCCGGCGGGTGGCCGCGCGGTTCGCGCTCGACGGCACCGTGCCGATGCCCCGGCTCGGCCGGGTTTCGCTGCGGTGGATCTACGTGCACCTGATCGAGGAGACCGCGCGGCACGCCGGGCACGCGGATATCCTCCGCGAGCAGATCGACGGCGCCACCGGCTTCGAGGGGTGACCAGGGGAGTGCGGATGAAGATCAGTGACGACGACTACCTGTGGTTCGCCGGCCGGGCGCTGGACGGGATGGCGGCGATCCTCGCGGAGCTGGGCGACGAGCGGGCCAACCGGCGCCCGCCGCTGCCCGGCGCGAACACGCCCTACGTGATCGTCACGCACTGCCTCGGCGTGCTCGAGTTCTGGGCCGGGTCGCTGGTCGCCGGCCGTGCGGTGGAGCGCGACCGGGACGCGGAGTTCACCGCGTCGGGCCCGGTGACCCCGTTGATCGAGCGGGTCGCCGCCGCCAAGGAACAGCTGCGTGCCGACCTGTCGGCGGCCGAGTCCGCCGCACCGCTGCGGGCGCCGGCGCCCGCCGGCTACGCGGAGACCCCGGCGGGCCGCTCGCAAGGGGGTGCGCTGCAGCACGTGTACGAAGAGCTGGCGCAGCACCACGGTCACCTCGAACTGACTCGCGACGTCCTGCTCTAGGTGAGCCGGGAAACGGGCCCGCCGTGACGGTCGTCTCGTCGCGGTGCACCCGGTCGCCGGGTGGCGGCGTATTCTCGGACCGTGCAGATGCCGACACGGCGCGACAACGAGCCTTCTCCGCCGGTTCGCGGTCACGGGTGCCGGCGGCCGGCCGGGGAGCGCGGGTCGTGACCGCCGGGCCGGACACCGCCCGCCGGGGCCACGACCACGCCGCCGTCAGCTACGGCTCCGACGCCGAACTGCTCGCCGTCACCGTCCCGTTCCTCGAAGCCGGCCTGGCCGCGGGCGAGCCGACCGTGGTGTCCCTGGGGCCCGAGCGGGCCGAACTGGTGCGCCGGAACCTTTCCCCGTCGGCGAAGGTGCAGTACCTGCCGTTCGGCGATGTCTACGCCCGGCCCGCCGCCGCCATCAGGTCCTACCGCGAGCTGATGGCCGGGTTCGTCGCGGACGGGGCCGCCGGCATCCGCATCGTCGGCGAGCTCCCGCGCTTCGCGATCGACACGTCGTGGGACTGGTGGGCCCGGTACGAGGCCGCGGTCGACCACGCCTACGACGAGTTCCCGCTGCGCACCATCTGCGCCTACGACACGCGGACCACCCCGCGGCACGTGCTCGACGACGTCGCCCGCACGCACCGCTTCGTCGCCACGCCCGGCGGCGGGCGCCGCGGCAACACCGCCTTCGTCGAACCGACGGCCTTCCTGGCCGGCCCGCGGCCGATGACGCCCCACCCGATCCAGCACACCGCGCCGCTGGCCCAGCTCACCGACCCGCAGCCGTCGGCGGCCCGGCGGGCGGTACTCGACGTCATCAAGACCGACCTGGCCGCCGCCGAGATCGACGACCTCGTGCTGGCGGTCAGCGAGCTCGTCGACAACGCGTTGCGCCACGGCCGGCCCCCGGTCGAGCTGAAGATCTGGGCGGACGCCGACCACGTGGTCGTGACCGTGCACGACACCGGCGAAGGACCCGGCGACCCGTACGCCGGCCTGCTCCCGGCCGCCCGCCGGATCGGCGGCCGCGGGCTGTGGATCGCGCACCAGATCTGCAGCGAGGTCACCCTCCACCGCGACGAGACGGGCTTCACCGCCCGCCTCACCGCGGGAAACGCCTGGCTCCGCCGCGCGACCGACTGAACCTCGGTCTCACCGGGTCGCGGAGGTCCGGTGGGCGCGCGGGGGATGCGTCGCCCCGCCGTAGTGGGTGGCCCCGAGCGTCACGGCGGCGACGAGCGCGACGGCTCCGGTGGCGGTCAGGATGCGCGCCGGGGTCCGGAGCCGCAGCGGGGTGCGGGGGATGTCGGCGCCGGTGTGGGACAGCTTCGCCGTGGCCCACCGGTGGCCCTGGGCGAGGGCGAACACCAAGGTCGCCCCGATGATGAAGAAGTCCGCGACGTTGAAGGTGTACCGGCCGACCGGGACGAAGTCGATGGCGCCGCGGACGCTGCCCGGTGCGGTGAGGTGGTGCAGCCCGAGGCGGTCGAGCAGGTTGCTGGTCCAGCCGCCGATCGCGAGCGCGGCCGGAGCCCGCAGGAGCACCGGGTGCCCACGGCGCAGGAGGAGCAGCACGGCGGCCGTCAGCGTCGCGCTCCCGGCGAGGTCGAGCACCGCCCCCGTCACCGGACCGGCGTACCAGGCGCCGACGACCGGCCCGACCAGCGGGTTCCCGCCGAAGTTGATGTGCGCCCGGGGTACTTCGCGCCAGGCCCACGCTTTGGTCACCTGGTCCGCGACGATGACCAGGACCATGGCGAACGCCGTCCACGGCGGCCGGGAGACCGTCGCACCGATGTTCGTCGCTTCGAGCCGGGTCGTCCCGGCGGTGCCTTCACGAGTCATCGCTTCCTCACAGCCCAGGCCGGGCGACCACGGCCCATGGCTCGACCGGGCGGCGGGGGCTGCGTGGAATCGCGGGGTTGGGGAATACCCCACCGGCGAAGCCGTCAAACGCCGCCCGCGGAAGCGCGTATGTCCACTGTGGACTCAGCGGCCGGCGGTCTTGATCAACGGCGTGTCCCGGGAAAGCTCCCGGAAGCCGACGCCGAAGTACAGCCCGCGGGCCCGGGGGTGGCCCGGCGCGCCGAGGCAGGCGACCGTCGCGTGCCGTGCACCCGCCGCGCGGGCCCGGTGCATCCCGTGCAGCATCAGCGCCCGGCCCAGCCCGCGGCGCCGGTGCTCCGGGTGCGTCCCGACGGGCTCGAACTCGACGGTCTTGTTCACTTCGTCGAGCCACAGGATCGCCGAGGCCGCCATCGTCCCGTCCGGTGCCTCCACCAGCACGTGCAGGTCGCCGCGGTAGGCCGGGGTCCGCCGGACTCCCTCGTAGCCGGCGACCGTGTATGCCGTGGGAGCCCACGCGGCCACGTGCGCCTGGACCGCGGCCCCGGGCCCGGCTTCGTCGGCGGTGCGGAAGCGGAATCCCTTCGGCAGCACCGGTTCTTCGATCTCGTCGAGGTCGCGTTCGTTGAGCTGGGTCCACGACCCCCGGTCGCCGAGGGCACCCGGGTCGGTCTCGTAGCCGTGCGCCGCCCAGCGCTCGAGCGCGAACTCGTCGGCCGCACCCGGCAGCACCGAGCGCTCGACGTCCCCCGCTGTCGCGTCGAACCAGGTGATCACGTCGTCGATCAGGCCCGCGTGCTCCGGGTGGACCTGGTGCACCAAGGACGCGCCCGTGACGTCCTTCACCGACCCGTCGGTGAGCCGCACCCGGCGCGGGAGCTGGGCCCAGCCCCACGCCACCAGTTCGCCGCCGGAAAACCACAGCCGGCGCGGCCAGCTCGCGTTGTGCTCGGCGTGCCCGCGGCCCCAGTTCCAGGCCAGCTCGCCGTACGACGCGTCGCCGTTCACCAGGTCGAGCCGGGTGGCGGTGATGCGCTGCGCCAGACCCTGCATGAGCTCGACGTCCTCGGCGGTCAGCAGCTCGACGTTCCCCATGGTCCGCCACTGTGGCAGGACCCCGCGAAGCCGTCGAACCGTTTTCGGCGGTTCCGGGCTACCGGCGTTCGGGGATGCCCGCGAGGACCGCGCCCAGGCTGGGCAGCCACCGCTGGTGCGGATCGGGAGCCGAGAGCCACTCCGTCGCCACGTCCACCCGGTGCGCGCCGACCGGCAGGGGCAGCAGCGTGCCCCACGCGAGGACTTCGACGGTGGGAGGCAGCGACGAGCGCGGTGGGATCAGGCCGTCGGTCTCCGCGAGGAGGGCCACCCGGGGGCCCTGCTGGGTGGGGAGGTGCATGGCCGGGCCCTGGCAGCCGGTCGCCGCCAAGCGGGCCAGGACCGGGCCGGCGCTGAGCTTGGGCAGCGTCACCGCGCAGATCCCGTTCTCCAGTGCCAGGAACGGGTGGACGCCACGCCACCTCACCGGCCAGCCGAACAGGCGGCCGTAGTAGGCGTCGACCCGGTCGCCCGCCGGGTCGCGGGGCGCGGCGGTGCTCGTCGGCACCTGCTGGTCGAGCGACATCGTCGACGCCTTTCCACGAGGTGGGTGGGACAGCGACCGTCAGCTTAACGGCACTCAGTGCCGCTAGCAAGTGCGGCTGCTACCGTCCGGCCATGACCGAATCGCCGCGCCGCGCCCCGGCCACCCGGGTCGGGGCGACCCCCGCGGGCCGCCGGCAGCTGCGTCGCGCGCTCGCTTCGGCGGCCGTGGACCTGTTCGCGGCCAACGGCTACGAGGCCACCACGGTGGACGACATCGCGGCCGCCGCCGGCGTCGGGCGCCGCACGTTCTTCCGGTACTTCGACGCCAAGGACGACGTGCTCTTCGCGAACCACGACGAGATCGTGGCGGAGATGGAGGAGGAGTTCGCCGCCGCCGGCCCGGGCCGCGACCCGGTCGAAGTGGCGTGCGCCGCGGTCGGCCTGGTGCTCGACTCCTACGCCGCCGACCTCGACGTGTCGCTCAAGCGCTTCGCCCTCACCCGCACGGTCCCTTCGTTGCGGGACAAGGAGGTCGCGACCGTCGACCGCTACCAGCGGGTGCTCGCGCGCTACCTGCAGGCGCGCTACGAGGAGCAGGGCGACGAGACCGCGAGCCTGCGCGCGGCCGTCGCCGCCGCGGCGATCGCGGCCGCCAACAACCACGTCCTCCGGCGCTGGCTGCGCGCCGGCGGCACCGGGGACATCAAGGCCACCGCGGCCGAGGCGTTCGCGCTGGTCATCGACGCGTTCCGGACTCCGGCCGGCGACGAGGCCACGGTGGTGGCGGTGCTGACCACGGCGACACCGCTGCACGAGGTCGTCGCCCGGGTCGGCGAAGTCCTGCGCGGCTGACCGCTGCTGGCACTGAGTGCCACCCGAGTTTCACTCCGATTCGCCGGGCCGGTGGATGGCCGTGATGCCGGCGAGGATGAGGTCCACCCCGGCGAGGAACTGCTCGCGGTCGTCGTGCCCCCGCAGCTCGGCCGCCACCGACCGGGTGAACGGGTACTCCTCCGGGTCCAGTTGCTCCCAGGCGCTCGCGACCGTGTCGAGGAACTCGGTGCGGTTCGCGGGGACCACCGGGAGCCGGGCGTTCGCCGCGTTCTGCCCGGCCGCGCCGAGGATGTAGCTGACGAGGGCCGACGTCGTCGTGAAGCGGTGGCCCTCCGGTACGCCCAGTGCGTGGACCGGGCGGCCGACGGCTTCGAAGATCCGCGGGGTCACCGACCCGCGCGAAAGCTGCAGCGCCAGTTGCGTGGCGAGCCAGGGGTGCCGGTCGATCGCGTCGAACAGCCCGAGCGCGACCGCGCGGACCTCGTCGCGCGGGGAACCGGGCGAGCCGGCCTTCAGGGCGGTGGCCAAGACGCCGTCGGTGGCGGCGTCGAGCAGTTCGCCTTTGTTCGCGACGTGCCAGTAGATCGCCCCCGCTCCGGTGGCGAGGCGTTCGGTCAGCGTCCGGAACGTCAGCCCGCTCTCGCCGCGGGCGTCCAGCAGCTCGACCGCCGCCTCGACGATGCGTTCGCGGCTGAGGGCTTCGGTACGGCGGTGGGCGCGGGGTGGCATGCCTCATCTTGACATGTCTGGAACGCTGTTCCATTATGGAATGACATTCCAGCCCTGAAGGAGTCATCATGAACGTCACGATCATCGGCGCCGGCCTCGGCGGCCTCGTCCTCGCTCGCGTCCTGCACGTTCACGGCGTCCCGGTCACGGTGTACGAGGCCGAAGCGTCCCCGGCTGCCCGCACGCAGGGCGGCCTGCTCGACATCCACACCCGCACCGGCCAGGTCGCCCTCGAGGCGGCCGGCCTGACGGACGGGTTCCGGGCGCTCGTCCTGGAGGGGCACCAGGCCACCCGGATCCTCGACCGCGACGGCTCGGTCCTGTACGACGAGCCCGACGACGGCACCGGAGGCCGGCCCGAAGTGCCCCGCGGCGAGCTGCGGCAGCTGCTGCTCGACTCGCTCCCGGAAGGCACCGTCCACTGGGGACACAAGGTCACGGCGGTCCGCGCGCTGGGCGCCGGCCGCCACGAGGTGACCTTCGCCGGCGGCGCCACCGTCACCACCAGCCTGCTGGTCGGGGCGGACGGCGCGTGGTCGAAGGTCCGGCCACTGCTCTCCGCGGCCGTCCCCGAGTACATCGGCCGCTCGTACGTCGAGACCTTCCTCTACGACGGCGACACCCGGCACCCGGCCGCCGCGAAGGCGGTCGGCGGCGGGGCCCTGCTGGCGCTCGCCCCGGGCAAGGGGATCCAGGCCCACCGCGAAAAGGGCGGCACCCTGCACACCTACGTCGCGCTGACCGAGCCGGTGGAGTGGTTCGGCGACTTCACCGACGCGGCCGCCGCGATCGAGCGGACCGCGCGGGAGTTCGAGGGCTGGGCCCCGGAGCTCACCGCGCTGATCACCGACGGCGACACCCCACCGGTGCTCCGCCCGCTCCACACCCTGCCGGTCGGCCACCGGTGGGACCGGGTCCCGGGCGTGACGCTCGTCGGCGACGCCGCCCACCTGGCGGCCCCGAACGGCGAAGGCGCGAACCTGGCCATGCTCGACGGCGCCGAACTCGGCCGGGCGCTCGCCGCGCACGACGACGTCGAGGCCGCATTGGCCGGGTTCGAGCGGGCGATGTTCGCCCGGGGCGCCGAGGCGGCCGCCGACGGAAACGAGCTCCACGAGCTGCTCTTCGGCGACGACGCACCGCGCGGCCTGCTTGCGATGTTCCAGGAGCAGTGACCCGCGCGGCCCTGGCCTGATCGGTTCACAGCCGTTCGCGGCCGGCGTGGAAGAACGCCGTGATTTCTCCGTCGAGATCGCGCAAGGGGCGGGCGGCCCCGAACGGTGCGTTCCAGAACTCGCCCTCCCGCGGCTCGAACGGGCCGACGTAGGCGTAGGGCTCGCCCAGGTAGCCGTCGCCGGGGGAGACGCCGTAGTTGACCTCGTCGAGGGTGATCGCGACGTCGAAGTGCTCGGGCCACAGCACCGGCGTGACGTCCGGGGCGAACTCGCGCAGCGCCCGGTCTCCGTCGGAGAAGGCCGCCAGCAACGACTTCAGCGCGTCCGCGGCGAACGTGATCGTCTCGCCGGGCCGGACACCGGGACCGCCGGAGTAGACGCCGGCCGGCTCGCCCGCCTCGAGTCCGGCCTCCGCCGCCACTTCGGCGTAGGTGCGCCCGGCCAGCGGCAGCCGGGCGGAGTCCGTCCGGAGCGCGTCCCCTTCGACGCGCAGCGCGGGACCGGCGACGGTCGCGAACCCACCGGCCACCACCCGGAGGTCGATGCGCCCGGTCGCGCGGTGCTGCGGACCGGCGAGCAGCAGCTCCGCGACGCCGTGCAGTGACCGTCTCGTCGGTTCCCAGTCCATTCCCGGGACGTTACCGGGCCACGGGCCTCGGAGCCGCGGTCGCCACGGCCGGGTCGCGCAGGGTCGGGCGCAGCGCGAGGACCACCGCCGTCGTGACCACCAGGTGCATCAGCATCAGCCCGGCGACGTTGGCGGCGGTCGCGCCCGCGGTCAGCAGCAGCAGGTCCGGGACCCAGGTCAGGACGAGAACCGCGGGCACGACCACGCGCAGCGCCTTCGGGGCCCGGCGGGCGATCAGGAGCCAGCCCGCGGTGCCGAGGAGGAACCCGAGCACGGTCGCCGGCAGGTAGGAGGCGGCGTTGAGGCCCATGCCGATCCCGCCGTCGTCGAGCGAGGACGCCGTGAGCGCGATGACGGCGTTCACGGCGGCGGCCGCCACGACGGCGACCCCCAGGCGGAGGGCCGTGGCGGACGTCCGGGTGGCGGTGGTGGTCATCGCTGCTCCTTGGGTTGCGTGTTAAACCCAAAAGTAGATTGGGTTGCGTGTTAAAGTCAAGCGTGGGCGAACAGGAAGAGGAGCCGGTCCGCTGGCTCGGCGAAGACGAGCGGCGCGTGTGGATCAACCTGGCGAAGATCCTGCTCACGCTGCCGGGAACGCTGGAAAGCCAGCTGCTGCGGGACGCCGACCTGACCTTGCTGGGGTACATGATCCTGGCCCGGTTGTCCGTGGTGCCGGGGGAAAGCCTGCGGATGAGCGAGATCGCGGAGATGGCCAACGGATCGCTGCCGCGGATCTCGCACGCGGTGGCCCGGCTCGAGGACCGCGGCTGGGTGACCCGGAAGGTCTGCACCGGCCAGGGGCGCCGCTTCACGACCGCGACCCTCACCGACGCCGGCCGCGCGCACCTGGCCGTGGCGGCGCCCGCGCACGTCACGAACGTCCGGCGCCTGGTGATCGATCCGCTGGGCGAGGACTTCGTGGGACTGGGGAGTGCTGTCGACCGGATCGTCGAGAACCTCGGGCTGCCCACCGAGGTCCTCAAGGAGCCGGAACCCTGACCGGCGGCCCGTCCGGGCGTCGGTCACCATGGACCCCGTGTCCCAGCCTGTTCCCGCCGCCGGCGCCGCCGGGCCCGGCCTGCTGTACCTCGTGAAGCAGCTGGAGCTCGCCGTGCGGGCGCGGCTGGACGACGTGCTGCGCCCGGTCGCGCTCACGCCGTTGCAGTACACCGCGCTCACCGTGCTGGAGCGGCGGTCCGGGCTCACCACCGCCGAGCTCGCGCGCAACTCGTTCGTCACCGACCAGGCGATGGCCGACATGGTGGTCGCGCTCGAACGGCGGGGCTGCATCGCGCGGGACGGTGATCCCCGGGACCGGCGGCGGCGCGTGATCAGCCTGACCGAAGCCGGCGCGGAGATCCTCGACCGCGTCCGCGACGACGTCGTCGCGCTCGAACAACGGATGGTCGCCGCGCTGAACCCGCGGGACACGGCCAGGTTCCGCGCATACGTCGTCGCTTGCCACGCGGCGCTTTCGGATCGTCCGTCGCACTGACGTCCCGGCGAAAACGGTTACGTGCCACTCGGGGGCCGGCCTACTTCTGCCCGGATCAGTAAAGACAGGAAACCTGTACATCGTCGCGTCGGCGTGCCACCCTGCTCGCATGAGCACGCGCAGGTGGTACCGCCGCGTCCTGGCCCTCATCGGCACCGTTCTCGTGACCGGCGGCCTCTCCTCGGGGGTCGCGGCCGGAGCGACGAGCGGGCACCACACCGGTCAGCTGCCCGACGGCGCCACCTGGGTGGCGGACGTCCCGGCCGCCTGGAACGGCACGACCATCCTGTACAGCCACGGTTTCGGGCCGCTCGCCGCGCAGAACGCGCCGGACGACGAAACGCGCCAGGCGTTGCTCGCCGGCGGGTACGCGCTGGTCGGCTCGTCCTACAGCGGCCCGTCGTGGTGGGCGCTCGCCTCCGCCGTCGACGACCAGTTCGGCGCGCTGGCGGCAGCCGGCCGGCTGACCGGGCCCCCGCGCCGCACCATCGCGTGGGGCACGTCGATGGGCGGGCTGGTCAGCGCCCGCGAAGCCGAAGCCGGCGGCCACCGGCTCGACGGCGTGCTGAGCACCTGCGGACTCGTCGCCGGCGGCCTGAACCTGAACAACTACCAGCTGGACGGCGAATACGCGCTCGCCCACCTCCTCGCGCCCACGCAGGAGATCAAGCTCGTCCGGTTCGCGAGCCCGGACGAAGCGAGCGCGTCGGCCGCCGCGTTGACGAAGATCGCCACCGACGCGCAGAGCACGCCCGAAGGACGGGCGCGCATCGCGCTCGCCGCGGCGCTGATGAACGAGCCCGGCTGGTTCACCGGCCCGACGCCGCCGAGCGACTACGCGGACCAGGAAGTCCAGCAGCAACAGGAACTCGCGCAGTTCGTGCTCGGGTTCGTCGTCACCGGCCGGTACCAGATCGAGCTGGCGGCGGGCGGCAACAGCGCGTTCACCGCGGGCGTCGACTACCGCGCGCTGCTGGCCGGCAGCAGCCACTTCCGCCAGGTCCGGTCGTTGTACCGGACGGCTGGGCTCGACCTGGGCGCCGACCTCGCGACGCTGTCCCGCGACGCCGACATCCGGCCGGACCCGCAGGCGGTGCGCACCCTCGCGCGCACGTCGACGGTGACGGGGCGGCTGCGCGTGCCGACGCTCGACATCCACACCACGGCCGACCAGCTCGTCCCGGTGGAGCAGGAAGACTGGTACGGCAAGGAAGTGCACCGGGCGGGCGGCGGCGCGCTGCTGCGCCAGGCTTACGTCGGCGCGACCGGGCACTGCGCCTTCCGGCCGTCCGAGACCATCGCGGCGCTGCACGCGCTGGAGTCCCGGATCGAGACCGGGCGGTGGGGTGACGTCGCGGAGCCGTGGCGCCTCAACGAAGCCGCCGGCGGCACCGGCCGCTACGTGCGGTTCGACCCGCCGCCGCTGACCGGCGCCCGCCGGTAGCGCGGCACCGTCCGGTCAGCGCAGGTACGAGGCCCCGTTGACGTCGAGGATCGCGCCGGAGCTCCACGCCGCCTCCGGGGAGGCGAGGTGGACGATCGCAGCGGCGACGTCTTCGGCCGTGCCCACCCGCCCGAACGGGCTCTGGTCCCGCAGCGCTTCGCCGCCCGGGCCGGCGAGCTTGGACTCCTGGCGCTCGGTCGCGACGAACCCCGGCGCCACCGACGTCACCGAAATCCCGTGCGGTGCCAAGGCGATCGCCATCGACTGGCCGAACGCGTGCAGGGCCGCCTTGCTCGCGCCGTACGCCGGGTGCTCGGGCTCGCCGCGGAACGCGCCGCGTGAGCCGACGTTGACGACGCTGCCCGGCCGGCCCTGCTCGATCAGGTGCCGGGCGACGGCCCAGGTGACGTTCGCGGCGCCGAGGAGGTTGACGTCGACCGTGCGCCGCCACGCCGCCACCCACTGGTCGTAACCGACCTCGGCGACGGCGTGCCGGGTCTGGTCCGTCGGGGCCCGGGCGGCGTTGTTGACCAGGACGTCGACGCGGCCGAGCGTCCCGACCGCCTCGTCGGCGACCCGGCGTGCCGCGGCCGGATCGCCCAGGTCGCCGGCGATGGCCGTGTGCCCGGAGCCCGTCAGTTCGCGCAGCGTCGTTTCCGCGTCGTCGCGCCGGGTGGCGTAGTGGACCGCCACGCGGTAGCCGCACGCCGCGAAGGCCACGGCGGTGGCCCGGCCGATGCCGCGCGAGCCGCCGGTGATCAGCACGCCCTTCCGCTCGGTCATCGTTCGGCTCCCGGGGTGGCGGACAGGGCTCGCAGGTCGTCGAAAGCCTGCGACAGATGGACGTCCAGGCTCTGCGATGGGTCGTCGATCCAGGCCTGGGCCGCGTGGTGGAAGGTCGCCCAGCCGGTCTGCGCGGCCAGGCTCGCCGGCCCGGCGGGGACGCCACGCCGGCGCAACGCCTCCGCCAGGGCGTCGGTGAGTGACGCGTGCTTGGCCAGTTCGCGTTCGCGCAGCGCCGGAGTCGCGGCGATGATCGCCAGCCGGGGCTCGGAGAACGGGCGATTCGCCTCGAGGATTCCCGCGGCTTTCCGGAACGCGCGCACCAGGATCTCGAACGGCGTCAGGTCGCCGGGCGCTTCGGCCACTACCTGGGTCATCGTGTCGCGCAGTTCGGCTTCGCCGTCGAAGAGCACTTCGCGCTTGTCCGGGAAGTGCCGGAAGTACGTGCGCTCGTTGAGGCCCGCCCGTGCGGCGATCTCCGCCGTGGTGGTCCGGTCGAATCCGTGTTCCCCGTAAAGCTCGAGAGCCGCCTGCTGAAGGCGGCGGCGCGCTTCCGCTCCGCTTCGTGGCACGAGCCGAGGCTACCGCATTCCGCCAGTGACTGGCGTCACGTTGCGTCAGTCGCTGGCGTTACGCGTAGAGTCAGCGACTGGCGCTAAGTAGTGCCAGTCACTGGCGTTAAGGGGAGTGTTCGCATGCATGTCTTCGTCACCGGCGGTTCCGGCCAGACCGGTCCCACCGTCGTCGCCGAGCTCCTCGCGGCCGGCCACACCGTCACCGGCCTCGCACGGTCGGATGCTGCCGCCGCTCGGCTGGAGTCGTCGGGTGCCAGTGCGCTGCGCGGCTCTCTGGAAGATCCCGGCAGCTTGCGCGGCGGCGCCGAGGCGGCCGACGGCGTCCTGCACATGGCGTTCGGCGGCGACTTCGCCGACCCGGACGACCTGACCCGGCGCGACACGGCCGCGATCGAGGCGCTCGGCCGGGCGGCGGCGGGCAAGCGATTCGTCAGCACCTCGGGCACGCTGGTCCTGCCCGGCGGCCGGGAAAGCGCCGAGCGGGACGAGCCCGACGCCGACGGCATCGCCGGCTTCCGCATCCCGGGTGAACGGGCGTGCCTGGACCTCGGCGGCACCGTGGTCCGGCTCGCGCCGACGGTCCACGGCCCGCGCGACCACGGGTTCGTCCCGATGCTCATCACCACGGCGCGCCGGACCGGGGTCTCGGCCTACGTCGCCGACGGCGCCAACCGCTGGCCCGCGGTGCACCGGCGCGACGCGGCTGTCCTGTTCCGGCTGGCGTTGGAAGAAGCTCCGGCCGGGAGTGTGCTGCACGGGGTGACGGAGAACGTGCCGTTCAAGAGCATCGCGGAGACGATCGGCCGCAAGCTCGGCGTGCCCACGGTTTCCCTGGCGCCGGAGGAGGCGGCTGCGCACTTCCCGAGCCCGTTCATGGCCCGGGTGTTCGGCTTCGACGGGCCGGTTTCGAGCGCGGATACCCGGCGGCTGCTCGGGTGGGAGCCGACGCACCCGGGCCTGCTGGAAGACCTGGAGAACGGCGACTACTTCGCCGCGCCGGCCTAGCTGTCGAGCGGGTCGAGGCGCGGGGTTTCGCCCGGTCCGGCGGGGAAGTGGGCGATGAACGTGACGCCGTCCTCCTGGGCGTCGAAGCGGGCGATCCGCGCCGCCTCGGGCTCGTAGAACACGTCGCCGGGTCGGAGCAGCGTCTCGGGTTCGCCCTCGATCTGGTAGATCGCCGAACCGGCCTCGATGCTGCCGAACACCGGTCCATTGTGGACGTGCAGGCCGGTGCCGCGGCCGGGGACGATGGTGATGCGGCGGATCTCGACGTGGTCGACCACGCGCGGCGCCGGGAGCTGCTGCTCCAGCACGAGGGTCCGGGTGACGGGCTCGGCGGGGACGGGCGCGGGATCGGCACCGGTGACCGGGTCGCCGATCTCCGTCCCGGAGCCGTCGGCGGGGATCTCCTCGATCGCGAGGTGGGTCATCGCGCTGGTGTCGGTGGCGCCGTGCCAGTGCCACTCGCCGGCGGCGACGCGGACCGTGTCGCCGGGCCGGACCAGCTGGGCCGGGCCGCCGCGCCGCTGCACGTACCCGGTGCCCTCGGTGACGACGAGGACCTGGCCGAGCGGGTGCCGGTGCCAGCGCGTGCGGGCGCCCGGAGCGAACTGCACGCGGTCGACGCGGGTGCGGGACGGGCCCTCGGGAACGGCGAGCGACGTCATCCACGCACTGCCTGAGATCACGTCGGCGGGCGCGGCGGTGGAAGGCGGAACGGGACGGACGTGCACGGCGGGCTCCTCAGCGAACGTGGGTGGCGAGCAGGGCCAGGACACCGGAAACGGCCTGGTCGAACGGTTCGGGCGAGTCGGCGGCGCGAGCCAGCACGTAACCGCCCTGCAGGACGGCGACGACGGTGGCGGCCAGCGCGGCGCTGTCCAGGCCGGCCGGCAGTTCGCCCGCGGCCCGGCCCTCGTCGAGGACTTCGGCCAGCCGGGCCCGCAGCCGCGTCAGCGTCTCGTCGACCGGCGCGCGCAGCTCCGGGTCCGCGACGATCTCGGGGTCCTGCGTGAGCCGTCCGATCGGGCAGCCCTTGAGCACTGCGCGCTCACGACGCAGGTACGCGGTGATCCGTTCGACGGCGGTTCCGGGCTTGCGCAGCTGCGCCTCGGCGGCCGCCAGCAGCTCGTCCGCGCTGCGCCGCACGGCTTCCAGCGCCAGCTCCCGCTTGCCGGAGAAGTGGTGGTACATGCTGCCTTGCCCGGCACCGGCGTGCTGCTGGATGGCCTTGGGACTGGTGCCCACGTAGCCGCGTTCCCACAACAGCTCGCGGGTGCTGTCGATCAGCTGATTCCTGGTGTCCACGCCGAGCACTGTACATACTAGTAGGTACAGAAACCAGAGGGGGCCTAACCGGCCCGGACATCGAACCGATCGAGCATCGCGCGCAGTTCGACAGCGCTGACGTTCGCGCCGAAGGCTTCGGCGCCCGGTTCCAGGCGGACGCCCTCGGCCAGCGGACCGGCGCGCAGCGGGTCGAAGCCGAACGCGTCGACCAGCTCCGCCACGCGTGTCACGTCGGCCGGGTCGTCGCCGGCGATCGCGATGGCCTTGCGGCCCGGTGTTCCCGCGGGCCGGGCCTCTTCTTCCAGGTCGTGGTAGCCCATGTGGTTGAACGCCTTCACGACGCGGGAGCCGTCCAAGTAGGACTGAACGGTCTCGCTGGTCGCCACGCGCAGGTCGTCGCGGATACCGTCGACCTCCCACCAGTAGTTCATCGCGTCGATGACGAGCTTGCCGGCCAGGGCCGCGGCCGGAACGGTGCGGTACTTGCCCAGGGGCAGCGCGAGAATCACGATGTCGGCCTTGGCCGCCGCCTCTTCCGCGGTCGTCGCGACGGCGCCGGGCGTGAGGACGTCGACGGTGAGCGCGATCTTCTCCGGCGCGCCCGAGCCGGCGACGAGCACGTCGTGCCCGGCGGCGAGCGCGAGCCGGGCCAGGACGGTGCCCACCTTGCCCGCGCCGAGGATGCCGATGATCATTTCGCCTCCGAGAGGATGTCACGCACCATCGGGATCACCTTGGTGCCATAGAGTTCGACGGCGCGCAGGCGGGCGCTCGCCGGTTGCGATCCGGAGCTGTAGATCAGGTCGAAGCGGCCGACGCCCAGCTCCGTGACCGCACCGGCGATCTTGCGGGCGACGGTTTCGGGCGAGCCGATGTACAGGGAACCGTGCTCGATCTCGTGGTCGTACTCCTCGCGCCGGATCGGCGCCCAGCCCCGCAGCGCGCCGATCCGGTCGCGGATCACGCGGTAGCGCGGCCAGAACACCTCACGCGCCTGCTCGTCGGTGTCGGCGACGAACCCGGGGGAGTGCATGCCGACCGGGTGGGCGGTGGTGCCGAACTGCGCGGCGGCCTTGCGGTACAGGTCGACGTAGGGCGCGAACCGGCCCGGGTGCCCGCCGATGATCGCCAGCATGAGCGGCAGCCCGTGGTGGGCGGTCCGGATCACCGACTGGGGCGAGCCGCCGACGCCGACCCACGTCGTCAGCCGGCCGGAGTCGGTCTTGGGGTAGACGTCGGCGTCCTCCAGCGGCGGCCGGAGCTTTCCCCGCCAGGTCACCGGTTTCTCGTCGAGCAGCCGCACGAACAGGTCGAGCTTCTCCTCGAACAGCGCGTCGTAGTCGCTCAGGTCGTAGCCGAACAGCGGGAACGACTCGGTGAACGAGCCCCGGCCGAGGATCACCTCGGCGCGCCCGTCCGAGAGGGCGTCGACCGTCGCGAAGCGCTGGAACACGCGGACCGGATCGTCCGAGCTCAGCACCGTGACGCCGGAGGACAGCCGGATGCGGGACGTGCGGGTGGCGATGCCGGCCAGCACGGTCTCGGGGGTGGAGATCGAGTACTCGGGACGGTGGTGCTCGCCGAGGGCGATCACGTCGACGCCGGTTTCGTCGGCGAGGACGGCTTCGTCGACCACCTGCCGGATGGCGGCGGCGTGCGACAGCGGCCGGCCGGCGTCGTCCTCCGGGACGTCGCCGAACGTGTCGAGGCCGAACTGCAGGTCAGACATGGGACGGCTCCTTCGCGAGCAGCTCGCGCACCCGCGGCGCGACCTCGCGGCCGAGCAGCTCGATCGTCCGGGCGCGCGCGGCGCGCGGCAGGTGCATGATGTCGTATTTGAGGTCGAAGCGGCTCAGGCGCAGGTCCCGCGCCACGGTCGCGATCTTGCGGGCGACGGTCTCCGGAGAACCCACGAACAGGGCCCCGGTGTCCACTTCGGACAGATAACGCCGCCGGTCCGGCTCGTGGAAGCCGCGCTCGGCGGCCATCCGCGTCACGACCGGCTGCCAGTACCGCCACCACGTTTCGACGGCTTCTTCGTCGGTGTCGGCGATCAGGCCGAGCGAGTGCTGGCCGACCGGCCGCACCGGCTGCCCGAATTGGTCGAGCGCACGGTGGTAGAGCTCCACGTGGCCGGCGAAGCGCTGCGGGCGCCCGCCGATGATGGCCAGCATGAGCGGCAGGCCGTAGCGAGCCGCCCGCACGACGGAGTCCGGGCTGCCGCCGACGCCGATCCAGGTGGGGATCCCGCCCGGGCGCATCCGCGGGTGCAGCGTTTCCTCGGCCAACGGCGCTCGCACCGTCCCGGACCAGGTGACGCTCTCCTCGCGTTGCAGGCGCACGAAGAGGTCGAGCTTCTCCACGAAGAGGTGCTCGTAGTCGGCGAGGTCGTAGCCGAACAGGGGGAACGACTCCGTTGCCGAGGCCCGGCCCAGGACCAGCTGGGCGCGTCCGTTCGAGACGGCGTCGAGCGTGGAGAACTCCTGGTAGAGCCGAACCGGGTCGTTCGTGCTCAGCACGGTGACGGACGTGCCGAGCTTGATGCGCTCGGTCGCCGTGGCGATCGCCGCCAGCAGCACGGGCGTCGCGCTGTCGGTGTGCCCCTCGCGGTAGTGCTCGCCGACGCTGAAGAGGTCGAGCCCCGCCGACTCGGCCAGCCGCGCTTCCTCGACGAGCAGCCGGACGGTCTCCGCGTCGCCCATCGTGCGGCCGTCGTCCGTGGCGACTTCGCCGAACGAGTTCAGGCCCAGCTCGATCATGATGGCTCCTTTGATTGACACGTCAATCATCCACCGATATGATTGACGTGTCAACTAGGAGGCAGGGTGACCCGGACGACACGGCGGCGCGTGCTGCCGACCGCGGAAGAGCTGCGCATCTGGCGCGGCTTCATCGAGACGACCGAAGCCGTGCGCGCGGAGCTCGGCGCGCGGCTGCAGGCGGAGTGCGGGCTCTCGCCGGGGGACTACGCGGTGCTGCTCGCGCTCAGCGAGGCCCAGGGGCAGCGGCTGCGGTCGTCACAGCTGGCCGACGACATCGGCTGGGAGCGCAGCCGCCTCTCGCACCACCTCGGCCGGATGGAGAAGCGCGGCCTGATCCGGCGCGAGGAGTGCCGGACGGACAACCGGGGAGCCGAGGTGGTGCTGACGACGGAGGGCGCCGCGGCCTTCCGGGGGGCGACGGTTCCCCATCTGACGGCGGTCCGCGAGCTGTTCGTGGACGCGCTGACCCCGGAGCAGGTCGCCGCGGCGGGGGAGATCGCGGCGGCGCTGCGGGCCAAGCTCGGCTGAGTCCCGGGGGGGGGGGGGGGGGGGGGGGGGGTGGTTGAATCCCCACACCCCCACCCACACCCCCCCAGCGCAGGAGAAGAGGGGTGGCCGGTGATGCGCTGTCGCCAACCCCTTAATTCTTCCC
>NZ_JBVHUL010000006.1:260180-315128 GCF_055565395.1 Amycolatopsis sp. NPDC028719
ACCTTGGCCTCTCTTACGGTGGGTGGCGGCTTTCTCTTTGTTGCCCCTCCCCACTTTCTTCTGTTTTGTGGTGTAGGGTTTTTGTGCTTTCCCCCCCCCCCCCCCCCCCCCCACGACCCGCTCACTCGGGGAGGAAGAGGTCGTGCTCCGCGGCGTAGTCTTCGAAGCCTTCCAGGCGTTGCCGGGCCGTGGCGCCGGCCACGTCCGCCATCGCCTCGACCAGCGCCACGGTCAGCGAGGCGACCGCCGCGTGGGAGTCGAACACGAACTCCGAGGCCACGCCCGCGCTCAGCACGTCGCCGGCGAGCGGGGTGAGCGCCGTGACGGGCCGGTCCGTGATCAGCAGCGTGCGCAGGCCCAGGGCGCGGGCCTGGTCCAGGGCGGCGGCGCTTTCCCGCGGGTAGCGGGGGAGCGCGACCAGGACCAGTGTCCGCGCGCCGCACCGGTGGGCGTGGCGCAGGGAGTCGCCGAAGACGCTGCCGGAGTCGGTCAGCAGCCGGACGTCCGGGTGGATCTTCGCGGCCAGGTAAGCGAAAGAGGCGGCCTGGGCCGCCGAGACGCGGTAGCCCGCGACGACGAGCGGGACGGAGTCCGTGAGCCTCGCCGCGATCGTCCGCAGCCGGGTGTCGTCGGCCAGCTGGGCCCGCAGTGCGCCGAGGGTGCGCAGGTCCGCGTCGATGGCGTGCTGGAACTTGTTGCCGCCGCCCGCCGGCTCGGGCTCGGCCGCGGCGTCCCGCAGGTAGCGGCGGAACCCGGCGTAGCCGTCGAACCCGAGCAGGGCGACGAACCGGGTGACCGAAGGCTGGCTGACCTGTGCGCAGTCGGCGAGCTCGGCGCTGGTGAGCGCCACGGCTTCGGCCGGGTGGTCGGCGAGGTAACCCGCGATGCGCCGCTGCGCCGGGGTCAGCCGGTGGGCGGTGAGCAGCTCGTGCAGCGACCGGGACACCAGGCCTCCGTCTTGTGTGAATGAGCAGTTTCATGTCACCTTAGGAATGAATGAAAACGTGTCAAGCGAGGTGGCGATGACCGACACCAACCGCATCGAGATCAGCGGGACCGGGCTCCGCTGCGCCGACGTGGTGCGCGTGGCCCGGCGCAGCGCGTCGACGGAACTCGGCGCCGACGCGGTGAAGAGGGCTGAGTCGAGCTACCAGCTGGCCGTGGAGCTGGGCGCCAAGCGCGCGGTCTACGGCCGCACCACCGGCGTCGGCGCCAACCGGCACACCGTCGTCGACCCGGAGTCGGCCGACCACCACGGCCTGCGCCTGCTGCGCAGCCACGCGGGCGGGACCGGCGAGCCGCTGCCCGACGACGCCGTGCGCGCGGTGATGGCCATCCGCCTCAACCAGCTCGCCGCCGGCGGCAGCGGCGTGCACCCGCGGTTGCTGGAGGTGCTGCAGACGGCGTTGCGCGTCGGCGCGCTCCCGCACGTCCACTCGCGCGGCGCGATCGGCACCGGCGACCTCGCCCAGCTCGCGGAGATCGCCTTGACCCTGGCGGGGGAGCTGCCGTGGGCGGCGGGCGACCTCGACCCGGTCGCGATCAGCCCGGGCGACGCGCTCGCGTTCATCTCCAGCAACGCCGCCACCCTCGGCGAGGCCGTGCTCGCCTGGCACGACCTGAGCCGGCTGCTCGCCGCGAGCCACGTCGTCACGGCGCTGACGTTCTGCGCGCTCGGCGGTTCGGCCGAGGCGTTCTCGGAGCGCGTCCACGCCGCGCGGCCGCACCCGGGTGCCGTCCGGTGCGCGGCGGAACTGCGGCGCCTGCTCACCGGCGTCGCAGAGGGGCGGCGACTGCAGGATCCCTTCGGGCTGCGCGCGTTCCCGCAGGTGCAGGGCCCGGCCTTGGACGCCGCGGCCGCCGTCGAACGCGTGCTGGCCATCGACATCAACGCCGCCGCGGAGAACCCGCTGATCGATGTCGAGACCGAGCAGGCCTACCACCACGGCCAGTTCTCGACGGCCTACGTGGCGTTGGCGTTCGACCAGCTGCGCGCGGCGCTGCACCACGTCGCGGAGCTGTCCACCGCGCGGCTGGGCGACCTCGTGGAGCCGGACCTGAGCGGGCTGCCGCCGTTCCTCGCCGAGGGGCCGGCGGGCAGTTCGGGGATCATGATCCTCGAGTACGTCGCCCACGACGCGCTGGGCACGCTGCGGCACGCGGCCTCGCCGGTCACGCTCGGCACGGCCGTGATCTCCCGCGGGCTGGAGGACCACGCGAGCTTCTCCACGCACGCGGTCCGCAGCACGGTCGCCGCCACGGCCGCGTACCGGACGGTGCTGGCGTGCGAGCTGCTCGGCGCGGTGCGCGCGCTGCGGCTGGCCGGGGCGCCGCTGCCGGACACGCCGCTGCGGGAAGCGTTCCGCCTCGCCGACGGCGGCCTCCCGCACCTCCCGGAGGATCACCCGCTCAGCGCGGAGATCAAGCAGGCCGAGCGGCTGCTGGACCGGCTCGCGGTGCTCTGACCGCTCGGGTGATGCCCCGGCAAACACGCGTGATGCCCCGCCAGTCACGGCTGATGCCCCGCCAGTCACGGCTGATGCCCGGCGGATCACGCGTGCTGCCGCCCGGGAAACGGGATTCGGTCAGAGGCCGCACGCTTTCGTCAGCGCGGTGACCTGTTCGGTCTTGCGCTGCACCCAGTTCGCCGGGCCGGTGACGAGGTCGTCGACCGTGGTCTCGCGCAGTGTCGTGGCCAAGGCGTCGATCGCCTCGCCGGCCGTCGTGTTCCCGGCCCGCGCCGCGAGGTCCGTCAGCTCCCGGCCGGCCGCGTGCGCGCGGTCCGCCGCGGCCTGCGGGTCGGCGAGGTCCGGCGTGGCGGTGGCGATCCGCACCGCTTCGGTGCAGACGCCGACCGTCGTGGCGGCGTCGCCGACCCGGCCCGCGGTTTCGGAGGCCGCGCCGCAAGCGGTGAGCACCAGCACCAGCGCGCCGCCGACCGCGGCGGTCGTGAGTCGATTCATCGGATTTTCCCTTCCAGTGAAGCAGTTCGTGTCTTGAACAGGCTGGCGACGACCGCCGTCGCCAGGATCAGGCCGACCACGCCCAGCGACAGTCCCGTCGGGATCTTCCAGATCTCCAGCAGCAGCATCTTCACGCCGACCCAGACCAGGACCAGCGCCAGGCCGAGCTTGAGGTAGACGAACCGGTGCATGAGGTCGGCGAGCAGGAAGTACAGCGCCCGCAGGCCGAGGATGGCGAACGCGTTCGACGTGAACACCAGGAACGGTTCCTGCGTCACGGCGAAGATCGCCGGGATCGAGTCGACCGCGAACACGATGTCGGTCACCTCGATCAGCACCAGCACCGCCAGCAGCGGCGTCGCCACCCAGCGGCCGGCCTCGCGGACGAGGAACTTCTTGCCGTGGTGGACATCCGTCGACGGCACGACCCGGCGGAACGCGCGCAGGACGACGTTCTGCTCGTAGTCCACCGGCCCCGAGCGGTGCAGCGCCATCCGGATGCCCGTCAGGACGAGGAAAGCGCCGAACACGTAAAGGATCCAGGCGAAACTCGCGAGCAGCGCCGACCCCGCGGCGATGAACACCGCCCGGAAGACCAGCGCACCGATGACGCCGTAGAACAGGATGCGGTGCTGGTGTTCCCGAGGAACGGCGAAGTAGCCGAAGATGATCGCGAACACGAAGACGTTGTCGACGGCGAGGGACTTCTCGATCACGTAGCCGGCGAAGTACTGGCCCGCGAGTTCCGCGCCCCAGACCCACCACACGACGGCGCCGAACGCGACGCCCAGCGCGACCCACACACCGGACCACGTCAGCGCTTCGCGGACGCCGACGACGTGCGCCTTGCGGTGGGCGAACAGGTCGACCACGAGCATGAGCAGGATGACGCTCAGCACGGCGGCCCAGGCCCAGAAGGGGACGGTCACGGCACACTCCTCCGGTTCGGTGGCGAACCGGAGGTCTTCCCGGCCACCTCGAAAGGCGGCGCCGGCACCGGGTCTGCGCAGGAGCAGCCGGATTGACGATGCCGGACCGGGGCGGGTACTCCCCTCCGTCTCCTCCAGAATGACGAACTGTGCTTCGTCTGTCAAGTGTGGACGGCTAAGCTGCGGGCATGGCCACGTGGACGTTCCTGAGCAACCACGCGCACGTTCTGCTGTGCCTGGCGGAAAATCCGGACCACCGGCTGCACGACATCGCCGAGCGCGTCGGCATCACCGAACGTGGTGTGCAGCTCATCCTCGCCGACCTGATCGCGGACGGCTACGTCGAACGCGAGCGCGTCGGCCGCCGCAACCACTACACGATTCACCCGGAAAGCCGGCTGCGTCACCCGCTCGAGGCGCACCACCGGGTGGCGGAGCTGGTCGAAGCCCTCGGCCCGGTCCGGCGTCACCAGACGAACTGCTGACCGCCGTCGATGTCGTAGGTCGCGCCCGTGAGCGCCGTGTTCGTCATGAGGTGGACCGCCAGCGCGGCGACGTCCGCCGGGCCCACCACGCGGCCGATCGGGAGCGTCGCCCGCAACTCGGCCCGGCGCTCCTCCAGCCGGTCGCCGAGCAGCGTCGCCGACAACGGCGTGTCGACGAACCCCGCGGCGATCAGGTTGACGCGCACCGGCGCCAGCTCCAGCGCGAGGGCCGCGGTGAACGGCGGCAACGCGGCGGTCGCGGCCGAGACGATGCCGAGCCCGTGGCCGATGCGGCGGCCGCCGGTGCCGCCCATCAGGAGCAATGAGCCGCCGGAGCGCATCTTCGGCGCGGCGTGGCGGGCGACCTCGAGCGCGACCGCGATGTGGCCGCCGAGCGCCGAGCGCACGTCGTCGGCGGTCATCTCCAGCAGCGGCCCGTAGTGCGGGCCGCCGGCGGTGATCAGGACGTGGTCGACGGTGCCGGGCAGGTCGGCGAAGAAGCTCGCCACCGCGGCCGGGTCGGTGGCGTCGAACGCGGCGGTGCCGCGGGCGCCCACGGCTTCCGCCGCCTGCGAGAGCTTCCCGGGATCGCGGCCGGTGAGCACGACGTCGGCGCCCTCGGCCCGGGCCAGCCGGGCCGTCTCGAAGCCGATGCCCGCACTGCCGCCGACCAGCACGACGGTCTGCCCGCTCAGTCCGCTCATCTTCGCACCGTACGACGGCGTCCCCGGTTTGACCACTGATCACCGGCGGGTCCATCCTGGCCGGGGAAGGTGATGACGATGGCCCCACGCGAAGAGCGGCCGATCGAACCCCAGGGACACGCGGCCGGCGTCCCGTACGACTGGCGGCGCCCCACCGCCGAGCGGATCCGGGCCCGCGCGTGGAACCCGGACGACCGGCGGTTCTGGACCCCGAAGACCTTCGGCTGGGGCTACGACGTGAACTTCTACTGGGTCGTCCATCCGCTGCGCTACCTGCGCGCCCGGCGGTCCGGCTGAGGCAGGGCCGGTCATCCGCTGCCCGACACGAACCGGCCTCAGTCCTGGTCGGGCACCGGCAACGCGAGCCGGAAGCAGGCGCCTTCCCCGAGGACCGTCTCCAGCTCGACGTCCCCGCCGTGCGCCCGGGCCAGTGACCGCGCGATCGCCAACCCCAGGCCCGCGTCCGCGCCGGCCGTGCGGGTCCGCGACCGGTCCGCCCGGTAGAAGCGGTTGAACGCCCGCTCCGCCTGCTCGGCCGTCATCCCCGGGCCGTCGTCCGTCACCTCCAGCACCGCGCGGCCGTCCGCCGTGCCGACGCCGATGCGGACCGGCGTTCCCGGCGGTGTGTGGGCGGCCGCGTTGCCCACCAGGTTGGTGACCACCTGCCGCAGGCGGGCTTCGTCGCCGTCGACCGGAGCCGGGCCCGGTGTCCCGGTTCCCCCCGGTCCGGTCAGCGAGACCGGGCGGGACGGGTCGAGCGCCTGCAGGTCGTGCCGGGCGTCGACGGCGAGGGTGCGCAGGTCCATCGGCGCGCGGTCGAGCTGCTCCGCCGGTGCCTCGTCGAGCTGGGCGAGCAGCAGCAGGTCCTCGGTGAGCGCGGTGAGCCGGGTCGCTTCGCGGTCGATGCGGCGCATCGTCTCGTCCACATCGGACGCTTCGGGCAGCGCGCCCATCCGGTAGAGCTCCGCCGACCCCTTGATGCCGAACAGCGGCGTCCGCAGCTCGTGGCTGACGTCCGCGACGAAGGTCCGCATCCGCGCCTCGGACGCCGCCCGGTCGGCGAACGCCCCTTCCAGCTGGCCGAGCATCGTGTTGAGCGACGCCGCGAGGTGCCCGATCTCCGTGCCCGGCGCGGCCAGGACGGGGACGCGGCGGGTGAGGTCGCCGCCGGCGATCGCGGCCGCCGTGTGCTCGATCCGGCGCAGCGGCCGCAGGCCCCGGCCGAGGGCGAACCAGCCGGCCGCCGTCAGCACCACGAGCAGCGCGGCGCCGGTGAGCAGGCTGCTCACCCGCAGCTGGGTGATCGTGGCGTCGGTTCCGGCGAGCGGCGCGGCCGAAACCACCGTCCCGCCCCAGCGCCGGGCCGGCCGCGCGACGGCCCGCCAGCGTTGCGACCCGTCGGCGGCGTCCAGGTCGACGGCCGTCCCGTCGGTGGGAACCGTGCGCAGCGCGTCGAACGGCGGCAGCGTCGCGCCGGGCACCCGCGAGGAGTGCAGGCCGCCCGCGACCGCGCCGGCGGCGTCCAGGTAGACGACGTACGGGGTGCCGAACAGGTCGAGGGCGGGGTCGATCAGGTCCGGTCGCACGGCGGGGGTCTCGGCCGGCGGCGGACCCGCCGCGAGGGAGATGAGCTCGGTCATCGACCGCAGCTGGCCGTCGAGCCGGTCGAGCTGGAAGCGCTCCAGCTGATCGGAGACGAGCGCGCCGGCGAGGGTCAGGCCGGCCAGCAGCAGGCCCGCGGTGAGCAGGAGCAGCCGGGCCCGCAGCGACAGCCGCTTCACCGCCGGGGCTCCCGCAGCACGTAGCCGACGCCGTGCACGGTGTGGATCAGCTTGGGCTCCTCGGTGTCCACTTTCCGGCGCAGGTAAGAGATGTAGGTGTCGACGATGCTGGCGTCGCCGCCGAAGTCGTCGCGCCACACGCGGTCGAGGATCTGGGCCTTCGACACCACGCGCCCGGCGTTTTCCATCAGGTAGCGCAGCAGCCGGAACTCGGTGGCGGACACGCGCACCGGCCGCCCCGCGCGCGTGACCTGGTGCCCCTCGGCGTCGAGGGTGAGCGTGCCCACCGCCAGCACGCCGGCCGGGTGCCCCGCGGTCCGGCGGAGGATCGCGCGGATCCGCGCGATCAGCTCCGCCAGGTCGAACGGCTTCGTCACGTAGTCGTCGGCACCGAGGGACAGCCCGGTGACCTTGTCGGCCTGCCCGTCCCGCGCGGTGAGGAACAGGACCGGCACCGGCATGCGCCGCTCACGCAGCCGCCGGACCACCTCGAACCCGTCCAGGTCCGGCAGCATGACGTCCAGCAGCACCAGGTCCGGTGGTTCCGCGGTGGCCGCGGCGACGGCTTCCGCCGCCGTCGCCGCGGACGTCACCCGGAAGCCGGCGAACCGGAGCGCGGCCGACAGCAGCTCGCGGACGGTGGCTTCGTCGTCGACCACCAGCAGCCGTTCGGCGCTCATCGCTTCCATGCCCGCGAGGATACGGAGATCGCGCCGGCGAGCAGGCTGCCCGTGAACCCGGCGAGCGCGCCGGCCGCGAGCGCGAGCAGCGGGTTCGCGCTGAGCCGCACGTCCAGGACCGGCACCGAGAAGCTGAACGCCGTCACCGAGACGTCGGCCGAAACGCGAGAGAGCAGCGTCAGGACGACCGCCACGCCACCCGTCACCGCGCCGACGGCCGCCGCCCGGCGCAGCGGGCGGCCGCGGCGGACGACGAGGACGATCACGGAGACCAGCAGGAGCGCCCCGGACACCCAGAGCCCCGGGGTGAAGTGCCCGAGATCCGGCACGCAGGGGAGCGCGGGATCCACCGTCCACGGCACGCCGAGCCCCAGCAGCACCGCGCCGGTCACGAGCTGGGGGAGGACGAGCAGCACACCCCCGGCCGCCGCGGCGCCACCGAAGGCCCAGGCGGCGGCCAGGCCCACCACGGCAAGCCCGGCCGCCGGCCACCGCGCGGCGCGAAAACCCCGTGCCACGGCGGGAAACCGGGCGACGAGCCAGCACGCGCCGACGACCACCAGCGCCCAGGTCACCGAGCCCGCCACCGCCGGTCCGGCGGCCACGGAGAAGCCGGTGTCCAGCTGACCGGGCAACGGCAGGCGCGACCCGGTGGCCACGCACCCTTGCGCCCCACCGGCGCCCTCCGGCAGCGCGAGCTTTCCCTTGGCGAGCACCGTGATCGCAGTCAGCCCGACCGAAAACGCCACGGTGGCCACGCCACCGCGGACGAGCAGACCGTCTTCGCCGCGACGCAGCAGCAGCCACCCCAGAACCACCGCGCCCGCAAGGGAAACCCCCAGCGGAATCGCGTGCAGCTCGCCGTGCAGGGCGATCGGGAGCCCGCCCGCCGGCATCGCCTCGACGTCCACCGGAGCACCCACGGCCAGCGCGACGGCCGCCGCGGTGAGCCCGGCACCACCGGCGCCGAGGAGCGCCAGGCCGGCCGCCGCGACCCCCGCCATGGCGAGCAGCGCGGCGGCGGCCGCGGCCAGGCCACGGGACACCTCCCGCATCAGACGTCCCGGCGCCGGAACACCGCGAACGCGACGGTCAGCACGACCGCGACCCCCACGCACATCCCGGCCAGGTTCAGCCAGGGGTGCGGGAAGTCCGGGTCGGGGACCGTCTTGAAGATCGCCGACGCGCCGAGGGTGGGCCAGTAGAAGAACATCCCGCGCAGCCACGCCGGGAAGAGCCCCGCGAGGGCGGGCACCAGGAAGACGATCCCGACGAGGGTGGCGAGCGCCCCCGCGGTGGCGCGCATGAGCGTGCCGAGGCCGACCGCGAGCAGCGCGATCGCCGCGAGGTAGAGCCCGCCGCCCGTCACGGCCGAGAGCACGCCGGGGTCGCCGAACCGGGCGTGCGGCAGGTCCTGGGCGGCCAGGACGGCCTGGCCGAGGAAGAAGGCGCCGGCCATCAGCACCTGGCCGGCCACCACGGCGACGCCGACGGCCACGACGACCTTGGCCGCCAGCAGCCGGTGCCGGCGGGGTGTCGCGATCAGGGACGTCTGCATCAGCCCGGTGGCGTGCTCGGCGGTGACGACGAGGATGCCCAGCACCCCGATGATCAGCTGCGCGACGATGTAGGACGTCAGGCTGCGGTTGGTGGGATCCCAGGCCTGCGGGTCTTCGGCGTAGGCCTGCCCGGCGGCGTTCATGGCCAGCGCCGTGATGCCGAGCCCCACCGCGAAGAGGCACCCCACGGTGTACCAGGTCGAGCGCAGGCTGCGGAGCTTGATCCACTCCGCGTGGACGGACCGGGCGAAGGTGACGTTCACGCGGTGGCTCCTTCGTACTCGACGCTGTCCTTGGTGAGCTCCATGAAGGCGTCTTCGAGCGAGACGCGCTGCGGGGTGAGCTCGGCGAGCGCGACACCGTGGTAGGCGGCGAGCTTGCCGATCTCCCCGCTCGTCATGCCGGAGACGACGAGCGAAGCCTCGACGCCTTCGCGCACGGCGGCCCCGGCGATGGTGAGCAGGCGCGCGAAACCCGGATCGGGTGTGCGGACGAGCACGGTGCCTTCGCCGCGCACGAGCTCGCTGACCGCGGTGTCGGCGACGAGCCGGCCCCGGCCGATGACGACGAGGTGGTCGGCGGTCTGCGCCATCTCGCTCATGAGGTGGCTGGACACCAGCACGGCGCGGCCTTCGCGGGCGAGGGAGCGCATGAAGTCGCGAATCCAGCGGATCCCCTCGGGGTCGAGCCCGTTCACCGGCTCGTCGAAGATCAGCACGCGCGGGTCGCCCAGCAGCGCCGCCGCGATGCCGAGGCGCTGCCGCATGCCGAGGGAGAACCCGCCGGCCCGCTTCCCGGCCACCCCTTCCAGGCCGGTCCGGGCGAGCACCTCGCCGACCCGGCGGCGGGGGAGCCCGTTGCTCACCGCGAGCGCGAGCAGGTGGTCGCACGCTTTCCGGCCACCGTGGACGGCGCCGGCGTCGAGCAACGCGCCGACCTCGGTCAGCGGGACGGGAAGGTCGCGGTAGCGGCGCCCGCCGACGGTGACGGAACCCCGGGTGGGCGCGGCGAGCCCCAGGATCATCTTCATGGTCGTGGACTTGCCGGCCCCGTTGGGCCCGAGGAACCCGGTGACCTGCCCGGGTGTCACGGTGAACGACAGGTCGTCCACGACGGTGTCGGGGCCGTACCGCTTGGTCAGGCCGCGTACTTCGATGGTGGTCATGGCGGCGAGCCTGGCCCGCCCGCCTGGCCGGTTCCTGGGAGGTTCTGGGAGAACCCTGGGAGTTCGGCACCCGGAAGCCGCCGTGGCCGGGGTGTTCTCCGGAAATCGAAAACCGCGGCCGCCGCGGGACCGGCTCAGGCGTCCGCGCGGTGGATCACGATGTCGCCGAGGCGCGTGCGGGCCCGGACCTTGACCTGATCCGTGGCCTCGCCCGCGTGCTCGGGCAAGGAGTTGTGCACCGCTCCCTTCGTGCTGTCCGCGTCCACCGACGCGGTGCTGCCCTCGGCGATGCCGATCTCGATGCCGCCGGCGGCGTTGGTCAGGTCCGCCCGGCCGCTCGTCATGCGCCCGATCCGGATCGGGCAGTGCGCCGCCTCGGCGACGACACCGCCGTCGGCGCGGTCGACGGTGAAGCTGCCGCCGGAACCGGTCAAGCCGACGTCGGAGCGGGCGTGGCCGAGCCACACGTCCCCGGCCGCGCCCGTGTACCGGAGCGCGCCCCCGATCTCGCCGATCCGGACGCCGGCCGTGCCGCCGTCGAGTTCGGCGGTCCCGGCGACGTGGCCGACCTCGACCTCACCGGCCGACAGACGGCCTCGCAGGGTGTCGGCGTGGCCGAGCCGCACCCGGCCCGACGCCAGGTCCAGCTCGCAGGCGCCGAGCCGGCCGTCGGCGTGCACGTCCGTCCAGGCCGTCTCCAGGACCAGCGCCGACCCGGACGGCAGCTCGACCGTGATGGCGACCGACCCGTTCTTGGCACCGGGCTTGTTCGTCTTGATCGTGAGCCGACCCTCGGCGAAGGCGACTTCGGTCTGCTCGGCCACCTTGACGTCCGACTTGCTCGCGCTGTTCACGGGCTCGACCCGCACGACGGTGTCCGGCCGCTCGCTCGCGGCGATCCGCACGTGGGCGCCGGCGGTGGTCAGCGTGGCGGTGATCGGTTCCGGCGTGGTGAAGACGGTCATGGCGTTCCCCTTGTGGTGGTGATCCCTGGTGTGTGGGACCACCTTCGCGGGGATGCCTGACACCGGCCTGACACGGCCCGGACACCCGCTCAGCCACGAGCGGCGCGGGCGCGCAGGTGGGCCTTTTCGCCGTGCTGCCCGAAGAGGATGAGCAGCTCGACTGCCTTCCCGTCGGCGCTGCCGAGCCAGTGGGGCAGCGTCGTGTCGAACTCCGCGGCCTCGCCCGCGGGCAGCACCAGGTCGTGCTCGCCGAGGACCAGCCGCAGGCGTCCGTGGAGCACGTAGAGCCACTCGTGGCCGTCGTGGGTCTGGTGCTCCGGCTCGGGCGGGCGGTCGCTGCTCGGGATGAGCATCTTGTACGCCTGCATGCCGCCCGGCCGCCGCGACAGGGGCACGAACGTCATGCCGTGGCGGTGGATCGGGGTGAGGTGGACGCGCGGGTCACCGGTCGGGGGCGCGCCGACGAGGTCGTCGAGCGGGACGCGGTACGCGCGGGCCAGCGGCAGCAGCAGCTCCAGGCTGGCCCGGCGCTGCCCGCTCTCGAGCCGGGACAGCGTGCTCTCGGACACCCCGGTGGTGACGGCGAGCTCGGCCAGCGTCAGCCCCCGGTGGCGGCGCAGCGCCCGCAGCCGGGGGCCGACGGCGTGCAGGACGTCCTCGAAGTCGTCGGTCACGCCGGCCATCTTGCCGAAACCGCAAGAAACCGTGCCACCTCGGCACGTCCCGGGCACGGTGGAGCCCATGACCACCACCGAGTTCTGGGACGGCCACTACGCGACGCCGCAAGCCGATCCCCGCGCGAACGTCCGGCTCACGGAGGTCGTGGCCGATCTCGGCCCCGGCACGGCGCTCGACCTGGGAAGCGGGGCCGGCGGCGACACGCTGTGGCTCGCCCGCCGCGGCTGGCGCGTGACCGCGGCCGACATCTCCGGCGTCGCGATCGCCCGCCTGGCCGCGCGAGCGCGCGAACTGGGGCTCGGCGACCGGGTGACCGCGGAGCGGCACGACCTGGCCGAGACCTTCCCCGAGGGCCGCTTCGACCTCGTATCGGCGCACTACCTGCACACGCCCTTCGCCCTGCCGCGCGCCCCAGTGCTGCGACGGGCCGCGCACGCGCTGTCCCCGGGCGGACGGCTGCTGGTCGTCGACCACGGGTCGGTCGCGCCGTGGTCGTGGAACCAGGACGAGCGGTTCACCTCCGCGGGCGAGGTGGCTCGCTCGCTGGAGCTCGACGACGAATGGACCGTCGAGCGCGCCGACGCCCTTTCCCGCCGCGCCACCGGACCGGGCGGGCAAGTCGCCGACGTCGTCGACCACCTGCTGCTGATCCGCCGCGACCGCTGAACTCCCGAGGAGGAGGAGATCATGCCCCGCCGACGCGACACCCCGCCCCCGCGGACCGGCCCCGGCGAAAAGGACGTGCTGCGCGGGTTCCTCGACCAGCTGCGCGCCGCGGTGGCCGCCAAAGCCGAGGGCGTGCCGGAACCGCAGGTCCGGACGCCCGGCGTGCCGTCGGGCACGTCGCTGCTGGGCCTGGTGCGGCACCTGACCCATGTCGAGCGCTTCACGTTCCTCGGCGAGCGCACGGCCGACTGGCCCGGCACGTTCCGGCCGCGTCCCGAGGAGACGGCCGCCGCGATCTTGGCCGGCTACCGCGCCGCCGTCGAAGAGGCCAACGCGGTCATCGACGCGTGCACCGACCTGACCGAGCCGGTCGCCCGCCCCACCGGCACGCCGCCGTCGATGCGCTGGGCCCTGGTCCACCTGATCGAGGAGACCGGCCGGCACGCCGGCCACGCCGACATCCTGCGCGAGCTGATCGACGGCAGCACGGGCCGGTAGGAACCGCCGGGCGCGGGGTATGCCTGCCGGTATGACGACTTCGCGCGGGCGCCGCTGATGCGGGCACTGGTCACGAACGACGACGGCATCGGATCGCCGGGACTGGCGGCGCTGGCCCGCGGCGCGGTGGCGCACGGCTGGACGGTCGTCGTGGCCGCGCCGGCCGAGGAGGCCAGCGGGACGAGCGCGGGCCTGTGGGCCGCGGGGACCGCCGGCGGCGACGGCCGGGTGGCGGTCGAGCGGCGCGAGCTGCCGGACCTGCCCGGGGTGCCCGCGCACGCCGTCGCCGCGCATCCGGCGTTCATCGCGCTGGCCGCCGCGCAGGGGGCGTTCGGCGAACCGCCGGAAGTGGTGCTGTCCGGGGTGAACCACGGGGCGAACATCGGACGCGCGGTGCTGCACTCGGGCACCGTCGGAGCGGCGTTGACCGCGTCGCTGAACGGGGCCCGCGCGCTCGCCGTGTCCCTGGACGTCGGGCTGGAGCCGCCACCGGAGCCGCACTGGGACACGGCGGTCACGGTCGCTGCGGCGTTGTTCGACCGGCTCGCCGCGCTGCCGGGCGGGACGGTGCTCAACCTCAACGTCCCCGACCGGCCGGAGGTGGGAGTGCCACGGCGGGCCGGGCTCGCCGAGTTCGGATCGGTGCGCAGCCGCGTTTCCGGCGACGGCGACGGCGTGATCAGCCTCGCCGCGGTGGTCGTCGAAGGGGAGCTTCCCCCGGGCAGCGACGCGCGCCTGCTCGCCGAAGGGCACCCGACGGTGACGGCGCTGCGGTCGGTGGCCGAGGACCCCGGCGTCGAGTTCTGACCTTTTGGCGGTCGCGGGAACGCCCGCTGACCCAGGGCGGCGGCCGGTCCGCGCGATCGGCTGGCTCTCGCACGGACTGAACCGGTCCCGCCGTGGGTAGCCCACGGGAGATCATCACGTCGGCGAAGGGTGGTTTTCGTGCCCGAGTGGGTGGAAGCGGGGTTGTGGGGTCTCCTCGGCGGCATCGCGCTGGTCCTGGGAGCCGCGGTGGCGTGGTGGGCCCGGGTGCCGCGGCGCGTCGTCGCCGGGATCATGGCGTTCGGGGCCGGGGTGCTCATCTCCGCGCTGGCCTTCGACCTGGTCGACGAGGCCCAGCGCTCCGGTGGGCTCTGGCCGACCGCGGGCGGCTTCCTGGGCGGCGCGGTCGTGTATGTGGCGATCAACGTCGTCCTCGCGCGGCGAGGAGCCCGGCACCGCAAGCGTTCCGGCGGCCAGCAACCGTCCGAGCAGGACAGTGCGGGCAGCGGCGCGGCGATCGCAGTCGGCGCGCTGCTCGACGGCGTGCCGGAGTCGGTCGTGCTCGGTGTGTCCCTGCTCGGCGGCGGGGGAGTCGGGCTCACCGTGCTGGCGGCGGTGTTCATCTCGAACGTCCCGGAGGGCTTGTCCAGCGCGGCCGGCATGAAGAACGCCGGGCGCGGCGCCGGTTACGTCTTCGGGGTGTGGAGCGGCATCGCGCTTGCCAGCGGCGCCGCGGCGTTGCTGGGCAACGTCCTGCTGCGGACGGCTTCGCCCGCCACGATCGCGGCGATCACGGCGGTGGCCGCGGGGGCGATCCTGGCCATGATCGCCGACACGATGATCCCGGAGGCCTTCGAACGCACCGAGCTGTACACGGGCCTGCTCGCCACGCTCGGCTTCCTGACGGCGTTCGTGGTCGAGCACCTCGGCGGCTGACCGGGCCGGGCCCGCCGGTGCTGAGCGGGCCCGGGTCCCGTCCTAGCGGATCGTCTTGGCCGCCGCGAAGTAGGCGTTCGACGGCGCCATGAACGAAAGCACCACACCGACGACCGCGGCGAGCACGCCGACGTAGTCGACGATCGTGCTCTGCCCGACCAGCAGTGAGATCAACTTCAGGGCGGTGAGCACCGTGAGCACGATGCGCGCCCAGTTCCGGCCGGCGCGCAGCTTGAACGCGAACAGGAGGTACAAGGCGGCGATGACCACGGCGATCACGACGGCGATGATCAGCGTGACGTTCACCGCCTGGTCGATCTGCGCCTCGGTCAGGCCGCCGCCGTTCTGTCTGTTCGAATTGCGCAGCGCATCGGCGATCGCGTCACGATTTCCGAAGACGACCAGTCCGCCGATGAGCCCGATGACGGTCGAAGCGATGAACGCCCAGAAAGCGTATTCGACCGTGCTGGGCCGGGCGGCAGCGGCCGTCGGCGGGCCGGCGGCGGCGGAGTCGGGATAGTTCGGGTAGTTCGGTGATTCGGTCATAGAGATCGAATAGCACGCTTTCGGGTGAGCCGCTGATTGAACGGCCGTTCCTTGCGTTCAAACGTGATGTCGGCCGGGTTTCGGCGGGCTCTTCCGGGAAAGGCCGGTTTCCGATGGCCGGCCGCTACCTCCGCGCGTCGCGGCACCGCCGGTGCCAGTACGCCCCCGTGACGACGGCCAGCAGCGGCGCCCAGAGCAGCAGCGGCAGGTAGCAGGCGACGAGCAGCACGTGCCAGCCCGGACCCGCGAACGTCACCGCTCCCAGAGCGGGGAAGTCGCGGAAGGCGTACGCCCAGATCACGGCCAGCGCCCCCGCACCGGCAGCCGCCGGGACGATCGCCGCGTACGGCGCGACCCGGCGGCCGCCGAGCACGGGGATCCACCGGGGGACGCGCTCGCCCCACGGCCGGACGAGGCCGAGCGTGAGCAGGGCCAGTGCTTCCGACACGACGCTCAGCCCGACGATGTAACCGGCTTCGCCGGGCCCGATCGCATGGTAGGGCCGCAGTCCGAGGTCGGCACCGGCGGCGAGGAAGAGCCGCCAGATCCCGGACGGCAGGGTGACCAGCGGAACGGCGTGGGCGGCGACGACGGCCCACCGCGGCGGGCGGCGGCCGTCGCGGACGGCGGGGGAACCGGTGAGCGGTGCGGTCATGGGCCGAGTCTCGCCGCGCCGGAACGCCGGGACCTCCCGCCGAGGTAGCAGCCGCCCCCTCCCGAGAGGGAGCCGTCCACCATCCACTGTGGAGACTCGCCGGGTGAACCGGCGGTGGACAGCGGATCCGCGCGGCGGCGGCGAACTGCAAGATCCGCCCGCCGCCCAGCTCACCGGGGCTCTGCGCTTCGGGCGAGGCGAGCGCTTCGAGCAGGCGGAGGCCGCGCGTGCCCTGCCGGAAAGCCACCGGCGATGACCGTCCGTGATTCCCGCGGCGCGACCCGTGGTGGGATGTCCGGCGGGCCCTTGCCCGCGTTCGCGGGCCCTCCTACCGTGGTGGCTCGATGAAGATCACCGCCATCACCCTCGACCGGCTGCGGCTGGACCTGGACCCGCCGCTGCGCGCGGCCTGGGACCCGGACCCGCGGCGGCACTTCGACGCCACGATCGTGCGTGTCCACACCGACGACGGCGTCACCGGCATCGGCTCCGGCGACACCATGGCCGGCTTCGAAGCCGTCGAGCACCTGTTCCTCGGCCGGGACCCGCTCGACATCGTCCGGCACGTCAAGGCCATCGAGACGGCCAACTTCCACGGCGGCCGCTTCTGGCCCCTCGAAGTCGCGCTCTGGGACATCGTCGGCCAGGTGGCGGGCTTGCCGGTGGCGACGCTGTTCGGCAACTCCGCACGCGCGCTGCCCGCCTACGCCTCTTCGGCCGAGCTGAAGCCGCCCGAGGAGCGCGTCGAGACGGCGCGGCGCGCCCGGGAAGCCGGGTTCCGCGCCCTGAAGATCCGCATCGACCGCGACCACGTGGACGAGGGCGTGGCCGTCGTGGCCGCCGTCCGCGACGCGCTCGGCCCGGACTTCGGGATCATGGTGGACCTCAACCAGTCCTGGCGGATGGCGGGCGACACGGGCCCCGCGTCCGATCTGGCCAAGACCCGGAAGCTGGTGCGCCGACTGGCCGAGCTGGACGTCTTCTGGGTCGAGGAACCCTTGCCCTACCACGATCTCGACGGCTTCCGGACGCTCCGGGCGGAGAACCCGGGCGTGCGGATCGCCGCGGGGGAGATGCACCACTCGGTTCCGGAGCTGCTGCGCTACCTGGAAGAAGACGTCCTCGACGTCTACCAGATGGACGTGGTGCTCGCGGTCGGCATGCACCGCGCCCGGACGCTGGCCGAGCTCGCGCTGCTCAAGCACCGCGCGTTCACCCCGCACAGCTGGACCAACGGCATCGGCGTGCTGGCCAACCTGCACGTCTCGGCCGGCGTCGGCGGCGGGCCGTACTTCGAGTTCCCGTGGGACCCGCCCGGCTGGACGCCCGAGCGCCGTGACTTCATGCTCGCCGAACCCGTGATGATCACCCCGGCAGGCGAGCTGGAGGTCCCGGCCCGGCCCGGTCTGGGCATCGAACTGGACGAGGAGGCGGTGGAGCGGTGGCGGATCTGACCCGTCAGGACCGGCCGGCCCGGCCTTCCGAAGGAGAGCGCGTGCGCCTGTCCGTGGAACCGGCCGGCCGCACCGAATACGGCCCCGGCGTGCTGGCCGAGCTGCCCGGTTTCGTCGGATCCCTCGGCCACACCAGGGTTTTCGTGGTCACCGACCGCGGCCTGCGGGCGACCGGGATCGTCGGCCGCGTGGAGCGGCTCCTGGCCGCGGCCGGGATCGAGCACGCCGTCCACGAGGACGTCGGCCCGAACCCGTCGACGGCGGAACTCGACCGCGGGGCCGCCCGCCTGCGCGCGTTCGGCGTCGCGGCCGTGCTCGCGCTCGGCGGCGGATCGGCCCTGGACGCGGCGAAGGGCATCTCCCTGCTCGCCGGCAACCCGGACGCGGCCGCCGCGGACGCGGACCGGCTGTGGGACGCGGGCGACGGCCTGCCCCTGATCGCGGTGCCCACCACGGCCGGCACCGGTGCCGAGACCAACGGGTTCGGCGTCACCGAGGACCGGTGCGCCCGCCGGAAGGTCTACATCGGACACTCGTCGGTGAAGCCACGGATCGCCGTCCTGGACCCAGAGCTGACGCTCGGCCTGCCCGCCCGCGTCACGGCCGCCACCGGCCTGGACGCCTTGGTCCACGGCATCGAATCCCTGGCGTCCCGCGGGTCGACGCCGTTCTCCGCGGCCTACGCGACGCAGGCGGTGACCCTGGTCGGGCGCTGGCTCCCGGCGGCCTACCGCGACGGCGGCGATCTGGAAGCGCGCTCCGGGCTGATGCTCGGCGCGCACCTGGCCGGGCACGCGCTGACGTTGTCCGGGCTCGGGCTGGTCCACGGGATCGGCCACGCGCTGACCGCACACACGGGAACCCCGCACGGCGTCGCGCTGGCGGCCGTGCTGGAGGAGGTGATGGCGTTCAGCGCCCCGGCCGCGGCGACGGCGTACGAAGCGACGGCCCGCGCGCTGCACCTGCCTCCGGCACCGGACTGGCCGGGTGCGGCGATCGAAGCGGTCCGCGAGATTTCGGGGGCCATCGAGATCAAGCGCCCTCTGCGCGAACTCGGCGTGACCCGGGACGACCTCCCGGCGATCGCGGCGGACGCGGTCGCCGACGCCGTCACCAAGAACGCGCCGCGGTTGCCGTCGGAGGCGGAGGTGACCGAACTGCTGGAGGCGGTCTACTGATGCCTCAGAAGCCGCGGAAGACGCCGTCCGGGCCGGCCGTGCGGGTGAAGTCCGCCCAGTCCAGGTTGGCCAGGTTGATGTTGTTCTCCACGCTCCACAGCTCGGCGGGCACCACCCGGAACGGCGCGAGGTCGCGCTGGTCGCCGTCCCGGCGTGGGAGCACCCAGACGGCCAGGACGGGGTGCTCGGCGCTGGTGAGAGTCGTCTCGTCGGCGAGGAAGGAGACGATCGGCCCGTCCGTTTGCCTGTCCCGCAACGCTTCCGCGGTCAGTCCCTCGAACGCCGGGTCGTCCACCGGCGTGACGTTGGCGAGGAAGCCGTCTTCGCTGGGCGTCCCGACCTCCTCGGTCAGGGCGGCCCAGGCGCCGTCGTCGCCGAACCAGGTGCGGACGAGGACCGGGATGCCCGGTAGCGCGGTCATGGACGAACCCTAGCGGCGCGGGGCTACGCGGCGAGATCGGCCGCCACGGTCAGCACGTGGGGCGCCAACGCGTCCGCGATCACCCCGTACCCGGCCGACGACGGGTGGAACCGGTCCGCCGAGAACAGCGCGGGCTCCGCGGCGAACCGGGCGCCGAGTTCGGGGCCCGGAGCCGCCACCGCGCCGCCCGCCCGGATGACCGCGTCGGCCTGGGCCTGCGCGTACTGACCGCTCGCCGCCGAGACCAGCTGCCGGTACTGCGCCGGCACCCGGGAGACGATCCCCAGGTCGGGCGCCGGGACCACGATCACCCGTGCGCCGGCGCGGACCAGCCTGACCACCGCCTCGTGCAGCTGGCCGGCCGCGACCGCCGGCGGGACGAACCTCGCCAGGTCGTTCGTCCCGATCACGATCAGCGCCAGATCCACGCCCGTGCGGAGCGCGGCTCCGGTCTGGCGCTCGAGATCGGCGGACTGGGCGCCGGGCACGCCGAAGCCGTGCAGGTCCACGGTGTGGCCCGCGGCGCGCAGGCGGCGGGCGAGCCGCTGCCCGAGCGTGTCTTCGGGGCGGGCGCTGCCGACACCGGCGGCCAGCGAGTCGCCGAGGACGGAGAATCGGAGAATGCTCATCGAGTCGTACAACGTCCGGACCGCGTCGTTGTTTCCCCGGGGTGGGTGCGCTTGACCAGGACCGTGCAGGTGCTGCTCGGGCTGGTGCTGGTCGCCGTCCTGGTCCTGACGCTCGTGTGGATCTTCCAGCGCCGCCTGATCTACCAGCCGGACACCGCGCCGGTGCCCGCCGCCGGCACCGTGCTGCCCGGAGCCGAGGACGTCCGGCTCCGCACCGCCGACGGCCTGGAGCTGGGCGCGTGGTTCGTCCGGCCCGCCCGGGCACCGGAGGCGACCGTCCTGGTGGCCGGCGGCAACGGCGGCAACCGGGCCGGCCGGGCGCCGCTGGCCGCGAAGCTCGCGCGGGCCGGGCTGGCCGTGCTGACGTTCGACTACCGGGGTTACGGCGGCAATCCCGGCGACCCCAGCGAGGCCGGCTTGGCGCTCGACGTCCGCGCGGCCTACCGCTTCCTCGTCGAAGACCGGCGCGTGCCGCCGGAGCGGATCCTCTTCTACGGCGAAAGCCTCGGGTGCGCCGTGGTCGCCGAGCTCGCCCTCGAACACCCGCCGGCCGGGCTGCTGCTGCGGTCGCCGTTCGTGGACCTCGCCGCCGTGGGCGCCGAGGTCTACCCGTACCTGCCGGTGCGGCTGCTGCTGCGCGACCGGTTCCCCGTCCGGGACGAGGTCGCGCGGCTGCGCGTCCCCACGGTGGTGGTGCTGGGCGGCCGGGACTCGATCGTCCCGCCGGCCCAGAGCCGGGAGGTCGCCGCGGCGGCGTCGGCGCGGCTGGTGGAGATCCCGGACGCCGACCACAACGATCCCGTGCTGCTCGAAGGACCCGGACTACTCGACGCGGTGCGGTCGCTGGTCCCGCGCTGACCCGTTGGCCGTCACCCAGGTCGCGATCCGGGCGCGGCTCGTGAAGCCGAGCTTGGTGAGGATGTGCTGCACGTGGCTTTCCGCCGTCCGTTCGGAAATGTGCAGCAGGGCGGCGATCTGCTTGTTCGTCAGGCCGTCGGCGACGTGCGCGGCGACTTCCCGTTCGCGCCGGGTCAGCGGGCCCGGCGTGTCCCCGCGCAGCGCGGCCGCCAGCGCGTCGGCCTCCTTCCGCAGCGGGGCCATCCCGAGCCGCTCGGCCGCGGCCGAAACGGACGCGGCGAGCCCGAGAGCTTCGTCGACGTCGCCCGGGCGAGCACGCCGCGCGAGCACCTTGGCCAGCCCGAAGCGAGCCAGCGCGGCGTAGGGCGGTGTGCCGGCCTCGTCGTCGGCCGCGATCGCGAGCTTGAACTCACGGACCGCTTCGTCGAGCCGGCCGGCGGACGCGGCCGCTAGCCCGAGGTACCGGCGGACCGAGCCGGTGACGAGGATCGAGCCCGCGCCGCCGGTCACGAACAGCCCGGCGTGCGGACGCAGGAGGGCCGCCGCCCGCTCGACGACCTCCGGCGGCCCGAACTCCGCGCCCAGCTCCACGGCGGCCGCGGCCACGGGCAGCGTCGCGGGCACCGGCGCCGATTCCGGCACTGAAGCCCGGCGGTAGAACTCGCCCGCCCGGTCCCGGTCGCCGGCGTACAACAGCCACGCGGCGTGCAGCAGGCTGACGAACGGCGGGGCGTGCTCGGCGAAGATGCGCTCCATCGCGGGCGTCACCAGGCTGGTCCGGCCGGTCAGCCCCGCGATGGCGGCCAGCACGGAGATCGGCACGCCCTGCAGGGACAGGTGCGTCCGGTCGGCGACGAGCGCGAAGCTCTGCTGGAGCGCTTCGACGGCGTCGTCGAACTGTCCGCGCGCGACGGCGAGCGTGGCGAAACTGCGCAGGTGGTGCCACCGCGCGAGCGGACGGCGGAGGCGGTCGGCGAGCGGCCGCAGCGCCCCGAGTTCCTGCTCGGCCTCTCCGAGCCGGCCCAGCATGAGCAGCGCGTCGAACCGCCACAACCGGCCCCACAGCACGGTGTCGGCGTCGTCGCAGTCCTCGCCGAGGGCGATCATGCGGTGGGCGAGGGAAAGTCGTTCGTGCACGCCTTCGGGCGCGGAACGCACCATCTGCCGGGCGCGCAGGGCCGAGCGGAGCACGTCGGGATCGCCGAGCCGCTCGGCGATCGCCAGCGCCTCCGCGGACGCCGTTTCGGCTTCGCCGCCCCCGAAGAACCCGGCTTCGCCCGCCTGCAAAGCGAGCAGCCGGGCCCGCAGCGGATCGTCGCCGGGCGGCAGCCCCGCGAGCGCCTCCCGCGCGATCTTCCCGCCGTTGAAGCTGCCCCACGGGTCCGACAGGCCTTCCATGGCCAGCGCCGTCTCGCCCAGCACCGCCGGGTCGCCGGCTTCCCGGGCCGCGTCGGCGGCGGCCTCCAGCAGCCGGGAGCCCCGCTCGATCTCGCCGCCGCGCAGGTGGGCGATCCCTTCCCGCAGGCGCAGCCGCGCCCGGCCGACGGCGGGGACGGGCGCCGCTTCGAGGGCGCGCCGGTAGAGCTCGGCCGCCCGTTCCCAGGCGAGCTCGGCCAGCGCCTGGTCGCCGGCCCGCTCGGCCCACGACGCGGCGCACGCCGCGTCGCCGACGGGCAGCGACTCCAGCCAGTGGTGGGCGATTTCCGACGTCCGGGACGGGTCGCGCCGTTCGAGCCACCCCGCCAGCCGGGCGTGCGCGGTCAGCCGCGCCGCCGTCGGCAGCCCGGCCGCCGCGGACTCCCGGATCAGGTCGTGCTTGAAGCTCCCGGCGGTGACGATGCCGGCGCCGGTGGCCTCGTCGAGGTCGGTCAGGACGTCGGCCGCCGGCCGGCCGGTGACGTCGGCGAGCGCGGCCGGGTCGACGTCGCGGCCGAGCACGGCGGCGGTCGCGACGAGCGCGCGGCACGGCTCGCTCAGCCGGGCCAGCCGTGCCCGGACGGTGTCCACGACGCCGTCCGGCAGGGCGTCCCCGGCGGTGCCGGCCAGCCGGGCCAGCTCGGTGACGAAGAACGGGTTGCCGCCCGACCGGCGGCTGACCAGCGTCGCGAGGTCGGCGGAGACACCGCCGCGGCCGAGCTGCTCGACGACCTCGGCCTCGCTCAGCCCGGCCAGCCGGATCCTGGTGAGGACCGGTTCGCGGGCGAGGGCCGCCAGCGCCGTGGTGAGGGCCTCCCGGCCGGTCGTCTCGGTGTCGCGGTAGGTCACCACGAGCAGCACCGGCGCCCGGTCGAGGTCACGGGCCAGGTGGACGAGCAGGGCGAGCGACGCCGCGTCGGCCCACTGCACGTCGTCGAGCACCGCGAGCAGCCCGTGCGGCACGGCCGCTTCGCGCAGGCCGTCGGCGAAGGCTTCGAACGCGGCGAACCGCGCCTCCGCCGAGCCGCCGGTGTCCCCGGTCGGGAACGGCCGGTCCAGCGAGCGGGTCAGCTGCCGGAAGACCCAGTAGGGCGGGCTGCCCTCGGCGTCGCTCGCGCGTCCCCAGCCGACCGGGACGCCCGCCTCCCCGGCGCGCCGGGCCAGCTCGCGGGCCAGCCTGGTCTTGCCGATACCCGGTTCGCCGACGACGAGCACGAGCCCGCCGCGCCCGCCCCGCGCCTCCTCGAGGCGGGCGCGCAGCCGGTCCAGTTCGCCGGTCCGGCCGACGAAGCCCTGCTCCATGCGCAGCAACGATACGGCGCCCGTCCCCGCCGAGCGCGGTTCAGCGGCGTTCGCCGGGCCACCGGGACTTCGGCCCCGCCGGCCACACCGGCGCCGGGAACCACGTGGCCCGCGCCAGGCCCGCGACCAGTGCTTTCAGGAACTTCTTCACGCGATCCACCGCCCTCGCGCGCACACCGCACGCACCCGCAGCAGCGCCCGCGGGTCGGCCAGCGGATCGCCGTCGACGGCCAGCAGGTCGGCGTCGAACCCCGGTGCGACGCGGCCCTTGCGGTGCGCGAGTCCGCACACGCCCGCCGCGACGGACGTGATCGCCCGCAGCGTGCCGGCCGGCGACAGCCCGACCTGGCGCAGCATCAGCGGCGCCCACGGCAGCACGCCGTGCGGCTTCACCGGGGCGATCCCGGCGTCGGTGCCGGCGACGACCCGCGCGCCGAGCTCGACGAGCCGCCGGTAGTTCGCGATGACCCCGGGCATGCGCCGGGCGAGCTCTTCGGGGGGAGCGAGGCCTTCGACCGGCACCATGCCGACCGTCGCCCCGACGGCCACGCCCTGGTCCACGACGGCACGCAGGAGCTCCTCGGGGTGGTCGACGCCGGTGGCGGACCAGAAGCTCACGTGCTCCATGCCGTCCACCCCGGCGGCGAGGGCGTCGGCGATGGCCGCGGTGCCGTGCGCGTGCGCGGTCACCGGCAGCCCGTGCCGGTGCGCCTCGTCGACGGCGGCCCGCAGGACGTCCCGGTCGAACTGCGCGCGTTCCTGGCGCGTGCCCGGGGTCATCGTCCCGCCGCTGGCCATGATCTTGACGACGTCGGCCCCGCGCTCGACGTGCTCGCGCACCGCCGCCCGCACGCCGGCCTCGCTCGCGTCCGCGACCCCGCCGAGGAAGTGGCAGTGCCCGCCGGGACTGGTGATCGGCGGCCCGGCGGCGACGAGCGTCGGCTGGTCGGCGCGGTCCTTGAGGGACAGCGAGAGGTAGTCGCGGTCGCCGAGGTCCCGCACGGTGGTGACCCCGGCCCGCAGCGACGCCCGCCCGGCTTCGGCCATCGCGGCCAGGGCCTGTTCGCCGGTCCGCGCGGCCAGCCGGGCGACGGGCTCGGTACTGGCGTCGAAGGCGAGGTGGACGTGGGTGTCGATCAACCCGGGCAGCAGGGTCGTCCCGCCGAGGTCCACGACGTCGGCCCCCTCCGGCGCGGTTCCCCCGGACTCGACGCCCAGGATCGTGGCGCCGTCGAGCACCACCAGCGGGTCGGCGACGAACGCCGAGCCCGCACCATCGAACAACCGAGCCGCGCGGACGGCGGTGAGCCTGCGCCGCTCGGTCACCACAAGCTGTTTCGTCATGCGGGCCACGATGACCCGTTTCGGGGACGGCCACGTCGGGGCGAGTACGGAGACGCGGTACGGAGATTTCCCTCCGATCTCCGTACCGCCACCGGCCCGACGTCAGTGGTCGCGGTTCACCGCGCTGACCTCGTCCCGGACCTTCGTCCGCAAAGCACTGTCCGAAGAGAGGCGCGTCGCGACGGCCGCCGAACCGCTCCGCACCGGCCCGGCGACCGGGTACACCTGGTCCTCGCCGATCAGCGGAACCCCCGGGCACGTCGTGCTGCGCGGCCGGGAGTTCTTGGTGAGGAACACGTTCACGAGCCCGTCGACGCACGGGTTGCCGCCCAGCGCGTACTGGCCGTGGAACGGCGAATCGTCCACCGAGACCAGCGGGACACCGGCCGACCGCGCCGCCGCCGATGCCTGCTCATAACCCGTCTGCGGATCGAATTCGCCTTGCACCACCAGGATGTTCGCCGCCGCCGACGCGGGCACGTCCGGCAGCTCGTGGCGCGGCGCGTCCGACCAGAAGCCGCAGGTTTCGCCGAGGCCGTACGCCCAGCCGAACAGCGGGTACCGCGGACCCTGCCGGTCGCTGAGCCGCTCGTACCAGGACGCCGGGCGGGTGGGCTGGTCACCGCACGCGACGGCGAACCGCGTGCCGGGACGCTGGGTGTAGTCCGGCGCCGCGGCGGCCACCCGCGCCGGTGTCAGCGACGCGGCCGGCACACCGAACGCCTTGCGCGACACGGCATCCATCGAGTCCGCCAGCGCGGCCGGGGGAGCGGCGGACGTCCCGTCGAGCGCGGCCGCGCCCTGGAGGAAGACCAGCGCGCCGAGCAGCCACTGGATCTCGCTGCCGTTGCCGACGAAGATGCTGTCGAACGTGTCGGGGGAGACGTCGTGGCTGCCGTAGTAGACGCGGACGCGCTCCCACTTCGCCTTGACCTCCGCCGCCGTGCCGCCCAGCTGCGTGGCGAAGTTGCGGGCCAGCCACGGCAGGTAGACGTCGTCGAACTGCCGCTGGTCGATCACCGGGAACGCCTCGAAGTCGGCCTGCAGCCGGCCTTGGAAGTTCACGCTGGAGTCCAGCACGGTCTTGCCGGTGTGCTCCGGGAACAGCGACGCGTACTTGGCGCCGAGCCAGGTGCCGTAGGAGTAGCCGAGGTAGTTCAGCTTCTCGTCGCCGAGCAAGGTGCGGATCAGGTCCATGTCGTGCGCGGTCTGCCACGTCGTGACGTACGGCGCGAGCGCGTCGCTCTGGCACGCCTCGGCGGTGGCCCGGGGCACCTGCTGGTGCGCCGCGACGCTCGCCGCCGAACGATCGCGCGCGTCGAGAAGGCCCTGGGGCAGGCGGCCGACCGGGATCCGGCACTGGAAGCCCTTGTCGTCGGTGCCCGCGTGACCGGTGCCGCGCGGATCCATGCCCACGAAGTCGTAGAGCTCGTGCACCGTCGGTTCGAGCGCGGCGAGCGACCCGGCCAGCGGCGTGCCCTGGCCGCCCGGCCCGCCCGGGTTGAGCAGGATCGCGCCGCGCCGCTCACCGGTCGCGGCGGCGCGGCTGATCGACACCCGCAGGTCCGTGCCCGAGGCCGGATCGGCCCAGTCCCGCGGCACGGTGACGAGCGCGCACTGTGCGGGTGCGTCGCCGGCGGCCGGCTTGAAGGGGCAGTCGCCCCACTGGAGCTGCTGGGTCGTGTAGGGCGTGAGCGGGTCCGCGGCCGCGGCGGGCACCGAAGCCGCGAAGAGGGCGGCTGTCGCGGCCGCCAGTCCTGTCCGGGAGATGCGCACCGGGGAGTCCTTCCGTCGCCGGGTGGGGGTGCGCCCGAGCCTGGCCCGGCCGTGCGGGGCGGAGATCAGCCCGGAGGACGAAGTCGGCGCGCGCGGCTCGGTCCCGGGTATGAGACGGCTCAGCGCGCGCCCGGGCGCCGGGACCGAGATCATGGGCACATGACCCGTCCGGGACTCGGCATCGTCGGGCGCCGCCTGGTGCAGTTCCTGCTGGACGAACTGCTCGTCTTCCTGCCCATGCTGCTGCTCGCGATCGCGGTGGTCTGGCTGTTCCACCCGCACGGCCTGGCGCTGCTGACGTTCCTCAAAGTCGTCCTCTACACGATGCTGGCGCTGGACTTCCTCGGCCTCGTGTTCGTCAACGTGTGGTGGCCCTACCGCCACGGCGGCCAGACGCCGGCGATGCGCTGGCTGCGCCTGCGGATCCAGACCATCGAGGGCGGGCACCCCTCACTGGGCGCGTTCTTCGTCCGCGACCTGCTGATGGTCGTCGACGGGTTCGCGTGGGGACTCGCGGGGATCGTGGTGATGCTGGTGACGCGCCGCCGCCAGCGGTTCGGCGACGTCGTGGCGCGGACGGTCGTCGTCCGCGTACCGCGGCGTTCGAGCGAAGAGTCAGCGGGCGAGGCCGCTTTCCCAGGCCCAGATCGCGATTTCGGTGCGGTTGCGGGCGCCGAGCTTGCGCTTGACCGCGCCGATGTGGGTCTTGACCGTCGGCAGTGAAACCACCAGCGAGCGGCAGATTTCGTCGTTCGTTTCGCCGCGGGCCACGGCTTTCACGACGTCGAGCTCACGCGGGGTGAGCGGCGTCGCGGGCTCGGGGACGTTCCGGGGATCGCGGCGCGCGTAGTGCGCCAGCAGCCGGGTCGTGATCGCCGGGGAGACGAGCGCTTCGCCGTGGGCGGCCGCGTGCACGGCTTCGATGAGCAGGTTCGGCCCGGCGTCCTTGAGCAGGAACCCGCAGGCACCGGCGCGCAGGGCCGCGTGCACGTTCTCGTCCAGCCCGAACGTCGTGACCATCACGACGTGCAGCGGGTCCGCGACGCCGGAACCGGCCAGCAGTTCCGTGGCGCGCAGCCCGTCCACGCCGGGCATCCGGATGTCCATCAACGTGACGTCCGGGCGCAGTTCCCGCGCCAGCCGCACCGCCTGGTCGCCGTCGGCGGCCTCGCCGACGACCTCGATGTCCGGCTCGCCTTCGAGGATCAGGCGGAACCCCGCGCGGACCATCGCCTGGTCGTCGGCGATCAGCACTCGCGTCGGCACCCCGGTCTCCCCTCGCCTCAGCCGGGCTCGAGCGGCAGCCGCGCGAGCACGCGCCAGCGCCGGCCGTCCGCCGGTCCGGCCTGCACCGTACCGCCCACCGCCGCGACCCTTTCCACCATCCCGAGCAGGCCGTAGCCGCCGCGGCGGGCCGGCCGCGCGGCACCGTCGTTGACCACCTCGACGCGCAGCCGGCCGGGGGGTTCGTGGTGGACGGACACCCGGACCTCGGCGGCGTCGGGTGCGTGCCGCCGGACGTTGGTGAGGGACTCGGTGAGCAGCCGGTGCGTGGTGGTGACGACCTCCGGCGCGACGGCGAGGGTGGCGAGGTCCGGGCTGACGTCGAGGTGGATCCGGTCGTCGTCGGGGACCGCGCGGTCTACGGCGGTGGCGAGGTCGGCCGGCGGCACGAAGAGGTCTTCGTCGCCGGTCCGCAGCGCGCCGACGAGCCGCCGCATCGCGGAAAGCGCGGTCGCGCCCGCGGTTTCGAGCTCGGCGAAGGTCGCGGTGTCGCCGCCGGTGCGTTCGGCGACGCGGTGGGCGGCCTGCACGCGCACGACGATGCCGGTGATCTGGTGGGCGACGAGGTCGTGCAGTTCGCGGGCCAGCCGGAGCCGTTCCGCGGACCGGAGTTCGAGGACGTCCACGCGGTGGCGGACCTCGGCGTCGCGCAGGACCAGCCCGCCGGCGAGCGCGCCGCCCCAGACCACCGCGGCCCCGGCGGCGTAGAGCGCGGCGGGGGAGCCGGTGCCGTAGCGCAGGATCGGGGCGAGGGTGGCGGCGGCACCGCCGAGCACGGCTTGGACGGTGGCCGCCCGCGGCGAGAGCCGGTGGCAGCAGGCGCCGACCACCAGCGCGAGGGCGAGGGCCTCGGCCGCGCCGGGCTGCGCCGGGAGCCGGGATCCGGCCGCCGCGAGCAGGGCCGCGATCGTCGAACCCAGCAGCGAAAGCCCGGAGACGGCGGTGGCCAGACCGGCGATGTGGTCGGGGAACCGGCGGCGCAGCACGGCCAGTACCGCCACGACCGGGCCGACGCCGGGCGCGAACTCGAGGGCGATGCTGGCGAACTGGCCCTGCCCCGGCACGGCCTGGGCCGCGAAGACCATGTCGAGCACCACCAGCACGCCGAGGACGACCGCCTCGGCCACCAGCGGGCCGCGGCGGCCGGTCCACGGGATCCCGGGGTGGCCGGCGTAGGTCATCTGCCGATCGTGCCTCACCGGGCGTCCCCACGCTCTCTTCGCGGCGAGAGTTCGTACCTGGGTACGAGACGGCGGCGGAATCTCGTACCGCCGGTTGATCGCTCCCGCCGGGGATCTCGGCACGCTCGGAGCATGAACCGATTTCTGACGCGGGAGACGGAAGTGGCGGCCGAAACCCGGCAAGGGAAGATCGAGGGCCTGCCGGGCTGGTACTTCGTGCTCGTCGGGCTCCTGGTGGCGAGCAACGACTTCAGCCTGCAGTTCGCCGACCGGTACTCGTGGGTCGTGTACCTGCCGCTCGCGCTCGTGGCGGTGCACCTGACGCTGTGGTTCACGCTGCTGTCCCGGCGCCGCAAGTACCTGCGCGCGGTGTGGCGCAGCAAGCAGGCGCTCGCGCTCGTGGTCGTGCTTTTCGCGCTGCGGCTGGGGTTGCAGCTCGGGCTGACGAAGCTCGTCGACAGCGAGGCGCCGCTGCACAGCTACACGCACCTGATCCTCGGCCTCGTCATGCTGGTCGTGACCACGGCCGGCGCGTGGTTCGACCAGTGGCTCATCCTGCGGGTGGTGAACCGGGACGCCTGAGCGTCAGCTGGTGCCGCGCACCACGAGCCGGTGCGGGGCGACGATCGACCGCGGCGGCCCGGGTTCGGCGGCCAGGCAGTCCAACGCGAGTTCGGCGATCCGGTCCTTGTCCGGGGACACCGTCGTCAGGGCCGGGACGCTGAACCGGCCGTCCTCGATGTCGTCGAACCCCACCAGCGCCAGGTCGTCCGGCACGCTCAGGCCGCGGTCGGCGGCGGCGCGCACCGCGCCCAGCGCGAGTTCGTCGGTGAAGCAGAAGACCGCGTCGGGGGGCTCGGCGCGGTCCAGCAGCTCCAGCATCGCCCGGTGCCCGTCGGCCCGGTGCAGGCGCTGGACCGGGACCTCCAGCCTCGGGAGGTCGCCCAGCGCTTCGCGGTAGCCGGCGAGCCGCTGGCGGGCGGTCGCGTTGAGCGAGCGCGGCTGGATGCCCACCGCGGCGATCCGCCGGCGGCCGGTCGCCAGCAGGTGCCCGGTGGCCTCACGCGCGGCGGCGATGTTGTCGATCGCGACGTGGTCGACCCCGGCCGGGCCGTCGTGCTCGCCGAGCAGCACCAGCGGGACGGTGTCGGTGCGCGCGGCCAGCTCGGCGGGGGCCACCGCCCACGGGCTGAACAGGACGCCGTCGACGAGCTGGCTGCGGCGGCCGTGCAGCAGCTCCGTCTCGCGTTCGGCGTCGCCGTCGGTCTGGTCGATGAGCACGGTCAGGCCGCGGCGTCCGGCGATGCGGACCGTGCGCGCGGCGAGCTCGGCGAAGTACGGCGAATCGATCTCCGGGACGACCAGGGCCACCAGCCCGGTCCGCCCGCGCCGCAGCGTCCGGGCGGCCATGTTCGGCCGGTAACCCAGCGCGTCGATGCTCGCCTGCACCCGCTCCCGGGTCGCCGGGGCCACGTAGCGGAAGCCGTTGACCACGTTGGACACCGTGCGCACCGACACCCCGGCGTGTTCGGCCACGTCCCGCAACTTCGGGTTCACGTCGGCAGCCTACCTCTTGCAACGTGGCATGCCACGTTGCAAACTGAAGTCGCCACGCCGTTGTGACTACTCGGAGGACCGGATGACCACGAACCTGACCGCGCCGCTGCCCGCCGCCGAAGTCGAATCCCTGACCCGCCGGCTGTACGAGGACGGCATCATCGGCCTGCCCCAGGCCTTCCCGCGCGAGTGGGTGGCCCGCCTCGGCGAAGACATCGACGCGGCGTTCACCGAGGCCCGCGCCCGGCCGGACGGCGCCGTCGGCCGCGGCCCGAACCGCTACTACGTCGAGATCCACCCCGAACAGCTGCGGGGGTTCGCCGACCTGGCCGGGCACCCGTGGATCACCGCGGTGGCCGAGGCCGTGCTGGGACCGGAGTACCGGATCGTCGAGGTCGGGTTCGACGTCCCGCTCGCCGGCGCGGTCGACCAGCCGTGGCACCGCGACTTCCCGATGCCCGAGGAGACCGCGCGCCACCGCCGGCTGAACTCGCTCGCCATCAACGTGACCGCGGTCGACACCGAGCCGGACATGGGCCCGTTCGAGATCGCCCCCGGCACCCACTGGGACGACGGCGCCGCGTTCGACCACGGCATGTTCCCGCCGCGCTCGGCCTACCCGCGCTACCGCTCGCTCGCGGTGCGCAAGTTCCCGCGGATGGGCGACATCTCGATCCGCTCGGCGCTGACCGTCCACCGCGGCACGGCCAACCAGTCGGCGAAGTCGCGGCCGGTGCTGGTGCTGGGCCTCGACGCGCCGGGCGCGGGCAACGACGAGCGCCACGACACCGCGGTGACGCACGGCTTCTGGGCGTCCCTACCGGATTCCGTGCGCGCCCACCTGCACTGCCCGATCGTCGACACCCTGGAGCCGATCACCCAGAAGCACACCATCGAGGGCCTGGTGATGGGCGAGGAACAGCCCGGTTCCTGAGCCCGGATGTTTGCCCGCCCGGCTCGGGGGCACCTCAGTGTCATGGTTGAAGCAGGGATCACCGAGATGTCGGGGCGCGCCGGGGTCGTCGCCGGGTTGCGCCGGGTACTGCTGGCGTTCGGGGTCGGGGGCGCGCTGGCGTGCCTCGCCTGGATGGCGTTGTGGCTGGCGATGCACTTGTAGGGGCTAGAACTCGTCCGACCTGGTCAGTTCGTGCTCGAGCGAGTCCGCCCGCGCGACGACCGCCTTGAGCGGACGCTCGAACTCGTGCCCGATGCTGAGGTCCTCCAGCGGCACGGTGTGCTTGAGCAGCGCGACGCCGTCCACCACGGCCGCGCCGCCGACGGCTGACGAACCGGCCAGCTCGAGCAGGCGCCGCAGGTCGATCTTGTCGGCCCAGCCGACCGGTGAGGAGATCTCCACCCAGGCGCCGCCGTGCAGCTCCTCCACGTGGTGCGCCGTCACCTGCTGGGTCCGGTCGTCCGGGCCTTGCAGCCGGAACCGGAGCCAGCCGTCGGTTTCCTCCAGGACCTCGTACCGCGTCCGGACAAAGTTGATCACATCGGTCCAGGTGGTCACCCGCTCCGCCTCTCCCTCGGGCCTGCTGGTCGCAGCATCTCACGAGCCCCTGCGTCAGATGATTCCGGCTTCGATCAGCTGCGGCCAGATTTCGCTCTGGTCCGCGACGGTCACGCCGTGCTTCTCCGCCTTCGTCAGCTTGGCGGCACCGACGTCGGCGCCGGTGATGAGCAGATCCGTGCTCGCCGAGACCGACGACGCGATGGTGGCGCCGGCCTTCTCGCAAAGCCGCTGGAACGTCGGCCGGGGAACCTTTTCGCCCGAGCGCGGGTCGCTGATCGAGCCGGTGACCACCACGGTCTTGCCGGCCAGGGGAGCACCGGCCGCGACGACGGGCGGGAGGTCCTCGTCGCGGACGTCCAGCGACACGCCCCGCTCCCGCAGCCGCTCGAGCTCGGGCCGCAGCCGCGTGAGGTGCTCGATGAGGGACGCGGCGACCTTCGGCCCGATGTCCTCGACGGCGACGAGCCCGTCGACGCCCGCCGCGGCGACGTCCTCCAGCGAACCGAACCCGGCCCGGCAGAGGCGGGCGGCGGTGCCTTCGGACGCCATCGGGATGGCGAGCCCGATCAGCGCCCGGCGCAGCCCGACCGACCGGCTCGCGTCGATCGACTCGATCATGCGGGTGGCCGAGACCTCGCCGATGCGGTCGAACTCCAGCAGCCGTTCCTTGGTCAGCCGGTAGAAGTCCGACGGGTGCTCGAGGTCGCCGGACTCGGCGAGCCGCTCGATCCAGACGCCGCCGATGGCGTCGATGTCCGCCGCGGCCCTCGACGCCCAGTGGATCAGCCGCCGCACGGTCTGGGCGGGACAGGCGACGTTGGTGCAGAACAGCTCCCGGCTGTTGCCCTGCTCGGTCAGCGGCTGCCCGCACGACGGGCAGGCGGACGGCGGGACGATCTCCCGCTCCTCGCCGGTGCGCTTCGACGCGTCGAGCACGCCGGCCACGAACGGGATGACGTCCCCGGCGCGGCGGACCAGGACGGTGTCGCCGATCTTGATGCCGCGGGCCTTGATCACCTCCTGGTTGGCCAGCGTCGCGCGGGTGACGGTGGTGCCGCCGACGAACACGGGTTCCAGCCAGGCGACCGGGGCGATCTTGCCGGTCTTGCCGACATCCCAGACGACGTCGGCCAGCACGGTGGTCTTCTCCTCGGCGGCGAACTTGAACGCGAGTGCCCCACGCGGCGAGCTCGACCGGGTGCCGGCGGCGGCGTAGGCGGTGCGGTCGGCGAGCCGCAGGACGGCGCCGTCGAGGTCGTAGTCCAGCTCGTTGCGCTGCTGTTCGATCTCGCCGATGACGGCCTGCGCTTGCGCCGCGTCGCCGCACCGGCGCATGTCGGCGGCGGTGAAACCGAGCGTCTTCAGGGCGCTGCCCAGGTCGGTGTCGGCGCTGTCGGGGTCGGTGTCGAGGTCGAAGGCGAAGAAGCGCAGCCGCCTTTCGGCGACGGTGGCGGGGTCCTTGGCCCGCAGCGTGCCGGCGGCGGCGTTGCGCGGGTTGATCAGCGGCTTGTCGGGGTGTGCGACGTTGTAGGCGGCGAAGGTGGACCGCAGCATGACGGCCTCACCCCGCACTTCGACCCGGCCCGGGGCCTTCAGCCGGTCCGGGATGCCGTCAGTGAGGGCCCGGACCAGCATGGTGACGTCATCGCCGGTCGTGCCGTCGCCGCGGGTGACGGCTCTCAGCAGCCGGCCGTCCTCGTAGACGATGGCGAGGGAGAGGCCGTCCAATTTGGGCATGACGACGACCGGCTGGCCGGGGAAGCGGTCGAAGAAGGCCTCGACCTGCTCGGGTTTCGTGGCTTTCTCGAGGGAAAGCATGGGCCGCGAGTGCCGGATCGGGGCGTGCAGCACCGCGGGGGCGCCCACCTGGTCGAGGGGGTTCGGGTCCGGGGTCAGGTCCGGGTTCGCCTCGATGAGCCCGCGCAGCTCGTCTTCGACCGCGTCGTACTCGGCGTCCGCCACCAACGGCGAACCCCGGTAGTAGGCGTCGCGGAGGACCACGACGCGGTCGGCCAGTTCCTGTATCCGGTCTCGAGCTTCCACGGGGGAGACGTTACCGGTCGGGTCCGACAGTTCGGCTACTTCGGGGTCGCTCGTCCGGGCGGCTCTCCGGCACGCGGGTTCGGTGCGGCGTACCGGTTCCCGCTCGCATCTCGCTGCGTGCGGAATCTTCGCGTAGTCCTCCTCAGCCGTCGCCGAACCGGTCGCCGATCTCCTCGACCTCCGGCAGCCCCACCAGTTCCGCGAAGTCCGTCAACCCCGGCAGCGCACGAACCACCTCGACCGGCGTCCCGTCCCGCGCGATCCGGCCCAGCACCGCGCGCATCGCCTCCGTCGCCGCCAAAAGCGTCGAGATCGGACAGATCACCAACCGGAACCCCAGCGAGCGCAGGCGATCCAGCCCCAGCGGCGGGGTCTTGCCGCCCTCGGCCCAGTTGAACAGCAACGGCACGTCGCGGAACGTCTCCGCCACCCGCTCGATCTCGGCTTCGGACTGCAGCGCCTCCACGAACAGCAGGTCCGCGCCCGCGTCCCGGTAGCGGTGGGCCCGGTCGATCGCCGCGTCGAGGCCTTCCACCGCCCGCGCGTCCGTGCGGGCGATCAGCAGGAAGTCGGGATCCGAGCGAGCGGCGACGGCCGCGCGGAGCCGGTCGGCCATCGTCGATGCCGGCACCACGCGCTTGCCCTCGAGGTGCCCGCAGCGCTTCGGGGCCACCTGATCCTCGAGGTGGATCGCCGCCACTCCGGCGGCTTCGTATTCGCGGACCGTGCGGATCACGTTCAGCGCGTTGCCGTAGCCGGTGTCCGCGTCGGCGATCACCGGAACCTCCACCGCCGAGCGGATGCGGCTCGCCGCCTGGACCATCTCCGTCATCGTCAGGAGCCCGACGTCGGGACGGCCGAGCAGCGACGCCGTGGTGCCGAAGCCGGTCATGTAGACCGCGGGGAACCCGGCCGCCTCGACCAGGCGGGCGCTCAGCGCGTCGTACGCTCCCGGGGCGACGACGAGATCGTCGCCCGCCAGCAGCTCGCGCAGCCGCGCCGGTCCCGGAACGCGCGGACCCAGCAGATCGGCCACGGCGATCACCTCCTCGCGAGGGCGTTCCCGAGCTGTCCCGGAGCCAAACCCACCCGCTCGAACACGATCTTCTCGTACGGACCGGCCGTACCCGTCTCGTACAGGACTCCGAGCGTGGCCGGGTCGGCCTGCACCAGGTCGGAGTAGGCCGCCGGCCCGGTGGTCAGCGTGCGGCCCGCCTGCCACGTCCGGCCGCGGTCGGTGCTCAGCCGCAGCTGCATCGCCGCGCGCGTGGCGGGGTCGGCCGGACCCGAATAGACCATCAGCCACGGGATCGTCGTCTGCAGGACACTGCCCTCGACTTTCGTCCCGGACAGCGACGGCTGCACCTGGTACGGCCGGACCAGCGTCTTGCCGCCGTCCACGCTGTAGCCGTCGACGCGGTGCTCGGCGGCGGACCCCTGGTTGCGGCTGGAGAAGTAGAGCGTGCCGTCGGGCAGCTCGGTCGCCGACGTCTCGTTCGCCGCGACGACGCCGTCGGTGCGGTCGTCGGTGAAGCCGATGTGCCAGGTGCGGCCGTCGTCGTCGCTGTAGAGGTCGTGGCCGCCGTAGTACTTCGCCTCGGTGCCGACGTCGGGGGAGCCGGCCGGCGGCGAGCTGGAGTGGTTGGCGGGCACCACGATCCGGCCCGCGTGCGGGCCGTGCCGCAGCAGCGTGGCGTGCCCGGGGCCGGTGGCGTACCAGCGCCAGCCCGGCAGCTTCGCGTCGGCGGTGATGTCGCGGGCCGGGGACCACGTGCGGCCGTCGTCGCGGCTGCGCAGCACGAAGACGCGGCGGGTGTCCCGCGCGGAAGCCTGTCCGGACATGATCTGCTTCTCCGAGACCGGTCCGTTGTGGACGGTCACCAGCACGAGTTCGCCGTTCCGCGTGAGGACCGGTGCCGGGTTGCCGGCGGTGGCGTCGCCGTTGCTGTCCACCACGGACAGCGGGCCCCAGGTGCAGCCGCCGTCGCGGGAGGTGCGCGACACCGTCCGGATCGCGCCGGAGTCCCCGGCCGAGTCTCGCCGTCCTTCGGCGAAGGCGACGAGCGCGCCGTTCGCGGCCCGGATCACCGCCGGGATGCGGAAGGTGTCGTAGCCCTCGGTACCGGAGGTGAAGGCGACGGACGACGCGCATCCGTGCGCCGGGCCGGCGGTGGCCGCGGGGGAGACGGACAGCGCGGTCGCCGTCGCCGCCAGAAGGATCGTGCTGAACCTGCGCATCGGGGACACGGTTCGACCTCCTCGTCGAGGCAGGACATGGGATGTCTGACGTCCTACGTCCAGACAACCTAAGGAGGCGGGGCTCGTCCGTCAAGGACCACGCTGCGTGCCCGGCCCGGTACGCGGTGCGCGGGTGTGGCGACCACCCACCCGCCTGCGCCATGCTGGAGGCATGGGGTGGGGATGGCGGGTGGCAGGCGTGGCCGTGGTCGCGGGGTGCGTGGCATGGGTGGAGGCCGGTACGTCGTTGTCGCCCGACGACTACCGGGCGGCCGCCGATTCCGGAGCCGCCCGGGCGAACCGGGAGATCAACGACCGCTGGGCGGCGAAGCCCCTGACGGACGTGGCACCGCGCCTGCCGTGGGCCGAGTGGGCCGAACCGAGCACGCGTGAACTGTGCGAAGTCGACTCCGCCACCGAATTCGGTGCCGGGAACCCCGGCACGATCACCTGCCGGACGACCTACAGCCGGAAGGCGGGCTTCGACGGCGATTTCCCGGCGCGCCTCGGCGGAATCGATGCCGCGGGCCGGGCCTCGGGCTGGCTCGAAGACCGCGGAGGGCGCCAGAGCGCGCTCGACTACTACCGGGTCACCGAGGCCCGGACGGGAAAGGTCGACGTCGGCACCGTGCCCGAGATGAGTTACCTCGTACCGGAGCCGGCACCCGGCACGACCGGGTGCACCTCGCCGGGCTCCGTCACCGAGTCCTGGGTGGAGCGGTCGACCGACCTGTCCGGGCGGTTCGACGACGGGCCGGTCGCCGACGCGCTGTTCGAACGGGCGAGCGGACCGCAATGGCGGCCGGCCGCCGCGGACCTCCTGACCCGCCACCGGTACGTCGTGACCTTCGCGCTGAGCACGGAGTGCCGGCTCAAGGTCGGTTAGCGCACGGCCCGAAGTACAGGCACTCGACCAGCGCGTGGACGTCGTGCGCCCGCGCGAGCGGCTCCAGCTCGTCGAGCATCGCCGTGAGCGTGACCAGGTCGACCCGCCCGTCACCGGTGAGCGGGAACTGCCGCTCGCCCGTGTCGTGCTTCGGACAGCCGCTGCCGCGCAGGTTGCCCGCCGGGACGACCGCGAACACGACCTCGCCTTCGTCGCCGAAGGTGAAGTAGCACTGCAGGACGACCGGGGTCGTGTCGGAGACCGTGTTGGTCCGTTCGCCGCCGAAGCTGGCCGGGTACGACCAGCCCGCCGTGGCGTCGTCGAGGAACTTGACGTCGGCGGGTCCGGTGTCCCCGTCCAGCCGCCAGCCACGCGCCAGCACGTGGTCGTGCACCTCGAGCTGGCGGGTGATGAGCAGCGTCGCGGTCATGCTCCCAGTGTGGCCCACGCCGCCGCCCACGATCGGGTGACCTACCAATGGGGCTGGATCACCGGCGCCAAGCCTGATAAGCCTCTGCGCGTGACGATGGACCTGCACAGCATCAACCCGTGGGAAGTGTCGTTCCTCCGCGAGGAAGTCTGCGGCTACTTCGCCCACGGCGTCGAGCTCGCCCCCGGCGCGACGGTCCTCGACGTCGGGGCCAACGTCGGCGTCTTCTCCGCGGCGGTCTACGAACGGCTCGGCGGTGACGTGCGGATCTTCGCCTTCGAGCCGTTGCCGCCGCTCTACGAGAAGCTGGAGAGCAACGGCCGCGACTTCTTCGCGGGGCGGCTGAAAGCGCTGCCCTTCGGGCTCTCGGCCGGGGAAGACGAGCTCGACTTCAGCTACTTCCCGGGCGCGACGATTTTCTCGTCGTCTCGGCGGGACGAGGGGAACGTCGAGGCGGAGCGGAAGCGGGTCACCGCCAGCATCGTCGCCATGATCCGGCAGGGCGGCATGGGCCCGGCCGCCCGCCGCGTGCCGGCGCCGATCCTGCGTGGCCTGGTGGGCCGCCAGCTGAAGGTGATGCGCGACCTCGAGACGCACCGCGTGCGGGTCCGGCCGCTGTCCCCGGTGCTCGACGAGGAGGGGATCGACCGCATCGACCTGCTCAAGGTCGACGTCGAGGGTGCCGAGCTGGACGTGCTGCGGGGGATCGAAGAGCGGCACTGGCCGCTGGTCCGGCAGGCGGTCGTCGAGGTCGAACGGTGGGCCGGAAACCGTGACCGCGTCCGCGAAGTGTTCGCCGCGCGCGGGTTCACGGTCGAGGCCGTACAGGACCCGGTCCAGGAAGCGGCCGACATCGGGATGGTGTTCGCGCTCCGCTAGCCACGCATTCCTTGCGCTCATTCGTCGACGACCTACATCGGGTCGACGGGGGTAGTACGGTGGTGTCAATCCTGAAAATACGACTGACACGGAGCCCCGGTTGACACCGGAAGACGAGCTTTTCAGCTTGATCGCGGCCGAACGGCGGAAGGTCGCCGAACACCCGGGATGGCGGTCCGGGCCGGAGCGAATCGTGGGTCTTCTCAGGATGGCCACCTGGTTGCGGCAGATGGAACGTGCCAATCTCGGAGGCGAGCTGCCGCCTTGGGAATCGGTCCTCGGTCTGCTTATCGTCTGGCACCATCAGTTTCCGTCGACCTCCGGCACGATCTCGCGAAAGCATGCTGTCGAGCTGGTACTGGCCGCTGCCGCTTTCGCTCGCTTGGATGGCCTCGACCTCAGCAGCCGGGTCAAGGCGTACCGCGTCCGCAAGCGGGGTGATCGCCTCGTGTTGAGCCATCGCTGGAATCCCGCCCTCGAAGTCGCCGACGCCATCCTCGAGCGGCGGACTGTGCCACCCGAATTGCCGAAGCTGACAGATGCCGAGCGTGCGTGGATCGAGACGAACGAAGCACGTTCCCAAGAGCTGCCTCCCTTCGAAGTCCTCCAGGCGGCTGCGGCTCGCGCTCGCCGGACGATCACTCTCTTGCGGGATCATCAGCCCGAAGGCGCACTACCCGAATCCTTCTCGCTGGGTGACGGGCTTACCGTCGGCGACACCATCGACGTCCTGTCCGGGCTCATGGGATTCGCTGACTTGTGCATGGCCGCGGCCGATGCCCTCAACCAGTCCGACACCGTTCTTGTCAGACTCGCAAAGACGAGGCTCACCGATTCACTGGCCGAGCTTGCTCCCGGCTGCGACGAGACACAGATCGACACGCTCGTCGAGCGCCTCACATACCAGTCAGGACGCTCACCCCACAACTCGCCGCTCGTGCGGCACGGAGAAGCGATCCTCGTCTGCCCGCCTCTGATCGGTGTGCGTTTGGTCGATCCCATCGTGTTGCGCTCCGCCGGATACGAGCCGGGTCGGTTCGGGCCGATCGGCAAAAGCCTCGGCGGATTCGCGACGAAATGGGCCGAATGGCTGAGCCGTATCCCGGGTGCGCTGGTCGCCGAGCGCGTCAAGGTCGTGGATCCCGGTGGACGTACAGTAGGCGACCTCGATGTCGTGGCGGTCGACCCGGCGGAACGCGTGGCTGTCTGTTTCGAGATCAAGTGGCCGATCGATGCCTGGTCTTTGAACGAGGTGGTGAAGATCGAAGACTGGGCGACGAAGGCGGCGGCCCAGCTGTCGAGGGTCCGGAGTGAGCTGACTGGTCGCTCGGCGGTGGCCGAACTGCCCACCCATTGGCCCGGCTTGTCCGATCTCAGCTGGACCTGGGCCATCGGGATTCCACGCCAGCTGTGTCTTCGTCCGTCGTCGGAGCCGGACGTGCAGATCACCTCTTTGCGTTACTTGATGGCCATGCAAACTCCGAAGCGGCTCGTGGATGTGGCTCAAGCACTTCGACACCCCGATCTACCGAAAGAGGGCGAGCACTTCGCCATCGATCGCATCACCGTCAGCTTGGATCGTGCCGACATCCACGTCGATGTTCTCGCGATTCGCGCCGATGTGCCGTGGACGCCCTTTCGTGATCGAGTGGACCGGCACTAAGCAAATCACCGGGTGACCCTTGCCTTGACGCGGGCGTCACTGTTCAGCGTCGCCCCGTGTGAAGTTCGGAATCAGCTACAGCACGCCCCACTTCGGCGTCGACCCGGACAGCCTCACGCGGTTCGCGCGGGACGCCGAAAACCTCGGCTTCGAATCGCTCTACGTGCCGGAGCACGTCGCTCTCCACCCCGGCGCGAAGATCGGGCCGATGGAGCTGGACCCGGTGCTGCCCTACGGCGATCCGCTCGAGTGCCTGACGTTCGCCGCCGCCGGCACGCGGCGCATCCTGCTCGGCACCGGCGTGCTGCTGCTGCCGTACCACCACCCGGTGGTGCTCGCCAAGCGGCTGGCGACGGTCGACCTGCTGTCCGGCGGGCGCTTGCGGCTGCTCACCATCGGCGTCGGCGCGCTGCCCGGCGAGGCCGCGGCCGCCGGGGTCGACTTCGCCACCCGCGGCCGCCGGGCCGACGAGGCGATCGACGTCCTGCGGCTGCTCTGGGCCGGCGGCGCGGACGGCGTCAACCACGCGGGGGAGTTCTTCACGCTCGACGCCGTCTGCAGCTTCCCGAAGCCGGTCGGCGGCGGCCTGCCGATCCACGTCGGGGGTTCGAGCGCGCCCGCCGCGCGGCGGGCCGGGCGGCGCGGGGACGGCTTCTTCCCCGGTGGCCTGCTCACGCCGGACGAGCGGCGCCGTCGGCTCGAACTCGCCCAGGCGGCCGCGACGGAAGCCGGCCGGGACCCGGATGCCTTGCAGTACACGCGATGGGGCTCGATCGGAATGTCCGAAGTGGACGTCGAGCGCCTCGCGCGAGAAGGCGTGAGCCGCCTCGTCGTCAGCCCCACGACCGCCGACCCGGTCGCCCAGCGGGCGGAGATGGCGGCCTTCGCCGAGCGGTTCGCCCTGGTTCGTCCGGTTGGGCCAGTCGAGTGACGGCGAAGGAGTCGTAAATTTTCTGATCGGTGTCTGGTTCTTGCGTGACGGCGCTCACTTGTTGCATGCTCGGGTGGCTCAGGCTCCCGTCCCCCGCCGTCTCGAAGAAGAGAAGACGCCATGACTCGTACGCGCCTGTCCCGGCTCGTCGCCGGTTTCCTCGCCGTGGGACTGTCCGTCACCGGACTCTCCCTCGCCTCGGCCGCGAGCGGGCCACCCGGCGCACCCGAAGCGGCCGCCGCGTCCCCAGCCGCCGTCGCGGACGTACCCCTGACCCGGACGGTGTCGGCGAGCAGCGCCACGCCCGGCTACCCCGTCGCCAACGCCGTCGACGGGAACCAGGCCACCTACTGGGAATCCGCGAACAACGCCTTCCCGCAGTGGCTCCAGGCCGACCTCGGCTCCACGAAGTCCCTCTCACGGATCGTGCTGAAGCTGCCCGCCACCTGGGAAGCCCGCACCCAGACCCTCGCCGTGCGCGGCAGCACCGACGGCACGAGCTTCACCGACCTCGCCGCGTCGAGCGGATACGCCTTCGCGCCCAGCGCCAACACCGTCACCATCCCGGTGACGGCCTCGGCCCGGTACGTCCGGCTGACCGTCACCGCCAACACGCAGTGGCCGGCCGCGCAGCTCTCGGAGTTCGAGCTCTACGGGCCCGACACCGGGGACACGCAGGCGCCGAGCGCCCCGGCGAACCTGACGCTGACCGAACCCGCGTCCGGCCAGGTCAAGCTGACGTGGTCGGCTTCGACCGACGACGTCGGCGTCACCGGCTACACCGTCTACCGCGACGGCACGCCCGTCACCACGGTCACCGGCACCACCTTCTCCGAGACCCGCCCCGCCGGCACCCGCGTGGAATACTTCGTCCGGGCCAAGGACGCCGCCGGGCACGAGTCCGCCGACAGCAACCACGTCGTGCGCCAGGGCACCCAGGCCGGCCAGAACCTCGCCGCGGGCCAGCCGATCGAGGCGTCGTCGAGCGTTTTCTCCTTCGTCGCCGCGAACGCGAACGACAACACCACCGCTACCTATTGGGAAGCCTCCGGTCAGGCGAGCACGCTGACCGTCAAGCTCGGCGCGAACGCCGACCTCGACCAGGTCGTCGTGAAGCTCAACCCCGACCAGGCGTGGGCCGCGCGGACGCAGAACTTCGAGGTCCTCGGCCGCGACCAGGGCGCCACCGCGTTCACCTCCCTCAAGGCCCGCGCCGACTACCGCTTCGACCCCGCGGCCAACCAGAACACGGTGACCGTCCCGGTCAGCGGCCGCGCGGCGGACGTCCGGCTGCAGTTCTCCGCCAACTCCGGCGCGCCCGGCGCGCAGGTCGCGGAGTTCCAGGTGTCCGGCACCCCGGCGCCGAACCCGGACCTCGTCGTCACCGGCACCACCTGGACCCCGGCTGACCCGACGGAGACGAGCCAGCTCGCGGTTTCCGCGACGGTGCGCAACGCGGGCACCGCGGCCTCGGGCGCCACGACCGTCAACGTCAGCCTGGGCGGGACCGTCGTCGGCACCGCGGCGGTCGGCGCCCTCGCCGCGGGTGCGTCCGCGACCGTGACCGTGAACGCGGGCACCCGGCCGCAAGGCTCCTACAGTGTGTCGGCGACGGTCGACCCCGCCGGCACGGTCGTCGAGCAAGACGACACGAACAACACGTTCACCTCGCCCACTCCGCTGGTGATCGCGCAGGCGCCGGGCCCGGACCTCGAGGTCACCGGCATCACGTCGAACCCGCCGAACCCGGCGGCCGGCACGGCCGTGTCCTTCACCGTCGCGGTGCACAATCGTGGCACGAGCGCCTCGGGCACGTCGGTGACCCGGCTGGCCGCCGGCGCCACCACGCTGACCGGCGCCACCGGCGCGATCGCGGCCGGTGCCACGGCGAACGTCGCGATCTCCGGCACGTGGACCGCCACCAGCGGCGGCGCCACCCTCACGGCGACCGCCGACGCCGCGAACACGGTCGCCGAGACCAACGAGTCGAACAACGAGCTCGCGCGGGCGATCGTGGTGGGCCGCGGCGCGGCCGTGCCGTACACCGAATACGAAGCGGAATCCGCGCAGTACCAAGGACAACTGCTGCAGACCGACCCGCTGCGCACGTTCGGCCACACGAACTTCGCGACCGAGTCCTCGGGCCGCCAGTCCGTCCGGCTGGCGAACCAGGGCCAGTACGTCGAGGTCACCTCCACGAACCAGGCCAACTCGATCGTGGTGCGCAACTCGGTGCCCGACGCGGCCGCCGGCGGCGGGCAGGACTACACGCTCAGCCTGTACGTCAACGGGACCTTCGCGCAGAAGCTGACGCTGTCGTCCCGGCACAGCTGGCTCTACGGCACCGCCGACGACCCCGAAGGCCTGACGAACACGCCGCAGGGTGACGCGCGGCGGCTGTTCGACGAGTCGCACGCCCTGCTGGCCCAGTCCTACCCGCCGGGCACGAAGTTCAAGCTGCAGCGGGACAACGGCGACAACGCGGCGTACTACGTGATCGACCTGGTCGACCTCGAACAGGTCGCGCCCGCGCTGCCGAAGCCGGCCGAGTGCACGTCGATCACCGAGTACGGCGCGGTGCCGAACGACGGCGTCGACGACGCGCCCGCGATCCAGCGCGCGGTCACCGACGACCAGAACGGCAGGATCGCCTGCGTCTGGATCCCGGAAGGCCAGTGGCGGCAGGAGGCGAAGATCCTGACCGACGACCCGACCGTGCCCAACGGCGGCGGCCAGTACAACCAGGTCGGCATCTCGAACGTGACGATCCGCGGCGCCGGCATGTGGCGCTCGCAGCTGTACTCGCTGATCCAGCCGCAGGACGCGGGCACCATCAACCACCCGCACGAAGGCAACTTCGGGTTCGACATCGACAAGAACGTCCAGCTCTCGGACATCGCGATCTTCGGGTCCGGCCGGATCCGCGGCGGGGACGGGAACGCCGAGGGCGGCGTCGGGCTCAACGGCCGCTTCGGCACCGGCACGAAGATCTCGAACGTGTGGATCGAGCACGCGAACGTCGGCGTGTGGGTCGGCCGCGACTACAGCAACAAGCCCGAGCTCTGGGGCCCGGCCGACGGCCTGGAGTTCAGTGGCATGCGGATCCGCGACACCTACGCCGACGGCATCAACTTCGCCAACGGCACGCGCAACTCGCGGGTGTTCAACTCGTCCTTCCGCACCACCGGGGACGATTCGCTCGCGGTGTGGGCGAGCCAGTACGTGAAGGATCCGTCGACCGACATCGGGCACGACAACGTGTTCACCAACAACACGATCCAGCTTCCCTGGCGTGCCAACGGGATCGCGGTCTACGGCGGGTACGGGAACCGGATCGAGAACAACCTCGTGTCCGACACGATGAACTACCCGGGCATCATGCTGGCGACCGACCACGACCCGCTGCCGTTCTCCGGGCAGACGACGATCGCGAACAACGCCCTCTACCGCTGCGGCGGCGTGTTCTGGGGCGAGCAGCAGAAGTTCGGCGCGATCACGTTCTTCGCGCAGGGCAAGGACATCCCGGGGGTGACGCTGCGGGACACCGAGATCCACGATTCGACCTACGACGGCATCCAGTTCAAGACCGGGGGAGGGGTGGTGACGGCGGCGATCTCGAACGTCAAGATCGACCGGTCCGTCAACGGCGCCGGGATCCTCGCGATGAGCGGCGCCCGCGGCAGCGCGACGCTGGCGAACGTGACGATTTCCGGTTCGGCGAAGGGCGACGTCGTCATCGAACCGGGGTCGCAGTTCGTGATCACCGGCGCTCCGATCCCGGCGGTGATCGCCTCCGGCCGGCGTAACGGGAAGTGACGGAAGGGGGTGCCTCGGCACCCCCTTCCTCACGCGTCGACCAGGTGCTCCCGCAGCAGTTCCCGCCGGCGCTTGTCCGTGACCCACCACTTGCGGGCCCCGGGCTTGCGGGCCTCGTACGCCAGCTGCTTGACGGTGCTCGCGCAGACCAGCTCCTTGACCTTCGCCCCGAGCCGGCCACCGAGGTGGAGCCGGATCGCCGTGTCGTCGCGGCGGGAGAACTGGAAGATCCCGGCGCGGCGTCCCAGGCTCAGGCACTGGCCGGCGAACCCGACTTCGGCCGGGGCGGGCCGGGCTCCCGCGAGCCGGCTGAGCACCGTCTCGGCGGCCTGCGGGCCGAGCTGGACCGCCGACTGGCAGCCCATCCGGTACGGCAGGTCCGATGGCGCCGCCGCATCGCCGGCCGCCACGATCCGGTCGTCGTCCACGCTCGTCAGCGTCTCGTCGGTGCGCAGGCGGCCCAGGGCATCGGTGCTCAACCCGCTGCGCGCGGCCAGGTCCGGCACGCCGAACCCGGCGGTCCAGATCGTGATCGGGCTGGGCAGCTCGCGGCCGTCGGCGAGCCGCACGGCGTCGCGGGTCACCTCGCTCACCACGGCATCGGCGAGGACGGTCACGCCCAGCTTCGCGAGTCGCCCGGCGACCGCGTGCCGGCCGCTCGGGTGCAGGTACGGCCCGAGCTGGCCGCCGCAGATCAGCGTCACCGTCCGGCCCGCTTCCGCCAGTTCGGCCGCGGTCTCGATCCCGGCCGGGCCCGCGCCCACGACCGTCACCGCGGACGCGGCGTCGAGGACCGGCCGCAGCCGCCGTGCTTCTTCGAAAGTCGTGACGGGGTAGGCGAATTCGGGCACGCTCGCGCCGGCGCTGCCCACGGCGTAGATCAGGTAGTCGTAGCCGAGGGCGCCGCCGTCCGCCAGCGTCACGCTGCGCGAGGCCGCGTCGATCCCGGTCACGCCGTCCACGACCAGCCGGACGCGCGCGGCCAGGACGTCGCGGTAGGCCACGGCCGCGTCGCCGGAGCCGGCGGCGAGCTGGTGCAGGCGGATCCGCTCGACGAAGTGCGGGCGTGGGTTGACCAGGGTGACGGTGACGTCGTCGCGCCGGGTCAGGCGGTTGGCGGCCATGACGCCGGCGTAACCGCCGCCGATCACGACGACCTGGGTGAGCTCGTTCATGGTGTCTCCTTCGCTGCCGGGTTCGGCATGGAGACACCGCGCGCCCTGGCGGTGTGACAGCTGTGGTTCAGCTCACGCGCCGGTGGGCGTCCGCGACCACTGCAGGGCCGCGTGCCAGGCGGCGATGAGTGCCTCGTCGTCGGCGTAGCTCGGGCACGTGCCGACCGGGACCCACGTCTGCTCGACGGATTCGCCGTCTTCGACGCGCAGGACGGTCACCCCGGCGTATTCCAGCACTTCACGGCTGTGCCCGGCGGGGACCGAGACCGCGCGGGTGCCCAACCGCAGCCGCACTCGTCGTTCGCCCGTCATCGACCTCGCTCTCCCTGTGATGCTCGACGGTGATGTCGCGTACCGGCCGTGATCTGTAACAGCCCGGCGCCCCCGGGTGCGGTGAACGGCCGGAATGGCCCGGCCAATGGCAGACGAGTGGTGAACGGGTGCGTCCGTTCGCGCTAATCCAGGTGTAACGATCTCCGGTCCCGGTCATCCACGGGTCGTGGGGGAACCGTTCTGGGGGAGGTGCCGAAGACATGACGCGGGAAAGTTTCGAGTTCGAGGCGGAGCCGGCGCAGATCCGGCTGGTGCGGTCGTGGGTGCGTGAGCAGCTGGCCGTGACCGACGTGCCGGCCGACGTGGCCGCGGACGTCGTGCTGATCACCGGTGAGCTGGCGACGAACGCCGTCCGGCACGCCACCGGGCCCCTGCGGGCGCTGCTGATCTGCGCGGACGCCGCGGTGTGGGTCGGGGTGGAGGACGCCGGCGGGTCCGCGTGGTTCGACCCGGTCGTGCCCGACGCCGCCCCGGCGGGCACCGGGCTCACCCTGGTGGCCGCGTGTTCCGACCGGCGCGGGCACTTCCACCGCCGCGACGGCGGCAAGACCGTGTGGGCGGAGATCCCGCTCGCGTCGTGAGCCGGGCCCGGCCTCGGTTCAGCCGGTCTGCTCGCGGATCCAGCCGGCCACCACGTCGACCCGGGCGATCGTCTCCGCGCCGGGCTGGGGGCACGGCGGCCCGGTGTTCACGATCGCCACCAGGCGCCCGGTTCGGTCGCCGTCGTCCGAGACGAAGAACGGACCGCCCGAGTCTTCCGGGCAGGGGCCGTTGTCCACCGTGCGCGTGCCGATCGGCAGGGCCTCCAGGGTCGAGGAGGCGATGCCCGAAACCCGGAACCGCCCGCGTTTGAGGTGGTCGGACGGGCCGAGCACGGTCGCCGAGTGCGAGCCCCAGCCGGCGAACTGCAGCTCCTCGCCGACCGACGGGCGTTTCGTGGCCAGCTCCACCGGGGTGATGTCGTCCACCGGCGCGCTGAGCTTCGCCACCGCCAGGTCGTTGACCGGCGACTGGCGGACGTCGACGACCACCGCCGTGTGCCCGCCGGGGTCGCTGTCCTTGAGCCGCCCGATGGTCACGGTCATCGTGTACGGCGGCCGGCCGCCGATCCGCGCGTCCTTGAGGTCGTGGAAGCAGTGCCCGGCCGTGACGACCCACTGCGGCGCCACCAGGGAGCCGCTGCAGGCGCCGTCGCGCACGCCGCCGCCGGCGACCGGGATGTCGTCCGACGTCAGTTTCGCGTTGAACGGCAAAACCGGGTTCGGCGCGGGCGTCGCCGAAGCCGGCGGCGCGGGCGCCGGGTCACGGCCCAGTGCGGTGGTGTCGGGCAGGCTGTGCCCGCCGAGCGCCGCGGCCAGCGCGGGCCCGGCCGGCGCGCCGATGGCGGCGTTGGCGAACGCGATACCGGCCCCCACCAGCACCGCGACGGCCACCGCCCGCGCGCGGAAGCGGCGCCGTCGATCCGAAGTCGTCCTCACACTCTTAATGCACGGATGAGAGCCCGGTTTGGTTGTGCGGGGACCTCATTTGCGCTTGCCCGCTGCCTTCGCGATCGCCGGCCACAGCACCGAAACGACCGCTTCGGGGAGTTCGTCCCGGCTTTCCCCCCGGTAGAAGGCGGCGAAGTAGCTGCCGAAGCACATCGTCGCGATGGTGTGCTTGTCGATGTCGTCCCGCACCGCGCCGCTGTCCTGCAGCTGCGTCAGCACGTTCTCGACGAGCGTGACCCGCGGTTCGACGGCGTGCTCGCGCAGGATCCCGAGCAGTTCCGGCGTCCGGATGGCCTCGCCGGCGAAGTTGCCCATGAGGACCATGGCGTCCGGGTTGAAGTACGCGGGATCCAGCCGGCGGACGGCTTCGACGAGCGCTTCCCGCGGCGCCATGCTGCTCAGGTCGACGGCGTACATGTCCCGCTGCTTGCGGAAGCCGTAGTCCAGCGCGTCGACGACGAGGTCGAACTTGGTGCTCCACCGCCGGTACAGCGTCGGGCGGCTGACCTTAGCGTCCGAGGCGATGTCGCCGATGGTCATGAGCGAGTAGCCGTCGCGGACCAGCCGGTTCCGGGTGGCCAGGATGATCGCCTCGTCGAGCGCGGCGTCGCGGGGGCGGCCCCCCGGCCGGGGCGCCGCCTCGCCGGTCGTCGCTTCTTCGCCTGCTCGCGCCATGGGAGGAGCCTAGCGGATTCGTTACGATACCTGGCTGTTAAGTTACGATACTTGACTGTAATGAAACATCGGCTTACCTTCGGACCACCGACCGGAAGGAGCCCACCATGACCACCGCCCAGGAGCTGATCGACCGGAGCGTCCCGTTCCTCGACGCCGTCAAGAACCGGACCGCGGGCGGGGAGCTGGAGACCTGGCTCAACGAGCACCACGGCCCCGGCAGCCCGCTCTACGACGACCTCGCCCGGATGATCACCGACGGCGTCCGGGCCGGCTGGGCGGCGAACATCGAGGTGGACGGCCCGAAGTACCGGCGCAGCCGGATCGCCGACCCCCAGGACGTCCTCAGCTACTTCAGCGTCACGGCCGTCTACATGGACAGCGTCGAGCCCTACCGCGGGCAGTACCACCAGCACCCGTACGGCGAGCTCAACCTGGTGGTGCCGCTCGACCCCGGCGCCCAGCTGATGGGCCCGCGCGGCTGGAGCGGCCCGGGCTGGACCGCGCCGGGCCCGGGCAGCCACCACTACCCGGAGGTCAAGGGCGGCGCCCTGATCGCCCTCTTCTACCTGCCGGCGGGCCGGATCTCCTACGACATCACCCCGCCGGCCGAGTGAGCACCACCGTCGAGGAGGCGCTGCTGACCCGCCGCAGCTGCCGGGCGTTCCGGCCGGACCCGGTGCCCCGCGCGGTACTCGAGCGGCTGCTGGACCTGGCGGCGCGGTCGGCCAGCAACTCCAACAGCCAGCCGTGGCGGGTGCACGTGCTGACCGGCGCGGCGAAGCGGGCCCTGAGCGCGGACCTGCTGTGCGCGCACGACGAAGGCCGCCGCTCGGCGGGGGAGTTCGCCTACCAGCCCGGCGCGGACCGGTGGCCCGAGCCGTTCCGGTCGCGCCGCCGCCGCTTCGGCGAAGGGCTGTACCGGGACGCGCTCGGCATCGAGCCCGGCGACACGGCCGGCCGCCTCGGCCACCACCGGCGCAACTACGACTTCTTCGGCGCGCCGGTCGGCATGGTCCTGACGGTCAGCCGGCTGCCCCTGCAGGGCGCGCTGGTCGACGCGGGCCTGTTCCTGCAGGGGCTGATGCTGGCGGCGCGCGGAGCCGGGCTGCACACGTGCGCGCAGGCGTCGCTGATCGACTACCACCCGGTCCTGCGCCGGCACCTGCGGGTGCCCGGCGACCACGTGATCGTCTGCGGAGTGGCGCTCGGGTACGCGGACGAGGACCACCGGCTGAGCGACCACCGCACGACGCGCGAGCCGGTGTCGGCGTTCGCGACCTTCCACGAAGACCCGGCCTGAGCTCAGGGGCGCTGCCCCACCTCGTCGACGTAGGTCTTCACGGTCACGGCGCTGTCCTCGGTACCCAGGAACTGGTACGTCGTGGCGTCGAAGACCAGCACGATCGGCTGCGCCTTCGGTGAGGAGCCTGCCGGCACCGGAAACCTGATCCCGACGCCCGGCCGGCCGGCGCCGTCGGTGACGTGGTCCAGGGCCGTCAGACCCGGCACCCTCGCCGCCGCCTCGAACAGCGCCGCGTAGGACGCCGGCTGGAGGGCCTGCTCACAGGCGAGGCCGTAGACGGCCTTGCCGATGTAGGTGGCCCGGCCGTCGCGATCGGCCTCCTTCGCGTAGAGGTAGGCCAGCATCGCGTCGGCGGTCGTCGGCAGGTCCGTCCGGTAGACCGGCTGGGGTACGCAGTCCTGGAGCGTCCCTTCCGCGCGCGGGTCGTTCGTGCCGTACATCGGCGCTTTGCCGTTGCGGCAGCCACCTTCCTTGATGCTGCCGATCAGGCTGTCGCGGGTGCCGTCGACCGAGAGCCAGACCTCGCGGTTGGGGGGAATGGCGTATTCGGTCTTCACGTACAGGAACTGGTCGGGGCGCGGCGGCTTGGCCGGCTCCTTGAGGGCGGTGCTCGCCGCTTCGGTCAGCACCTTGACCGGGTCGGCGTGCGCGACGCCGACGCCGATGCCCACCTGCTCGGCCGGGGCGAGCGCCACGACCGCGGTGATCGCCGCGGCCAGGCCGATCGAGGCGCCGGCGGCCCAGAACCAGCGCCGGGACCGGTGCGGCCGGTCACCGCGCGCCGCGGCCAGCAGCCGCTCCCGGGCCGGGCTGAGGTGCTCCGCCGGCGCGAAGCCGACGGCTTCCGCGCGCTCGCGGATCAGGTCGAGTTCATCCATGACCGGAGGTCTCCTTCGCGAGGTCGAGCGCGCCGAGCTCGGCGCGGACGCGGGTGCGGGCGCGGCTGAGCCGCGATTTCACGGTGCCGACGGGGATGCCCAGTGCTTCGGCGACTTCCTGGTAGCCCAGCCCTTCCGCGGCGACGAGCAGCAGGACGTCCCGCTCGCGGGGGCGCAGCGTCGCCAGGGCCCGGTCGAGGTCGGGGCCCAGTGCTTCGGCGCTGACCTGCTCGGCGACCCGATCGGCGTGGCCGCCGTCCACGGCCGGCGGCCCGACGGCCAGGCGGAGCTTCAGCTCCCGCACCTCCGTCCGCCACTGCCGCGAGACGAGGTTCGTGGCGATGCCGTAGAGCCACGGCCGCGCGTCCGGCCGGGCCGGGTCGAACTTCGCGCGCTTGGCGAACGCGATGAGGAAGGTGTCCGCGAGGACGTCGTCCGCCGCGGTCGGGCCCAGGCGCCGGACGAGGTAGCGGTGGATGTGCCGGGAATGGCGGTCGAAGATGACCGCGAACAGGCTCGGCTCCCGCCGCGACCGCGCGATCACGCTCGCGTCGTCGTCGGCTTCGGTGTCTTCCGGGGTCATCGCCCGCCTCTCGCTCCGCCCAGTGTCATTCCCTGTTCTCACCGGCCCGGGAACGGGTTCCGGGAAGGACGATCAACGTGACTCAGGTCACGGACGCTGTGCGGACGGGGTGCCTTGCCCCCGTGGCGTTCACCATGTGGAACACGGGTGCGCCCGGGAATAGCTTCGCGAAGATCCGGTTGACCCCAGTCGGAGCCGGCGCGAGCCCGGACAGCACGGAGCCCACCCCCATGAGATTCCAGGTTCTGGACATCCTGCCCCACCTGACCGACCCGGTGACCGGTCGCCGGGTCCGCACCGACGAGCGCTTCGCGCAGGCGCTGACCTCGGCGCGCCACGCGGAGGAGTTCGGGTTCGACGCCGTCGCGCTCGGGGAACGCCACGCCGGCCACTTCCTGAGCAGCGGCGTCACCGTGCTGCTGGGCGCGATCGCCGCGACGACGAGCCGGGTCCGGATCCAGACCGGCGTCTCGGTCCTGTCCGTCCACGACCCGCTGCGGGTGGCGGAGGACTACGCCACGGTCGACCAGCTCTCGCGCGGCCGGCTGGAGCTGGTGATCGGCAAGGGCAACGAGCTGCGCCAGCTGCCGATGTTCGGCATCGCGAACGGCGACCAGTGGGACGCGCTCGCCGAGAAGTACCGGCTGCTGCGCCGGCTCTGGCGCGAGGAGGACGTCACCTGGGAGGGACGCTTCCGCGGCCCGCTGGACGCAGTGACCAGCCTGCCGCGCCCGTTCGCCGGCGCGCCGCGGATCTGGCACGGCTCGGCGACCACGCTGACCTCGGCCGAGCTGGCGGCCGAATGGGGGGATCCGCTCTTCTCGGCCAACGCCATCCAGCCGCGCGACAACTACACGGTGCTGATCGAGCACTACCGCAAGCGGTACGCCGAGCACGGCCACGATCCGCGGTTCGCCTTCGTCGGCGCCGGGGCGGGCTTCCTGTACCTGGCCGACACGACGCAGGAAGCGCGGGAGGCGTTCGGCCCCACCTACGAAAAGATCGTCGAGTTCTTCAACCAGCCGGGGAACCACACGCCGGGCAACGCGATGGAGTTCCCGACCATCGACGACGCGATCGCGCGCGGGCCGGTGCTGGTCGGCAGCCCGCAGCAGATCGCCGAGAAGATCCTGTGGTGGCACGAGGCGTTCGGGCACGACCTCCAGTCCTTCAGCCTGCCCACGATGATCCCGCACGAGCAGCAGCTCGCGATGCTCGAACGCTTCGCCACCGAAGTCGTGCCCGTGGTGCGCGCGGCCGCGCCCACGGCACTCTGGACCGGCCAGGACCCGTACGGCGGCCGCCCCGCCGTCCACGGCCGCACCGCCGCCGACGCGGCGAGCACCATCGAAGGAGCCGCGCTGTGACCGCAGATTCCCTGCACTTCAACGCTTTCATCTGGCCGAACGGCTACCACGAGTCCGCGTGGCGGGTCGTCGAGGACGACGTCCGCGGCGTGCTCGGGCTGCCGTACTACGCGGGCATCGCGCGGACCGCCGAGCGCGGCCTGATGGACTCGATCTTCCTCGCCGACAACATCGCCATCGCCGAATACCGCGTCACCCACCTGCCGCAGACGCAGTTCGACCCGATCTCGGTGCTGTCGGCCCTGGCCGCGGTCACCGAGAAGATCGGCCTGATCGGGACGGGGTCGACGACCTACAACAAGCCGTGGGAGCTCGCGCGCCGGTTCGCCACGCTGGACCACCTCAGCGGCGGCCGGGCTGGCTGGAACATCGTCACGACGATCACCCCGCTCGCCGCGGCGAACTTCGGCGAGAAGGCCCATCCCGACCACGCCGACCGGTACGAGCGCGCCCACGAGTTCGTCGACGTCGTCACCCGCGCGTGGGACAGCTGGGACGACGACGCGATCGTCGGCGACCGCGAGAACGGCGTCTGGGCCGACCGCGCCAAGCTGCACGCGCCGCGGTTCCACGGCCGCTTCTACGACGTCGAAGGCGTGCTGCCGTTCCCGCGGTCGCCGCAGGGGCGTCCGGTGCTCGTCCAGGCGGGACAGTCGGCCGCCGGGATCGGGCTCGCGGCCCGGTACGCGGAGCTGGTGTTCTCCGGCCCGCCGTCGCTGGAAGCCGCGGTGAAGTTCCGCGCCGAGCTGGACGCCCAGGTCGTCGCGGCCGGCCGGGATCCCTCGCGGGTGCGCGTCCTGCCCGCGCTGATGGTGACCCTGGGCGGCACCGAGGCCGAGGCGAAGGCCCGGGCGAAGCGGCTCGAAGACCTGGCCAGCCCGGAGTTCCGCTGGCAGAACGCGCTGTACACGGCCGGGCTCGACCCGGACGCGTTCGACCCGGACGCCCCGCTGCCCGCCGAGCTGCGGGCCGAAGGCGGATCGAGCCGCCTGCAGCAGCTGGCCGCGGCCGCGCGAGAGCGTCCCGAAGCTCCGCTGCGCGAGATCGCGGCGGCGATCACCGGGGGAGCGGGGCAGGTCCACTTCGTCGGCACGCCCGAGCAGCTCGCCGACCACGTGCTCACCTGGCAGGACGCCGGCGCCGTCGACGGGTTCACCATCATGGGCTCGACGCTGCCGTACGAACTGACCGCGTTCGTCGACCACGTCGTGCCGATCCTGCAGCGCAAGGGCCGGTACCGGACCGAATACACCGGCTCGACGCTGCGTGAGCACCTCGCGTCGTGATCCCGGTATGTGGTTTCTGTCGGTGGGGCTGGCTAGGGTCCTGACCGTCCGATCTTGACTGAGGAGTGTGGGACGTGGGCTGGACCCGGAACATCCGAGTGGCCGCGCTGGTGGCGGTGGCCGCTCTGGGCCTGACGGCGTGCGGCGGCGGGGACGACAAGCCCGCCGCGGCGGGCAAGGGCGGGGCGCCGATCGTCGTCGCGTCCTTCAACTTCACCGACAGCCAGATCCTCGCCGAGATCTACGCGCAGGCGCTGGAGGCCAAGGGCTACCCGGTGACGCGCAAGCTGAACCTGGGCTCGCGGGAGCTGATCTACCCGTCGCTGAAGTCCGGTGAGCTGCAGTTCATCCCGGAGTACCAGGGCTCGGCGATCGCCGCCGGGTTCGGCGCGGACCCGGTGAAGGACGCCAAGGGCGAGCACGAGCAGCTGGCCAAGCTGCTCGAGCCCAGCGGTGTCTCGCTGCTGGACTACGCCGCGGCGGAAGACAAGAACACCTACATCGTCAAGGCCGACCTCGCGCAGTCGAAGGGCCTCGCGACCATCAGCGACCTGAAGAAGCTCGACAAGGTCGTCCTGGCCGGTGGCCCGGAGTGCGAGAAGCGGTTGACGTGCTTCAAGGGCCTCACGGACGTCTACAAGCTGACGAACGCGACGTTCCAGACCGTCCAGGAGCTCGGGCCGCGGGTGCAGCAGCTCGACTCCGGGGCCGTCACGGTCATCCCGGTCGACTCGGTGAGCCCGCAGGCCGGCGACCCGAAGTATGTCGCGCTGAAGGACGACCTGGCCATGGTGCCGACCGAGAACGTGGTCCCGGCGGTGACCAAGAAGGTCCTCGACGAGCGCGGGGCGGACTTCGCAGCCGCCGTCAACGCGGTGAGCGCGAAGCTCACGACGGAAGGGATGCGCGACCTGAACAAGCGCGTCGACTCCGACGGCGAGAAGGCCGCGGACGTGGCGAAGGACTGGCTGGCGCAGCAGGGCCTGGTCTGACGCGGGGCCCGGGGGGGGGGGGGGGGGGGGGGGGGCGGCGGAGGAGTCGCCCACCAGGTTCACCTTCGCGTGGGGGGTGCTGCCGC
>NZ_JBVHUL010000006.1:315138-569424 GCF_055565395.1 Amycolatopsis sp. NPDC028719
GAGAGAAAGGAAAGAGCAGAAGGGAAAGAATAACCCCCCCCCCCCCACCCCCCCCCCCCCCCCCCCCCCCTCCCCCCCCCCCCCCCCCCCCCCCCCCCCCCCCCCCGGGGCCGCCTCAGCCGGGTGCCTGGCGGCTGAGGTCTTGCCACCGCGCGTACTGCTCGGCTCGCATCCGCGCGAGCTCCTGCACCATGTCGAACGACGCGCCGCCGACGACGAGCCGGCGTGGCGGGTCGTCCAAGGCGGCCACCCGCAGCACGACCGGTGCCGCCGTCTCGGGGGCGGGACCGGCGTCGTCACCCCACATCTCCGCCAGCTCCTTGCGCAGCTCCCGGTAGGCGGGGTTCGGAGTGGTCGTCGTCGTGCCGGTGGTGAAGAGGCCGGTGGCGTAGCCGCCCATCTGCAGGTTCGTCACGTGCACGCCGAACTGCTCCACCTCCATCGCCAGTGCGTCGGTCAGCGCGTCGAGCGCCGCCTTGCCGGCCCCGTAGAAGCCGACGGACGCCATCCCGCCGCCGCTGCCCATGGACGTGACCTGCAGCAGCCGGCCGCCGCCCTTCAGGTGTGGCAGCACCGCTTGGGCGACCCACACCGCGCCGAAGAAGTTGACGTCGAAGTGCGCGCGAATCTGGTCTTCGGTGGCCTCTTCGACCATTCCGTAGAGCATCACGCCGGCGTTGTTGACGACGACGTCCAAGCCGTCGAAGACGGCGGCCGCGCGCTCCACCGCCTCGAACACGGCGCTCCGGTCCGTCACGTCCAGCGGGAGGTGGACGAGCCGGCCCGGGTAGGCGTCGGCGAGCGCGTCGAGCGCGCCGGCCGTCCGGGACGCCGCGACCACGCGGTGCCCGGCCGCCAGCGCGGCTTCGGCGATCGCCCGGCCCAGACCGCGCGAAGCCCCGGTGACGAACCAGACCTGACCCTCGGCAGCCGACATGGCGCAACCCCCTTGCGGTTTGCAAGACGAACCGTCTCGTCTTGCGAGCACGAGTGTGAACTTCTCCCGATCGCGTGTCAAGACGAAACGGTTCGTCTCGCGGCGCGCTAGGCTGTCGCCATGGTCACCAAGAAGCCCGACGCCGCCCGACGCAGCGAGCGGTCCCGCCGGGCGATCCTCGCGGCGACCCGCGAGCTGATCGTCGAGCTCGGCTACGCGAAGGTGTCGATCGACGCCATCGCCGCCCGCGCCGGCGTCGGCAAGCAGACGATCTACCGGTGGTGGCCGGCCAAGGGCGCAGTCGTGTTCGACTCGGTCCTGGAACTGAGCGCCGACCCGTCGGGCGAGGTCGCCGCACTGCCCGACACCGGTGAGCTGGAAGCCGACCTGCGCCTGATCATGCGCGCGACGGTCGCCGAGTTCGCCGACCCGGCGTTCGAGGCGCCGATCCGCGCGCTCAACACGGAGATCGCGAACGACCCGGAACTGGCCGCGCTCTACCGCGAGCGGTTGGCCGCCCCGGTCGACGAAGCGAAGAAGGACCGGTTGCGCAGCGCTCAGCGGGCGGGCCAGCTGGCCCCCGACGCCGACCTGGACCTGATGCTCGAAGTGCTCTACGCGCCGCTGTACCAACGGTGGCTGCTGCGCACCGGCCCGCTGACCGAGAGCTACGCGGACGCTTTGGTGGCGGCGGCGCTGAAGGCCTTCCGCCCGTAGCTCGGCGGCGCTCGCGCCGGTTTGCGCCGCGCCGGGAGCGTTCCGCTCGTGGACGGGGGATGCCCGTGCGGGCTCCTGGGTTGCCGGCTCTATCCCCGCGGCGCGGCGCTCGAGCCGCGGCGGCGCCGAAGTGTCTTCGTCCTCAGTGGAAGCCGACCCGGCCCAGCAGCTCGTCGACGAGGTCGGGCAGTGAGCGTTCCGCCGAGTCTTCCAGCCACAGCACGCTCGCCGTCCGCGCCGCCGCCAGGAACGTCGCCGTCATGAGGCGGGCCAGGGCTTCCTCGAGGCCGTGGCCCCGGGCGACCAGCACCGCGGCCAGGTCGCGCTCCAGGGTGATCTGGTCGCCGGCCTGCTGGGCGAGCAGCGTCGGGTGCCGCCGCAGCAGGCGCAGCTGCGCCACCCATTCGCGGTCGGGGACCGCCCGTCCGTGGTACAGCTCGCGGCTCGCCGTGCGCAGCGCCTGCCACGGCTCCTCGTCGGCCGGCCGGTTTTCGACCAGGGACACGAGCACGCGGGTCCGCTCGCGGTCGGCGTGCAGGATCGCGTCTTCCTTGTTCGTGAAGTAGTTGGAGAACGTTCGGCGGGAGACGCCCACCGCGTCGGCGATGTCCTCGACCGTCACCCCGTCCAGCCCGCGCTCGACCGCCAGGTGCAGCGCGGCCTCGTGCAACGACTGCCGCGTCGCCGCCTTCTTGCGGGTGCGCAGCGTGTCGAGGGCGTCCATGCGCTCAGCGTAGCCGCCGGGACAACTTGCCCATTGTGCAAGTTTGCTCAGTGAGCAATGATGGTCCGGAACGTGCGAAAGGATGCCATGAAGTCCGAAAGAACCGGCTCGTCCGGGTCGATGCGGCACCGCGAGGTGCTCGAGTCCCTGTCCGGGCTGCTGCTCGCGCTGTTCGTGGCCATGATCAGCTCGACCGTCGTCTCGACGTCGCTGCCGCTGATCATCGGCTCGCTGAACGGCACCCAGACGCAGTACACCTGGGTCGTCACGGCCACGCTGCTGGCCGCCACGGCCACCACCCCGATCTGGGGCAAGCTCGCCGACCTGTTCAACAAGAAGACGCTCGTCCAGGTCGCGATCGTGATCTTCGTCGCCGGCTCCATGATCAGCGGCTTCAGCCAGGACACCGGGCAGCTGATCGCCGCGCGGGCGTTCCAGGGCATCGGCGTCGGCGGCCTGCAGGCGCTGGTCCAGGTCGTGATCGCGGCGATCATCCCGCCGCGGGAACGCGGCCGGTACAACGGCTACCTCGGCGCCGTCATGGCGGTCGCGACCGTCGGCGGCCCGCTGCTGGGCGGCCTGATCGTGGACGTGCCGTGGCTGGGCTGGCGCTGGTGCTTCTTCGTCGGCGTGCCGATCGCGGTGCTCGCGTTCGTCGTGCTGCAGCGCACGCTGAAGCTGGAGACCGTGCGCCGGGAGAACGTCCGCGTCGACTACCTCGGTGCCGGCCTGATCGCCGCCGGCGTGAGCGTCCTGCTGATCTGGGTTTCGTTCGTCGGCAACACCTTCGACTGGCTGTCGTGGCAGACCGCCGTCATGGTGGCGGCCGGGCTCGTGCTGCTCGCGGTCGCCGTGGTGGTCGAGAAGAAGGTCCGCGAACCCGTGGTGCCGCTGCAGATCGTCGTCCAGCGGACGCCCGCGCTGGCGATCATCGCGAGCCTCGCGGTGGGCATGGCGATGTTCGGCGGCGCGGTGTTCCTCGGCCAGTACTTCCAGATCGGCCGCGGGTACACGCCCACCGAAGCCGGCCTGCTGACGATGCCGATGATGGCGGGCGTGCTCGTGTCCTCGACGGTGTCCGGGCGACTGATCAGCCGCACCGGCAAGATCAAGCCGTACATCGTTTCCGGCGCGGTGATCCTGGTGCTCGGCTTCCTCGGGCTGGGCATGGTCGACCACGCCACGCCGCTGTGGATCGTCGGCGTCGCGATGGCCGTCGTCGGCATCGGGGTCGGCATGACGATGCAGAACCTCGTGCTCGCGGTCCAGAACGACGTGCCCCTGCGGGACCTCGGCTCGGCGAGCGCGTCGGTGACGTTCTTCCGTTCGCTCGGCGGCACCATCGGCGTCTCGGTGCTCGGGGCGGTCCTGGCGAACCGCGTCTCCGCCGACCTGGCCGCGGCGCTGCACGTGCCGGCGGGGCAGGCGTCGACGGGCGGGGTCAGCGCGCTGAACCTCAAGGCGCTGCCGCCCGAGGTGCAGGCGGTCGTGCACACCGTCTACGGCGACGCGACCGCGCACATCTTCCTGATCTCCGCGGCGGTGGCCGTGGTCGGGGTGATCGCGGCGCTGCTGCTCAAGCCGATCACCTTGCGCACCACCATCGACGTGCCGCAGAAGGCGGACGAGCCGGCGGCGTCCGACGCGGTGGTGGGGTAGGAGAGCCGGCGATGGGCGGACCCGGGGCCTTCGAGTCCACTGTGGAGCGGTTCGGCCCGCGCCGCGATGTCCCGGCGCCGCGGGCCATCTTGGCCGGGGTCGACGGCACGGACACGGCCATGCGGGCGGCGGCGTTCGCGTTCGGCATGGCTCGCCGCGAGGGCAGCCGGCTCATCGTCGTCTTCGTGGCGTGCCCGCCACCGCTGGCCCCGCTGCGCCCGGCGGTGGCCACGGTGCTGGAACACGACACGGCGACGCACCTGTTCGCGGAGCTGCGCGACCAGATGCGCGACGCGGCCGAGGAACTGCGGGTGCCGGTGATGCTGGTCAAGACGTACGGCGACCCGTACACGGCACTGCGCGACACGGCCGACCGCTGCCAGGCCGACACGGTGGTGGTCGGCGCGTCCCAGCAGGCGGGCCACCGGTTCGCGGGCTCGGTGGCGACGAAGCTCATCAGGACGGGCCACTGGCCGGTGCTGGTGGTGCCCTGACCCGTCGGGGCCGGAGAAAGAACCGTTCGAGTGACAGGGAAAGACGCGCCCCGGCGCTAGCCTCGAACCATGAAACGATCTTGGGCAGTCCTGGTCGTCGCCTTGCTCGCGCTCGTGTCGTCGTCGGTCCCGGCGGCCGCGTCCACCCGCGCGGACGTCTTCTGCCGTGGCAACGCGGTGGGCTTCCCCGCGAAGTGGGGCGCGGTGTCCAAGCCGTGCAGCTTCACCAGCCCACCGCAGTGGCGCGGGTACCTCGAGGTCACCTGGTTCGTGGAGCCGGGCACGCAGCAGCGCGCCTGCGTGGACGGCCGGATGGGCAGCGTGCGCGAGGAACGCCCCTGGCAGTCCCTGGGCTGCGGCAAGGGCGCCACGGGGCGGGTGAGCTGGCCCGCGAACACGTTGTCGCTCCTGGAGATCCGGGTCAAGAGCCTCAACGTCGGGCTCGCGCTGGTCACCTACGAAATCTGACGGTACCGGCCGGCGAGCTCCGTGCCCTGGCCCCCGAAAGCGGCCAGTTCGGCCTGGAACACGGCGTCGAGGAGGCCGGTGTCCTCGACGCCGGGGGCGCAGACGACCTCGCCGAGTTCCAGGCCGCGCAACGACGCGGAGACGACGTCGGCCGCGCTCATCCGGGGGATCGCGCTCAGGTCCATGCCCTGGCGCTCGTGGAACTCCGTCGCGACCACGCCCGGGCACACGACCTGGACCCGGACACCGGTTCCTTCGAGTTCGGCGCTCAGGGTCTGGGAAAGCGTGACCAGGTGGGCGAGGGAGCCCGCGTAGACCGCGCGGCGGGGCATCTGTGCGTGCGGTGCCGGTCCGCTGAACGCGATCATGCCGGCCACGTTGACGATGGTGCCGGTGCCGCGTTCCCGCATGCGCGCGACGGCCGCGCGGGCGAGCATCGTCGGGGCCAGCACCTTGACCTTGACCAGTTCCCGGGCCTTGGCGGCGGGCAGGTCGGCCAGCGGCATGTAGTGCGCGACACCGGCGTTGTTCACCAGCAGGTCGAGCGGCTCGGTGGCGGCGATCTCCGCGACGGCGTCGATGCCTTCGTCGGTGGAGAGGTCGGCCGCGACGGCGCGGACCTTCACGTGGGTGTGGGCGGCGGCGAACTCGTCGAGGCGCTCCTGCCGCCGGCCGACGATCACCAGGTCGTGGCCGTCGGCGGCGAGGCGTTCGGCGAACGCCTGCCCGATGCCGGAGGTGGCGCCGGTGACGAGGGCGAGCTTGCTCATGCGTGGTTGTCCTGTTCGGTGGTCGTACGGGCAGTGGTCGTATGGGCGGTGGCCGGAGGCAGGGCCGCGGAGCCCAGGAGGGCGAGCTTGTCCGCGGCGTCCGTGCCGGGGTCGGGGTGGTAGACGGCGAGCACGAGCCCCGGCGCCTCACTGATGAGGAGCTTCTCCCGGTTCAGCACCAGTTCGCCGACCACCGGGTGGTCGAACCGCACGGTCGCGCCTCGCCGGTTCGCGACGTCGTGGCGGGCCCACAGCTCCCGGAACCGGGGACTGGCCAGCGAAAGCTCACCGACCAGCTCGATGAACCGAGGGTCGTCGGTCTCGGTGCCGACGGCCTGCCGGAAGCCGGCGACCAGCGCGCGCGTGGCGAGTTCCCAGTCGGCGAAGAGCTCGCGCTCGGCCGGGTCGAGAAAGACGTCGCGCAGCCGGTTGGCCCCCGCGACGAGCCGGGGCGAGATCGCGGCGGCGAGCGGGTTGGCCGCCAGCACGTCGAGGTAGCGGCCCTCGACGAACGCGGGGAGCGACAGCGCCGCCAGGAACTTGACCGTGCTCGCCGGAACGGTCTCCTTCCGCGCCCGCCGCCGCGAGCGGCGTGGCTTCGCCGTCGCCTCGGCGAGGCCGATGAGGTACGCGGTGGTGTCGTCGTCCAGCTGTAGGACACGCGCCAGCGACTCGAGGACCGACCTCGACGGGTTCCGGTCGCGACCCTGTTCCAGGCGAAGGTAGTAGTCGGCACTGATGCCGGCCAGCATCGCGACCTCTTCCCGCCGCAGCCCCGGAACCCGCCGGACGCCGGTGACGGGAAGGCCCGCCTGCGCGGGGGTGAGCAGCTCACGACGGGCGCGCAGGTGGTCGCCCAGGAGGTTCGGCTCATCGGTCATGCTTCGACTGTAGGTCGCGGCGGGTGTCCGTGCCTGGTCCTGTCACTCCCAGGAGTGCTGGGGCCCGCACTCGGAACTGTCGCTACTGCGTTCCTTTGGTGCGCTGGGCTTCGGTCCACTGTGTACTGGCGGGGCAGCTGAGGAGGTGGGTTGACGGTCGCGCCGACCTGCTGCCGCGCGAGCTGGACGCCTTGCCCGCCGCGGTGGCGCTCTGCTTGAAATGGCAAGAAGGACTCGCTTTTTAGAGATGCGGCTTCGCCGGGGCGTGGGAAATCGGCGCTTCTTGTCCTTGCTTGCCGCACGGTGCGAGAGCGCCGATTCCCCACGCAACGGTGTCCCTGCCGAGGACTTGTTCGCACCTGATCGAGTGATGACATACGTTCGATCTTCGGTAATCTTTTTATATGGACAGGGAAACGGTGTGGCACGCAGACGCGGTGACCTTGGCCGATCGCATCTCCGCACTGCTCACTGTCGTGCGGTCTGCCGAGGCCGAGATCGGTTCTCTGCTGGCGGAAATCGAGTCCCGCGGTGTCATGGAGCTGTTCGGATACCGTTCTGTCGCGCGGCTTTTCGAACACCTCGCCGACGTTCCCAAGGCTGCCGCCGAAACCGTGGTCAAGCGAGCCCGTGCCCTCACCCCGAGCCGTACCCTCGGCGGCACGCCCATCCCCGCTGTTGCTCCCGCCACCGGCGCCGCCGCCTCGGAAGGTCGGTTGAGCAACCCGATGATCGACACGATCGTCGGGGTGATGGCCCAAATTCCGCCCGAGCACCGCGATGATGCCGAGCAGCACCTGCTCACGTTCGCCTCCGAAGCCGGGCACAAGCAAGTCGCGGCGTTGGGCACCCGCATCCTGGCTCACCTCGATCCCGACGGTGCCGAACCGGACGAGACCGAACCGGCCACGCCCAGCCGCGAGTTGTCGTTTCGCCGCAAGAGAACCGGGTTCTGGGAGCTGAACGGCCGGTTCGACGACGAGACCGGCGCCCGAGCCAGCGCCCTGTTCGACGCTCTCGCCGAGCGTCACAGCACCGACGAGGGCCCGGACTTACGCTCACCTCTGGAACGCTACGGTGACGCCTTCTCCGACGCGATCGACCTGGCCTTCAACTCCCCAGACCTGCCGATGCAAGCCGGTGAACGAGCCCACGTGATGGTGGCGGTCTCGTTGGCAGACCTGAAGTCGATCATCAGCCAGACCATGTTCGACGACACCGCAACCACCTCCGCTGCCGCTCCGGCCGCCTTCGGCAACACCGGCACCACCACGCCCGCTGCCGCTCTGGCCGCCCTCGACACCACACCCAAGCCCGGCGTTGGCAGGGCCCTCCTCGGCGACCTCGGCACCATCTCCGCCGCCGAAGCCCGCATCCACGCCTGCGACTGCACACTCATCCCCGCCATCCTTGGCACCCAGAGCGAGCTTCTCGATCTCGGCCGCCGCCACCGCCTGATCTCCACCCCACTCCGCCGCGCGCTCTACCTGCGCGACCGCGGCTGCGCATTTCCGGGGTGCCATCGTCCACCTCGGCACTGCCAAGGCCACCACATCCGACACTGGGCAGACGGCGGCCCCACCGAACTCGGCAACCTGGTCCTACTGTGTGCCCACCACCACCGACTCCTCCATCGTTCCGGCTGGCAAGTCCGCATCGCCGCCGACGGCCTACCCGAATTCCTGCCACCGGCGTTCCTGGACAAACGCCGAAAACCCCGGCGCAACAACCTCCACCAACCCTTGCCATTCGCGGCATGAACAAAACGGGGTAGGGCCCGCAGCCCACCGGCTACGGGCCCACACCCATGCCCAGGTCACAGCACGACGGCTATTGACTTCCCTTACAGAGCGCGCAGCATCCCGCCCAACCGGACGGCTGTGCCCAACCTGTTCACGACCGGCACCTGCGAACCGAGCCAAGTAACCGTGACAATGACGGAATTCGCCTTCACCGTTGCTGCAGGAGGTGCCCCCGCCCCAGTCGCGACCGTCGCGACGCATCCGTGGCCACCGCCACCGCCACCGCCACCGCCACCGCCACCGCCGTCCCATTGCGGTCATGGCCGCCGAACAGAGGCTGCTGGAGGCGCCACCACAGCCGCGCCCGGCCCGGCCGCCGCCTCCACCGGCGCCAAGACCCATGCTCGTGAAGCCGGCACAAGCACAATGACCGGCCACCACGATCCATCCGCCTTCGGCAGGCGCAAATTCGCCCGCACCCGGCGAGCCCCAGAGCCAGCCGTCACAAAGCCGCGGAAACCCGGTAACTACGAATCACCCGAGCGACTCACCGAAGTCCCCGGAATCCTGCATCCGACGGTTCACCTCACCAAGCCCCTCAGCCACCGCCCGCAGCTGCTCCGGAGTCAACACACCCACCAGCAACTCCCGCACCAACCCGACATACCCCGGCTCCGCCCGCGCCAGCCGGTCCGCGCCCTCGTCGGTCAACACCGCGTACACCGCTCGCACATCACCCGGACACGTCCGCCGACAAACCAACCCCGCCTCCAAGAGCCGGTCGATCTGGTAAGTCAGCCCGCTCTTGGAACTGGCCACCGCGCACGACAGCTCGGCCATCCGCAGCTCACGCTCCGGGGCCGACGCCAACCTGGCCAAGATCTCGTACTGCAGGTGGGACAAGCCCGAGTCGCGCTTGAGCTGCTGGTCCATGCGCTGGTGCAGCAGGGCGTACGTCGTCCGGAGGGCCGTCCATGCTCGCTGCTCCTCGGTGCTCAAGCCGCCCATGCCATCGACCCTAGTTCAAATTCGAACCTCCCGAAGAAACAGGCTGTTAGTGTCGACACGTCGGTATTCGGCCGGAGCCCACCGTGGAGACGTGTGTCCGAGGCGTTGACCTTCGATCCCGGGGCCGCTGCCCGCGTGCGGCTGTGCAGCCGCCGCGACAACGGCTGGTCCGCCGTGCTCGTGCGGATGCTGGACAACGCCGAGGAAGCCGAACTCGATCTGCCGCCCGTCAGCCACCAGACGATCGTGGTCGTGAGCCAGGGGACCACGACGATCGAGTCGTTGCACGGCGCGCATTGGCGGCGGGCGGACTACCGGCCCGGCTCGATCGGCATGACCGCGCCCGGGCATCCGACACGGATCCGCTGGTGCGGAACGGATCGGCTTCAGACGACGCATGTGCACCTTCCCGGCAGCCTGATCGACCGCACCGCCCTCGACCTCTGGGGCCGGGACGCCACCCGGCTCGGCCGGCCGGACGCGCTCGCCGTCGAAGACCCCGTGCTCGCGTCCGTCGTGGAAGCGCTCAAAGCCGCCGCCCTCGCCGGTGCCGACGAGCTCTACGCCGAGTCGGCCGCCACCTTCCTCGCCGTCCACCTGCTGACCCGTCACGCCGAGGCGCCGCCGCCCCGCGCGCTCGGGCGCGACGAACTGCGGACGCGCCGGGCGGTGCAGTTCATCCGGGAAAACCACCACCTCCCGCTGACGCTGGCGGACATGGCCGCCGCCGCGGAGCTGAGCCCGTTCCACTTCTTGCGCGTCTTCAAGGCGGCGACCGGCCAGACGCCGTACCGGTTCCTGACCCGCGTCCGGGTCGAACGGGCCTGCCGGCACCTGGAGCGCGGCGAACTTTCCGTCACGGAAATCGCGCAGACGTGCGGATTCACGACGCCGTCCCGGTTCGCTTCGGCGTTCCGGGCCCAAATCGGACTTTCGCCCTCCGGATACCGGACCACGGTGCGGCACCAGCAATAAACGACGTCCCCGGCAGCAACCACAGGAAAGCGCCCCGGCCCCGCGCGGGGCTAGCGTCGCCGCGTGTCCACTCCAGAAACCACCGTCGAAGCGACCGTGAACGGCGAGGCCGTCCGGCTCGAGCTGGATCCCCGGGAGTCACTGCTCGACGTGCTGCGGGAACGGCTCGGCCTGACCGGCACCAAGAAGGGCTGCGACCAGGGCCACTGCGGCGCCTGCACCGTGCACCTCGGCGGGCGGCGCGTGGTCTCCTGCCTGACGCCCGCCGTGCAGGCCGCCGGGCAGGACGTCACCACCATCGAGGGCGTCGCCGGCCCCGGCGGCACGCTGCACCCCCTGCAGCAGGCCTTCGTCGACCACGACGCCCTGCAGTGCGGCTACTGCACGCCCGGCCAGATCATGTCCGGCCTCGCGTGCATCGCCGAAGGCCACGCGGGAGACGACGACCAGATCCGCGAGTACCTCAGCGGCAACCTCTGCCGCTGCGGGGCCTACGTCGGCATCGTCGCCGCCGTCCGGCAAGCGGCCGAAGCAAAGGAAGGCTGATGCGTCCCTTCGCCTACCTCGCGCCCGACAGCCTCGCCGACGCCGTCGACGCCCTTCGCGACGCCGCACCCGGCACCAAGGTGCTCGCCGGCGGCACCACGCTCTACGACCTCATGAAGCTCGGCATCGAGACCCCGCCCGCCGTCGTCGACGTGCACCGGCTGCCCGAACTCAGCACCATCGAGACCCGCGACGACGAGCTGGTCTTCGGGGCCGGTGCCCGGATGGCCGACGTCGCCGACCACCCGGTCGTCCGCGACGCGTACCCCGCCCTGTCCGAGTCGCTCTGGCGGGCCGCGTCGCAGCAACTCCGGAACATGGCCAGCGTCGGCGGGAACCTGCTGCAGCGCACCCGCTGCGGCTACTTCCGCGGCGGCCCGGAGTTCCCGTGCAACAAGCGCGAACCCGGCAGTGGCTGCGCCGCGCTCGGAGGCCACGACCGCACCCACGCGCTGCTCGGCGCCGGCGACGCGTGCATCGCGACCTACCCCGGGGACTGGGCCGTCGCGCTGCTCGCCTTCGACGCGGTCGTCGACGTCGTCGGCCCCCGCGGCGAGCGCACGGTTCCCCTGGCGGAGCTGCACGTCGAGCCGGGCGACGACCCGACGCGCGAGCACACCCTGGACCCCGGCGAGCTCATCCTGCGCATCCGGGTCCCCGTGACACCCGCCGGCCGCGGCTCCACCTACCTGAAGATTCGCGACCGCGAGTCCTACGCCTTCGCGCTCGCCTCGGCCGCGGTCGCCCTGACCGTCGAGGACGGCGTGATCGGGGACTGCCGGATCGCGCTCGGCGGCGTCGCCACCCGCCCGTGGCGCGCCGATGACGCCGAACGGACCCTGCGGGGAGCGCCGCTGACGCCCGAGGCCGCCCGGCACGCCGGGGAAGTCGCCTTCGCCGGCGCGCGTCCCGGCACCTACAACGGATTCCGAGTCGAGCTGGGCATCCGCACCGTCGCCGACGCCGTGCGCATCGCCGCGGAGAGGGCCACCCGATGACCGACACCCGCCGTGTGGACGCCTACGAAAAGGTCACCGGCCAGGCCGCCTACGGGACCGACCGCGTTCCCGAGGGCGTCGCCCACGCGACGCTCGCCCTGGCCCGGATCGGCCGCGGCCGGGTGTCCCGCGTGGACACCACCGCGGCCGAGGCCGTGCCCGGCGTCCTGCTCGCCGTCACCCGCTTCGACGCCGAAGAGCTGGGCGGTGCGGGGTTCATCATGGGCGGCGGGTTCTCCTTCCAGAGCCTGCAGCCGCTGCTGGACGACCACATCGCCTATCGCGGCCAGCCGATCGCCCTGATCGTCGCGGAGACCCTGGTCGCCGCGACCGAGGCGGCCGAGCTCGTCACCGCCGAGTACGAGACCGAGCCCTTCGCCGTCCACCTCGACGCCGAGGGCGCGACCACCCTGGTCCAGGAAGAAGCGATCCCGCTGCCGTTCCTCGCCGACATCAAGGTCGGCGACGCCGACGCGGCGGTCGACGCGAGCCCGGTCCGGATCGACAGCACCTACGAGTACGCGGCGCAGCACGCCGTGCCGATGGAGCTGAACGGCGCGGTCGTCGAATGGCACGGGGAAACCCTCGTCGTGCACGAGGGCACACAGAACGCGGCCGCCGTCCGGTTCGGGCTCGCCCAGCAGCTGGGCATCGACGCCGCGAACATCGAGGTGCGGTCGCCGTACGTCGGCGGCGGCTTCGGCCAGAAGAACTCGCTGCAGCCGCACCTCGGCCCCCTCGCCCTGGTGGCGCGGCGCCTCGGGCGGCCGGTCAAGCTCGTGCTGGCCCGCACCCAGACGTTCCACAACGGGAGCTTCCGCCCGGCCACCCGCCACCGCGTGCGCCTCGGCGCGGACGAGACCGGCAAGATCTTCGCCGCCGTGCACGAGGTCGACCAGCAGACGTCCCGGCACGACCTGTTCCCGGCGATGCACACCGAGATCACTTCGCGGCTCTACGGCTTCCCGGCGTTCCGCGGCCGGCACCGTCTCGTCCAGACCGACGTGCAGACCCCCGGCTACATGCGGGCGCCGTTCGAGAGCTCGGCGACGTTCGCCTTCGAGTCGGCCGTCGACGAACTGGCCTACGCCACCGGCCAGGACCCGGTCGCGCTGCGGCTGGCCAACGACACGATGACCGACCCGGTGACCGGACGGCCGTTCTCCACCCGGTTCCTCGCCGAGTGCCTCCGCCGCGGTGCCGGGGAGTTCGGCTGGGCGGGCCGCAACCCGGAGCCCCGCTCGATGCGGGCCGACGACGGGTCGTTCGTCGGCTGGGGTGTCGCCGCGGGCAACTACCCGGGCAGCATCGTGCCCGCCGTCGCGCACCTCACCGCCGGTGCGGACGGATGCGTGACGGTCGGTGTCGACGGCCACGAAATGGGCCAGGGCATCCGGTCGGCGATCGCGCTGCTCGTGTCCGGGGATCTCGGCATCCCGACGAGCGACGTCGAAGTGCGGGTCGGCGACACCCGGTTCGCGGCGCAGCACCTCACCGCGGGTTCGTGGGGGACGGCGAGCGCCCTGCCGGCCGTCCACGCGGGGCTGCGGGAGCTGCGCAAGCACCTCAACGCCGCCGACACGGGCGAGGTCGACGTGGCCGCGGCCGTCCAGCGCGCCGGGCACCCGGTCGAGGTCGAGGTGAGCACGCTCGGCCCGGGCCAGCCGCCCGAGGCGCTCGACCAGGCGAAGGCGGGGCACCTGGCCATCTCCGGCCCGGTGTTCCCGGAGTTCAGCACGTTCAGCTGGGTCGCCCACTTCGTCGAGGTCCGCGTAGAGCCGACGACCTGCCGGATCCGGGTGCCGCGCGTGGTCAGCGTCGTCGACTGCGGCCGGGTGGCGAGCCCCGCGACCGCGGCGAGCCAGGTGCGCGGCGGCGTGGTGTGGGGCATCGGCGGGGCGCTGCGCGAGGAGAGCCTGGCCGACGACCGGTTCGGCGGCTTCCTCAACGCCACGCTCGAGGAGTACCCGATCATGGTCAACGCCGACGTCCACCGCATCGACGTCGCGTTCGTGGACGAGCCGGACCTGCTGTTCAACCCGGTCGGGGTGAAGGGGCTCGGCGAGGTCGCGATGGTCGGGGTCGCGGCGGCCGTGGCCAACGCCGTCCACCACGCCACCGGCAAGCGCCACCACCGGCTGCCGATCCGCCTCGATGACGTCCTCTAGGCAGCTCGAGGACGATCGCCCGGCCGTCTGCGCACCGGACGCGCTGAGCCCGGAGGCGCTGGCCGACGCGCGGCGGAACCAGCCGCGGCGGGCGCTGATCGGGCTGGCGTTCGTCCTGCCGGTGACCGCGCTGCTCGCGGCGGGCGTGGGCGGCCCGGCGCGCACGCTCGAGGTGCTCGGGCCGCCGGTGACGTTCGCGTTGCCGATCGTCGCGATGATCGCGTTCTGGTGGGAGGACTGGCCGGGCAGCCTGCTGCGCGGCGGGTGGTCCGGCCTGTCCGACACGGCGCTCGTCGTGGCCGGGGGAGCGGCGCTGACGCTACTGGGTCGGGCCGTCACCGGGACGGCGGCCGTGCCGCTCGCGGCGGGCATCTTCACGCTGATGCTGCAGCTCACCCTGGTCGGGGAAGGCCGGCCGCTGCGGGGCCGCGGCGCACGCTGGCCGGGCGTGGCGGCCTTGGCGGCGTGCTGGGTCGCGGGGCTGGCGGTCTACCTGGGCCTGGTGCGGACCGGCCTCGTTCCGGGCGAGGACTACGGTGCCTGGTTCGCCGTGCTCGGCGCCTGGCAGATGGTCTGGTACGTGGCGTTGCGCGGCTGGCCGTTCGCCCGGATCCGGCGGCACGCGGTCCGCTTGGCGACGGCGCACGGCGCGGTCCTCGGCTGCGGAGCCGCCACCTACGCGGTGGTTCGGCTCGCCTGGGAGCCGGAGTGGATCGCGGTGGTCGCGGGCGCGGCGATCGCGTCGGTGCTCGTGGTGGCGATGCTGTTCGAGGCGTGGCCGGCGATCCGGTTGACCCCGCTGCCGGGCCGCAGCCTCGTCCTGGTGCTGGTGGTCTTGCTGACGGCGGCGCTGGCAGCCGCACTGCCCCAGGTCGCGCAGTGGGCCGGGGTGCCGGAGCAGCTGGCCGCGGGGTGGGCGACGCACACGACGTTGAACGCGCTCAGCCTCGCGGTGATCCTGCACGTGGCGGTCTGGCGCCGCTGGCCCGCCGAGTCAGCGGCGTGACGCCACGGTCGCCAGTTCCTCGGTGATCTGCTGGAGCAGTTCGGAGGCCGCGTCGCCGAGTGCTTCTAAGTCGGCCAGCGTCGTCTCTTGGGTTTTCACAGTTCGTCCTCGAAGGCTTCGTGACGGGCGATGACGGCTTCGGCGAAAGCAGCGTGCACCCGCAGGTACTCGTCGAGATCCACCGCGGTTTCGGCCCACGTGTGCCACCGGACGTGCGCCTCGGCGACGTCGATCTTCGCGGCGGCGGCCACCGTCGCGGGGCTGGTGCCGGCGAGGATCGCGTGGTGCATGAGCGAGGGCGACGAACTCCGGGCGAGCTCCGCCAGCGCGGCGAGGCGGGCGAGCTCGGCGAGCGCGTCGGGCGTGACCGGACGGCGGCGCGGCACCGGAAGGGCGCGGGCGCTCTCGAGACCGTCGGTCAGAACGCTGGTCATCAAACGACTCCTGAGCGGAAGAAGCTGAGCAACCTGAACGCAGGACGTTTACCCCGGCCCGGACCAGGTAAACGCACCCACTCGTGATCTCCATCTCACCGCTTCGGGTGGCAGAATCCGACCCCTGATGGAGAACGACGACCTCGCGGCTCATGCCCGCGCCCTGATCTCGGCCAACGCCTACCTGACCCTCGGCACGACCGACGCGGACGGCGCTCCCTGGACGTGCCCGGTCTACTTCGCCCCGGAAGACGACCACACGTTCGTGTGGGTCTCGGAGACCGGCGCCCGCCACTCGCGCAACCTCGCCGGACGCCCGCGGGTGAGCCTGGTCGTCTTCGACTCCACGGTCGCGCCCTACCACGGGCGGGCGTTCTACGCGGTGGGGGACGCGCGCGAGCTGTCGGGCGAGGCGCTCGACCGCGCCTTGACGAGCTATCCCCGCGGCGACGGCGACGGCGCGTCGGCGGTGACGCTCGAAGACGTGTCCGGGGCGTCGCCCTACCGGATGTACTCCGTGGTCGCGTCGGCGCGCTGGGTCCTGTGCCCGCGGGATCCCGGGCAGCCGTGCGCCCTCCACGGCGAAGCCCGGGACCACCGGGTTCAGCTGTAGCGGGCCTTTCCCCTGCACTGCGGGACCCGCTCCGGGCGGACGCTCTCCAGCGTCGGCGTCACGGGGACGATCGTTCCGTCGCGGCGGAAGGTCAGCCTGTCGATCGTCGTCTCGCGGTGCGTGCCGTCGCCGCCCGGGATGCCGAAGCGGTGGTAGGCCAGGTACCAGTCGTCCGTGCCCGGAACCTGCAGCATCGAGCTGTGGCCGGTGCCGAGGATGCCCAGGTGGGCGTCCTTGCCCAGGATCAGGCCGTGGTTCGTGAACGGCCCGGTCGGTGACGGCGCCGTCGCGTAGCCGACGCGGTAGTCCTCGCTGCGGGTGTCGTCGATCGACCAGCTCAGGTAGTACGTGCCCTTCCGCTCCGCCATGAACAGGCCTTCGCGGAAGCCGTCCAGACCCGTCAGGCGGGTGATCCTCGCCGGGGCGAAGGAGACCATGTCCTCGTTCAGCGGCACCACGTACGCGTTGCCGTTGCCCCAGTACAGGTACGGCTGCCCGGTGTGGTCGACGAACACCGCCGGGTCGATCGCCTGGCCGCCGTCCGGGTTGACCGCGATCAGCGGCTTGCCCGAATCGATGAACGGGCCGGTCGGCGAGTCGCTCACCGCCACGCCGATCTTGGCCTCCGCGCAGAAGTAGAAGTAGTATTTGCCGTTGCGCTGGGCGATCGTCGGCGCCCAGGCGTTCTTGTCCGCCCAGTTCACGTCCGGCCCCAGGTCGAGGATGACGCCGTCGTCCGTCCAGTTCACCAGGTCCTTCGACGACCACGCCGAAAACTTCGTGCCGCTCCAGCCGTCGAAGCCGTCCGTGGTCGGGTACAGGTAGTACGTGTCGCCGAACGCGACGATGTTCGGGTCGGCGTGGTACCCCGGCAGGACCGGGCTGCGCGTCTCGTGCGCCTCGACCGTCCACACGCGACGGTCGCCGCCGGCCCCGGTCACCGTGAACCGCCGTGGCCGGCTCAGGTCCACCGTCCGGGTGTCCGGCTCGATCGTGGCGCCGGGCGCCAGCCCGAACTTCGGCGACAGCCGGCGCAGGTCGGTCCCCGGCCGCACCGGCAGCACGACGGTCGACGCGCCCGAGTCGATGACGGCCGGCGTCTTCAACGAAGCCAGCTCGACCGACCGGATCGTCGTGCTGTTCGACGGCAGCGTCGCCACCTGGAGTCCCGAAAGGGCCCGGTCGTAGAGCCGCACGTCCTTCATCTTGCCGCGGAAGTACCGGTCACCCGCGTACACCGAGCGGCCGAGGTAGTTCGCCGCCGTGACGCCGCCGCCGAGGTCCGACGGCTTGATCGTCGCGTTCGCGTTGCGTCCGACTTCGACGCCGTCGAGGTACAGCACCGCGACCCCGTCGCCGACGGTCAGCGTCAGGTTCTTCCAGACCCCGCGCGGCAGCCCGCCCTTCGAGGCCACCTGCTGCTCGGTCGTCCAGTTGCCGGTCGCGATCGCGCCGCGCAGGCCGCCGCTCGCGGTGCCGCCGGTGGTGAACAGGTAGCCGTCGCCCGCCCCGGACGGCGCCGTGTTGCCGAAGCCCCCGAGGAAGTACGGCGTCTGCTGGGCCGGGTCGACCAGGACGTCGGCGGACACGGTTGCCGCCGCGGCGCCGGTCAGCAGGTTGTTCGGCAGCTGGACGTGCCCGTTCGTGCCGCCGAAGCTCAGCGAGCCGCCGGCCCACGACACGTCCCCGGCGAGGGCGCCGTCGTAGCCGTGGCCGGTGGTGTCGGTCGCGACCTGCCCCGACTTCGCGTCGAGCGGCCAGTGCGCGACGAGGCCGTTCGCGTCGGCCCGCACCGGCGCCGGAGGAGCGCTCAGCCGCGCCATCTCCGCCTGCGTGACCGGCAGGACGGTGCCGTGCCGCGGGGACGCGGGCAGGTGCGCGCCCGTGGACATCGTCCACTTGCCCGAGTTCAGGTCGGTGGACTCGAACGGGACGTAGCCCCGGCCGCCGAACTCGTCGATGAACAGGTACCACTTGTTCCCGGTGTTGGACTTGAACCCGGTGGGTCCTTCGCCGGCGGAGAGCCCGGGGCCGGTCGCCGTCGCCTTGCCGATGCAGTCGGCGACGAAGCCGTAGTGCGGGTCGAGCAGGTCGGTGGACTTCTCTTCGGTGATGAACTTGCTGCACGGCGTCGAGGAAGTGGTGTTGCGTTCGTCCTTGGTGAACCGGTAGTAGGTGTCCTGGTCCTTGATGACCGTCGAGTCGATCACCGAGTAGCCCGGGTCGTTCCACACCTGCGGCGCGCTGAAGGTGACGAAGTCGCGGGTGGTCGCGGACATCATCCGGTTGTAGCTGTCGCCGGTGTGGTCGGGATCGTTCTCGGCGTACAGCTTCGACGCCCAGTACACGACGTACGTCCCCCGCTTGGCGTCCCACGAGGCTTCGGGCGCCCACGTGTTGCCGGCGGTCGGCGGGGACACCTGCACACTGCGCTGGCGTGACCAGTGCGCCAGGTCGGTGGACTCCCAGACCATGATCGACCGGCTGCCGGAGCGCTGGGCGGCGTCCCAGCCGCGGCCGGCGTAGATCCGCAGGTCGGTCGCGAGCAGGTAGAACTTGTCGCCGTCGGGCGAGCGCAGGATGAACGGGTCGCGCACGCCCAGCTCGCCCAGGCTCGACTTGAGCACCGGCCGCCCGTTGTTCAGCTCGGTCCAGTTCAGCGGGTCGTTGCCCTTGCTCAGCGCCGAGTAGATCTGCTCGCCGTCGGACGTGCCTTCGCCGGTGAAGTAGAAGAAGCTGTAGCCGGCCAAGGGTTCCTGCGCCGGCTTCGGGACGACGGTGGCCGTGAACCGGCGTGTCGTGCTCTCGCGGCCGAGCCGGACCTCAGCGGTCAGCACGACCTTCGCGGGTCGGGCGCCGGTCGGCGGCCGGGTGACCTCGCCGGTCGGGGTGATCACGGCGGGCGCGGACGACGTCCAGGAGACGCTCGTGCCGCCCGCGCCCCCGGTCGGCAGCGTGAGGTTGCCGCGGACGTCGTCGATGCCGGGCACGGACAGCGCGCTCGCAGCGGCACGGGTGGCGCCGGACGGGGGAGCGGCACCGGCACCGGCGGTGCCCAGGGGGACGAGCGTGGCCACGACGGCCAGCACGACGCCGAAACGGCGCGGGGAGAACAACTTCATCGTTGTCGATCCTTCGGGGGCGCGTCGGGACCACCCGATGTTAACGTTAACATCAGGCGAAGCACGCTGACCATAGAGTCCGGCGCGTCCGCTGGTCAAGAGGCCGGCCGAGGGCCGGCGCCCGTCACCCGAGATCCTCGAACGCCGGCGCGAGCCGTTCCAGCACCGTGACGTCGGCGGTGAAGTCGTCCGTCGCCGGGGGCATGAGCAGGACGTGGTCCGCGCCCGCCGCGAGGTGCTCGCGGACCTTGGCCGCGATCGCGTCCGGTCCGCCGTAGGCCACGACGGCGTCCGCGATCCCGGCGACGTCGTCCACCGCGAAACCCAAGCGGCGCAGGGCGTTCGAGAACGTCGGGAGGGTCAGCGTGCCCGACATCTTCTCGATCGCCGCCGCCTTCGCCCGGCCGGTGTCGGGATCGGGGACGACGGCCAGGCCGACGACGAGCAGCTTGTCCGGGCCGAGCACCGAGCGGGCCTCGGCGGTGAACGCCGGCGGGAGGTTGGCCGGAAAAGCGCCGTCCGCGATCTCCCCCGCCAGGGCGAGCATCCTCGGCCCGTTCGCGCCGAGGATCCGCGGATACTTCGCTTCCGGCGCCGCCGGCCAGGTTTCCGCGTCCATCCGCTGCACGTAGTCGCGGATCGTCGCGAGAGGACTGCCGAAGTCCCGGCCGGTGCCTTCGGCCTGCTGCGGGTAGCCGACGCCCACGCCGAGGACGAGCCGGTCCGGGTACGCCTCGGCGAGCAGGGCCGCCCCGGCGTGCAGGGTCTGCGGTTCGCGGGCCCAGATGTTCGCGATGCCGGTGCCGAACGTCAGCCGCTCGGTGGCGGCCAGCAGCACGGCCAGCTGGACGAGGGCGTCCTTGCCGCCGACGACCTCGTTCGTCCAGACGGTCCGGTATCCGGCGCTCTCCAGCCGTCGCACGGCCCCCCGCTGGCTCTCGGCCGGCGGGACGCGGGTGAACGAAATCGGCAGGTAGACGCCGATGGGCCCCAAGGTCGCCATGGAACTCCCTCTCAGACGGTGTGGTCCTGCCACCGTGGCGCCACCGAGCGGGCCGGGTCCAATGATTGTTTCGCGAGACGCGATGCGATCTGTGCATCGCCGCAGCTCAGGCGGAGTATGTTGGAGACATGGCCGACCTCGATCTGAGCCTGGTGCGCGGCTTCGCCGTCGTCGCGGAGCACTGCCACTTCGGCCGGGCCGCCGCCGAACTGCACCTCACGCAGTCGTCGCTGAGCCGGCAGATCGTGCGGTTGGAACAGCAGGTCGGCGCCCGCCTGCTGGACCGCACCCCGCAGGGCACGCGGCTCACCGAGGCCGGCGAGGCGTTCCTCCCCCTCGCCGCGGACCTGCTGCGGGCGGCCGCGCACGCGGCGGCCCACGCGCGGGCGGTCGCGCGGCCCAGCCGGATCACCGTCGGCTACACCGGGAACCTGATCGTCACGCCGGCGGTGCGCGACCTGCGCCGCCGCCACCCGGACGCGGAGGTGCGCACCCAGCACCTCGCCTGGGACGATGCCCGCGCGGCACTGCTGGAGCACCGCGTCGACGTCGCCGTCGTCCGGCTGCCGCTACGGTCGGCGGGACTGCACGTGACGATCCTCTACGACGAACCGCGCGTACTCCTGCTGCCGAGCGACCACCGGCTGGCGGGCAAGGAATCCGTGACGCTCGACGACATCGCCGACGAGCCGCTGCCGCGCGCCCTCGACCCGGAGTGGGACGCGTTCTGGCGCGTCGACCCGCGTCCGGACGGCCGCCCGGCGCCCGGCGGTCCGCTCATCGAGGCGATCGAGGACAAGATCGAGCTCGTGGCGAGCGGGCAGGCGGTGGCGATCATCCCGGCGGCGCCGGGGAACATCACCGGCCTCCGCACGGATCTGACGACCGTCCCGCTGGCGGGCGTCGAGCCGAGCCAGGTGGCGGTGGCGACGCGGGCGGGTGAGCGCAACCGGCTCGTGGCGGCGTTCCGCAAAGGCGCGGAGGCATTGCTGACCCGGCCGGAATGAAGGAAGCCGCGGCGTCCGGCCGGGGCGCCGCGGCATCCTTTGTGGACGGTCGGGTCAGCGGGGCGTGGCGGACGTCCCGGCCGGCGTTCGCGAGGCCTGTTGCGCTCGCTTGCGCTGGATCGCTTCCTGTTCGCGCTGCAGTTTGGCGTGCCATGCTCCTGAGTCGTTGGTCATGGTGCTCTCCGGTGGACGAGAAAATGTGCGTGACGGTGCCGTGCCGGGGCGAACCCGGTCGCGGGCGGAAGGTGCGGCCCGATGCGAAAGACCTGGGATCCGGGCACCGGTGCCGTGATCCGGAAGTACCCAGGCTTCCTGGCGGCCAATCACGTTTTTGTGGCTCTACCTGCGGATTTCTCGCTCCGGCAGGCGGGTTCACACGTTCGGAGCAAGCGCTGCTCCGCCCGGGCTAGCGCGGTTGGTCCCGCGCGGCGAGGCCGTCGAGGAACACCCGCACCAGCCGCTGCGCCGGTTCCCCCGGCTCCCGGGGCGTCAGTCCTGACACGAGCGCCGCTTCGTGCATCTCGAAGAGCAGCGCCAGATCCGCCGCTTCCAGATCCGCGCGTACGCTGCCTTCGCGCTGAGCCGCCTCGAAAGCCGGGCGCAGCAAGGAAACCAGGGCGTGGGTGTACTGGCGCTGGCTGTGCTCCGGCAGTTCGCGGAACAGCCGGACGAGCGGGCGCCGCCGGGCCTGCATCGTCAGCACCGCCCGCAGCAGCTCGCGGAAGGACTCCTGCCCCCGCACCTGGATCTTGAACGCCGCCAGGTGGTGGGCCGCGACGGCGAGCGCGAGCGCGGTGCGGTCGGGGAAGTGCCGGTAGACCGTCGCCCGGCCGAGGCCGGCCCGGCGGGCCACCTCGTCCAGCGCCACGTCGGCGTCTTCGCTGAATGCTTCGTCGGCCGCGCGCAGGATCGCCTCGCGGTTGCGGCGGGCGTCGACGCGCCGGGGCACGGCCGCGGACGGTCGCACAGCGCGCATGGCCGGGAATGCTACTCGCGAGTAGTGAGACCGGCAATCCGTTCCATCTCTCGGTTCGGGTTCCTACAGTCACCCTCGGTCACCGCAGACACCGAGGAGCCGCCATGCCGAGCCTGAACCGCCGTACCGTCCTGCGCGGCGCGGCCGCCGTCGCGGGGGTCGCGGCGCTCGGCGCGGGCCGCGTGCCGGTCACGCGCGAGGAGCACCGGGTCGTCGTCATCGGCTCCGGGTTCGGCGGCGGGGTCACGGCATTGCGGCTCGCTCAGGCCGGCGTGCCGGTGCTGGTGCTCGAACGCGGCCGCCGCTGGCCGACCGGCCCGGACGCCGAGACGTTCCCGCACCCGACGTCGTCGCCCGACAAGCGGATCTTCTGGCTCGGCTCGGCACCCTCGCTGCCCGGCCTCCTGTCGCTGCCGCCGTTCGAGCGCTACACCGGGCTGCTCGAACAGGTCGGCGGCCAGGGCATGAGCATGATGTGCGCGGCCGGCGTCGGCGGCGGTTCGCTGGTCTACCAGGGCATGACGCTGCAGCCGACGGCCGAGCTGTTCCACGCCTGCTTCCCCGAGCAGCTCGACTACGCGCGCCTGGACGCCGAGTACTACCCGCGCGTCGCCGCCATGCTCGGCATCGCCACCGCGCCGGACGCCCTCGTCGAGAGCAAGCCGTACCAGGCCTCGCGGATCTTCGCCCGCAACGCGCGCGACGCGGGTTACGCCGTCGAGAAGATCCCGATGCCGATCGACTGGAACTATGCTCTGCGCGAGCTCGACGGCGAGGTGAAACCGTCCTACACCAACGGCGACTGCGCGCTCGGGGTGAACAACGGCGGCAAGCACTCGGTCGACGTCACCTACCTCGCGGCCGCCGAAGCCACCGGCCGCTGCACCGTCGCGACCCTGCACCACGTCACCGACGTCGCCATGGCGCCGGACGGGCGCTGGGAGATCCGCGTCGACCGCATCGACACGTCCGGAACCGTGCTGGAGAAGAAGGTCCTCACCGCGAAGGCGCTGGTCATGGCGGCCGGCACGGCGAACACCACCCGGCTGCTGATGCGCGCGGGCGCGAAGGGCGACATCCCCGACCTGCCCGACGCGCTCGGCGCCGGCTGGGGCACCAACGGCGACCGCATCTACACCTGGACGAACCTCGCCGACGACTTCGGCGCGCCGCAGGGCGGCCCGGTCGTCTACGGCAGCAAGGAGTGGGACGACCCGGCGACGGCCAACACCGTCATCCAGGCGTCGCTGCCGCCGCTGCCGGACCTGCGGACCACGATGCTCGTCGGGTACGGCATCAGCGCGGGCCGCGGCCGGTTCGTCTACGACGCGGCGAAGGACGACGCCGTCCTGCACTGGCCCGCGAACGCCGACGCGAAGCTCAGCGCCCGCATCCACGAACGCGTCTCCCGGATCGCCGGCCCGCTCGGCGTGCTGCTCGACACGACCGCCGTCGTGCCCAGCACCTGGCACCCGCTCGGTGGCGCCGCGATGGGGGCGGTCTGCGACCTCGAAGGCCGCGTACTCGGCCACCGCGGCCTCTACGTGCTCGACGGCGCCCTGATGCCCGGGACGACCGCCGCCTGCAACCCGTCGATGACCATCGCCGCGGTCGCCGAGCGCGCGCTGGACCACCTGATCGCCGAAGACGTCGGCTCCGTCTTCTGAAGTCGGGCACTGTCTTCTGAAAGTTCCGGACTCGACGAGGAGTTCTCATGCGTCGCTTGTGGACGGTCCTGCTGGCCGTGCTCTTGGTCTCCACCCCGGCAAGCCCGGCGAGTGCCGCGGAGCCGCCCCGCGGCCCGGACGGCGACGCCTTCTACACGCCACCGAGCCCGCTGCCGGCCGGCGCCGACGGCGATGTCGTCTGGTGGCGGCCGTTACCGGATTCGGCCGGCGCCAAGGGGTATCTGGTGCTGTACCGGTCGCGGTCCGCGACGGACACGCCGATCGCGGTGTCGGGCCGCGTCCTGGTGCCCACGGCGCCGTGGACCGGCGCCGGCCCGCGACCGATCGTCTCCGTGGCCAGCGGCACCCGCGGCGTCGGCGACCGCTGCGCGCCGTCGAAGTTCCGGCCCGACTACGAAAAGCCGCTGTTCGTCGACGCGATGCTGAGCCGCGGCTGGGCCGTCGCGATCACCGACTACGAAGGCCTCGGGACACCCGGCCTGCACACCTACGTCGTCGGCCGGTCCGAGGGCCACACGGTGATCGACGCCGCCCGCGCGGCCACCCGGCTGCCGGCCGCGGGCCTGGCCGCCGGCGGGCCGCTCGCGTTCTCCGGCTACTCCCAAGGCGGCGGGGGAGCGGCGTGGGCGGGCGAGCTGGCGCCGTCGTACGCGCCGGAGCTGCAGGTCGCGGGTATCACGGCGGGCGGGACGCCGGCGGACCTGGACGTCGTGGCGAAGAGCCTCGACGGCGGGATCGGGTTCGGCTTCCTGCTGCTGTCGGCGCTGGGCCTGGACGCGGCGTACCCGGAGCTGGACCTGCCCGCCTACCTCGACGAGCGCGGTCGCACGCTGTACGAGACGCAGCGGGACGCCTGCGTCGACGCCGTGTTCGGTTACGCCTTCGGGCACATCGCCGACTACACGACGGCGAACCCGCTGACGACCCCGGAGTGGCAGGCCCGGCTGGCGGCGAACGAGCTGGGTGCCCGCCCGCCGAAGGCGCCGGTCTTCCTGTTCCACGGCAGCCTCGACGAGATCATCCCGCTGTCGCAGGCGCGGACCCTGCGCCGCGAGTACTGCGCGGCCGGGGTGCCCGTCACTTGGGGCACCTACGTCGGCGAACACGTGACGACGCTGGCGTTTTCCGCCGGCGACGTCGTGCGCTACCTGGGTGACCGGTTCGCGGGCAAGCCGGCGCGCTCCAACTGCTGAGCGATCTCGTCCTTGGGGTACGGCGTCCGCCGGTCTACAGCGTGGAGCGCGAAGTAGAAATCGTTGACGACGGTGGCCAACGCGGCGTAGCGCCCGAGCTGGCCACCGTCGTCGATGTGGTGCCGGACGGTCCAGTTCATCAGGCGGGTCAGCACGTACGCCTGGTCGTGCGTGGAGTGCTCGGCGAGGAACTTCGTTTCGGCCGCCGACAGTGCGAAGTCCGGCATCGCCGCGAGCCCGAAGTCGCTGAGGTAAAGCCGGTCCCCGTCGGTGAGGATGTTCGCGAAGTGCGCGTCGAAGTGCTGAACGCCCTGGCCGGCCAGGAAATCGGTGATCCCGCGGAGGTCGCGGTGTGCCAGGGCTACGCCACCGGGGTCGTCGGTGAGCCATTGGGAGAGGTTCCGCGGCAGGTACTCGAGGAACAGGACGAGGTCCGTGGTCGCGTCGTCGAGAGCTGCCAGACGGCGCCGCACGCCCGGATCGCCGTGCCAAAACGCGACGTCCCGTTCCAAGTCGGTGCGGGGGCGCGGCAGCCCGGGCAGGACGCGCCAGTGGTGGAGGAGCGGGAAGTTCTCACACTGCCCGGTGCGCACCCATCCGGTCGCCGCGAGGTGCGCGCCCAGTTCACGCCAGGCGCTGGTGCCCGCGGAGCCCACCCCGTAGTGGTACCAAGGCGGCAGCCCGTACAGGTCGGCGGTCGAGCCTTCGTGCCGCCGCTCGACCTCGGTCAACGCGACCCGCTTCACGAAAACGGGTTCGCCGGCCACGGTCAGCAGCCAGGTCGAGCCGCCGATCCCGGCGCCGAGCGGGCGCGCGGAAGCCAGGAGGTCGTCGGGTGCCTCCTCGAGGGCCGCGGCGATCTTGTCGTGTCGGGCGAGTCGGGTCACGCTTCGACGGTACTCACGGGTGCGCGCACCAGCGGCAAGTAGACCTCGTCGACGATCTCCACGAGCACGTCGTCGTCCAGCGTGGTCAGTCCGCGCGTGAGGAATTCGTTGCGCAGCAGTACGAGTGCGACGGTGGCGACGCGCGGGTGCCGGGCTCCGGGACGCGCTTCGCCGCGTGCGACGGCCCTCTCGACGATCTCGAGCCACGGCTTCGCGCCCCCCTCGGCGGCCTGTTCGTGCAGCTGTTCCCGCAGCTCCGGCTCGTCGCCGACGCCGGTCAGGAGACCGCGCAGGATCCGCGCGGCGGGGGAGGTCTGACCGCAGTTGATCGCGCGCAGCAAGGCCAGGGCGTCCTCGCGGAGGTTGCCCGTGTCGGGTGGCTTGAGGGTGTCCGCGGCGACGTGCCGGTAGGCGGCGACCCCGAGCGCGGCACGGTTCGGCCAGCGGCGGTAGATCGCGTTCTTGTTGGTGCCGGCCCGCCGCGCGACCCGTTCCATGGTCAGGCCGGGGTAGCCGGCCTCGGCGAGCTCGTCTGCGGCGGCGCGCAGGATCGCGTTTTCCAGTTCGGTGCCGCGGCGGCGGGTCTCGGCCATGTGCCGCAGTGTACCGCTTTAGGGTACGGTACGGACCGTACCCTAAATCCTGGAGGAACTGTGCGAGCCAAGGGCATCGGCTACGACACCGGCCTGGAGCGGAACGGGCGGTTCAACCGCCCGTTCGACCCGGACCTGGTCCGCCGCGAGCTGACGATCATCCGCGACGACCTGCACTGCACGGCCGTCCGGCTGATCGGCACCGACCTGGACCGGATCGACCACGCGGCCCGCGAGGCCGCCGCCCTCGGGCTGGAGGTGTGGTTCTCGCCGTTCCCGTGGGATCGCACGCAGGAGGAGATCCTCGGGCTCCTCGCCGACGGTGCTTCGCGAGCCGAACGTCTGCGGCGGGCGGGTGCCGAGATCGTGTTCGTCACCGGGGCCGAGCTGAGCCTGTTCAACCACGGTTTCCTGCCCGGGGAGGGGATCGAAGAGCGGCTGGCCGGACTGCTGGCGTCACGGGACCTCGTCGCCGGGCTCCCGGACCGGGTCAACGCGTTCCTGGCCCGGGCGGTCGCGACGGTCCGCACCCGGTTCGGTGGCCGCGTGACGTACGCGGCGATACCGCTGGAGCGGGTGGACTGGGAGCCGTTCGACATCATTTCGGTGGATGCGCACCGCTCGAAGGAGGTCGCGCACGTCTACCGCGAGGGCGTCCGCGCGCTGGTGGCGTCGGGCAAACCGGTGGCGATCACGGAGTTCGGCGTGACGCCGTACCGGGGAGCGGCCGACCTCGGCGCCCGCTGCGGCGAAATCGTGGAGTACGAGGGCGACGTTCCGGTGCGGCTGAAGGGTGAGTACGTCCGCGACGAGGAGGAGCAGGCGCGGTACTTCCGCGAGCTGCTGGAGATCTTCACGACGGAGGGCGTCGACGCGGCCTTCGCCTGCACGTTCGTGTGTTACGGGCTGGTCCACCGGGCCGATCCGCGGGCGGACCTGGACATGGCGAGCTGGGGCGTGGTGAAGGTGCTGGAGGAGGGCTCCGGTCGGACGTATGGCGATGTGCCCTGGGAGCCGAAAGCGGCATTCGGCGCTTTGGCGGACTGCTACGCCTGAGCACCAGAGGAATCGCCGATGAAGTGCACGGACGCGCGCGAGTAGTCGATCCGGGGCAGGCTCGTTCGTACAAAGGGCGAGCGGCGGGGCCCGCCCGCCCGCGAGAAGGAGCAGCGTCATGGCGCACTACCTGCTGTCGGTGCACAGCGTCGAAGGCGAAGTCCGCGAACCGCCGTCGGACGCGGCGATGCGGGAGGTGCAGCAGCGGCTCGGCGACGTCGAGCGGGACCTCAAAGCGACCGGGACCTGGGTCTTCAGCGCCCGGCTGGACGAGCCCGCCGCCGCGCGGGTGGTCCGCGAAGCCGGGAACGGGCTGCTGACCACCGACGGGCCCTTCTCCGAGGGGAAGGAGCACCTCGGCGGGTTCTACCTGATCGAAGCCGCCGATCTCACCGCCGCGCTCGGGTGGGCCGGCCGGGTCACCGCCGCGATCCACGCCCCGATCGAGGTGCGCCCGCTCGCCGGGTTCGCCTGATTCGTGGCGGCGACCCCGGTGCCGGGGTGACACTGGCGCCATGAAGGTCGTCGACGGGTACCACGGCACGCGCCACCCGTCGGCGACCGCGCGCTACGCCACCCCGCCGCCGCTGCGACGCGGTCCGGTGCTGGTCACGGCCGCTTTCGCCGCGCTCGGCGGTGCCCTGATCCCGGCCGCCTCGCTCGCCGCCCTCTGGCGGATCTGGCAGTTCTACGCGATGTTGTTCGGCCTGTTCGCCGCCGTCGAGTTCGTCGCTTTCGTCGTCGTGCTCGGGTGGCCGACCCGCAAGACCGCCCGGGCCGGCGCGTGCGTCGCGGCCGCGAGCCTCGCGTTGTGGGTGGCGAGCCGGCCGCTCGGGCTGCTGGCGCGGTTCGACCCCTGGCAGCCGGCGGACACCGTCGCCGGTTTCACGGACTACGCCGCGGCCGCGCTGCAGGTCATCGCCGTCTTGGGCTTCCTGGTCGTGGCTCGGCGGAGAGCACACCCGCGGCCGTCGACGCTGCGGCGCGTGTCGGCGTGGATCGTGCTGTTCCCCGTGCTGCTGCTGGTGCTCGCGACCGGCGCGGTGGGCACGGTCGCGGCCGGCGACAACGTCACCGGCACGTCGACCTCGACGCTGCTCGACGGCAGCACGGTCGAATACTGCCGCCCGGACGGGATCCCCCTGCTCATGGACATCGCCCGCCCGCACCCGGACGTCCGGGCCGCCCCGGTGGCGCTCTTCCTGCACGGCGGTGGCCTCGTCGTGGGCAACCGCAAGCCGGCCGGGCCGGGCGCGCTGCTCGCCGGGTCGCGGCTGGTGCCCCTGCGCGACGCCCTGACGGCGCGGGGGTTCGCGGTCGCCTCGATCGACTACCGCCTCGCGCCCGCGGCGCGCTGGCCGGCCCCGCTGACGGGCGCGAGGTGCGCGGTTCGGTTCCTCGCGGCCAACGCGGCGGCGCTGAACGTCGACCCGGCGCGGATCACGGCCGTGGGCACGGGAACGGGCGGCACGCTGGCGTCACTGCTCGGCGTGGCCAGGGTCCCGGAGAGCCCGGTCCGCGCGGTGGCGGCGCTGGACGCTCCGGCCGATTTCGACCTGACGGGCCTGGACCCGCTCACCCGCGCGTCGATCCTGGTGGCGCTGGGCCGCTCCCCGGCGACGTGGCGCGAGGCGAGCCCGCTGGCGTACCCGGCCGCGGGCGCGCCGCCGTTCCTGCTCGGCCAGGGCGGCCGCAAGTCGGCCGAGTTCGCGGACCACCTGCGCGCGGCGGGCGTCCCGGTGACGACCGGCGACCCGGGGGACGTGGCGGACTTCCTGGCCTCGGTCGTGCGGTAGCTTGGAGGCATGAGCGGTCAGGCACTCGTGGCGCCGATCTTCGGCGACCACTCCTACCGCTGCGACTTCTACGGTTGACGGACCCCGCCTCCAGGTCCTCTCTCCCCCAACCGTAAGGCACAGTCATGTCTGCATCTCCGCACGCCGGGACCACCTGGGCGCTCAAGCACATGCCGCTGACCGCGGCCGCCGTCGAGGAAGCCGCGCCGGTGCTCGCCGGCCGGCGCCTCGCGATGTGCCTGCACGTCGAGCCCAAGACCGCGGCCCTGGTCACCCTGCTGGCCCGCGCCGGCGTCGACGTCACGCTGACCGGCTCGCCCGGCACCACTCACGACGACGTCGCCGACGCCCTCCGCGCGCTCGGCGTGCGGGTGCACACGCGCCGCGCCGACGATGACGCCGGCCACGCCCGGAACGTCGCGAAGGTCCTCGAGTGCGAGCCGGACCTCACCCTCGACAACGGCGCCGACCTGACCCTGTCGCTGCTGGCGTCCGGGCCGCCCGCGGGGTACCTCGGCGGCACCGAGGAGACGACCACCGGCGGCGTGCGGCTGCGGGAGGCGCGCGTGCGCCACCCGGTCGTCGTGATCAACGACTCGCGGCTGAAGCTGCTGGTGGAGAACGAGTTCGGGGTCGGCCAGAGCGTCGTGCAGGGATTTCTCAACGCCACCAACCTGATGGTGCCGGGGATGCGCGCTGCGGTGCTCGGCTACGGGCCGTGCGGCAAGGGCGTCGCGGACACCCTCTCCCGCCTCGGCGCGCGGGTCGCGGTGTGCGACACCGACCCGATGCGCGCGCTCCAGGCCATTTTGGACGGTCACCGGGTCGGCTCCTCGGTCGAGGCCCTGTCCGACGCGCAGGCGGTCTTCACCGCGACCGGCGCCCCGGGCGTCGTCGGCTCCGCGGAGCTGGCGGCCCTGCCCGACGGCGCCCTGCTCGCCGGGGTCGGGCACTTCGCGTGGGAGATCGACGCGGCCGCGCTACGGTCGGCGACGACCCACACGGTCGAGTACGGCGAACCCGGCCGCCGGGTCGGGCACGTGCTCGCCGACGGCCGCGAGATCGTCGTCCTCGACCAGGGCCGGATGCTCAACCTGACCGCCGCGAACGGCAACTCCGTCCAGGCCATGGATCTGGGCCTCACGCTGCAGGTCCGCAGTCTGGCAGCGGTGGCCGCGGGAGTGCTGGCCGCCGAGGTCCAGCCGGTCCCGGCGCCGGTGGAGCGCCGGATCGCCACCGACCTGGTGGCGCGGCTGAGCTAGCTTGACCTGGAGCGCGCTCCAGGCTCTAGCGTGAGGGTCACGCCGACCGCACGTCAGGAGAACGTTTCATGGAGCTCGGTTTCCACCTCCCCATCTTCGACATCGACGGCGGGACCACCGCCATCGCCGGTGAGCTCGCCCGGGTGGGCAGCGCGGCGGAGGAGGCCGGGGCGACCTGGCTGTCCTTCATGGACCACTACTTCCAGATCGAGCCGACGGGCCTGCCCGCCGAGTCGAACATGCTGGAGGGCTACACCACCCTCGGTTTCCTCGCCGCGCACACGTCCCGGGTCGAGCTCGGCCTGCTCGTCACCGGCGTGACCTACCGGCACCCCGGCCTGCTCGCGAAGATCGTCACCACCCTCGACGTCCTCTCGGGCGGCCGGGCCGTGCTGGGTGTCGGCGCGGCCTGGTTCGAGCGCGAGCACCGGGGGATGGGCGTGCCGTTCCCGCCGGTCGCCGAGCGGTTCGAGCGGCTGGAGGAGACGCTGCGCATCTGCGGGCAGATGTGGGACCCGGAGAACAACGGCCCGTTCGAGGGCAAGCACTACCAGCTCGCCGAGACGCTGTGCTCGCCCCAGCCGATCAGCCGCCCGAAGGTGCTCATCGGCGGCGGGGGAGAGCGCAAGACGTTGCGGCTGGTCGCGCAGTACGGCGACGCGTGCAACCTCTTCGCGTCCTCGCCCGAGGACGTCGCGCACAAGCTGGACGTGCTGCGCGGCCACTGCGACGACGTCGGCCGCGACTACGACGAGATCCGCAAGACGGTCCTGGCCAACAACCCGCGTCCGACGCCGGAGACCCGCGACGACTTCGTCCGGGCGATGGCGGACTACGCGAAGCTCGGCGTGCGGACGGCGATCATCACGCCGACCTCGGGCTCGCCGGCCGCGTGGATCGAGGGCATGGCCCCGGCCGTGCCGCAGCTGGCCGAGCTGGGCTAGTCCCGGCGTCCGGCCCGCGGGTTCACCTCCGGATCACTCCGGCTCTGGTAGTCAGGGGGTGAACCGGCGGGCCGCCGGTTCGCCGGTGCCGTGCGCCCTCTTCGTCCACAGTGGACTCTCTGGTTCTTTTTCCTTTGCGGTGAACCGTTCACGGCGTCGCGCCGTGTGCCGTGGTGAGGTGGCGACCAGAGAGGAGGGGCTGATGCCCCACGGACGCAGTACCGGACGACACCGCAAACAGGCCACGATCGGGCTGGCGGCGCTGCTGGGAGTCGCGGGGGCGACGGCGACGGCGATCGCCCTCAGCAGCCCGGCGAGCAACGCGGCGACGGAAAGCTGCGGCGGCCTGGACACGGCGCTGCAGAACAACCTCACGTTCATCGCGGGCCAGCAGGCGGCGCCGGACGCCCAGTCGGCGGCCCGGATAGCCAACCGCCAGGCGGTGGTCGACCAGATCCAGCAGCGCCGCGCGGCGGCCGGCTGCGGCGGAGCGGTGGCCGCGAACGCGGTCGCGACCCAGTGCGCGGCGGTCGTCGACGCGGCCGCGCAGGACGCGGTCGCCGAAGAGGACGCCCAGGCCGGCGGCAACGGTATGGCCCACGGCAAGGCCAAGAACGGCAAGGCCGCCCAGCAGGACGAGAACGGTATGGCCGCCGGCGAGAACGGTATGGCCGACGAGAACGGTATGGCCGACCAGCAGGAAGTTGCCGGCCAGGGCGAGGCCGCCAACGGCAAGGCGAAGCAGAAGGGCAAGGCCGCGAAGAACGGCGCGGCCGAGGAGAACGCCATGGCCGACCAGCAGGACGCGGCCGCCGAAGACGACGCCGCTCAGGCCGACGCGGCGGTCCAGGCCTGCGACGTGGTCGAGAAGTGCGTGGCCCAGGCCGCCGGAGTGGCCGACGCCAACGGCATGGCCGCCGAGAACGGCGCGGCTGCCGAGAACGGCATGGCCGGCGGCAACGGTATGGCCAAGCAGAACGGTGCGGCCAAGCAGAACGGTATGGCCAACGAGAACGGCATGGCCAACGAGAACGGCATGGCTGCCGAGAACGGCGCTGCCGCCGAGAACGGCATGGCCGACGGCGACGGCGCGGCCAAGCAGAACGGCATGGCCAAGCAGAATGGCGTGGCCGACCAGAACGGTATGGCCAACGAGAACGGCATGGCCGACCAGCAGGGCATGGCAGCCCAGGACGAAGCCGCGGCGAAGGATGAAACCGCGGCTCAGAACGAAGTCTCCGCGCAGGACTGCACCGCCATCCTGGCCTGTGTCACCGAAGCCACCGCCGACTCCGGCGCGGCCGCGGACCAGCAGGGCATGGCTGCCGAGCAGAACGGCCAGCAGAAAGCCAAGGGCAAGAACAAGAAGGCCGGCGACGCGGCGGAGCAGGCAGCGGCGGCCGCGGTAGCGGAGAAGTGCGTCGCGGCCTCGGCCGGAAGTGCGACCGCAACCGGCACCGAGACCGCAACCGACAGCACGACCGAAACCACCACCGAAGGCAAGTGAGACCAGGAGGGTGTGCACCGGCGGCGGGCCGGTGCACACCCTCCGCCGGCATCCTCCGCCGGCTCCCACCGTCAGCGCGAACCACCTGCACGAAGTGCCCCACTGATCCCGTGGCCCCCCGCCTGCCCCGATAGGGGCCGGCTTCGGTGACCCGATCCGGTGACGTGCGGGAACTCCGGCCCGCCGCTGCTCGTTGACCCGAGGGAGCCCAGTAACCTGGTGCTCGGAAAACGACCGACGACAGCACGAGGCTTCAGTGACCACCGATCCGGCGGCCGAGGACCTGCGGGAGGCGGCCGACGAGCTCGCCGTCGCCGGGCAGCTCCCGCGTTTCCTGCTGATGTACAAGTTCGCCATCGAAGAGCTGATGACGAAACTGCGGATCCTCAGCGAGGAGTTCGACTTCGTCCACCGCCACGACCCGATCGAGCACATCACGAGCCGGGTGAAGCGGCCGGAGGCGATCAAGGAGAAGGTCCGCCGACGCGGCCTCGGCGACGACTGGATCGCCGCCGCGCACGTCCTCGACGACATCGCCGGCATCCGCGTGGTCTGCCCGTTCGTCTCCGACGTGCACCAGGTCGCCCGCATGCTCACCGCCCAGGACGACGTCGAGCTGCTGCGCACCAAGGACTACATCGCGCGCCCGAAGGCCAACGGCTACCGCAGCCTGCACCTGATCGTGCGGATCCCGGTGTTCCTGTCCGACCGGGTCGAGAAGGTCAAGGTCGAGGTGCAGCTGCGCACCATCGCGATGGACTTCTGGGCCGCGGTCGAGCACAAGCTGTCCTACAAGTACGCCGACGACGTCCCGGACGACTTCGCGGGCGAGCTCGCGGCCGCGGCCCGGACGGCGGCGGACCTCGACGCCCGCATGGCGGCGCTGCACGAACGCCTCCGCTGAGGCGACGTCACGGCGCCAGCGCGTCGAGCAGGATGCCCAGCCCGAACTCGAACTCCGCTTCGTGGTCGCACACCGCGAGGTACGGCGCCGCCGCGGCGACGGCGGGCAGCCCGGACGCCGAGAGGTCCGCGAGCCTGCCCTCGTCGCCGGTACCGCTGAACGTCGGCGCCGCGTCGACCTCCCGCATCAGCGTCCCGATCAGGAACGCCAGGACCGCGCGCAGCCCGTGCACCGCGCGGTCCGGCGGGTAGCCCGCCGCGAGCAGCGGGCCGAGCACGGCCTCGACCGGCGCGAGCGCCGTCATCGACGCCAGCTGGCGGGTCAGCACGAGTGGCGCCGCGCGCGGGTGATCGAGCATCGCGGCCCGGAACCCGTGCGCCAGCGCGGACATCGTCTCCCGCAGGTCCCCGCCGGGAACCGGCGCCGGGATCGCCGCCAACAGCACCTCGGCGATGCCGTCGAGCAGCGCGTCCTTGCCGTCGACGTGGTTGTACAGGCTCATCGGGTCGACGCCGAGCCGGCGCGCGAGCTTCCGCATGCTCACCGCGGCCAGGCCCTCTTCGTCGACGAGCGCCAGCGCCTCCTTCAGGATCCGCGCGCGCGACAAGACGTCCGCGTCCCGGGGTGGACGGCCCCGCCGGGTAGTCATGGGGCGAGCACCGCCGGCAGGCTTTCGTAGCCGCGCAGGATCCGCGTCTCCCGGCGACGGCCCCCGGGCAGCACGCGCAGGTCCGGGAACCGGCCGAAGATCGTGCGCAGGCCGATTTCGCCCTCCATACGTGCCAGCGAAGCGCCCAGGCAGTGGTGGCGGCCGGCGCCGAACGCCACGTGGTCGCGCGCGCCGTCCCGAGTGACGTCGAAGGTGCCCGGATCGGTGAACACCCCGGGGTCGCGGTTCGCGCCGGCCAGCACCGTGGTCACCAGCGCGCCGCGGGGCAGGGGAACCCCGGCGACCTCGGTCGCGCGCGTCGCGAGCCGGCCGGTCAGCAGGACCGGCGGGTCGTATCGCAGGACCTCCTCCACGGCGTTGCCCCACAGCTCCGGACGCTCGCGCAGGACGGCGAGCTGCCCGGGGTCGCCCGCGAGCAGCGCGATCCCGCTGCCGAGCAGGTTGACGGTCGTCTCGAAGCCGGCCGCGAGCACCAGGCCCGCGGTGGACTTCAGCTCCGTCTCGGTGAGGCCGACGCCGCCGTCGCGGGCCGCGACGAGCTTGCTGAACAGGTCCTTGCCGGGGTGCCGGCGCAGGTGGTCGAGGTGCTCTCCGAGCCAGGTGTCGAACTCGCCCAGCGCGGTCTCGACGTGGCGGAACGTGCGCCAGCCCAGGCCGAGGTCGAGGCTGGGCGCGGCCGCCGCGCCCAGCGACAGCACCTTGCCCAGATCGGCCGTCGGCACGCCGAGGATCTCGCTGATCACGGTCACCGGAAGCAGGCTGCAGTAGGACTCGACGAGGTCGAGCGGCCGGCCGGGGTCGAGCTCGTCGAGCAGGCCGTCGGCGATCTCCTGGACGCGCCCGCGCAGCTGCTCGACGGCGCGCACGGTGAAGACGCCGGTGACCAGCTTGCGGTAGCGCGTGTGCTCCGGCGGGTTGACGGCGAGCAGCGACGGCGGCCGCACCGGGTGCAGGTGCTCGCCGGCCGACCACTCGACCAGGCGGCCGAGCGGCGAGCCGTCCGAGCCGATGACGCCGACGCGGAAGTCCTCGCTGGACAGCACTTCCCGGACCGCGGCGTGCGTCGTGGTCATCCAGCCGAAACGAGTGCGCGCGAGCGGGCCGGCGGCGCGGATCTCCTCGAACAGCCCGGTCAGGTCGCGCCCGTCGGCCGCGGCGACGACCATCCGCCCCTGGAGGTCGCCGCGCCGGGCTTCGCGGCGCAGCACGGTCCGGGGGAGCGCGTGGCCGAGCCCCCACTTGATCACCGGCTTGGCGCGGGCGAGGGTTCCTTCGAGCACGGGCGTCCCCTTCCATCGGCGTGCCTACAGTGTAGGTTATCCTGAATTACCTACATCGTAGATTTCAGGAGCGCCGATGACCGAGTTCGACATCCCCGCGCCCGAAGTCCTCGCGGCCCGGCAGAAGCTGGTGCTCGACCACTTCCGCGACGAGGTCGCCCAGGACTGGGACGCCACGCTGGCGACGTTCCCGCACCCGCACTACGAGGTGATCGCGACGATGACGGTCCACGACGGCGCCGGCGCCGTCCGTGGCTACTACCACGACACCCGCACCGCGTTCCCCGACCAGCACCACGAGCTGATCGCGCTGCGGCACAGCGCCGACGCGGTCATCGTCGAGTTTTGGCTGCTGGGCACGCACCTCGGCCCCCTCGGCGCGATCCCGGCGACCGGGTCCCGTTTCCGCGTCCGCATGACGGCCTACTTCGTGTTCGACGCGGAGGAAAAGCTCGTGTGCGAGCGCATCTACTTCGACACGCTCTCGATGCTCAAGCAGCTGATCGGCGGGGTGGACAAGAAGAAGCCGAAGAACTGGCCGCTGCTGCTCCGGGTGGCCCGGGGCTTCCTGGCGATGTCGGGGGAGCGGCCGGACCCGCGGCTGACGGAGACGACGGAGCCGGTGCTGCAGGACTTCTGACCACCGCCAGCACGTTGACCGCGACGATCACCGCGATCGCGGCCCACGACAGCGCGTCGAGACGCTGGCCGAGCACGACCCACCCGACGAGTGCGGCCAGGACCGGGTTCACGCTCATCACGGTGCCGAACACCGAAGCCGGGACCCGCCGCAGCGTCAGCAGGTCGGCCAGCATCGGCACGGCCGACGACAGGACGCCGGCGGTCACCGCCGCGAGCACCGCGCCGAGGTCCGGCCGGTGCGTGATCATCGCCCAGGCGCCGACCGGCACGTACGCGAGCCCGGACGCGCCCGCGGCCGCCGCCGAGCCCGCGACGCCGGGGATGCGCGCGCCGACCGCGCGGTTGAGCAGGATGTAGGCCGCCCAGCACGCGGCCGCGAGCAGCGCCAGGCCGATGCCGAGGTAGTCGGTGCTCGGCCGCGGCCGGACCAGGACGACGACGGCCGCCGCCGCGACCAGCGCGCCCAGCAGGTCACTCCGCCGCCGCGACCCGGCCAGGGCGACGCCGAGTGGACCGAGGAACTCCAGCGTGACGGCCAGGCCGAGGCCGACGCGGTCGACCGCGCTGTAGAGCGAAAGGTTCATCGTCCCGAAGACCGCTGCCAGGGCCAGGACGAGCCGCCACTGGGCGGCGGTGAACTCGCGCAGCCGCGGCCGGGCGGTCGCGAGCAGCACCACGGCGGCGACCCACTGCCGGACGGCGACGACGCCGGCCGGCCCGAGGTGCGGGAAGGCCAGCGCCGCGACCGACGCCCCGACCTGGTTGGACAGCCCGCTGCCCGTCATCAGCGCGGCCCCGCGCCAGCGTCCTTCGCTTGTCATGCCCCGACTGTCACGGCCCGCGACGCATACGCAAAATGCATCCGACACGCCGGCTATACGCTGAACGTATGGATACCGAGTCCGCGCTGGAGCTGCGCCACCTGCGGCACCTCGTCGCGGTCGTGGACACCGGGAGCTTCACCGACGCCGCGATCGAGCTCGGCGTCTCCCAGGCGACGGTGTCGCGGACGCTGCTCGCGCTGGAGCGGATCCTCGGCGTCCGGCTGCTGCACCGCACCAGCCGGACCGTCGAACCGACCACGGCCGGCGTCACGGTCCTGGCCCGCGCCCGGGGTCTGCTGGCCGACGCGGAAACCCTGGTCCACGAGGTCACGACCGGGCACACCCGGCTCCGGCTCGGGCACGCGTGGTCGGCGGTGGGCCGCCACACCGCCGAGTTCCAGCGGCGCTGGCAGGACCGGTACGCGGGCGTCGAGCTGCAGCTGGTGCGGACCAACACGGCGACCGGCGGCCTGGCCGAGGGGCGCTGCGACCTGGCCGTCGTCCGCACCGCCGTCGACACGCGCCGGTACTCCCACGTGCTCGTCGGCCGCGAACGCCGGGTCGTCGCGCTCGCGTCCGACGACCCGTGGGCGCGGCGCCGCGTGATCCGGCTGACCGAGCTGAGCGGCCGCACGCTCGTCGTCGACCGGCGCACCGGCACCACGACCCCGGGCCTGTGGCCCGAGGGCGCCCGGCCGGCGGTGGAGTACACCCACGACATCGACGACTGGCTGGCTGCGATCGCGACCGGCCGCTGCGTCGGCGTCACGCCCGAGGCGACCGCGGCGCAGTACCGGCGTGACGGCATCCGCTACCGGCCATTGCGCGACGCGGACCCCGTGCCGGTCCGGCTGATCTGGCGCCACCGCGACGCGCACCCGGCGACGCACCTGGCAGCCGCCCTGCTGACGGAGCTCTACCGCTCCTGACTCCGCGCCGGAGCCAGCAGGACGCCGAGCGCGACCAGCTCCGTCAGCGCCATCCCGCGTTCGACCAGGCCGAGCGGGATGAGCGTCCACCAGCGGCCGTCCTCCACCGCGGCCACCACCACGGCCCCGAGGATCACCGCGAACCAGCCCAGCGACGCGATCGCCAGCACGCGGGCGAGCCACCGGCGCCCGGGAGAGCCGGGGAACGCCGCCCGCGCCGCGACCAGCACGGCCAGCGGGAGCGCGACGAACGCCACCACGCTCGCGATCCGGTGCAGCGTGCCGCCGAAGTCCGCGCGGGAGACGGTGGCCCAGTCCGGCTTGGGGAAGGCCACGATGACCAGCAACCCGACTGTCCACAATGTCCCCAGGATGGCCGCGGGCACGGGCAGCCGCCGCTGGCTGTGCAGGACGGCGAGCCCGGCCGCCGAGCCCAGCGCCACCAGGATCACCGCCAGGTCGAACACCCACTTGTGGTCCGACAACCCGTACTCGCTGATCGTGCGGCGGGTCGCGCTGATCTGGTCCGTCGGCGGGATGACCTGGAGCAGCAGCACCAGCGCGGCGCCGATCACGAGGGCGGCTAGACCGCTCAGCGAGACCGCGAGCGACGTCCGTCGCGCAGGGATCGTGACCATGAACCGACAGTAGCCGACGCGCGGTTGAACTCCCGGTGAAATGTCCTTTTGGGCGAACCTCGGTGTGAAAACCGGGTCAAGGCTGTACGACTTACGGCGGTTACCGCAGCCGGTTTTCGTCCATTACGGTCACTCGCTACCGGTACGTCCGTGCTGTGCCGGTCTCGTCGAGGAGGTCCTTTGCCTGTGGGGAATTCACCAAGAAGACTGGTGCTGGCGGCTTCGGTCGTCGCGCTGGCGGCGGCGTTCGTCACGTTACCGGCCGGTACCGCCGGCGCGGCCCAGAACATCGTGCGTGCCGACAAGTCGGTACCGCGCTCGTGCTTCGCGAAAGTGCTGCCCAAGGGCACCGCGGGCACCGATCGACGCGAGCTGACGTCCACTGTGGACGGACTGGTCCAGGCCCGGCTGAAGCCGGCCTCGGGCGCCGAAGGCGACTGGGACGTCGCCGTGTTCGACAAGGCGACGGGCGCGGTGGTCGCCGCCTCCACGGCGTTGCGCACCCACGAACTCGCCGAAAGCTTCGTGAAGAAGGGTCAGCAGCTCGTCGTCCAGGGCTGCCGCTACGGCGGCTCGGCCGACCGGGCCCAGCTCGGCGTCGACTTCCTGGCGCTGACCCCGCAGGGCACGCCGACGACCGCGCAGAAGGCGCAGCTGGTCCGGGTCGAGACGCCGACGCGCGCCGACAAGAACAAGCTGACGGCTTCCGGCCTCGACGTCACGGAGAAGGGTGACGCGACCGGGATCGAGGTCGTCCTCGCCGACGACGCCGACCGCCAGCTGCTCAAGAACAGCGGCTTCAAGTCGAAGGTGATCGAAGCCGACCTCTCGGCCAAGTCGGTCCAGGACGCGAAGACCGACCGCCAGTACGCCGCGAAGACCGCCGCTTCGGTGCTGCCGTCCGGGCGCACGAGCTACCGGCACCTCTACGACTACAACTACGAGCTCAAGGAACTGGCCCGCAAGAACCCCGGCCTCGTCTCGGCGTTCACCATGCCCGAGTCGACCTGGGAAGGCCGTGACGTCGTCGGCGTCGAGATCGCCACCGACGTCAAGAACGTCACCGACGGCAAGCCGGTGAACTTCACCATGGGCGTGCACCACGCCCGGGAGTGGCCGGCCGCCGAGCACGTCATCGAATGGGCTTACGAGCTGGTCAACGGGTACTCCCGCGACGCCGGGATCCGCAGCCTGGTCGGCAAGACTCGCAACATCGTCGTGCCGATCATCAACCCCGACGGCTTCGAGATCTCCCGCGAGGCCGAGCCGAAGGGCGACTTCACCCGGTTCGACTACGAGATGAAGCGCAAGAACTGCAACGTCAACGACTCGCCGCCGCAGTACGCCACCGGCGTCTGCAAGGCCAACCCCGGCGGCCGCGTCCGCGGCACCGACCCGAACCGCAACTACGGGGGCTTCTGGGGCGGCGCCGGCGCCGAGCTCGCCTGGAGCGGCGACACCTTCCGCGGGTCCGCGCCGTTCAGTGAGCCCGAAGTGCGCAACGTGCGCTCGATCGTGTCGTCGCGCCAGGTGACCAACCTGATGACGATGCACACGGTGGCCGCGCTGGTGCTGCGCCCGCCGGGCGTGGCCGACGTCCGGCCGCCGCTGGAGGAGCCGGCCTACAAGGCCCTCGGCGACAAGATGGCGTCGCGCAACGGCTACACCAGCCAGCCGAGCTGGGCGCTGTACGACACCACCGGCAGCACCGAGGACTGGTCGTACTGGGCCACCGGCGGGTGGGGCTTCACCATCGAGGTCGGCGGCAACGGCTTCCACGGTCCCTACGCCGACAGCGTCGTCGCGGAGTACGCGGGCCTCGCACCGTCGAGCGGGGCCGGCAAGGGCGGCAACCGGCAGGCTTTCCTGGACCAGCTGGGCAGCGCGGCCGACCCGCAGCAGCACTCGACGCTGATCGGTTCGGCGCCGAAGGGCTACCAGCTCAAGCTGCACAAGACGTTCCAGACGCCGACGTCGCCGGTGATCCAGCCCGACGGCTCCACCAAGCCGCCGATCTACATCACCGACGACCTGAACTCGAAGTTCACCACGACCGGCGGCCGGTTCGCCTGGTCGGTCAACCCGTCGACCCGGCCGTACGTGGCCGGCCGCTACGGGCGCGACCCGCAGGGCCCGGCGCAGCAGGGTATCGCGGTGACCAACCCGGCCGGGGTGCCGCCGATCAACCAGAACTACCCGGCCGACCCAGCGGGTGACTCGTTCACCTTCCACGTGAACGGCCTGCCGCAGGTCGACAACGGGAAGTTCAGCGTCAACATCAACTGGGCGAACACGGCGACCGACTGGGACCTGTTCATCTACGACGCGGCGGGCAACCTGGTCAGCTCGTCGGCGAACGGCGGCACGACGTCCGAGCACGCCGTGCTGTTCGACCCGCCGGCCGGCGACTACCGCGCCGTGGTGGTCAACTACGACCAGGCCGACCCGGCCACGGTCGACGACTGGAGCGGTGACGTGTCGTTCGCGTCGCCGATCCCGCCGACCTACGGGCCCAAGGAGGCTTACCAGCTGACGTGCACGTCGCCCAAGGGCCAGCTGGTGGGCGTGGCGGACGTGTACGCCGACCGCGGCCAGACGGTCGACGTCGGCGAGGTCTGCACCCGCTCCGCGCACGCGCAGAAGCAGCGCGCTTCGGGTGGGGCTCGGTAGGTTCGTTCGATTCGGTTTGATTCGTGAAGGCCTCCTCGCTCTCGGGCGGGGAGGCCTTCACGGCGTTGCGGCGAGGATGAGGCCGAGGACCACGAGGATCGTGCCGACGACGCGGTCGAGGGCGGGTTTCGCGTGGGCGTACCAGCGCCGGGTGGCGGGGGCGGAGAACAGCAGGGCCACGGACAGGTGCCAGGCGGCCGAGGTGGCCAGGATGAGCGCGACGGCGGCGGCTTTGACGGCGGCGGGTTCGGTCGGCGGGAGCGCGGCGGTGAGCACGCTGCCGAAGAACGCGGCGGCTTTCGGGTTGGTCAGGTTGCTGACCACGCCTCGGCGAAAGGGGTTCCCCTTCCGAGACCGGCGCCGGTTGCCGGTGGCACGGAGGTCGCGAATGACTCATTCGGGACCTCCGGCGCCGCGAACGAGTCATTCGCGACGCCGGAGTCGCGCGGCGGGGCTTCGGCGGGGCGGTTTCCGGGTGGTGGAGCTTCCTCGGTCCTGCGTTCTTGCGGTGCGGTCTCGTTCCCGCGGTTCGCGGTCTCCTGCGGTTCGCGGGCCCGCAGCCACAGCCGCACGCCGAGCCAGGCCAGATAGCCGCCGCAGACGACGCGCAGGCCGGCGGCCAGCCACGGCGCGCGGGCGAGCACACCGCCCAGCCCGAAGACGGCAACGGCGGCCAGCACCCCACCCGCGGCGACCACCCCGAGCGCGACCGCCACCGCGGCCCGCCGGGTACCGGCCGCGGCGGTGTGCGCGATGAGCACGAAGTTCGGACCGGGGGAGACGGCCGCCGGCAGGTAGGCCAGCAGCACAGCGCCCAGCGTGGCGGCGGAATTCACACGGCCAGCCTCGCACGGGCGCCGCAAGACGGGCCGGCCGCGCACGGGCCGACTCTCCGGGTACGCGGGCCGACTCTCCAGGTGCGCGAGCTGCGCCCTCGGCACGCGGAGCGACTCTCCAGGTACGTGAGCCGGCCCCCCAGGTGCGCGAGCCGACTCTCCAGGTACGCGGGCCGACCTCCGGGATGAGCCGGCCGGGCTTCCGGCTTGAGCGGGCCGCTGGCTCGGCTGCGACGGGCCTCGGCTGTTGGTCGCGAGGCAGACGGTCGGCTCACCGGCCGACCCCTCCCGGCACGCGAGCCGACTCTCGCGATTCGCGGGCCGACCCCTCGGGCCGACTCGCCGGCACAAGGCGGCCGCCGGCTCGCTCACCAGCGCAGCGAGGTACACCCGATGCCCGCGATGTGGCCCGGCAACTTCACCCCGGAGCTCAGGCCGCCCGGCCGCCGCCCACTACCTGGTCGCGCATCGTCCTCAGCGCCTCGTGATCCACAGTGGACGGATCCGCCGCGAGCCACTCGCCGATCTCGTGCAGGAACTCCTCGGGCGTCATCGGGGCGGCGGGCAGCTCGCCCGGGTCGGCCGTCGTCAAGTCGCCGCTGCGGCTCGGGTACACGATCATCGCGCCGCGCAGCGCCACTCCGGGCAGCAGGTCGCGGTACGCCGCGAGGCTCTCGGCCAGCCGGCTGCCGCCGCCGCGGAAGGGGCGGCCGTTGCGCAGCAGCCTGCCGTCCTCGGCCGTCTCGTAATGGCCCGGCAGCCACAGCTTCGATTCGATCAGCACCAGCCGCTTGCCGCACAGCACCGCGTGGTCGACGTCGGCGAACACCGACCCGGGCCACGCGAGCCCGTGGAAGATCCGCGCTCCGGGCAGCCGGGTCAGGTAGGTCTCGAGCAGGTCGGCGGTGAGGCGCTCGGCGAGCTCTTCGCGCTCGGTGCCGGGCGCGCCGAACACGGTGCGGCCGCCGAACTCCTCCGCGTACGCCTCGCGGGCCTTGTTCGCCCGCAGGTAGCCGCGGGCCAGGCGCTGGACGAGCAGCGCCGTGCCGGCGGTGAGCAGCAGCCAGACGATCAGCACCGGCGTGCTGAACCCGACCCCGGTGACCAGCGGCAGCAGCACCAGCACCATCCCGCCCACCGCGGCGACCACCGGCGTGTGCCCGGGCCCGCGGCGGCGGCCGTGGCGCATCCGCGTGTCCTGCCCGGCGAAGTGCCACCAGCTCAGGTCTTCGGCGTCCAGTTCGGGCAGGTCGGGGACGAACCCGGGCTCGTCCCCGAAACGTCTCCGGGGCCGCGGCCGGACCGGGACGGGCACCACGGTCGCGCCGCCCGAGTCGTACCGCGCGCGGGCGATCGGGTCGCTCAGGACGTCGTAGGCCTCGCGGAGCAGCCGGAACGTGCCGACGGTGCCCCCGCCGTCCGGGTGCATGGTCTTCGCCAGCCGGCGGTAGGCCGTCTTGACGTCGGCCGCCGTGGCGTCCCGGCGGACGCCGAGCACCTCGTAGTAGTCGACGTCGGGCACGCGGGCGTTCACCTCCGGTTGGCTGCGCGAAGACTTTATGGGACCGCGTTTCCGGCCCCGTCACCGCCTCGGCGGCGCGTCGGGGTGATGTCTTCCGGCGCAGGTCAGTGCGTGTCAGGAGTTCTATCGCCGACGGCGCCCGGATCGCACGGCCGGTTCGGCGGCGCGGGCGGTCCGCGTGACGGGTTCGCGGACGGGGCGTTCGACGCGTTTGCCGTGCTCCGCCAGTGTCCATTGAGGACTTCACGTCACCCGGAAGTGTTGTCGAGGCGCGAAATATCGGCGACTTGGTGACGTTTCGTAGTCGTATTTCACCCGAAGAGAAGCGAACAGATGTTCGATTACCCGGCTACGATGGAGGCGTGTCCCCGGCACTCCCCAGACGTGACGGGCCCACCGCCACCCCACCTCGGCAGCGGGCCCGTCACCCCGTCACCGCTCGCGTAGCAGGAAGCGCTGCAGCTTCCCGCTCGCGTTGCGCGGCAAGGCGTCGATGAACCGCACTCGGCGCGGGTACTTGTACGGCGCCGCAACGGCTTTGGCGTGCTCCTGCAGGGCGTGCACGAGGTCCGGGCCGGGGGTGGCGCCGGGGCGCGGCACGACGAAGGCGGTCACGACCGCGCCCCGATCCGGGTCGGGCGTGCCGACGACCGCGCACTCGTCGACGTCCGGGTGGCTCAGCAGTACCTCTTCGACCTCGGGAGCGGCGATGTTGTAACCGGAGGAGACGATCATGTCGTCGCTGCGCGCCACGAACCGGAAGTAGCCGCCGGGTTCGCGGACGTAGGTGTCGCCGGTGATGTTCCAGCCGTCGCGGACGTAGTCGGCCTGCCGTGGGTCCTCGAGGTAGCGGCAGCCGGTGGGGCCCTGCACGGCGAGCAGCCCGGGCGTGCCGTCGGGCGCGGGTGTGCCGTCGATGTCCAGCACGGCGGCGCGGAACCCGGGCACGACGGTGCCGGTGGTGCCGGGGCGGGCGGCGTCGTCGGCCGCGGAGATGAAGACGTGCAGCATCTCCGTGCTGCCGATGCCGTCGATGAGCGGGCGGCCGACGAGGTCGCGGTACTGCTCGGCCACGGCGGCGGGCAGGGCTTCGCCGGCGGAGACGGCGCGGCGCACGCCCTTGAGGAGCGGGCCGTCGCCGGCGCCGAGGATCGCGCGGTAGGCGGTCGGCGCCGTGAACAGCACGGTCACCGACCGCTCGGCGACGATCGAGGCCAGCTCCCGGGGCGTGGCGCGTTCCAGGAGGAGCACGGACGCGCCGGCGTGCAGCGGGAAGACGAGGAGGCCGCCGAGGCCGAAGGTGAACGCGAGGGGAGGGGTGCCGCAGAAGAGGTCGTCCGCGATGGGGCGCACGACGTGCCGGGAGAACGTGTCGGCGATCGCCAGCAGGTCGCGGTGGAAGTGCATCGTCGCCTTGGGCGTGCCGGTGGTGCCGGAGGTGAAGGCGAGCAGCGCGACGTCGTCGGCGGCGGTCGGCACGTCGGCGAAGGTCGCCGGGTGCCGCGCGCAGCGCCCGGCGAGGTCGGTGCCGTAGGAGACGACGGGCAGCCCGGGCGGCAGCTCGTCGAGCAGGCGCTCGTCGCACAGGGCGACGGCCGGCCGCGCCCGGTCGACGATCTTGTCGAGCTCGTGGCGGCGCAGCATCGGCATCGTGGTGACGGCGACGGCGCCGGCCTTGAGGACGCCCAGCCAGCAGGCCGCCAGCCACGGCGTGTTGGTGCCGCGCAGCAGCACGCGGTTCCCGGGGACGATCCCGAGTTCGGTGGTGAGGACGTGCGCGACGCGGTTGGCGCGCGCGAGCACCTCGCCGTAGGTCCAGGTCTCGTCGAGGGAGCGCAGGCACGGCCGGTCGGCTCCGAAGCGCTCGACGGCGCCGTCGAGCAGCGCGGTGGCGGCGTTGAGCCGGTCGGGGTAGGTGAGCTCGGGGAGGTCGAAGACGAGCCGCGGCCACTGGTCCCCGGGCGGCAGCCGGTCACGGCAGAACGAGTCGGTGTGAGCGCTGGGAGTAAGCCTCATCGCAGCTCCTCGGATCGGCCTGGACCACAGGAAACGTAGCACTCGTTGCGACCGTCGAGAAGACGCTATGTCGCACCGATGACGGCGGCGACGAGAAGGCGATATCTGTCCGTGGGCCGGGGACCGCGCAGAGTGACGGCCACGGCGGCCGAACCGGATGCGGTACGGGCCGCCCGAAACCGCGAGGCCGTCCACCACGTTTCGCCCGGCGCCACCGTGGTAGCCACCGATCATGGTGAGCGTCGGGTACTTCCTCTCCTCCGAAGAGTTCTCTCCCCGCGAGCTGGTCCGCCAGGCCCGGCTCGCGGAGGACGCCGGGTTCGAGCGGCTGTGGATCTCCGATCACTTCCACCCCTGGCTCGACGAACAGGGCAACAGCCCCTTCGTCTGGTCGGTGATCGGCGCGCTCAGCGAGGTCACCTCACTGCCGATCTCCACCGCCGTGACCTGCCCGATCATCCGGATGCACCCCGCCGTCGTCGCGCAGGCCGCCGCCACCGCCGCCGTGCAGTGCGAAGGCCGGTTCGTGCTCGGGGTGGGCACCGGGGAGGCGCTCAACGAGCACGTCACCGGCGCGCAGTGGCCGCCGCCCGCGGTGCGGCTCGAGATGCTCGAAGAAGCCGTCGACGTCATCCGGCAGCTGCACACCGGGAAAGAGGTCAACCACCGCGGCCGCCACTACACCGTCGATCACGCGCGGCTCTACACCGTGCCCGACGAGCCGGTGCCCATCTACGTGTCCGCCTTCGGTCCGGCGGCGGCGGAACTCGCCGCCCGGGCCGGTGACGGCTTCTGCACCGTCATGCCCGACGCCGACCTCGTCCGGAAGTATCGGGCCGCCGGCGGTGGCGGCAAGCCGGTGCAGGGCGGCCTGAAGGTCTGCTGGGCCGAGTCCGAAGAGGACGGTGCCCGCACCGCGCACCAGCGCTGGCGCAACGAACTGCTGCCCGGCAAGCTGCCCTCGATCCTGCCGACCCCGGCCGACTACGCCGCCGCGGCGAGCCTGGTCACCGAGGACATGGTCCGCGGGCAGTTCCCGTGCGGGCCGGACGCCGACCGGCACGTCGAAGCCGTCCGCGAGTTCGCCGACGCCGGGTTCGACGAGGTCTACGTCCAGCAGATCGGTCCGGACCAGGAGAAGTTCTTCGAAGCCTGGCGCACGCAGGTGCTTCCCCGGCTCTGACCGCCCTCACCCGTCCGCGGACAGGGCGGGCGGCGCGACCGTGGCGTCCGGCTGGTTCGCGCGGCGCAGCGCGTCGGCGACGAACCCGTTCGCCTTCAGCTCTTCGACCAGCTCGCGCAGGAACGCGACCGTCGCGGGCCGGCGAGCCGGCGTGGTGCCGACCGCCTGCCGGATCTGCATGAACCGCTCCGGAAGCACGCGCGTGCCGGGATGGCCGGCCACATAAGCGGTCATCGGCTGCCGGATCCCGGCGGCCACCTCGAGCCCCTGCTCCTCGAACGCGACGACCCCGTCCGGGCCGCGCACGACCGTCGCGTGCGCAAGGGTCCGCGTCAGGAACAGGTCGTAGGCCGAGCCCTGCTTCACACCGACCCGGACGCCCGGCCGGTCGACGTCCGCGGGCGAGCCGAACGGCGAATCCTCAGGAACCACGTACACGCCTTCGATGACGACGTAAGGCGCGGTGAAGGCCACCGAAGCCGCGCGCGCCGGCTCGATCGCCAGGAAGCAGAGGTCGGCCGCGTCCGAGGTCAGAGCCTCGAACGACTTCCGGGCCGCGTCGAAGCAGACGAACTCCACCGGCACGTCCAGCCTCGCGGCCACTTCGCGCGCGAGGTCGACCGTGACCCCGCCGGGCGCGTCGGGCGTCCCGTGGGCCAGCACGGGGTTGCCGAGGTTGACGGCGGCACGCAGCACACCGGTGGGCGCGAGGTCGGCAGCAAGATCTCCCATGACCCGCGAGGGTAACGGCGAGAGCGGCGCCCGGCGCCCGGATGTCGCTCACGCCACCGGCGGTTCCTCCGCCGTCGTCAGCTCGAAGACCGTCTCCTGGTGGTAGACCTCGCCCGGCCGCAGCACCGTGCTCGGGAAGTCCGGCCGGTTCGGCGAGTCCGGGAAGTGCTGGGCCTCCAGCGCGAAGCCCGCGCCGGGGCTCGCGAGGTAGTTGCCCGAATAGAACTGCAGACCCGGCTCGGTCGTCCACATCGTCAGCAGCCGGCCGGACGTCGGCTCCCACGCGCGGGCGGCGAACGGCGCGCCGTCGTCGAGGACCCAGTTGTGGTCGTAGCCGCGGCCGATCGCCAGCTGGGGGTCGGGGTCGCCGAGGCGGGCGCCGATCGTCGCCGCGTCGCGGAAGTCGAACGGCGTGCCCTCGACCGGGGCCGGGTCGCCCACCGGGATCAGGTCCTCGTCGGTGGGGCAGTAGGCGCTGCCGGCGATCGACAGCGCGTGGTCGTACACGGTTCCGCCGCCGGCCAGGTTCCAGTACGTGTGGTTGGTCAGGTTGACGACCGTCGGCGCGTCCGTGGTCGCGCGGTAGGTGATGTGCAGCCGCTCACCGAGGCGGTACGTCACCTCCACCGCGAGCCGGCCGGGGTAGCCCTGGTCGCCGTCCGGGCTGACCAGCGTGAGCCGGACGCCGTCGGGGACCGGGGTCGCCGACCACACCCGCGTGTCGAAGCCGGCCGGGCCGCCGTGCAGGCTGTTCTTCCCGTCGTTCACCGGTACGCGGTGCAGGACGCCGTCGAGGCTGAACGCGCCGCCGGCGATCCGGTTGGCGAACCGGCCGATCACGGCGCCGAGAAAGACCCGCGGGGCGCCGGGCCGGTTGTTCGCGACGTAACCGTCGAGGCCGGGGTAACCGAGGACGACGTCGGCGCGCCGCCCGGAAAGGTCCGGGGCGTCCACCGACTGGAGGACGCCGCCGTAGTCGAGCACGCGGACGGTGAGCCCGCCGGGCCGCGCGAGCGTGTACCGGTGGACGTCGGTACCGCCGAGGCGCCCGAACAGCTCCCGGGTGAGTTCGGTGTGCGTCATCGACCAGCCCCTCCGCCCATGCTGTTAGCGCTAACAGAATGGGGGAGACGGCGCCGCGGGGTCAAGGGTCAGTGCTCGCCCGGCGGCGGCGTGCCCAGCAGCTGGTGCGCCCGCAAGGCCATCTGGATCTCCAGCCGCCGCGCCGGATCCGCCAGCCGGTCGCCGAAGAGGTCGCTCAGCTGGCTCACGCGGTAGCGGACCGTCTGCGGGTGCACGCCCAGCGCCTGCGCGATGTCCGGCGTGTTCCCGTTGTGCTCCAGCCAGCTCAGCAACGTCTCCGCGAGCCGGACCTGCTGCTTCACCGTCAGGCTCGCGAACGGCGCCAGGGCCTTCGCCGAGAGCTGGTCGAGCAGGAACCGGTCCAGCAGCAGCCAGTGCGTCGCCAGGTGGTCGTCCGTGTGCGTCACCGCGTGGTCGCCCACCAGCCCGCGGCGGACCAGGCCGAGCGTGCGGCGCGCCCACAGTGCCGACGTCGCGGCGTCGGCCGGCCGGACCCGGGGACCGACGGCCGCGCGCCAGCCCGGCAGCCGGCCTTCGAGACCGCGCAGATCGCGGTCCGGGTTGGGGGTCAGCAGGCAGGGCTCGGCGCCTTCGAGGTCGAGCAGGACGTCGCCGGGGACCTGCGGAGCCGGGGTCAGGTGCTGTTCGCTGCGCGGGTCGAGCGCGACGACCGTGACCCACTCCGGCATGGTCCACTTCGCGGCCTCGGCCATCGTCGCGATCGTCGCCGGCGACGACGGCGGGCCGCCCAGGAGGAGCTCGAGCAGCCGGCGGCGACGGCGTTCGAGCGTGCCGGTCGCCATCGCCTGCGCCAGCGTGTACCCCTCGACCGAATACGCCGAAATCTCTTCCACGTAGGCGAAGATCGCCTCCGCGCCGACGCACAGCACGGCCGCCGGGAAGCGGTGGGCCTGGCCCAGCTCGGCGAAGTACCGCCACGCCGCGCGCCCGCCCGCGCGGTAGGCGGCCTGCAGCGAGTTCAGGCTGTCCCCGTCGTGGTGGACCCGCTTTCCGACCTCGCGGAACAACTTCGGCCAGTTGTCCACAGTGGACGGGAGCGCGTCGATGCTGTCGATGCAGCTGACCACGGCCCGCTCGATCGCCAGCACGATCATCTTCCCGAACTCGCCTTCGAGGGGCTTGGCGTATTCGGGCACGGCCCGCTGGATCTCTTCGAGGATCCGCCGGGCCAAAGGATCGGCGTGCGGCCGGAACCGCCGCGCGAGCTCGGCCGGCAGCGAACACCACAGCTGGTGCGCCCGGCCGGTGCCACGGGGGCGCGGGACGGTGATCGTCCGGGTCATGGCCACCCCTCTTCCGCATCGTCGCGAAGGGCCATGTACGCACACGGAAACGAGATTGGCAACCGCCCGGACCGGGTTCTGTCACGCGGGGACCAACGGCCGCGCGCGATTTTGTCACGCGGCCGACAAGCGGCGGAACACTCACGGCCGCAAGGGTTTCCGGACCGCGATTTGTGCGCCCGGACCGTATCTTCGCGGCCCTTTCCGTGGTTAGCGTGAGCACCATGACGGGCGTCGTTGCGTGGTGCTTCCGCTGCTCCGGCGTGGTCGTCGCGGTGTGGCTGACGCTGCTGGCCGGGCTCGTCGCCGCCGTGCTGCACGCCGGCGCGGACTTCCGCGACACGGTCGACCTGCCGGCCGCGGACAGCACCGCCGCGGCCCGGCTGCTGCACAGCACCGGCAGCGAAGAGCACGTCGTCGTCCGCGCGCCGGACGGCCCGGTCGACACCGGCACCGGCCGCGCCCGGCTCGACGCGTTCGCCGCCCGGCTGGCGGCGCTCCCGCACGTCGTGGCCGTCGGGCCGCTGCCCGGCCAGGTGTCGGACGACCACCGGACGGCGATCCTGCCGGTCCGGTTCGACGCGCCGGCCGCCGACCTCGGCCAGGACACGGCGGACGCCTTCGCGGCCGTCGTCCGGGCCGCCGGCGACCTCACCGCCGGGGCGTCGGGGGAGCTCGCCGCGATGACGGCCACCGCGCCGGACCTGGGCAACGCCGGGATCGGCCTGCTCGCCGCGGCCCTCGTGCTGCTGGTGACGTTCCGCTCGGTGGCGTGCGTCGTGCTGCCGGTCCTCACCGCGTCGGTCTCGGTGGGCTGTGCGCTCGCCGTCGTCTCGCTGCTGTCGCACGTCATGACCGTCCCGAAGATCAGCACCGAGATCGCCGCGCTGCTGGGCCTCGGGGTCGGCGTCGACTACGCGTTGTTCGTGCTCACGCGGTACCGGCAGGGCCGCCGGGAAGGTGCGGAACCCGCGGCGGCGCTGGCCGTCGCGGCGGCGACGTCGGGCCGCAGCGTGGTGTTCGCCGGGATCACCGTGTGCGTCTCGCTGGCCGGCATGCTGACCGTCGGACTGCCGTTCCTCGCCGGGATCGCCGTCGCCGCCGCGGTTTCCGTGCTGCTCACCGCGTCCGCGGCGCTGACCCTGCTGCCCGCGCTGCTGCGGCCGGTGGCCCGGCGGATGCGGATCCCGGCGGAGGGCAGCGGCGGCGGCTGGGCCCGGCTGGCGCGGTCGGTGACCGGGCGGCCGGGCCCGTGCACGCTCGCCGCGCTGCTGGTCGTGGCCGTGCTCGCGCTGCCGATGACCGGGCTGCGGCTCGGCGTCCCGGACGCCGCTCTCGACCCGCCCGGCAGCGTCACCCGGACCGCCGCCGAGCTCTCGCGCGCCGGCTTCGGCCCGGGCGCCGGTGCGCCGCTGCTGGTGGTGGGCAGGGGCGACCGGTCGCCGGGCCCGCTCCGGGAGGCGCTGCTCGCCCGCGCCGACGCCGGACCGCCGGCCGCCCTGCCCGGCGGCGGCTGGCTGCTGACGGTCGTCCCGCGCACCGCGCCCGACGACCCGGCCACCGGCGAGCTGCTCGCGTGGACCCGGACGATGGCCACGGCCGTCGGCGGCCCGGACACGCACGTCGGCGGGCCGGTCGCGGCGCGGGCCGACTTCTCCGCGGCCATCACCGCGCGGCTCCCGCTGTTCTTCTTCAGCGTCGTGGGCATCTCGGTGCTGCTGCTCGCCTGGGTGTTCCGCAGCGTGCTGATCCCGCTGACGGCGGCGGCGATGAACCTGCTGACCGCGGCCGCGACGACGGGCGCGGTCGTGTTCGCCTTCGGCGGCCCGATCGAGCCGTACCTGCCGGTGTTCCTGTTCGCCGGGCTGTTCGGCCTGTCGATGGACTACGAGGTCTTCCTCATCGCGCGCATCCAGGAGGCGTGGCGCCGCCGCGGTGACACCCGCGCCGCGGTCGTCGACGGCGTCGCGGCGACCGGCCGGACCATCACCGCCGCCGCGCTGATCATGGCGCTCGTGTTCGTGGCGTTCGCCTTCGTGGACGCCCGCGCCGTGCGGGAAGCCGGGGTGGGGCTGACCGTTGCCGTGCTCCTCGACGCGGTCGTCGTCCGGTGCGTGCTGATCCCGGCGGTGATGGCGTGGCTCGGCGAAGCCAACTGGTGGTTCCCGTGGCGCTCGCGTGCTCCGGCCGCCCGCGAGCTGGCGGGGAGTGCGCGGTGACGCGGCGGACGCTGGTGCTGATCGCGCTCGGCGCGTTCGTCACGACCCTGGACAACACGATCGTCGCGGCCGGCGCGCCCTCGATCGCCCGCGACCTCGGGCTGGACCTCGGGACGCTGCAGTGGGTCGCCCTCGGGTACATGCTCCCGTTCGCCGGTCTGCTCCTGGTGGCGGGCACCCTGATCGACCGCTGGCGGCGCCGGGCGACGCTCCTGGCCGGGTTGCTCGCGTTCGGGATCGGCGCGGCCGCCGGCGGGCTGGCCGGCTCGGTGGGCCTGCTCGTCGCCGCCCGGGTGCTGCAGGGCGCGGCCGCCGCGTTCCTGGTGCCCGGCCTGCTGAGCCTGCTCCGGTCGAACCTCGACGCGCGGGGCCGGACGCTCGGCGCCGCCGTGTGGACCGCGAGCCTGGCCGCCGCGCTCGCGCTGGGCCCGGCGCTCGGCGGGCTGCTGAGCGGATATCTCGGCTGGGCCTGGATCTTCTACGTCAACCTCCCGTTCGTGGCGGCGATGCTCGTGCTGCTGCCGGGGACGGTGCCGCCCGGCCGGGACCCGTCGGGACCGCGCCCGGCCGCCGGGGCGATGACGGTCGCGACGGCGAGCCTGGTCCTGCTCACCGCGGCGCTCGTCGAACTGGCCGAGGACGCGCGGACCGGGATTGCCCTGCTCGCCGCGGGCACCGCGCTCGGCCTGGGGTTCGTGCTCCGAGAGCGGCGGGCGCGGGAACGGCTGGTACCGGCGGATCTGACCGGCAACCGGGTGTTCGCCGGCTCGCTCGCCGTGCAGGTGCTGTGGGGCCTCGGCATTTCGGGGATCGTCTTCTTCACGCCCTTGCTGCACCAGGAGTTCCTCGGTCTCGACCCGGTCCGGGCGGGGTTGCCGCTGGCGCTGGTCGCGGTCGCGGTGGTGGCGGCGACGCCGGCGGTCCCGGCGGCGGTGACCCGGTTCGGTCCCGGTCGGACGGTCGCGGCCGGGCTCGCCGTGGTCGCCTGCGGACTGCTCGCCCTCGCCGTCGTGAACCACGTCCCGGCCGTTCTTCCGCGGCTGCCCGGGCTGGTGCTCATCGGGGCCGGCTCGGCGTTCACGACCCCGTTGACGTCGCACGCGCTGGACGTCGTGGCACAGCGGCGGTCCGGCACGGCGTCCGGGCTGCTCACGGCGTCTCGCGAGCTCTCGAGCGCGCTGGGCGTCGCGCTGATCGGCGCCGTGCTGACGGCGGTGCGGACGACGCGGCTCGACGCGGGTGCGGCGCCGGGGGTGGCGCTGGCCGCGGGGTACACGGCCGGCCTCCTCGCCGCGGCCGGGCTGACGCTCACCGGCGCGCTGCTGGCCGTGCGCGTGTTGCGGAGCCGATCCGTCGTGAACTCGTCGCCGCGTGACAAACGCGTGGTGCCGTAATCCGCGTGCCGGTGAGTGCCGGAATCCGCTCGATTGACAACGGCCCGGGAGCGGCTATTCACTGCCCGCCTGACTCTGCCGGTCGACAACCACGGAAATCCCCTGTGAAGGAGCGGCGATGAGAGCAACCCTGCTGGCACTGGCCGTGATGATCCTGGTCGCGAGCGGCGTCACGGCCGCCCAGGCGAGCCCGGTCGTCGCCGATGACGGCGCGAAGGTCGTCGAAGAGACCTGGCTCGACGCCCGGACCGTGGACCTGAAGATCGACTCCCCGGCACTCGGCACCACCGGCATGGTCCGGCTGATCGTGCCGTCCGGGTGGGCCGCGCAGCCCACCCGGACGTGGCCGGTGCTGTTCCTGCTGCACGGGTGCTGCGAGCCCGTCGACTACCGCTCGTGGGACCAGTTCACCGACGTGAAGGCGTTCACCGCCACCCGGGACGCGCTCGTCGTGATGCCGACGGACGGACCGGCCGGGATGTACACGAAGTGGTGGAACTTCGGGCTGTCGAACAAGCCCGACTGGGACACGTTCCACACCGCGGAGGTGCGCCAGATCGTCGAACGCGGGTATCACGGCGGCACGCGCCGGGCGATCGCCGGGCTGTCGATCGGCGGGTACGGCGCGTTCGCCTACGCGTTCCGGCACAAGGGGATGTTCGCCGCGGCGGCGTCCTACAGCGGTGTGCCGAACACGCTCTACCCCGGGATCCCGGTCTGGATCGCCGGCATCCTCGCCCGCGCCGGGATCTTCAACTACCTCAACCTCTGGGGCGACTCCTTCGGGATGCAGCCGATCTGGTCCGCGCGCAACCCCTACGACCACGTCCAGGACCTGCGCGGCACGGCGCTCTACATCTCCTGCGGCAACGGGCAGACCGGGCCGCTCGACCCACCAGGGCAATCCGACGTGCTGGAGCCGTCGGCGCTGTTGTCCTCCCGGAGTTTCACCGACAAGCTGCGCCAAGCCGGCATCCCGGCGACCGTCGACTACTACGGGCCGGGCACGCACAGCTGGCCGTACTGGCAGCGGGCCCTGCACAACTCGTGGCCGGTGCTCGCCGGCGCACTCGGCCTGCCCGCCTGAGCGCTGTCCGGTCAGACCTTGCTCGCGGCGAAGGCGGCCGCATCGGCCGCGTCGCCGCCGTAGCTCAAGTGGGCCGGGAAGTTCGCGCCGCCGGGCTGGCAGACCGGATCGCCGGCGGCGCAGTAATCCTTGGTGCGGCTCTGGTACGGGCCGGTCACCTGCCGGCCGATCGCGCGGATCGGGTTGCCGAACAGCAGCACCGCCGCGATCCGCGGGGCCAGCTCCGCCGGGATGGTCGCGACGATCGGGCCGCCGACGACCGCGCCGTCGCTGCTGACGCCGATCGAGTTGTCGACGACGTTGGCGCCCTGGGAGTAGCCGACCAGCACGAACCGCTGCTGCGGACACGCCGCGGCCTGCGCCTTGACGTGGTTCACCAGGTCGGTGTTGCCCTTCTGGACCGACGCGGGTTCGCCGAGGTCGGCGGGGTAGTTCACGGGGTAGCTGCTCAGCGAGCGGGGCCGCAGGGAGTTCCGCACGGCCTGGTAGACGGGATCGCCGACGACGAACCCCAGCGTGCCGGGCTCGAACGTGCCGCGGGCGACCGGCACGTCGATGTCGGTGCAGGGCGCGGCCGACGCGACCGGCGCGGTGGCGACGGCGAGCCCGGCCGCGGCGAGGCCGACGGTGATGGCGGAGGAAAGCAGACCGGAAAAACGGCGCATGGCTGATCTCACCTTTGCTGGCGGCGGGAACGGGAATGCCCGCAAGCGCTTTCCCAAATGCGATCGCGTGCGGGGTCAGGGCAGCGTCGCAGTCAATGCCGAGCCGAGGCAAGAGTGGTTTTCGTTGATGTGGATAATTGTTCGGGCGGTGCTAAAAAATCCTTTGTGGACGCTCAGCTGACGTGCTGTGCGGCGCCGACGTGGTCCAGCAGGGCGGGGTCGAGGCCCCGCAGGGCGGCCATGACGAACCCGGTGGCCAGCTCGCCGGCCGCGATCGGGTCGACGCCGGGGGAGTGGGAGACGTGCATCGCGGCCCGGCCGACCAGGCCGACCATCATCGCGGCGAGGAGGTCCGCGCCCGGGCCCGGCGTGCGGCCGTGGGCGAGCAGGTGCTCCCGGATCCGGTCGACGACGTGCGTGGTGACGGTGTCGGCCAGGGCGCGGCGCTCGTCCGACATCTCGTCGACGGCGGAGTCGAACAACATCCGGAAGCTGTCCGGATGGGCGCCCGCGTAGCTGAACATGGCCATCACGCCGAGCCGGACGCGTTCTTCGAGCGGGCTCGTGCTCGCCGTTTCGTAGGCGGTGAGCACCCACTTCCGCACCGCGGCGACCTCCCGCGTCACGGTGGCGCGGAACAGGGCCGCTTTGTCGCCGAAATGCGCGTAGAGGGTGGGTTTGGTGGAGTCGGCGCGCTCGGCGATCAGGCCCATGGTGGCCTGGGCGTACCCGCGTTCGGCGAACACCGCGCGGGCGGCGTCGAGCAGCTCGTCGTCGGTGGGCCGGGCGGCCGGGCTCCGGCGGGTGCTGGATCGATCAGGGGAACGCGGCCGGCTCATGGAGGTGTACTGTACGGTCCCCGCTGCTTTACTGTCCGGTAAAGCTCGCCCGCCCTCGGGAGGGAACCTGGTGTCCGGCGACGGTGCTCGGCAGCAAGTCCCGGTGACGCGAGAAGTGTTCGGACGCACGGAGCTTGCCGCCCTCATGCGTCCGGCGGTGCCCGCGCTGGTGGACTGGATCGTCCGGGAGGTGTGGCGCGAGGTCCCGGTGTACGCCCGGCACGGCCGCGTGACCCGCCACGGCGTCGAATGCGCGGTGACGCTCTTCGTCGACCTGGTCGAGGATCCGCTCGCACCGCGGGACCGGCTGTACGAGACGTGCCGCCGGCTCGGCGCGGGCGAGGCGCACGAGGGCCGGACGCTCGACGACCTCCAGGTGGCCTACCGGGCCGGTACGCGCGCGGGCTGGCGCTGGATCATGCGCCTGGGCCGCCGGCACCGGCTGTCGTCGGCGGTGATGGCCCGCCTGGCGGAGATGCTGTTCGGCTACGCGGACGAGCTGGCGCGGATGTCGATCCGCGGGCACCGCGAGGCGCAGGCGGAGCTCGACGGCACGCGGGCGGGCCTGCGCCGTCGCCTGCTGCGGCTGGTGACCGGCCCGGTGGCGGTGACGGACGCGGTGCTCGCCGAGCTCGCGGCGGCGGCCGGCTGGCCGGTGCCCGAGGAGGTGGCGGCGGTCGCGATCGAGTCGCCGGTGCCGCCGTCGTGGGGACCCGGGGTACTGGCCGATCTCGAGCCGCCGCAGCCCTGTCTGGTCGTGCCGGCCCGGGTGGACGCGCGATTCGTCGCCGCTCTCGGTGTCCGGGCCGCGGTGGGCCCGCCGGTGTCCCCGACGGCCACGGCGCATTCCCTGCGCTGGGCCCGGACGACGTTGCGGCTGGTGGGCGACGGTGTCCTGCCGGACGCGCCGGTGACGTGGTGCGCGGAGCACCTGACGACGCTGTGGCTGCTGTGCGACTCGCCCTTGACGGACCAGGTGGCGCGGCAGGAGCTCGCCCCGCTGACGCAGTTCCCGGACCGCACGCGGCGGCGGCTCGGCGAGACTTTGCTGTCGTGGCTGCAGAACGGCGGCAACTCGGAGAAGATCGCGGTGGAGCTGTCCGTGCATCCGCAGACGGTCCGGTACCGCGTGCGTCAGCTGAAGCAGGCCTTCGGCGACCGGCTGGACGATCCCGAGGCGCGCTTCGCGATGCAAGCGGCGTTGCGAGCCTCGGCTTTGCGTTCCCCGGGCACGTGAAAGCCGTGAAGGCCTCCTTACCGGCATCTTCGGCCGGTAAGGAGGCCTTCACGGACTTCAGTTCTTGAGCAGCGTGGTGACGGCGTCGGCTAGCGGCGTGGTCGGGCGGCCGAGGAGGCGGCTCAGGTCGCCGGACGTCGAGGCCAGCTCGCCGTCGGCGATGCCGCGGTCGGCGTCGGCCAGCATGGCCGCCACCGGCTCGGGCAGGCCCGCGCCGACGAGTACCTTCCGGTACTGCTCGACCGTGAGGTTCTGGTAGGTGACCTCCTTGCCGGACGCGGCCGTCACGGCGGCGGCGAGGTCGGCGTAGCTGAACGGCTCGTCGCCGGCCAGCTCGTACACCCGGCCTTCGTGACCTTCGCCGGTCAGGACCTCGACGGCCGCCTCCGCGAAGTCGAGCCGCGGGACGGCGCCCAGCCGGCCGTCACCGGCCGCGCCGGCGAAGGACCCGACGGCGAGTGCCTGGCCGATCGTCTGCGCGTAGTTCTCGGTGTACCAGCCGTTGCGCAGGAACGTGAACGGCAGGCTCGACGCCCGGATGGCCTCTTCGGTGGCCTTGTGGTCCGGGGCGAGCGACAGCTTCGTCGTGTCGGCATACAGGACGCTCGTGTACGCGAGGTGGCCGACGCCGGCTTCGCGGGCGGCCGTGACCACGGCTTCGTGCTGGGCCAGCCGGCCACCCGGCGTGCTGCTCGAGATCAGCAGCACCTTGTCCGCGCCGGCGAACGCCGCGGCGAGGCTCGCGGGGTCGTCGTAGTCGGCGCGGCGCACCTGCACCCCGCGCGCGGCGAACTCGGCGGCCTTCCCCGGATCGCGCACGGCCGCGACGACCTCGGCGGGCGCCACCTTCTTCAGCAGGCCTTCCACGACCAGGCGGCCGAGCTGGCCGGTGGCACCGGTGACCACGATCATCTGCTTCTCCTCGCTGCTGCGCACTTTGCCGACGGACTGCTTACCCACAGAGTGTACTAACTTTGAGAAAGTGCAAACTCTTGGTGAGCATCCTCACCTGGGTTTTCGTCGCCGGGGAGGTACCGTTGAGGGCATGAGCGAGGCGCCGGAGTGGGTGGACGAGCACGGTGAGCTGGTGTTCGACGTGTTCGCGCAGGCGTGCACTTCGCGCGCCACGCTCGAGCACATCACCGGCCGGTGGGGGATCCTCGCGATGGTCGCGCTCCACGAGGGCACGCTCCGGTTCAACGCCCTGCGCCGCCGTGTGTCGGGCGTGAGCGAGAAGATGCTCGCCCAGACACTGCAGGCCCTCGAACGCGACGGTTTCGTCCACCGCGAGGCCCAGCCGACGATCCCGCCGAAGGTCGAGTACAGCCTCACCCCGCGCGGCCGCCGCACCGCGGTGCTCCTGCTGGCGCTCATCCAGGACGTCGAGGGCCAGATGCCCGAGGTCATGGAAGCCAACGCGAAGTACGACGCCGCGAAGCGTGACTCGTAACGGGTTCTACCCGGCATCCCCGGCTCGCTGCCAAGACCTCTCGCGCGCCCGCCATCGGCGCTGGGGGTCGCGTGCGCACCTTGCCCAAATTTGGAACGTGTTCTAGTTTTGTGACGTGCAGACCGATCTGGGCCTCAGCGGCGCCGTCGTGCTCGTCACCGGCGGTGTCCGCGGTGTGGGCCGGGGCATCAGTGACGTTTTCCTCGCCCACGGCGCCCACGTCGTCACCTGCGCCCGGCGCGAGACTGCCACCACCGCGGAGTTCGTCCAGTGCGACGTCCGGGACGAAGACCAGGTCGCGGTCCTGATCGACGGCATCGTGAAAAAGCACGGCCGTCTCGACGTCGTCGTCAACAACGCCGGCGGCGCTCCCTATGCGCCGGCGGCTGACGCCTCGCCGCGGCTGCACGACAAGATCGTCCAGCTGAACCTCCTGGCCCCGCTGCTGGTTTCGCAACGGGCCAACGCCGTCATGCAGCGTCAGGACGGCGGCGGCGCCATCGTGATGATCTCCAGCGTCAGCGGCACCCGCGCGTCGCCCGGGACCGCCGCTTACGGTGCCGCGAAGGCCGGCCTCGACAACCTCACCGCCAGCCTCGCCGTCGAGTGGGCGCCCAAGGTGCGGGTCAACGCGCTGGACGTCGGCATGGTGCGGACCGAGCAGGCACACCTGCACTACGGCAGCGAAGCCGCGGTCGAGGCGGTCGGCAAGACCGTGCCGCTCGGCCGGCTCGCCGAGCCCGAAGAGGTGGGCGCGTGCGCCGCGTTCCTCGCCTCCGGCCTGGCTTCCTACGTCTCCGGCGCGACTCTGCGCGTCCACGGCGGGGGTGAGGTCCCGGCGTTCCTCGCCGCGGCCGACGTCAACCAACGGGAGGATTCGTGAGCAGGTTGTGCCAGGACCGGGTGGTCGTGGTGACCGGCGCCGGCCGCGGCATCGGGCGGGCCCACGCGCTGGCCTTCGCCGCCGAGGGCGCGCCGGTCGTCGTCAACGACGTGGACGGCGACGCGACCGCCGGAGTCGTCGCCGAGATCGAAGCGCTGGGCGGGCAGGCGGTGGCGAACACGTCCGACGTCGCCGGCTGGGCCGGAGCCAAGGAACTGATCGGGACGGCGCTGGAGAGCTTCGGCCGGCTGGACGTCCTGGTGAACAACGCGGGGTTCGTCCGGGACCGGATGCTGGTCAACCTCGGCGAGGACGAGTGGGACGCCGTCGTCCGCGTGCACCTCAAAGGCCACTTCGCCCCGCTGAGGCACGCCGCCGAGCACTGGCGGGCCGAGGCTAAAGCCGGGCGCACGCCGAGCGCGCGCGTCATCAACACCAGTTCCGGCGCCGGGTTGCTGGGCAGTGTCGGCCAGGGCAACTATTCGGCGGCGAAGGCGGGGATCGCCGGACTGACCGTCGTGGCGGCGGCCGAGCTGGCGCGCTACGGGGTCACCGTGAACGCGATCGCGCCGGCCGCGCGGACCCGGATGACCGAGGCGGTCTTCGCGTCGATGGCGCATCCGGACACCGGCTTCGACGCGATGGCGCCGGAGAACGTCTCGCCACTGGTGGTCTGGCTGGGCAGCGAGGAGTCCTCGCAGGTGACCGGCCGGGTGTTCGAGGTCGAGGGCGGCAAGGTCTCCGTGGCGCAGGCGTGGCGGCACGGCCCGGCCGTCGACAAGGGCGGCCGCTGGGACCCGGCCGAACTCGGCCCGGTGGTGAAGGACCTGCTCGAGCGCGCGCCCGAGCCCGAACCCGTCTACGGAGCGAGCTGATGGGCATCCTCATCAAACGCGACGCGCACGTCGAAGTCGTCACCGTCGACTTCCCGCCGGTGAACGCGCTGCCCGTGCAGGGCTGGTTCGACCTGGCGGACGCGCTCAAGAAGGCCGGCGAGGACCCGGACGTCCACGTCGTCGTGCTCCGCGCGGAAGGCCGGGGCTTCAACGCCGGCGTCGACATCAAGGAGATCCAGCGCAGCGCCGGCTACGACGCGCTCGTCGGCGCGAACCGGGGCTGCTACGCCGCTTTCGGCGCGGTCTACGACTGCGCGGTGCCGGTCGTCGCCGCGGTGCACGGCTTCTGCCTCGGCGGCGGCATCGGCCTGGCCGGCAACGCCGACGTCGTCATCGCCTCCGACGACGCCACCTTCGGCGTCCCCGAGGTCGAACGCGGCGCCCTCGGCGCGGCGACCCACCTGGCCCGGCTGGTCCCGCAGCACCTCATGCGCACCCTCTACTTCACCGCGCGCACCATCACCGCCGCCGAGCTGCACACCCACGGCTCGGTCTACCAGGTCGTCCCGCGCGCGGAGCTGGACGACGCCGCGCTGGCCGTGGCCCGCCACATCGCGAAGAAGGACCCGCGGGTCATCCGGGCGGCGAAGGAAGCCCTGAACGGCATCGACACCCAGCAGGTGCACCGCAGCTACCGGTTCGAGCAGGGCTTCACCTTCGAGCTCAACCTGCTCGGCGCGTCCGACGAAGCCCGCGAGGAGTTCTTGAATGGCCGATAAGCGCACGACCGCCGACGACGTCGCGGCGGAAATCCGCGACGGCATGACCCTCGGCATCGGCGGCTGGGGCTCGCGGCGCAAGCCGATGGCGCTGGTCCGCGCGATCCTCCGCACGCCCGTGAAGGACCTGACCGTGGTCTCCTACGGCGGTCCGGACGTCGGCCTGCTGTGCGCGGCCGGCAAGGTGAAGCGCGTGGTGTTCGGGTTCGTCACGCTCGACTCGATCCCGTTCGACCCGTGGTTCGGCCGCGCCCGCGAGACCGGCGCGATCGCCGTCACCGAGTACGACGAGGGCATGTTCGGTGCCGCGCTTTCCGCTGCGGCGCAACGGCTTCCGTTCCTCCCGACGCGTGCCGGGCTCGGCTCCGAGGTGATGCGCGCCAACCCGGACCTGCGGACGGTGCGCTCGCCCTACGCCGACGGCGAGGAGCTCGTCGCGGTCCCGGCGCAGCACCTCGACGTCGCGCTCGTGCACCTCAACCGCGCCGATGCCCGCGGCAACGCCCAGTACCTCGGCCCCGACCCGTACTTCGACGACCTGTTCTGCCTGGCCGCTTCGAAGAGGTTCGTATCGGTCGAAAAGGTCGTCGAGACCCCGGACTTGCTGGCGGGCGGGCCGGTGCAGTCGCTGCTGCTCAACCGCGGTGCGGTCGACGGCGTCGTCGAGGCGCCGCGGGGCGCGCACTTCACCACGGCGGTGCCGGACTACGGCCGGGACGAACGGTTCCAGCGCCACTACGCCGCCTGCGCCAAGGATCCCGACGCGTGGCCAGGGTTCGTGGACCGGTTCCTCTCCGGCGACGAGCACACCTATCTGTCCGAAGTGGACAAGTTCGAGGCGGAGGCGGCATGAGTGCGACCCGGGCCGAAATCGCCGTAGTGGCGGTGGCCGAGCTGTTCCGCGGCGACGGCGAGATCGTCGTCAGCCCGATGGGCCTGGTCCCGCAGCTCGGCGCGAAGCTCGCGCGGCTGACGTTCGAACCCGACCTCCTGATGTCCGACGGCGAGGCGTACCTGGTCACCACCGACGGCGTCGTCGAGGGCTGGCAGCCGTTCCGCAAGATGCTCGACACGATCGTCCCGCACGGGCGGCGCCACGTCGTCATGGGCGCCAACCAGATCGACCGGTACGGCAACCAGAACATCTCCGCCATCGGCGACCACGCCCGGCCGAAGAAGCAGCTGCTGGGTGTGCGGGGTGCACCGGGCAACACCGTCAACCACCGCACCAGCTACTGGGTTCCCCGGCACTCTTCGCGGGTCTTCGTGGACGCAGTGGACGTCGTTTCCGGCGTGGGGTACGACAACGCGGCGAAGGCGGGCCCGTCGGCGGAGAAGTACCACGACGTCCACCGGGTCGTCACCAACCTCGGGGTGTTCGACTTCGGGGGTGCCGACCACGCGATGCGCGCGGTGTCGCTGCACCCCGGCGTCACCCGCGACGAGGTCACGGCGGCCACGACGTTCGAGATCGACTTCTCCGGCTTCGAGATCAGCCGAGAGCCGACCGGCGAAGAGCTGAAGCTCATCCGCGAGGTCGTCGACCCGAAAAGCCTGCGCGACAGGGAAGTCCCGGCGTGAAGACCGCGCTGACCGAGCTCGTCGGGGTCGAGCACCCGGTCGTGCAGACCGGCATGGGCTGGGTCGCCGGCCCGCGGCTCGTCTCGGCGACCGCCGAGGCGGGCGCGCTCGGGATCCTGGCCTCGGCCACGATGACCTTCGGCGAGCTGGAAGCCGCGATCGCCGAAGTGAAGAAGCGCACGGAGAAACCGTTCGGGGTGAACCTGCGCGCCGACGCGGCCGACGCCGGCGAGCGCGTCGACCTGCTGATCCGCGAGGGTGTCAGGGTGGCGTCGTTCGCGCTCGCGCCGCGCAAGGAGATGATCGCGAAACTGCGCGACCACGGGATCGTCGTGATCCCGTCGATCGGCGCCGCGCGGCACGCCGAGAAGGTCGCGGCCTGGGGCGCGGACGCCGTCATCGTCCAGGGCGGCGAAGGCGGCGGGCACACCGGGGGAGTGGCGACCACGCTGCTGCTGCCCTCGGTGCTGGACGCCGTCGACATCCCGGTGATCGCCGCCGGCGGCTTCTTCGACGGACGCGGTCTCGCCGCGGCCCTCGCGTACGGCGCGGCGGGCGTCGCGATGGGCACCCGGTTCCTGCTGAGCGAGGAGAGCACGGTCCCCGACGACGTCAAGCGCGTCTACCTCGAGCAGAGTCTCACCGGGACGGTCGTCACCCGGCGCGTCGACGGCCTGCCGCACCGCGTGCTGCGCACCGACCTCGTCGAGAAGCTCGAACGCACCGGGCGCCTGCGCGGTCTGGCGCAGGCCGCGCGCAACGCTCTCCGGTTCCGGAATATCACCGGGCTGTCCCCGGTTGCCATGGTCAAAGAAGGCCTTGCGATGAAGCACGGCAACGATCTGACCTGGAGTCAGCTGGTCATGGCGGCCAACACCCCGATGCTGTTGCGCGCGGGGCTGGTCGAGGGCCGGACGGACGCCGGAGTGCTAGCGTCGGGACAGGTGGTGGGCATGATCCACGACCTGCCCACGGTGGCCGAGATCGTCGAGGGCACAGTGGCCGAGGCAGGTGAGATCCTGCGGCGACTCGGCCGGCGAACGGGAGGATGAGTGAGCGTGGCGCTCAAGGTCGGTTACAAGGCGTCGGCGGAGCAGTTCGGACCGCGGGACCTGGTCGAGTACGCGGTGCGTGCCGAAGAGGTCGGCCTCGACTCGGTCTGGGTGTCGGATCACTTCCTGCCGTGGCGGCACGAGGGCGGCCACGCGCCGTGGGCGCTGGCGTGGATGCCGGCGGTCGCCGAGCGCACGAAGCGGGTGCAGATCGGCACGAGCGTGCTGACCCCGACGTTCCGGTACAACCCGGCCGTGATCGCGCAGGCGTTCGCGACGATGTCGCTGCTGTCCGGCGGCCGCGTGATCCTCGGCGTGGGGTCCGGCGAGGCGCTGAACGAGATCGCCGTCTCCGGGCGGGAGTGGCCGGAGTTCAAGGAGCGCTTCGCGCGGCTGCGCGAGTCGATCAAGCTGATCCGCGAGCTGTGGACCAGCGACAACGTGAACTTCGACGGCGAGTACTACAAGCTGGTCGACGCACGCATCTACGACCGGCCGGAGCAGCCGGTGCCGGTCTACATCGCCGCGGGCGGCCCGGTCGTGGCCAAGTACGCGGGCCGCGCGGGGGACGGGTTCATCTGCACCTCGGGCAAGGGCATGGACCTCTACACCGAGAAGCTGATGCCGGCGGTCAAGGAAGGCGCCGAGGCGGCCGAGAAGACCGTCGAGGACGTCGACCGGACGATCGAGATCAAGATGTCCTACGACCGCGACCCCGAGAAGGCGCTGGAGAACACCCGATTCTGGGCGCCGCTGTCGCTGTCGGCGGAGCAGAAGCACAGCGTCACCTCGGCCGACGAGATGGAGCGGCTGGCCGACGAGCTGCCGATCGAGCAGGTTGCCAAGCGCTGGATCGTGGCGTCGGACCCGGACGAGGCCGTGGCGCAGATCAAGCCGTACCTCGACGCGGGACTCAACCACCTGGTGTTCCACGGCCCGGGCCACGACCAGGAGCGCTTCCTGACGCAGTTCTCCGAGGACGTGCTCCCGAAGCTGCGCGCCCTCGGCTGAGCTACAGCCGTTCGATGATGGTGACGTTGGCGGTGCCGCCGCCTTCACACATCGTCTGCAGCCCGTAACGACCGCCGCGGCGCTCCAGTTCGTGCAGCAACGTGGCGAGCAGCTTCGTCCCGGTCGCCCCGATCGGGTGACCGAGGGCGATGCCGCCGCCGTTGACGTTGACCCGCTCCGGGTCCGCGCCCGTTTCGTCCAGCCACGCCAGCACCACGCTGGCGAACGCCTCGTTGACCTCGAACACGTCGATGTCGTCGATCGCGAGCCCGGTTTTCCGGAGCGCGTAGGACGTCGCCGGGATCGGGCCGGTCAGCATCCACACCGGGTCGGCCGCGCGCACCGACAGGTGGTGGATGCGGGCCCGGGGCGTCAGGCCGTGCTCCTTCACGAACGCTTCGGAAGCGACCAGAGCCGCGCTCGCCCCGTCGGAGATCTGGCTCGCCACCGCCGCCGTCAGCCGTGAGTCCGGGGACAACGGCTTCAACCCGCGCATCCGCTCCAGCGACGTGTCCCGGCGCGGGCCTTCGTCCTGCCGGAAGTCGTCGACCGGCGCGATTTCGGCTTCGAAGCGACCGGAATCGATGGCGCCGAGGGCCCGCTGGTGGCTGCGGAAGGCGTACTCCTCCATGGCGGACCGGCTGATGTCCCAGTGCGAAGCGATCATGTCCGCGCTGCGGAACTGCGACAACTCGGCACTGCCGTAGCGCTCCTGCCAGCCCTTCGAGCCGGAGAACGGGTCGTCGAAGCCGTACTCGCGCCCGGCCAGCATCGCCGCGCTGATCGGGATGCGGCTCATGTTCTGCACGCCGCCGGCGAGCACGAGGTCCTGCGTCCCCGACATGACGGCCTGCGCGGCGAAGTGCACGGCCTGCTGGCTCGACCCGCACTGCCGGTCGATCGTCACGCCGGGCACGTGGTCCGGGAACCCGGCCGCGAGCCACGCCGTGCGCGCGATGTTGCCCGACTGCGGGCCCAGGGTGTCCGTGCAGCCGAGGATGACGTCGTCGACGAGGTCCGGGTCGACGCCCGCGCGCTCGACGACCGCCTTGATGATGTGCGCGCCGAGGTCGGCGGAGTGCCACCCGGACAGCGCGCCGCCGCGCCGGCCCACGGGCGTGCGGACCGCGTCGAGGAGGAAGGCTTCGGGCACGGGAGCTCCTAGGGGTGCTGGCTGCTGACGGAGACGACTTCGCCGGTGAGGTAGCTCGCGTAGTCGCTGGCGAGGAAGACCATGACGTTGGCGACCTCCCACGGCTCGGCCGCACGACCGAAGGCCTCACGCTTGGTGAGGTCTTCCAGCAGCTCGTCGCTGGTCACCTTGGCGAGGAACGGATGCATGGCCAAGCTCGGCGCGACGGCGTTGATCCGGACGCCGTGCTCGGCGGCGTCGAGGGCCGAGCAGCGGGTCAGGGCCATCACGCCGGCTTTCGCGGCGGCGTAGTGCGCCTGCCCGGCCTGGGCGCGCCAGCCGATCACCGACGCGTTGTTGACGATCGCCCCGCCGCCACCCTGGGCGACGAACCGCCGCAACGCCGCGCGCGTGCACCGGAACGTCCCGGTGAGCGTGATGTCGAGAACGCGGGACCACTCGTCGTCGGCCATGTCCAGCACGGACTTCGTCCCGCCGAGCCCGGCGTTGTTGATCAGGACGTCGAGCCGGCCGAAGTGGCCGGCCGCGCCGTCGATGAGCGCCTGGACCTGGTCCTCGGCGGTGACGTCGCACGGAATCGCGTGCACCTTGCCGAGCGAAGCCAGCTCGGCCGCCTTCTCCCCGAGCCGCCGTTCGTGCCAGTCGCTGATGACGACGCTCGCGCCCTCTTCGAGACACCGGCGCGCCGCGGCCGAGCCGATGCCGGTGCCGGCGGCCGCGGTGACCACGACGACCTTGCCTGCCAGCAGCTCGTGGCCGGGCACGTTTTTCAGAGACACTGTCTGAGGGATCACGGTCGCGCCTCCCTGGGCAGGCCGAGCACGCGCTCGGCGATGATGTTCCGCTCGATCTCGTCCGAACCGCCGTAGATCGTGTCCGCGCGGGTGAACAGGTAGAGCCGCTGCGCGTCGTCCAGCTCCTCGCCCTCGGCGACCAGGGACCGCGCGCCGCGGGCGCGCATCGCCAGCTCGCCGAGCCCGCGGTGCCACTGCGCCCACAGCAGCTTCCCGACGGCGACCTCCGGCCCGGCCGCCCGCCCGAGGGTTCGCAGCGCGTGCGCGCGCAGGACTCGCAGGCCGATCCGGGCGCGCGCGAGGTCGGTGCGCAGCAGCGGGTCGTCGTAGGTGCCGGTCCGCTTCGCCTCGGCGACGATGTCGTCGAGCTCGCGGAGGAAGCCGATCTGCTGGCCGAGCGTGGAGACGCCGCGTTCGAACCCGAGGGTGGCCATGGCGATCTTCCAGCCGTCGCCGGGCTCGCCGACGACGAGTTCGGCCGCGGTGCGGGCGTCGTCGAAGAAGACTTCGTTGAACTCCGACGTGCCGGTCAGCTGCCGGATCGGCCGCACGGTGACGCCGTCCTGGTTCAGGGGCACCAGGAGGTACGACAGGCCGTGGTGGCGCTGCGACCCCGGCTCGGTGCGCGCCACGACGAAGCACCAGTCGGCCACGTGCGCCAGGGACGTCCAGATCTTCTGGCCGTTGACCACCCACTCGCCGTCGCGCCGGACCGCCGACGTCGAGACGGCGGCCAGGTCGGAACCGGCGCCGGGCTCGGAATAGCCCTGGCACCACAGCTCTTCGACGGCGATGATCTTCGGCAGGAACCGTTTCTGCTGCTCGGGCGTGCCGAAGGCGATGAGCGTCGGGCCGAGCAGCTGCTCACCGATGTGGTTGACGCGCGCGGGGGCGCCCGAAGCCGCGTACTCCTCGTGGAAGGCGACCTGCTCGTCGAGGGAGAGCCCGCGGCCACCGAATTCGCGAGGCCAGCCGACGCACGTCCAGCCCGCCGCGGCGAGGTGGTGTTCCCAGGCCAGGCGCAGGTCGAACGCCTCGTGCTCGCGTCCCGGCCCGCCGAGCCCGCGCAGCTGAGCGAACTCGCCGGTGAGGTTGTCCGCGAGCCAGCCCGCGACTTCGCGGCGGAATCGCGTCGGTTCCACGCTCGCCTCCTTGCTGCCGGGCCGGTCCGGGACCTAGGGTAATGAGAACACGTTCTAGTTTGCCGGTCCAGAGGAGGGTGTGGTGGGTCAGACCACGATCCCGGCCGTCGTCCGCGCCGCTGCCGCGAAGTTCGGCTCGGCGGAGGCGCTGGTCGACGGCGCCCTGCGCCTCGGTTTCGACGACCTTCTGGAACGTGTTCAGTCGGTCGCGCGGGCCTTCCTCGCCCGCGGTGTCCGGCCCGGCGACCGCGTCGCGATCACCCTGCCCAACACCCACCACTGGGTACTGGCGGCGCTCGGCGCGCTCTACGCGGGCGCGTCGCTGGTGCCGGTCAACACCCGGTTCACCGCGGCCGAGACCGTGGACCTGCTGGTCCGCAGCCGGGCGAAGGCCCTGGTCGTGGCGGCCGACTTCCTCGGCACCGACCGCCACGCCGCGATCGTGGCGACCGGCGCGGACCTGCCCGACCTCGGCACCGTCGTCCGGGTCGCCCTCGAACAGCCGCCCCGGCCGGTCGGGGACGCGCTCGGCTGGGACGAGTTCCTCGCGCTGGCGGACGGCGTACCGGCGGCCGAAGCCGAGGCACGAGCGGACGCGGTCCAGCCGGACGACGTGAGCGACATCCTGTTCACCTCGGGCACGACCGGCCGCTCCAAAGGAGTCCTGTCGGCCCACCGCCAGGTCGTCGGCGTCGCCGCGGCCTGGGCGGAGTGCGGCCGGGTCACCGCCGACGACCGGTACCTGGTGATCAACCCGTTCTTCCACAGCTTCGGCTACAAGGCCGGGATCGTCGTCGGGCTGCTGACCGGCGCGACGATCGTTCCGCAGGCCGTGTTCGACGGGAAAGCCGCGCTGGAGGTGATCGAGCGGGAACGGATTTCGGTGCTGCCCGGCGCGCCGACGATCTTCCAGTCCCTGCTGCACGAGCCGGAGCGCGGGAACCTGTCGTCGCTGCGGCTCGCGGTCACCGGCGCCGCCGACGTGCCGGCGTCGCTCGTCCGGCGCATGCGTTGCGAGCTGGGCTTCGACATCGTCCTCACCGCCTACGGCCTCACCGAAGCGGTGGTGGTGACGATGTGCCGCCCGGGCGACGACGCGGAGCTCGTCGCGAAGACGTCCGGCCGCGCGACGGCCGGGTTCGAGGTGGCGATCCACGGTTCGCCGGGCGAAGTGGTCCTGCGCGGGCCGAACGTGATGCTCGGCTACCTCGACGACCCGGAAGCCACCGCCAAGGCCATCGACGAGGACGGCTGGCTGCACACCGGCGACGTCGGCGAACTCGACGCCGACGGCAACCTCACGCTCACCGGCCGGCTCAAGGACATGTACATCTGCGGCGGCTTCAACGTCTACCCGGCCGAGGTCGAGCACGCGCTCACCGAACTGGCCGGCGTCCGCGACGTCGCGGTGATCGGCGTCCCGGACGAGCGGCTCGGCGAGGTCGGCAAGGCCTTCGTCGTCGGCACCGGCGTCACCGAAACCGACGTGCTCGCGTTCTGCCGCGGACGGCTCGCCAACTACAAGACCCCGCGGTCCGTCGCGTTCCTGGACGCGCTGCCCCGCAACGCTTCCGGCAAGGTGCTGAAGCGGCTGCTCAGTGAGGAGACGAAATGAGCGAAGACGTCGTCCGCTACGAGCGCCGCGGGCCGGTCGCCGTGGTCACCATGAACCGGCCCGACTACCGCAACGCCCAGAACTCGGCGATGACCTACGCCCTCGACGACGCCTTCGCCCGCGCGGTGAACGATGCCGAAGTGAAAGTGATCGTGCTGGCCGGCGAAGGAAAGCACTTCTCCGCCGGCCACGACATCGGCAGCCCGGGCCGGGACGCCGACCAGTCGTTCGACCGGCGCGCGGTCCTGTGGTGGGACCACACCGACCGCGTGGGCGGCGACCAGCGGTTCGCCCGCGAGTCCGAGGTCTACCTGGGCATGTGCCGGCGCTGGCGGGAGATCCCGAAGCCGATGATCGCGAGCATTCAGGGCGCCTGCATCGCCGGCGGGCTGATGCTCGCCTGGGTCTGCGACCTGATCGTGGCGGCCGACGACGCGTTCTTCGCCGACCCGGTGGTGCGCATGGGCATTCCCGGTGTCGAGTACTTCGCGCACCCGTGGGTGCTCGGGCCGCGGGCGGCGAAGGAGGTCCTGTTCACCGGCGAGCGCTTCACGGTCCAGCAGGCCAAGGAGTGGGGGATGGTCACCCGGATCGTCCCGCGCGCGGAGCTTGAACAGCACACCTTCGAACTCGCGGAGAAGATCGGCGCGATGCCGCCGTTCGGTCTCGCGCTGGCGAAGAAGGCCGTCAACCAGGCCGAAGACCTGATGGGACTGCGGTCCGGAATGGACTCGGTGTTCGGGCTCCATCACCTGGCGCACGCCCACAACGCGGAGACGTCGGAAGACGCGCTCGGCGGGCAGTCCGCGCGGTCCATGCGCGACGCGAACAAGGGGGCTTGATGGACCTCGACATCGACGAGGCGTCCGCGGCCTTCCGTGAGGAAGCACGGGAATGGCTCGAGACGCACGTTCGCGGGTTGCCGTCGATGGACACCGCCGAAGGCTTCGCGGCGCACCGCGAGTGGGAGGCCGAACTCGCCGAGGCGCGGTGGTCGGTCGTCTCGTGGCCGCGCGAGTACCACGGCCGGGACGCGTCGATGCTGCAGTGGCTGCTGTTCGAGGAGGAGTACTACGCGTCGGGCGCGCCGGGGCGGGTGAGCCAGAACGGCATCTTCATGCTGGGCCCGACATTGTTCGCCCACGGCACGCAGGAGCAGCGAGACCGCATCCTGCCGCCAATGGCCCGCGGCGAGCAGGTCTGGGCGCAGGCGTGGTCGGAACCGGAAGCGGGCAGCGACATCGCGGCGTTGCGCAGCACGGCGGTGCGGACCGAGGGCGGCTGGCGGCTCTCGGGGCAGAAGACCTGGAGTTCGCGGGCGGCCTTCGCCGATCGCGCGTTCGGCCTGTTCCGCACGGATCCCGACGCGCAGCGCCATCACGGCCTGACCTACTTCATGGCCGACCTGCGCGCCGAGGGCGTCACGGTCCGGCCGATCCCGCAGCTCGACGGCGAGCCCGGGTTCGCCGAGATCTTCTTCGACGACGTGTTCGTGCCCGACGAGGACGTGATCGGGGAGGTGGGGCAGGGGTGGCGGGTCGCGATGACGACCGCCAACAACGAACGCGGGCTGTCGCTGCGCAGCCCCGGCCGGTTCCTCGCCGCCGCGGACCGGCTCGTGGAGCTGTGGCGTTCGCGGAGCTCCCCACCGTCCACTCAGGACCGCGTCGCCGACGCCTGGATCGGGGCCCGCGCCTATCAGCTCTACACGTTCGGCACGGTGAGCCGTCTCGCCGACGGCGGCGAGCTGGGCCCGGAGTCCAGCGTGAACAAGCTGTTCTGGTCGCACCTGGACGTCGAGCTGCACGAGACGGCCCTGGACGTGCTCGGCCCGGCCGCCGAGACCGACCGGGACTGGGTGGACGGCTACCTCTTCTCCCTCGCCGGGCCCATTTACGGCGGCACGGACCAGATCCAGCGCAATACGATCGCCGAGCGGCTGCTGAAACTGCCGAGGGAGGCGCGCCGATGAAGTTCCAGCTGTCGCCGGAGCAGCGTCAGTTCTCCGCGTCTCTGCACGACCTGCTGGGCGGCGCGGACACCGCCGCGGTGGCGCGGGCCTGGGCCGCCGGGTCGCCCGAGCGCGGGTTGAAACTGCTGCGCGCGCTCGGCGATCTCGGTGTCCCCGCGTTGCTGGTCGACGAGGACCACGGCGGGCTCGGCGGTTCCGCGGTCGACCTGGTGGTCGCCTTCGAAGCGCTCGGCTACCACGCCGTGCCCGGCCCGCTGGTCGAAACGGCCGCCGTCGCCCCCGCGGTGCTGACCGGCGACCGGCTCACCGCGCTCGCCGGAGGCGACCTCCTGGCCACGGTCGTCGCGCCACCGGAGGTGCCGCTCGCCCTGGACGCCGACGTCGCCGGGGTGGTCCTGGACCTCAACGAAGGCGAGGTCGCGGGCGTCGGGATCGAGCTCGTCCCGTCGATCGACCCGGCGCGGCGGCTGTTCCGGATCACCGGGACCACCCGGACCACCGCCGCCGATCCGGTCGCCTTCGACCGGGGCGTCCTGGCCGTGTCCGCCCAGCTGCTCGGCGCGGGCCAGTGGCTCCTCGACGCCTCCGTCGCCTACGCGAAACAGCGCAGCCAGTACGGCCGGGCCATCGGCGAGTACCAGGCGGTCAAGCACCTGCTCGCCGACGTCGTGACGCAGCTCGAACTCGCCCGGCCGCTGCTGTACGGCGCGGCCGTCGCCGGGGAGACGTTCGCCCGGGACGTCTCGGCGGCGAAGGTCATGGCGGCCGACGCCGCTTACCTCGCCGCGCGCACGGCCCTCCAGGTGCACGGCGCCATCGGCTACACCGCCGAACACGACCTCGGCCTCCGGCTGACGAAGGTGCGGGCCCTGGCCGGGGCCTGGGGTACCGGCTCGTTCCACCGCGCACGCGTGCTGGCGGCGCTGCGATGACGGATCCTTTCGAGTCGGAAGAGTGCGTCGCCCTGCGGGACGCGGTGCGGTCGCTGCTGGCCCGCCGGTCGGGACCGGCGGCGGTGCGGGCCGCGATGGAGTCGCCGCTCGGGTACGACGACAAGCTCTGGTCGACGCTGTGCGAGCAGATCGGCGTCGCCGCCCTCGCGATCCCCGAGCGCTACGGCGGCGCGGGCGCCGGCCTCGCCGAGGCGTGCGTGATCCTGGAAGAGCTCGGCCGCACGCTGACGCCGGCGCCGATGCTCGGCTCCGTCGTGGTGTGCGGCGAAGCGTTGCTGCGCACCGGAAACGACGAAGCCTGCGAACGGCTGCTGCCGGGGATCGCCGCGGGCACGACCCTCGCCGCGCTGGCCTGGTCCGGCGAAGACTGGTCGCCGGGCTTGACCGCGTCGGAAGCCGGTCTCGACGGCCGCGCCCACTACGTCCTCGACGGCGACCTCGCCGACGTCCTCTTGGCCGTGGCCCGGACGCCCGAGGGCATGGGACTGTTCGAAGTCCCGATCGACGGCGTGCGCCGGGAGCGCGTCACCACGCTCGACCCGACCCGTCGGCTGGCGGTGGCGGAGTTCGCGTCGACCCGGGCCCGGCGCCTCGACACCGACGGCTTCGACCTGCGGAGACTGCTGGACACGGCGGTCGTCGCCGTTGCCGCGGAACAGGTCGGCGCGGCCGCCCGCGCGCTGGAACTGACGGTGGAGTACACGAAGCAACGCCGTCAGTTCGGCCGGCCGATCGGGTCGTTCCAGGCGCTGAAGCACCGGATGGCCGACGTGCACGTCCACGTCGAAGCGGCCCGCTCGGCGCTGTACGCGGCCGTGGTGGACGGCGACGCCGAAGCCGTGACGACCGCGAAAGTCGTGTGCGGCGAGGCGTTTTCGCACGCGGCGGCGGAGATGATCCAGCTGCACGGCGGCATCGCGATCACCTGGGAGCACGACGCCCACCTGTACTTCAAGCGCGCCCACGGGACTGCCTCGCTGTTCGGCGATCCCGGGCGTGCGCTGACCTAAGCCGTTTCGCCAGGCCGCTTTCAGGGCCGGGCGAGGATTCCCGCGGTGGCCAGCGTGACTCGTTTGCGCGCGGCCGCCTCGTCGTCGCCGAACCGGTCGACGGCCCACGACAGCGCGAGCACCAGCTCGTACACCTCGGTCGCGGTGACCGGGCCGGCCAGCTCGCCGGCGGCTTTCGCCGAGTCGAGGAGCCGTTCGGTCCGTTCGAGCAGCGGATCGTAGGCGGGTTTCATCGGCGACTCGGCGTCCTGCAAGGCGGTGGCCAGGCAGTAGGGCAGGTCGTGCCAGATGCGCAACCGCCAGGTCAGCAGCACCAGCCACGCGGCGAGCGCCTCGCGTGAGGAGAGGGTGCGGGACAGCTCGTCGGCCTCGGCGAGCGCCTCGGTGATGCTGGTCGCGACCACGGCGGCGAGCAGGTCGTCGCGGGTCGGGAAGTGGCGGTAGAGGGTGGCGTTGCCGACCCCCGCACGCAGGGCGATGCCGTCGAGCGAGGTCAGCGCGCCCTCGGCCTCGAAGATCTCGCGGGCCGCGTCGACGATCGCGTCGCGGTTGCGCTGAGCGTCGGCGCGCAGCTTCCGGACAGTGGCCATCGACACTCCTCCTGGCTAAGTGGGGAGCATCCCCGCATACTGAATCCGGGGATGCTCCCCACTTGACAAGGAGTCTAGATGAGTCACTCACTCGACGGCCGTACGGTGCTCGTGACCGGCGCCAACGGCGGTCTCGGCGAACAGTTCGTGCGGCAGGCGCTGGAGCGGGGCGCGGCGAAGGTCTACGCCACCGCTCGCGCCCCGAAGCACCGGGACGACGCCCGCGTGCAGTCGCTCGCCCTCGACCTCACCGACCCGGAAAGCGTCGCGCGGGCCGCCGCGGCCGCGACGGACGTCGACCTGCTGGTCAACAACGCGGCCGTCGCGCCCGCCGGCGACTCCATCTCCGGGCCGGAGGACGAGCTGCGCCGGATCTTCGAGACCAACTTCTTCGGCACCCTCCGCGTCGCCAACGCCTTCACCCCGGTGCTGGCGGCCAACGGCGGCGGCACGCTGCTGAACGTGCTGTCGGCGGCGGCCTGGATCTCCGTGCCGACCGGCTACGCGGCGTCGAAGGCGGCGATGTGGTCGGCCACCAACGCGCTGCGCGCCCAGCTCGGCCCGCGCGGCACGCAGGTCGTCGGCCTGCTCGTCGGCATGGTCGACACTCCGATGTCGGCCCGCTGGGACGTGCCGAAGGTGAGCGCCGAAAGCGTCGTGGCCCAGGCCTACGACGCTGTCGCCGACGGTTCGATCGAGGTGCTGGCCGACGAGGTCACCCGGGACCTGAAGTCCCGGCTCGGCACCAAGGCCGAGGAGCTGTACCCCTGGCTGGACGAACAGCTCGCCGCCTTCGTGCCCTGACCCGCGGCCGCGCGGCCGGCCCCGTCGCCGTCAGGACAGGTGGTGCACCTCCTGCAGTCCGTAGACCGGTGTCGGGATGCCTTCGGCCCGGGCTTTGAGCTGCAGGGCCAGGTAGAGCGAGTAGTGCCGGGACTGGTGCAGGTTCCCGCCGTGGAACCACAGGCCTTCCTGCCGGGTGGGCTTCCACATGTTCCGCTGCTCGCCCTCCCACGGGCCCGGGTCCTTCGTCGTGTCGGACCCGAGGCCCCACACCTTGCCGACCTTGTCCGCGACCTCCTGGCTGATCAGGTCCGCCGCCCAGCCGTTCATCGAGCCGTAGCCGGTCGCGTAGACGACGAGGTCGGCCTCCAGTTCGGTGCCGTCTTGGAGCTTCACCGAGTTCTCCGTCAGCTCGACGACCTGGCCGTGCGCCAGCTTGACGTCGCCGTCGGCCACGAGGTCCGCGGCGCCGACGTCGATGTAGTAGCCCGATCCGCGCCGCAGGTACTTCATGAACAGGCCGGAGTCGTCGTCGCCCCAGTCGTGCCGGAAGCCCGCGGCGTCGAGGCGGTCGTAGAACTCCTGGTCGCGTTCCTTGATCGCCGCGTACACCGGCTGCTGGAACGTGTGCATGATCCGGTAGGGGAGCGAGGCGAAGGTCAGGTCCGCCTTCTGCGTCGTCATCCCGGCGGCGAGCGCGCGTTCCGAGTAGAGGTCGCCCAGCCCGAGGTCCATCAGCGAGTCCGACTTCACGATGTGCGTCGAGCTGCGCTGGATCATCGTCACGTCGGCGCCGGCTTCCCAGAGTGCGCCGCAGATGTCGAACGCGGAGTTGTTGGACCCGATGATCACGGCCTTCTTGCCGCGGTAGGCGTCCGGCCCGGGGTGCTGTGAGCTGTGGTGCTGCTCGCCGCGGAAGCGGTCCTGGCCGGGCAGCACCGGCACGTTCGGCTTGCCCGACATGCCGGTCGCGAGCACGAGCTGCTTCGGCTTGAGGACGACTTCTTCGCCGTCGCGGTCGAGGACGACCGTCCATTCCTGGGTCTCTTCGTCGTAGGAGGCGCTCTTGCAGGTCGTCGACGACCAGTAGTTCACCTCCATGACCTTCGTGTACATCTCGAGCCAGTCGGCGATCTTGTCCTTGGGCGCGAAGACCGGCCAGGTGCGCGGGAAGTCGAGGTAGGGCAGGTGGTCGTACCAGACGGGGTCGTGCAGGCACAGCGACTTGTAGCGGCCGCGCCACTGGTCGCCGGGGCGGGCGTGGCGGTCCACGACGACGTGCGGGACGCCGAGCTGACGCAGCCGGGCGCCCAGCGCGATGCCGCCCTGTCCGCCGCCGATGACGACGACGTACGGCTGGCGCGTCGTGCCCAGTTCGGCCGCCTCCGCTTCCCGTGCCTCCGACCACGTCACGCGCTCGCGGTTGACTCCGTGCTCGGCGCCCTTGGGCCGGGCTGTGCCGAGCGGCTCCTCGTGGCCCTTGAGCTCGTAGAGCGTCGTGAGGAAGGTGAACGCGCCTTCGTCGGTGAGCCGCAGGTGCCCGCGGCCGCGGCCGACGGCGGTTTCGAACCCGATCCACGCGTCGACGACACCGTCGGCCTCGGTCGGTTCTTCGGTGGCGTGGAAGCCGCGGGCGTCGGTGGTGTCCATGGTCGCCAGGAGGAGATCCTTGACGCCGTCCCGGTTCTCGACCGTCTTGAGGTTCCAGGTGAACGCGATCAGGTCGCGCCAGAACGACGTCGTGGCGAAGAGGGCGGCGGCCCGGTCGGCGTCCCGGGCCGCGAGCGCGGCCTCGAAGTCGGCGAGCCAGTTTTCGACGCGCCGGCGGGCATCGACGGCCGCGGCCGGTTCGAGGGTCTGGGTCATGAGCGGACCTCCCCTGTCGGGCACCGTCCTCGTCGACGGCGCGTCCGAGCAGCCAACCTCGGCGGGCCGGGTCCGCGTAAGGGTTGCCCTAGGGTTGCATCAGCACGACTTCGACACCGGGCGCGACGCGGTACGGGCGGGCGAGCAGCAGACCGCCGATGAGCTTGCGCAGCCGCGAGAGTTCCGCGCGGACGGTCACCAGGTGCGTGCGGTCGCCGTAGAGCGTCTCCGACAGCTGCGCGGCCGACACCCCGGCCGGGCCCGCCGTCGCGATCAGCCGCAGCAGGTCCGCTTGCCGCTTGCCCAGGGGGTGCGTCCACCGCGCCGAGCCTTCGACGATCGCGCGCGGCGGGTCGAATTCCAGGATGAGCTTCAGGGTTTCGCGCCGGCTCGGCCGCAGCAGCCAGCCGCCGGGTACCGGCTCGGGCTCGCACGCCCCGATGCCGCGGACCGCGACGGGGACGCCGTGGCGGGGCGCGGCGACGCGGTCGATCCCGAAGACGCCGCTCTGGGCGGCGACCCAGCCGTGGTCGTCGACGACGAGCCCGGTCTCGCCCGCGAGGACGTGCCCGGACAGCTGCCGGAGGCCTTCGAGCCGGGCCTCGTGCCGCTGCCGCAGGACGGCTTCGGCCAGCCGCACCGATGTCCCGACCAGGGCGACGGTCATCGGGTGGACGGTCTCGGCCGGCCCGCTGACGTCGACGATCCCGAGCAGTTCACCGGTCCGCGGGTCGTGCACGGGGTAGGCCGTGCAGGCCCACGAATGGTGGGAGCGCACGAAGTGCTCGGCGGCGAACATCTGCACCGGGGCGGCCTCGGCCAGCGCCGTCCCGATCGCGTTGCTGCCGATGGCGGGCTCGGACCAGGTGGCACCTTCGGTGAAGCCGAGCGAATCGGCCCGGTGCCGCACGCCGCGGGCGCCTTCGCGCCAGAGGACGACGCCGTCGGCGTCGGTGACGACCATCAGGTGGTGCGCGTCTTCGGCGACCGACGTCAGCGCGCCGCGAAGCTCGGGGAGGACTTCGCCGAGCCGGGAGCCGGTCCGCCGCCGTTCGACCTCGGCGGCGCCGACGGGATCGGGCGCGGGCGGCCGGTCCGGATCGACGCCCTGCGCGGCGACGCGACGCCACGAGCGTTCGACCAGCCGCCGCGGCGCGGTCCGGGGCGCCCGCCCGGCGAGGACGGCGTCGTGGATGCCGGCGAGCAGCCGGGCGTGCCCGGCGACGTCGGTGCCGGGCCGGACCGCGCAGACTTCGTCGTCCACCGCCACCTCCTGGGCCTGGCTTCACGGTAACCCGGCAGAGCGGGGTAGAGGCAACCTTCACGCAACGCTCCCGTACCCAGCCAGTCGGCTCGCGTACCCAGCGGGTCGGCTCACGACCCGCGCTGGCCGACCCTCCAGGTACGCGAGCCGGCTGTCCAGGTACGCGAGCCGACCCTCCAGGTACGCGAGTCGGCCGGGGTGTCAGCCGGTGAGGCGGGCGGGGGAGCCCGGGAGCTCGCGATTCGCCTCGTCCAGGCCCGTGGCCACCGTGCGGCACGGATCGCAGCCCGCGATGTGGTCGGTGACCACGCTCGCCCGGCGCGGCGACAGCGCGCCCCGGACCCACGCGCCCATGCGCCGGCGCGGTTCGCGGCAGACCGGCTCCTCCGCGTCGGGGACCTGGACCTGGAGGTACGCCTGGCGCAACCCCTCGCGGGCCCGCTTCGCCAGCGCCGACACGCTGTTCGGCGTCAGGCCCAGCAGCGGCGCGGCCTCCGTCGGCGTGTCGCCTTCGGCTTCGGTCCGCCAGAGCACCGTCCGCCACCGGCCCGGCAGCGTGCAGTACGCCGACCACACGAGCTTCTCGTTCGACCGGTGCAGGGCCAGCTCGTCGGCGCCGCTCGACGGCGTCTCGGGGACCGTCTCGCACAGCTCGACCCGGCTGCGCTGCCGGCCCCACCGCGCCACGAGGTTCCGCAGCGTCACGACCAAGTACGGCCGCAGGTCACCTTCGGGGCCGCCGCCCGCGTGCACGACGGCCAGCACGCGGACGAACGTCTCGGCCACCAGGTCGTCGCGTTCCGCGGCCTGCACCGCCCACGCCGCCGCGGTCCGGCGCAGCGGCTCGGCGTGCCGGCGGAACAGGGCGCCGGCGGCGTCGAAGTCGCCCGCGCGGAGGGCGGCGAGCAGCACGGCGTCCGGCGGCTCCTCGTCGGCGTAGCTCATCGTCACTCTCCGCGACCCACTGGCACCCAAAGTAAAAGGTACGGCATCGTACGCCATAGTGCCACCGCCGGTACACTCCGGCCGATGACATCGACGGACACGCCGCGCCCGCCCGATGGCCGGGCCGCGCGGTGGGCCGGCCAGCGTGACCGCCGTCGTCGCGAGTTCGTCGAAGCGGGCCTGCGCGCGATCGCCCGGCACGGGCCCGAGGTGTCCACCGAGCAGATCGCCGACGAAGCCGGCGTCGCCCGCACCCGCCTCTACCGGCACTTCGACGGCGCCGCCGACCTGCAGCACGCGATCGCCGTCCGGGTCGCCGAGCTGATCACCGCGGAGTTCGCGCCCCTGTGGAACCCGAGCGGCACGCCGATGGAGCTGATCCGCACGGCGATCGGCGCGCACACCCGCTGGCTGGCCGAGCACGGCTCGCTCTACCGCTACCTGACCCGGCACGCGATGGACGGCGCGCCCGACGTCTTCGCCGACGGCAAGACCGCCATCGCCCGGCAGCTGACCGTGGTGTTCGAGCACTACCTCGGACTGTTCGGAGTGGACACCCGCGTCTGTGAAGCGGTCGCCTTCGGGCTGGTCGGCCTGGTGGAATCGAGCACTTCGCGCTGGCTGGAGAACCCGCGCGGCGTCGAGCGCGCCGAGCTGGCCGCGCTGCTGGCACGCTGGGTCTGGCGGATCGTCGACGACACCCTGCGCGCCGGCGGCCTCGAGCTCGACCCGCACACCGAGCTGGCGGCGGCTGACCTCACCTGAAGTGTCCACTGTGGACTTCTGGTGCGCGTTCGCGCTCCTGCCCTTACGATCGCCGGACACACGGGAGCGGGGGGGGAGCGGATGGGCGTCGGCACCTGGCTGGTCACCATCGGCGTCGTGCTGGCGCTGCTCGCGGTCGACCTCGTGCTCGCCGCGGTCCGGCCGCACCGGGTCCGGTTCGCCGAAGCCGTCGCGTGGTCGGTGGGCTACATCCTGGTCGCGGTGGTGTTCGGCGTCTGGCTGACGCTGGCCCACGGCGGTGAGCTCGGCACCGAGTACTTCGCCGGCTACATCGTCGAGAAGAGCCTCTCGGTCGACAACCTCTTCGTGTTCGTGATCATCATGACGACGTTCGCCGTCCCGGAGGAGCACCAGCACAAGGTGCTCACGTTCGGGATCATCCTCGCGCTCGTGATGCGCGGGATCTTCATCGTCCTCGGCGCGACGCTCCTCGCGCTGTTCTCCTTCATGTTCCTGCTCTTCGGGCTGCTGCTGATCTACACCGGCGTGCAGCTGTTCCGGCACCGCGACGCCGATCCCGACATCGAGCACAACGTCGTGGTCCGGACGGCCCGGCGGCTCCTGCCGGTCTCCGACGCCTACGACGGCGGCCGGCTGCTCACCCGCGCCGGTGGACGCCGGATGGTGACGCCGCTCGTGGTGGTGCTGGTCGCGATCGGCGGCGTCGACCTCCTGTTCGCCCTCGACTCGATCCCCGCCGTATTCGGTGTCACCGAGGAGCCGTACATCGTCTTCGCCGCGAACGCGTTCGCCCTGCTGGGCCTGCGAGCCCTGTACTTCCTGGTGAAGGGCCTGCTCGACCGGCTCGTGTACCTCTCGGCCGGGCTCGCGGTGATCCTCGCGTTCATCGGGGTGAAGCTGATCCTGCACTGGGCGCACGTCGACCTCGACCCGCGCGTCCCGGAGATCGCGACGCCGGTCAGCCTGGCGGTGATCATCGGCGTCCTGGCCGTCGTGACGGTCGCCAGCTTGATCAAGACGCGGCGTGACCCGGCCGCCAAGGCGCACCCGGGATCGTTGCGGGCCTCGTCGGAGGCCTCAGGGTCTTCAGACGGCGAAGACCTGTGAGTCGTCCGCGAAGGCCTTGAACTCCAGCGCGTTCCCGGCGGGGTCGAGCAGGAACATCGTCCACTGCTCGCCGGCCTGGCCTTCGAAGCGGACGTAGGGCTCGATCACGAACCGCGTCCCGGCGGCGCGCAGCCGCTCGGCGAGCGCCTTGAACTGCTCGACCTCGAGGATCAGGCCGAAGTGCGGCACCGGCACGTCGTGGCCGTCGACGGGGTTGTGGACGCGCTGCGGCCGCTCCGGCGCCAGGTGCGTCACGAACTGGTGGCCGTGCAGGTTCCAGTCGACCCACGTGTCGGCGCTGCGGCCCTGGGCGAGGCCGAGGACTTCGCCGTAGAAGCGGCGGGCGGCGGCCAGGTCGTCGACCGGCATGGCGAGGTGGAAGCGGGGAATCGTCATGTCTGAATGTTAACATCAGGACATGAATGCTCAAGTGGCTCCCGCGCGCCGGCGCGGGCTCGCCGACGAGGTCGCCGACCGCATCCGGGACGCGATCTTCGACGGGACGTACGCGCCGGGAAGCCAGCTGCGCGAGGTGGAGCTGGCGGAGGCGCTGGGGGTCAGCCGCGGGCCGGTCCGCGAGGCGCTGCTCAAGCTCGAGCGCGAGGGTCTCGTCCGCGGCGAGTGGCACCGGGGCACAACGGTGACGTCGCTGTCCGAAGTGGACGTCGCGGAGCTGGACAGCCTGCGCGCCGCGCTGGAGAAGCTGGCCGTCGAGCTGGTGATCGACCGCGCCCCCGGCCTGGAGGAGGTCGACGCCGCCGTGGCCCGCATGGAACGCGCGGCCGACGCGCACGAGATGGTCCGGTGCGACCTCGGCTTCCACGACGCGGTCTACGCGGCTGCGGGGCACCGGCGCCTGGGCGAGGCCTGGCAGGCGATCCGTTCGCAGGTCCACCTGTTCCTGCTGACCCGCATCGGCCTCGAAACGGATGGCTACCTGGCGGCCATCCCGGCCGAACACCGCCGGCTCGCCGACGCGCTGCGAGCCGGCGACCGGAAGGCGGCCCTCGAGCTGTTCGCGACCCACCGGCGGCACGCGTTCGACATCCTCACCAGACGGCCGTGAGCCCGTCGGCGGTAGTCCCTTGTGGACACTTATCCGCGGTGGAGCCTGGTGCAGACGGCCTGCCTGCAGCGATGGCGACCTGGCTCGGCCCCGCGGGGAGCGGCCGCGGTGCCACGCCCGCCGCCCGCTCTGCCGGTGTCTTGAATGACTCATTCAGGTCTTCGGCGGTCCTGAATGACCCATCCAGGACACCGCGGCGCCACCTTTGCACCGCCGGCCCGGGTGTTGACGGCGGCACCCCCGGCGCGGATGGTGGACCCATGGCGACACGGATGGGCGCGCGGTTCACCGGGGACCTGGCCGAACTGCGGTACGAACCGGTGGCCAAGCGGGTCCGTGCGGTCGCGAGTGGACGGACCTTCGCCGACTCGCGGCGGGCCGTGCTGGTCTGGGAACCGAAGCGGGTGGTGCCGTCGTACGCGTTCCCCGCCGCGGACCTGCGCGCGACCCTGGCCCCGGCGGACGCCGCAGCGGCGCCCGAACACCCCGTGCGGCTGGCCGAAGGCGGTCCGCCGGTCCTCGACCCGCGGACCGCGTTCGCCGTGCACACCTGCGCGGGCGAGCCGCTGACCCTGGCCGGCGACAGCGTGACCCTGCCGGGTGCGGGCTTCCGGCCCGCCGACGCCGATCTCGGGGACCACGTCGTCCTCGACTTCGCCGCGTTCGACGAGTGGCTCGAGGAGGCCGAGCCGATCGTCGGCCACCCGCGGGATCCGTTCTCGCGCATCGACGTCCGGCGCAGCGACAGCCGGGTGCGGATCGAGGTGGACGGCGTCGTCGTGGCCGAGTCGGCCGCGGCGCGCCTGCTGTTCGAAACCGGCATCACCACCCGCTACTACCTGCCGCGCGAGGACGTCCGGATGGAGCTGCTCACGCCGTCGGACACGCGCACCACCTGCGCCTACAAGGGCCACGCGACCTACTGGTCGGTGGGCGGCCACCGCGATCTCGCCTGGACCTACGACGAGCCGCTGTCCGACGTGCGGGACGTCGCCGGGTACATCGCCTTCCTCACCGAACGCGCCGACGTCGTCGTGGACGGCGAGCGGCTGCCGCGGCCGGTCACGCCGTGGTCATAGCAGCAGGTCGGCCAGGACCCCGATCTCCCGCACCGGATCCGTCGATTCCAGCCGCTCCAGCGGATCCGCGTCCGGCAGGGCGCCGAACGACAACCCGGTCAAGCCGGCGATCCGGCGCACCGGCACCTGGTACGTGCGGTAGGCGCCGTAGCTGAACTCGCCCGCCAGCTCCAGGCCGTGGATCAGCTCCTCCTGACTGAGCAGGTACGCCGTCGCCGAGAGCGTGCCGTCGGCCTTCACCATCGCGACGACCTTCCAGAACTGGCGCGGCAGCCGGACACCGCGGTAAGGGTCGTCGTCCTCGGCGAGCACGGGCCCGGTCACCACGCTGACCTTCAGATCCGCGTTGTCCGCGTTGTTCAGCACGTAGTCCTCGAGCCCGGCCCACGTGGTCTTGTTCTGGTTGAAGTCCTCGTGCTGCGGCGAACAGTTCGTGAAGTGGAACGTGTCGTCGTTGCCGAGCTGCGCGATCGCGGCCGTCGCACCCCACGCCGGGTCGAGGCGGCGGACCAGGTGCCCGCGGTCGAGCGGGTTGGCCCGGTAGATCTCCTCGCCGGCCTGCTCGCCGGCGTCGATGCGCGGGTCGAGCGACCAGCGGTCGGTGTCCCGCCGCAGCGACCGGCTGGTGCGCCCGTCGATGTTGACGGCCGTGAAGAACGCCAAGCGCCGCACCTTGTTCATGACGACGCTGAAGTGGTGGTACGGCAGGACGTAGCTCGGCTCGCCCGCCGCCTGCCGGTTGACCGCCGCCAGCTCGGCGAGCGCGTCGGACAGGGCCGGCAGCGGCACCGTGTGCCCGGGGAGGAAGTCCGGGTCGTAGCCCTGCCGGTTCGAGTAGTCCGGGTCGATCCGGACGCTCTCCGGCGCCGCGGTGCCCCGCCCGGGCCGGGCGGAAAGGCGGTCGAGCAGCGCTTGGCGCGCCGGGGTGAACCGCTGCCCGCGCAGGAACTCCAGCAGCCGGCTGACCCGGATTCCCTCGTTGAGGAAGCCGCCGTACTCCGCGCGGCCCTCGGCCGGGACGCTGGCGTGGTGCAGCGCCACGATCTCCCACTGGTCGTTGAACACCGGCGAACCCGACGACCCGGGTTCGGTGTCGGTTTCGTAGTGCAGGAACCGCTCCAGGACGTCGACGATCCGGTTTTCCCGCAGCGCCACCTGCTTCTTGCCCCCGCGCGGGTGCTGGATGATGGTGACGAAGTCCCCGACGATCGCCTTGCCCTCGCTGCCGATCAGCCGGTTGAACCCGAAGGGACGCAGCTCGTCGGCGGTCGCCTTGACCGCCACGAGCGCGAAGTCGAGCGCCTCGTCGGCGACGAAGAAGCGGCCGGGATCGAGCCCGAACGCCCGCACCGGCCGGGGCAGGCCGTCGACGCCGTCCTGGTAGTCGAACTCGATGATGCTCGACCCGGCCGTGGCGGCGTCCGGGAGCACGTGGTGGTTGGTGAGCAGCAGTTCCGGCGAAATCATCGAGCCGGTGCCGTAGCCGGTGAGCCGGCCGCGGCCGTCGCGGATGGTGACCCGGCCGATCGCGGCCGACGCCGTGACGCCGCCCTCGAGGTAGCCGACGCCGAGCAGGTCGTCGGTGAGCACGATCCGTTCGAGGATCACGCCGGCGTCCGCCATCGCCGTCGGGTCGCCGGCCGCGAGCGCCGCCGGGTCCACCGGCCGCACGTCCGGGTAGTACCGGCCGAGCCGGTCGATCCGGGTGGCGACCCGGCTGGGTTCGTCGGCCTCGGCGATCCCGCCGGGCGTGCGCAGCAAGGCGATCTTCGCCCGCCGTTCCCCGGTGCGCCCGGCGGCGCGCGCGGCCGCGGCTCGTTCCTGCTCGGACTGGCGATCCGTCACTACGTCCACGACGCCTCCCCGGCTTTCCGGACGAAACACCCGTTAGTCGGACCGGAACCGGGCTCGTTACCCGAATTCCGTGGTGTCGTAAGGAATTCTTTTCACTCCGGTTCGCGTTATTTCCCGCTGTGGCGGCGGGTGGGCGAATAACCGCCGCGGCGAGTGGGGCGCGGTGATCGTCGCGCGGCCGGGGATGCGAGCATGCTGCCATGTCTTCGACCATGCGGGCCTTCGTGCTCACCGGGCCGCGGCAAGGCGCCGTCCACGAGGTTCCCGTCCCGCTCGCCGGCCCCGGCGAGGTCGTCGTCGACGTCGAACGAGCCGGGGTCTGCGGCACCGACGTCGAGTTCTTCACCGGTGAGATGGCCTACCTCCACCAAGGCCACTCCGCCTACCCGATGCGGCTGGGGCACGAGTGGGCCGGCACGGTCTCCGCCGTGGGGGAGGGTGTCGACGCCGCGTGGCTCGGGCGGCGCGTCATGGGCGACACCATGCTCGGCGACCGGACCTGCCGCCGCTGCCGCCGGGGCCACCAGCACACCTGCGAGAACCGCCAGGAAGTCGGGATCCGCGGCGGCCGGCCCGGCGCGCTGGCCGAACGGCTCGCCGTCCCCGCCTGGTCGCTGCATGCCCTGCCCGGCGAGGTCGACGCCGTGCTCGGCGCGCTCGTCGAACCGGGCGGCAACGCGCTGCGCGCGGCGCGGGCCACGGAAGCCGGGGCCGGTGACCGGGCCCTCGTGCTCGGCCCGGGAACGATCGGGCTGCTGACGGCGATGTTCCTGCGCGCCGCGGGTGCCGAGGTGCACCTCCTGGGCGTGGACGACGGCGCCTTCGCGCGCGGCCTCGGCTTCGAGCACGTCTGGACCCGCGCGACGCTCCCGGACCTGCCCTTCGACGCGGTCGTGGACGCCACCGGCGCCGCGGACCTGCCCGCGCTGGCCGTGGACCTCGTCGAACCGGCCGGCCGGGTCGTCTACATCGGACTGTCCGGCCGGCCCAGCCCGCTCGACACCCGCGCGCTGGTGCTGAAGGACGTCACGGCCGTCGGCGTCCTGTCCGCGTCACCGGGGCTGGCCGACACGATCGCGGCCTACGCGGGCGGAGCCGTCGACCCCCGCCCGCTCGTCGGCGCGACCGTCGGGCTCGGCGAGGTCGGTGCCGTGCTCGCGGGGGAGTACCCCGCAGGCCCGAAGGTCCACGTCGATCCGCGGCGCTAGCGGGGTGACGCCAGGGTCGTCGGGCGGCTGCGCCCGCGGAGGGTGACGTCCTCGGTGGCCCGCCAGCGCGCCGCTTCCTCCGCTGCCGCGGCCTCGACCGCCGTCCACGACGCCAGCAGGCGGTCCGGCGCGTTCTTCGCCAGCTCGGTCAGCCGGGCGGCTTCGTTGACGGGGTCGCCGATCACGGTGTACTCGAACCGGCGCGGGTCGCCGACGTTGCCCGCCACCGCGTCGCCGGTCGCCACGCCGATGCCCGCCGGGCCGTCCGGTACCTCGAGCGCCAGCCGGCGGGCGATCGCGCGGCCGGCGGCCAGGGCGCACGTCGCGTGGTCCTCGAGCGGCGCCGGCGCCCCGAAGACCGCCAGTGCCGCGTCGCCGACGAACTTGTTGACCAGCCCGTGGTGGCGGTCGACCTCGTCGACCACCACCGTGAAGAACCGGTTGAGCAGGCCGACGACCTCTTCGGGCGGCCGGCTCGCGGCCAGCGCCGTCGACCCGACGAGGTCGACGAACAGCACCGACACCGTGCGCACCGAGCCGCCGAGCTCGGTGCTGCTTTCGGACGTGCGCATGGCCTCGACGGCGACTTCGTGCCCGACGTGCCTGCCGAACAGGTCGCGCATCCGCTCCCGCTCGGCCAGCCCGGCCGCCATGTCGTTGAACCCGGCCTGCAGCAGGCCCAGCTCGGTGCCGTCGTAGACCGGGATGGCCACGTCGAACTCGCCGGCCCGGACGCGGCCCAGCGCGTCGCGGACCGACGTGATCGGGTTGACCACCGCGCGGGCGGTGAACACGGTGACCAGCAGGCCGAAGCACAGCACGACCAGGCCGAGCGCGATCACCGACACCGCGAGCTTCGTCGTCGAGACGTCGCCGCGCACCCAGGCCAGCACCGCCGTGACGACCAGACCGGCCACCGGCACCCCGGTGCCCAGGCACCAGAACAGCAGCATCCGCAGGTTGACGCCGCCGCTGAGCGGGCGCGGCGGCGCGGTCCCGCCGAGGGCCCTCGCGGCGTACGGGCGCAGGGCGAACTCGCCGAAGAGGTAGGCGATCGCGCACACCACGACGCTCGCGAACGCGACGACGAGGAACACGGTCAGCGCGACGGCGGGCTGCCGGAGCACGGCCAGCGCGGCGAACACCACCGTCGCCACGCCCCACAGGACGGCCTGCATGAGCGTGAGCCGCAGGGGGACGCGCAGGCTGGCGACGCGTTCGGCGTCGGTCGGCGATCGTCCTTCGGCGGCCCAGCGCAGGGTCCGCAAGGCCCCACGGGTGCCCCAGAGCGTGCCGACCACGACCGCCGACACGACGTAGACCGGCACGGCGACCGCGGTGACCCGCACGAGGTCGCCGGACATGCCCGGCGCGGGGATGAGCAGCGCCGCGAGCCCGACGACGACCACCGCGCCGATGACGTTCGTGGCGATCAGGGTCGCGGTCAACAGGCGCTGGACGCGGCGGCGCAGTACGGTCACGTCCTGGTCGAGGGGCCCGAGCAGCCCGGAGCCGAACGGCCCGGAGCGGGTGGGGGTGTCGCTGCTTGAGTGCACCGGTTCCTGCCGATCGACGCGATTGAGTGAACGAATGTACACCGAAACGTCGGTGGTCGGCGAGCCGGTTCACGCCGACGAGTGGCTCAGGCCAGGACGGTGACGAGCGCCGCGCCGAGCAGGGCCAGGTAAGCAACGGCGTGGGCCCGGTCCGGGATGGCCGGCGGCCATCGCCGCAGGACCGCGATGGTGGGCAGGGACCCCGCGAGCAGCAGGCCCGCCGCCACCGGGTCCAGGGCCGCGGGGCCCGGCGCGGCCAGGTAGACGGCCGTCACCATCGCCGCGATCGGCAGGCTCAGCGGGTTGGCCAGGGCGGTCGCGTCGCTCATCGGCAGGCCGCGGCGGCGCAGCAGCGGCACGGTCAGCACGCCGCCCCCGACGCCGAGGAACGCCGCGACCGCGCCGATCCCGACGCCGCCGGCGGACGCGGTGAGGCGGCTCAGCGGCCGCGGCTCCCCGCTGGTGAGGAACCCCGCCGCAGCACGCTGTCCACGATGGTCAGGGCGAGGTACCCCGCGAACAGCGCGTGCAGCACCCCGTCCGCGACGCTGGTCGCGGCCGGCGCGCCGAGGCCCTCGCCGAGCGCGATGAACCCGCCCAGCGGCCTGACGTACTCGCGGCGAAGCCGCCCGGCGCGCACCACGGTGACCGTCGCGCCGAGCGAGTTGACCAGCATTGCCGCGGCAGACGTCCCGGCCGCGGCGCGCATCGCGTCCGGCCCGCGGGCGGCGACGGCGCAGACCACCGGCACGGTCACGAATCCGCCACCGAAGCCGAACAGCGCGGTCGTCACGCCGGACAGGATCCCGAGTCCGAGAGGACGGTGAAGGTGGTGGTGGCCATCGGCACCGACTACCCGCCCGGCCACGTCCTCGCCGAGCACCGGCACCGGCGGGCCCAGGTGCTCTACGGCGTCACCGGGTCGATGCGGGTCGACACGGCCGACGGCGCGTGGACGGTCCCGCCGCACCGGGTGCACCGAGTTCCTGGCCGAACCGCGGATCGACGTCCGGCCGCCCGTGTCGGCCGCGCGGCTGCACGTCGCCGAGCGGACGCTGCACCGGCGGTTCCGTGCCGAGACCGGGCTCGCGCTCGCGCCGTGGCGGCGCCGGGCCTGCGTGCCGCACGCGTTGCCGCTGCTGGCGGCGGGTACTCCGGTGGCCGAGGTCGCGGCCGCTCTCGGGTACGCCCGTCCCGGCGCGTTCACGACGATGTTCCACCGCCTGCTCGGCGTCCCGCCCAGCGAGTTCCGCGGCGACTGAGCCGACGGGTGTGCACTCGATGGTGTATGTGTTACGGTTGGTAACAGTGAACTCGGGTAACACCTGTCGAGGAGGTCGGCGATGACCAGCATCAGCGAACGCGAAGCGGGGGCCGTAGAGCCTTCGGACCGCGAGACGACCGCGCGCCGGCTGCTGGACTCGTCGGAGCAGCTCTCGTACGACCCCGTCAAGGAGGTCGACTGGGAAACGCCGCTGGACACGGGCTACCACGGCGCGAGCCCGGAGTGGAGCACGCTCTACGGCACGTCCTACTGGGCGGAGATGACGCCGGAGCAGCAGCGCGAGCTGACCCGCCAGGAGGCGGCGTCGGTGGCCAGCACCGGGATCTGGTTCGAGATGATCCTGCAGCAGATGATCCTGCGGGACTTCTACGCGAAGGACCCGACCGACCCCGCGTTCCAGTGGGCGCTGACCGAGATCGCCGACGAATGCCGGCACTCGATCATGTTCGCCCGCGGCGCGGCGAAGCTGCGCGCGCCCGCTTACCGCCCGCGCCGGTTCGTCGTCGAGGCCGGCCGGATCTTCAAGGCGACCGCGACCGGCGAAGCGGCCTACGCGGCGATCCTGGTCGCCGAAGAGGTGCTCGACGTGATGCAGCGCGACTGGATGCGCGACGAGCGCGTCGTCCCGTTCGTGCGGACCATCAACAACATCCACGTCGTCGAAGAGTCGCGCCACATGAAGTTCGCGCGCGAGGAGACCCGGCAGCGGCTCGAGGGCGCCGGCTGGGTGCGGCGGCAGGTCAACGCGCTGGTCGTCGCGATCGCGTCCTACGTCATCGTCGGCAGCATGTGGAACGCCAAGGTGTACGAGAACGCCGGGCTCGACGGCAAGCGCGCGCGGCGCGAGGCGAAGGCCAACGAGCACCACAAGTCGATGCTGCGCTCGAGCTGTTCCGGGCTGATGGAGTTCCTGCACTCCGCCGGGCTGCTCACCAAGCCGTCGCTGTGGTTCTACAAGCGGGCGAACCTGATCTGACATGGCGTTCGCGATCACCCAGACCTGCTGCGCCGACGCGTCCTGCGTGTCGGTCTGCCCGGTCAACTGCATCCACCCGACACCGGACGAGCCGGACTTCGGGACGACCGACATGCTCTACGTCGACCCGGCGACCTGCATCGACTGCGGCGCGTGCGCCGACGCCTGCCCGGTCGACGCGATCTTCCCGGCCGGCGACCTGACCGGGCCGCTGAAGGTCTACGAGGAGCTCAACGCGGAGTTCTACGCGGGCCGTGACGTCCTCGCCGAGGCCACGACCGCCCCGAACTTCCACCGCTGGTCCCCGCCGGTCTTCGGCCGCGTCCTGCCCAGCGACTTCGCGCCGCTGGACGTCGCGGTCGTCGGTACCGGCCCGGCCGGGATGTACGCGGTCGAGGACCTGTTGCTGCACACCAATTCCCGCGTCACGCTGATCGACCGGCTGGCGACGGCCGGCGGCCTGATCCGCTACGGCGTCGCGCCCGACCACCCGTCGACGAAGAAGATCGGCGAGACGTTCGCGCGGTACCACGACCACCCCCGCCTGCGGCTGAGGCTCGGCGTCGAGGCCGGTCCCGAACTGGCCGGACGGCACGACGCGGTCATCTACGCGGTCGGGGCCACTGAGGCTCGCCGCCTGGATGTCCCCGGAGAAGACCTGCCCGGCAGCCTGCCGGCCGCTTCGGTGGTCGGCTGGTACAACGGCCACCCGGACATCGCGCCGGCCGCCGTGGACCTCTCGGCCGAGCGGGTGGTCGTGGTGGGCACGGGCAATGTCGCCCTCGACATCGCCCGGATCCTGACGGCTTCGCCGGAATCGCTGGCCGGGACCGGGATCGCGCCCGCGGCCCTGGCCCGGCTGCGGTCGAGCAAGGTGCGCGAGGTCGTGGTGCTGGCCCGGCGCGGGCCCGAGGACGCCGCGTACACCCGATCGGAACTGCTGGCGCTGGCGGCCCGCGGCGACCTCGTCGTGGACGCGCACGATCCGCGGGTCGGGGCGGCGATCGACGGCGCCCACGGGAAAGCCGCTTGGTTGCGGGGGGTGCCGCGCGAGACGGTGGACTGGTCGTCCCCGCCGTCGGACGGACGGCGGATCGTCCTGCGGTTCCACTCTTCCCCGGTCGCGTTCACGGGCGACCGCGAAGTCCGGGGCGTCCGCGTGTCGGGCCCCTCGGGTGACGTCGAGATCCTCGCCGGCCGGGTCGTCCGGGCGGCCGGGTTCCGCGGTGCGCCCGTGGCCGGGCTCCCGTTCGACCCCGCCACCGGGACCGTGCCCAACGTCTCGGGGCGGGTCGAGCCGGGAACGTACGTGGCGGGGTGGATCAAGCGCGGGCCCTCGGGCGGGATCGGCGCCAACAAGGCGTGCGCCCGCGAGACGGTCGGAGCGCTGCTGGAGGACGCGGTCGCCGGCCGGCTGCGGACCCGGCGGCGCGCACGCGTCTTCGGCCGGGCGTGAGCTCTCCCGTGTCGCAGTGAATGACTCATTCCTGGCGCCGGACGCCAGGAATGAGTCATTCACTGCATCGGGGGCCAGGGTGGCGGTCAGCGTCCCGCGGGCACGTGGCTGGTGTGGGTGAACTCCACTGTGGACAGCATCGACTTGCCGGTCCTCGAGCGCTTCCGGCCGAAGGCGAGCACCTTCGCCGGCTCGACCGCGAACACCGCCGCGTCGTGCCCACCCTGTCGGAGCCCTTCGTCGGTCGCCTCGTAAACCCAGCTGCCGTCCCACTTGGCCAGCCACGCCTCGGCGAGCCGTGCCAGCTCGGCCCGGCCGGTGACGCGCCGGGCGGTGCCTTCGACCACCACGTCCAGGGCGTCGTCCCACGAGTCGCGGCCCGTGGTCAGCACGACGTTCGGGTTCGCGGTCAGGTTGAGGTACTTCTGCTCGGTCTCGCCGGTGCTGAAGTGCAGGGCGCCGTCGAGCCAGATCGCGACCAGCGGGGTCACGTGCGGGCGGCCGTCCGCACGGACTGTCGTCAGCCAGCTGATCTGGGCTGCTTCCAGAGCTTTGACGGTCTCCGCCCAGCCGGTGGGCTCGGTGCCGGGGTCGCTGAACCGTTCGTCGAGGCGCGTTTCCATGATCACTCCGTTCGTCGGTCGCGCACGGATGCCGCGTAGGCGGCCTCCAGGCGCTCGACGACGGTGGGGCCGTCCGGCGCCTCCTCGCGACGGGTGCCGAGGTGGGTCTCGCGCAGTTCGTCCATGAAGGCCTCCCACAGCGGCGGACCGCCGGCGGTGAGCACCGCGGCCCGGGCCGCGTACTCGTCGGCCACCGGCAGGTGCCGGACACCCCACGCGCTGAGCTGCACGAGCACCGGCACCAGGTCGATCGCCCGCTCGGTCAGGCTGTAGGTGACCTTCTGCTTGTGCGACGGATCGCCGGCTCGCGTCAGCAGCCCGTACTCGACGAGCACGGCCAGCCGGTCGGCCAGCACGTTCGACGAAATCCGCTCTTCGCCGCCGAGCAGCTCGCGGAAGTGCCGGGCCCCGCCGAAGACGACGTCACGCAGCACGAGCAGCGTCCACCGGTCGCCGAAGATCTCGAGCGACAGGTTGATCGGACACCTCGACCGCGCTTCCCGCACTGCTCCCACCTCACAACTGGTTGCTTTACGAGAGCAGTAGTACCCCGCGGCACCCGGTTGCAAACCGACAGCGGTCAGCCGGCGAGCCGGTGCAGCACGGCGGCCGCCAGCGCCGTCCGTTCCAGCATCCCCTCGACGCTGATGTGCTCGTGCCGGGCGTGCGCGCCGTCGCCGACCGCGCCGAAGCCGTCCAGGACCGGGTGGCCCAGTGCCGCCACGAAGTTGCCGTCGCTGGCGCCGCCGACCGAGCATTCCCGCAGCGTGAGGCCCAGTTCCGCGGCCTCCTCACGCGCCAGTTCGTACAGCCGCGCGATCGCTGCCGAGCGTTCCATCACCGGCCGGTTCCAGCCGCCGGTCACCTCGACCGCCGCCCGGGAGTCGTGCGCCGAAAGCGCCGCCAGGCCGGCGTCGATGCGCGCCGCCTCGGCCGCGCTGGACACGCGGACGTCGATCTCGCCGGACGCCGCGCCCGCGATCACGTTCTGCCGGGTGCCGCCGGTGATCACGCCGACGTTGACCGTGGTGCCGGCGTCCGGATCGGACAGCCCGTGCAGGGCGAGCACCGCCCGCGCCAGCTCGTCGATCGCGCTCGCGCCCTTGGTGGGGTCCAGCCCGGCGTGCGCCTCGACGCCCGTCGTGCGCACCCGGAACAGGCCGACCCCCTTGCGCGCGGTCTTCACCGCGCCGTCGGCGCTCGCCTCGAACACGAGCGTCGCGCGCGTGCCCGCGGCGGCCTCCTCGATCACCGGGCGCGACGCCGGGCTGCCGATCTCCTCGTCACCGTTGAGGACCAGCCGCACGGCCGGGCGCGGCAGCCCGGCGGCGTCCAGCGCGCGCAGCGCCCACACCGCGTGCACCAGGCCCGACTTCATGTCGAAGATCCCCGGTCCCGTCGCGCGGTCACCGTCCACGGTGAACGGCCACGCGGCGAGGGTCCCGAGCGGCCACACCGTGTCGTAGTGGCACAGCAGGAGCACCGGCTCGCCGGCGCCGGGGAAGTCGTAGACCTTGATGTCGCCGTACTGCCCGCCGTCGACGTCCCGGACGCATCCCGGGGAACCCAGCCGTTCGCGCAGCCAGCCGTCCACCCAGGACAGTCCACGGTCCAGAGCGGACTTGTCGTCACTGGGCGTCTCGATGCCCACGTAGGCCGCGACGTCGGCCAGGAGGTCGTCGCGGTGCGTGCGCACCCACTCGTGCAGTTCGCGGATCACAGCGCTCGCTCCAGTTCGGTCAGGTGGTCTTCGGACATCGCGGCGGCGCCGGTCTCGACGTCGCGCAGCCGGGTCAGCATCGCCCGCAGCAGCGGGACGTCCGCCGCCGCGAGCACCGGCGCGTAGTGGTGGTGCACCTCGACCGGGCGGTGCCGGACGGCGATGTCGCGCCAGATGCCGCTGCGGTCCTTGGGCTGGGTCCGCAGCCACGCGACCAGCCGGTCGGTCGCCGCCTCGCGCCCGGTCGCGCCCGGCAGGTAGGCGGCCGGGTCGAACTGGTCGAACGGCTCCAGGACGCGGTCGCCGGCCGCGGCGAACACCTCCGCGGTGAGCGCGTGCATGAGCGGCCGGTGCCGGTCGATCAGGTCGGCCATCGGCGCGTCGGCCAGCGCCGTCGTGGTCAGCATCGCGCCGAAGCCGAGCTTCGCCCACAGGTAGCCCTCGACGTTGGCGGTCGCCTTCGCCGGGCCCCACGCCTGCAGGTCCGCGACGACCTCCTCGACGCGGCCGGTGATCCGGCCGTCGGGCTCGCCGACGACCAGCGCGCCGAGCCCGCCGTCTCGCACGACGCCGGGCTCGACGACGTCGGCGAAGAGGTTCACGAACGCCCCGACCGTCCGTTCCGGACCGACGTGGGCCGCGATCAGCCCTTCGTTGAGCCCGTTCTGCAGCGAGACGACAAAACCGTCCGACGCGAGCCGCGGGGCCAGCCACGGCAACACCGCCTCGGTGGCCTGGGCCTTGACGGCCAGCAGCACCCGGCCGAGTACCGGCGGGGCCTCGTCCGGGACGAAGGCGGGCAGCTCCACGGTCTCGTCGCCGCCGGGGCGGCGCAGGGTGAGACCGCGGGCCGCGATCGCGGCCACGTGGCCCGCGTCGGCGTCCACGATGGACACCGGGTGCCCGGCCCGCGCGAGGTGGAACGCGAGCGTCCCGCCGATCGCGCCGCCGCCGACCACGGTGTACGAGCGCCGGTCAGGCATGCGCTTCCTCTCCTTGTTGGACGGGTGTCTCCCCGCTCCAGTGCAGCGGCAGCCCGGCCGCGCCCGCGGTCGAACCGCCGTCGACGCGCAGGACGGCGCCGGTGATCCAGCCGGCCTCGGGACCGGCGAGCCAGAACACCGCGTCGGCGATTTCCCGGGGTTCGCCGCGCCGGCCGAGCGGGTTCACCGACACCGCCGCCGCGTACGCCTCGGTGACCGGGTTCGCGTCGCTGTCGACGGTGACGAAGCCCGGGCTCACCGCGTTCACGCGGATGCCGTGCGGCCCCAGCTCGACCGCGCAGGCCTTGGTCACCATCTCCAGCGCGGCCTTCGACGTCGCGTAGTGCGCGGCGCCGGGCCGCGCCCGGGTGGCCGCGCCGGAGGAGATGTTGACGACGCTGCCGGTGGTCCCGGCCGCCGCGTGCGCCCGTCCGAAGGCGACGGTCGTGAGGAGCGCGGCCCGGACGTTGACGTCCTGCACGCGGTCCCAGATCGCCGCGGTCATGTCCAGCAGGGGAGTGGCGGGGTAGATCCCGGCGGCGTTGACGAGGACGTCGACCGGCCCGGCCCGCTCGACGAGCCCTTCGGCGTACTCCGCGTCGGCGAGGTCCCCGGGCAGCTCGACGACCTCCGTGGCCAGTCCGGCTGCCACTGTGGACAGTTCCGCTGCGCGGAGGTCGGACAGGACGAGGCGGTCGCCCGCGGCGGCGAACCGGGCCGCGATCGCGGCGCCGATGCCGCCGCCGGCCCCGGTGACGAGCACGGTCCGCACTACAGCTCCTTCCCCTTCGTCTCGGGCATGGTGAGGTAGACCGCGACGCCGATGAGCGCGGCGGCCGCGACGTAGACCCACACGAGGTTGCCGAGGTGGTTCGCGTTCAGCCAGGTCGTGACGTACGGCGCGGTACCGCCGAAGATCGCCACGGCGAGCGCGTACGGCAGGCCGATGCCGGTGGTGCGGACCTCCGGCGGGAACTGCTCGGCCATGATCACCGCGCAGTTCGCCGAGTACCCGACGATCAGGACCAGCCCGATCAGCTCGATGACGAACACGCTCCAGAAGCTGTTGCCCAGGAAGTGGAACGCGGGCCAGGCGAACACCACGAACCCGCCGGCGAACACCGTCATCGTCGGCTTGCGCCCGAGCCGGTCGGACAGCAGGCCGCCGAAGGGCAGCAGCGCGATGAACACGACCATGGCCAGGGTGTTCGCCAGCAGCGCCGTCTTGAGCGGGATGCCGGTGGCCAGGTGGGCGTAGGCCGGCATGTAGGAGACCCACACGTAGTAGATCAGCGTCCCGGCGATGGTCACGCCGGCCACGCGCAGCGCGGCTTTCGGGTGATCGCGCAGCATCGCGACCACCGGGTTGCGGCGGGACTTCGTGGCGATCTTGGTGAACGCCTCGGTCTCGTGCACCGACACCCGCAGCCACAGGCCGACCAGGCCGAGCAGCCCGGCGAGGCCGAACGCGAGCCGCCAGCCCCAGCCGTGCAGGTCGGCGTCCGCCAGCGTGGAGTTGAGGATCGTGCCCATCAGCGCGGCCAGCAGCGAGCCGAGGCCGACCGAAACCTGCTGCCACGAACCCGCGAACGCCCGGCGGCCGGGCGCGGCCGATTCGATGAGGAACGCCGACGACGAGCCGAACTCGCCGCCCGCGGAGAAGCCCTGCACGAGCCGGGCGAGCAGGAGCACGATCGGCGCCAGCACCCCGATCTGCGCGTACGTCGGGCACACCGCGATGACGATCGACGCCCCGGCCATCAACGAGATGGTGAGCGTGAGTCCCTTCTTGCGGCCCTTCCGGTCGGCGTACGCGCCGAGCACCGCGCCGCCGACCGGCCGCATGACGAACCCGACGGCGAACACGGCCAAAGTGGACAGCAGGGCCGTGGTTTCGTTGCCGCCGGCGAAGAACTGGCCGGCGAAGACCGGGGCGAACGTCGCGTAGACGGCCCAGTCGACCCATTCGACGGTGTTGCCGACGGCCCCGGCGACGATCGCCTTGCGCTGCTGCGCCGTCAGCTTGTGCGAGACGACGGTGGTGTCCACAGTGGTCATGGCTGCTCCCGCAGGACGTGGTCGACGATCTGCGCGTGCGTGGCGAACCAGACGTCGTCGTGGCCGGTGATGTGGTCGAGGAGCTCGGCCAGGATCGCGATCCGCGAGCGGTGGCCGATGATGTGCGGGTGCATGGTGAGCTGGAAGAGGCTGCCGTCGGCGTAGGCGGCGTCGAACTCGTCGCGCCAGATCGAAAGCACGCCGCGCGGCGGGGTGTAGGGCCGCAGCGAGGCGAAGCGGTCCATCATGAAGTACGGCGCGTCGTCGCGGATCCACTCCACCGGCAGCTCGACGACGCCGGTGGGTTCGCCGTTCTCGACGAGTTCGTAGCAGTCGTCGTCGGCCATCAGCGACGAGTCGTACTTCAGGCCCAGCTCGCGCGTGATGGCGAGGGTGTGCGCGGAGAAGTCCCAGGACGGCGTCCGGATCCCGGCCGGCCGCGTCCCGGCGAGGCGTTCGAGGACGTCGGCGGCACGGAAGGCCAGGTCGCGTTCCTCGGTCTCGGTGAGCGCGGTGTTGCGTTCGTGGATCCAGCCGTGCAGCGCAACCTCGTGCCCATCGTCCACATAGGACTTGACTTCGCCGTCGTGCAGCAGCGCCGACACCGCGGGCATGAAGAACGACGCGGGCGCCTCGTGCTGACGCAGGAGCTTCAGGATGCGCGGCACGCCGACGCGGGCGCCGTACTCGCCCTGCGCCATCTTGCCGGGCAGGACGTCACCGTCGCGCAGGGCGGGCGTCTCGTGGTCGGAGTCGAAGGACAGGGCGACGGCGACCTTCGCGCCGCCGGGCCACGACGCCGGGCGCAGCGAGCGCCCGGCGCGGACGTGCTCGACGTGTCCGCGCCACGTCTTTTCGTCCCACTGCCACGGTTGGTCGGTCATGCGTCCTCCAAGCTGGCGGCGGGCGTCGGGGCCCACGCGCGCTTGAGCGTCGAAACCTGCAGGGTCACGTCGGCCTCCCGGAGCCCGGGCAGCGCGCCGACGACGTCGGTGGTGTGGCGGTAGAGCTCCCCGTAGTGGCGCAGCACGATCTGGCCGACGAGGTTGAAGCGGCCGGTGGTGGCGCTCAGGTACTTCGTGCCGGGGTGGGCGGCGAGCTGCTGTCCCGCGCGGTCGAGTTCGCCGGGGACGACCGACAGCCAGAGCATGAACTCGAGGGCGTAGCCGAACATGGCGGGTTCGGCGAGCGTCCGGAACCGCAGGCAGCCGCGTCTGACGAGCGAATCGACCCGGCGGGCCACGGTGGACTCGCTGGTGCCGACCTGTTTGGACACTTCCTTGAAGGGCAGCCGCCCGTCTTCGCCGAGGGCGGCGCAGATCGCGAGGTCGAGCTCGTCGAGCTGCTCGGGCGCGTGTTCCCAGTGCTGCTCCTCGAACGGCCGCACCTCGCCGCCGCGCAGCTCCTTCGCCGCCTCGGGGGTGAGCTCGCCGGAGTCCCAGTCGTGGTTCGAGGTGAAGGTCCGCATGACGGCGAAGGTCTCGGCGTCCCGGATGGCCTCCGCGGCGGGGAAGCCGTTTTCCTGCAGGCTCGCGATGTCGGCGTAGGAGGGCAGGACGAACTCGGCGGAGCAGTCGGCGCTCCCGGCGAGCACGGTGGCGTACCGGACGTCGGGCCGGGCGGCGAGGGCGTCGGCGACGGCGGCGGCGGTACCGGGACGGCACTTCAGCCGCGTGAGAACGGGGACGCCGAGCCCGCACCGGAGGACGTCGACGACACCGATGACCCGCAGGCGGCCGCTCTCGGTGAGCTTCTCGGCGCGCCGGAGGACGGTGGACTCGCTGGCACCGACGTGCCGGGCGATGGCGCCCCAGGACGCCCGGCCGTTGAGCTGGAGGGCCGCGACGATACGACGGTCCGGTTCGGTCGCTTTGCCTTCGTTCTGCACACCAGGCATCCTGAATGCAGGAAAACGTCAAGTCAAGGGGTGTAGTTGCACGAAAACCGCAGACCGGTCTGACGGAGAGGTCGCGAACCCGGCTGTTGCGCTTGGTCAGTGGGTCGGGAGGACCGGCGTGGCCGCCGCGAAGGCGTCGGCCGCCGCCAGGTCGAACTCGCCGTGGTCGCTGCCCAGGCCCTGGGCCACCAGCCCGGCCGCCGCGCTCCCGAGCACGGCCGCTTCACGCAGCGGGCGGCCCAGGCCCACGCCCCGCAGGAAGCCCGCCGAGAACGCGTCGCCGCAGCCCGTCGTGTCGACCACCGGCACCGCGAACGCGGGCACCGCGATGGTCTCCTCCGCCGTCACCACCAGCGCTCCGCGGGCTCCCCGCGTGACCGCCACACAGCCGACTCCCCGCTCGAGCAGCGCCCGGGCGCCGTCTTCCAGGGACGCGGAGCCCGTCAGGCCCAGCACCTGGTCTTCGTTCGGCAGGAGGTAGTCCAAAGAGGACAACGCGGGCGCGATCCAGGCCAGTACCCCGGGATCACCCGGCGCCAGCAGGTCGGCCGACGTCACCACGCCGGCGGCCCGCACCGGCGCGAGAATCGCCGCGGCCGCGGCGCCGCCCATCAGCTCCGGTCCGCCCAGGTGCAGGTGGGTCGCGCGGGTCAGCTCGGCCAGGGGAGCCTCCGACGGCTCGTACTCCAGGTTGGCCCCCGGCACGTGGAACGCGGGCCGGCTGCCGTCCGGACGGATCGGCAGCACCGACGCCGACGTCTGCACGCCCGCGCGTCGCAGCACCAGCGACGTGTCGATGCCGTACCGGGCGAGCATCGACAGCAGCAGGTCGCCGATGGGGTCATCGCCGACCGCGCCGGCCGAACGGACCGAGGCGCCGAGCTTCGCGAGCGTCACCGCCGTGCCCGCGGCCGTCCCCGCCGGGCCGAACCGGATCTGCTCCACCAGCGCGGCGCCCTGGCCCTCCGGGATGGCCTCGACCGGCCGGACCTGCACGTCGAACACGTGCGCGCCCAGCGTCACGACGGTCTGCGTCATCAGTCCTCGATCCGCCGGGGCCGGCCGTACCCGCTCCGCACGGCCGCCGTCACGACGGCTTCCTGCTGCAGGTCGTCCAGTGCCCGGGGCGCGCCGAGCGCGGCGGCCCGGACGTACAGCCCGCACGCCCACTCCAGGAGCAGCGCATTGTCCATCGCCCCGTCCAGCGTCGGGCCGTGAGCGATCGCGCCGTGGTTGGCCAGCAGCGCCGCCGCCTTGCCGTCGAGCGCCGCCAGGGTCCCGGCGGCCAGCTCCGCCGAGCCGAACACGGCGAACGGCGCGACCCGGACCGAGCCGCCCAGCGCGAGCTGCTGGTAGTGCACGCAGGGGAGCTCGTCGAGGACCAGCGACACCGCGGTGGCCTGCGGCGAGTGCGTGTGCACCACCGCACCCGCGTCATAACGCCGGTAGATCCCCAGGTGCAGCTCCAGTTCCGAGGTCGGCGCGAGCTCGCCGGCGACGACCGTCCCGTCGAGGTCGACGACGGTCACGTCGTCCGGCGTCGCCGCGCCCAGCACGACCCCAGTCGCGGTCACCGCCACGTGTTCGCCGGCCCGGACGCTTACGTTGCCCGCCGTGCCGATCAGCAGGCCTTCGCCCGCGAGGCCGTTGCTCGCGCGGGCCACCGCCCGCCGTGCGTCGTCGAGTACGGAACTTCCCACTGCCATGGGCCCGAGGCTAGAATAAATGCGAAACAAAGTCACGTTCAGGTTTGGAGCGGTGGATGCTGCGGCGAGTCCCGCGTCAGGCCCGGGCCCGGGAGAAGCTGGCCCGCGTCCTGGAAGCGGCCGACCGGCTGCTCGCCGAGGAGGGCGTCGAGGCCCTGACGACGACGCGGGTCGCCGCCGCGGCCGGCGTCTCCGTCGGCGCGCTGTACCAGTACCTGCCGGACCGGGACGCCATCACCGAGGCGCTGGCCGAGGGCTACCTCGCCCGGCTCGAAGACCTGATGACGTCTTTCGCCGACCAAGCGGCGAAGGAGACCTGGGACGACCCCGTCGGCCTGCTCGTCGACGCGTTCGCCGCGCTCTACCGCGCCGAACCCGGGTTCCGCGCGCTGTGGCTGGGCCGCGGGCTGACGGAGGCGACGCGGGAGGCCGACGCCGCCCACAAGCGCGTGATGGCCACCGGCGTGCACCGCGTGCTCGTCGCGCAGGGCCTGCTCCGCGACGACGCAGAGGCCGCGACGGCGTGTCGCACCGCGTTCCTGGCCGCCGACGCCGTCATCCAGGAGGCGTTCCGCGCTGATCCCGACGGCGCCACCGCGCTGCTCGACCAGCTGAAGGTGATGCTGCGGGCCTACCTGGAGCGGCTCGTCTAGGCTCGCGGGCATGCCCGACACGCAGTACGAAGACCTTCTCCGCCGCGTCCTCGAGACGGGAGCCCGCAAGGCGGACCGCACCGGCACGGGCACGCGGTCGATCTTCGGGCACCAGCTCCGCTACCGCCTGGCCGACGGCTTCCCGCTGATCACCACGAAGAAGGTCCACTTCCGGTCGGTCGCGTACGAGCTGCTGTGGTTCCTGCGCGGCGACGGCAACGTCCGGTGGCTCCAGGAGAACGGCGTCACGATCTGGGACGAGTGGGCCGCACCGGACGGCGATCTCGGCCCGGTGTACGGCGTCCAGTGGCGTTCGTGGCCGACTCCTGGTGGCGGGCACGTCGACCAGATCGCCGAGGTGCTGCGCACGCTGCGCGAGAACCCGGACTCGCGGCGGATCATCGTGTCGGCGTGGAACGTCGGGGAGATCCCGCAGATGGCGCTGCCGCCGTGCCACGCGTTCTTCCAGTTCTACGTGGCCGACGGCGAGCTGTCCTGTCAGCTGTACCAGCGCAGCGCGGACCTGTTCCTCGGCGTGCCGTTCAACATCGCGAGTTACGCGCTGCTGACGCACATGATCGCTGCCCAGGTGGGGCTGGGTGTCGGCGACTTCGTGTGGACGGGCGGCGATTGCCACATCTACGACAACCACGAGGACCAGGTCCGCAGGCAGCTCGCTCGCGACGCGCGGCCGTTCCCCACGCTGAGCCTCAAGCCCGCGGACAGCTTGTTCGACTACACCTACGAGCACATCGCCCTCGACGGTTACGACCCACATCCCGGCATCAAGGCCCCGGTGGCGGTGTGATCGGCCTGGTGTGGGCCCAGTCGGCGAACGGCGTGATCGGCCGCGACGGCGGGTTGCCGTGGCACCTCCCGGAGGACCTGAAGCACTTCCGCACACTGACGGCGGGAGCGACTGTCCTCATGGGACGCTGCACGTGGGAGTCGCTGCCGCCTCGGTTCCGGCCGTTGCCGGGCCGGCGCAACGTGGTGCTGTCGAGTACGCAGCAGGAGGGTGTGGAGACTTTCCCCGATTTGGGGCGTGCGCTCACGACGGTGTCGGAGGACGGTTGGGTGATCGGCGGCGCGGCGGTGTACCGGGCGGCGTTGCCGTTCGCGGACCGGATCGTGGTGACGGAGATCCGGGAGAGCTTCGAGGGTGACACGCGGGCGCCTGAGGTGGGCCGTGCGCCGGACTCCGTGGGGGAGTGGCAGGAGTCTTCGACCGGGCTGCATTACCGGTTTTTGACTTGGGGTTGAGCCGGGACCTTCATCGGCGGTTGTTCGAAACGTGCCGGGTCCACGGTAGGGCCGCGCTGCTGCTTCGTCGGCGGTCGACCTGGGGACGCCTCGGGCGTGGGTGTAGGCCCGTAGCCGGTGGGCTGCGGGCCTTTCCCGTTTGTTCATGCCGCGAACGTAAGTCCGGGCCCTCCTCGGTGCCGTGACGCTCGGCGAGAGAGTCGAACAGGGCGCTGGCTCGGGCGCCGGTCTCGTCGTCGAACCGGCCGTTCAGCTCCCAGAATCCGGTTCTCTTGTGGCGAAACGACAATTCGCGGCTGGGCTTGGCCGGTTCGGTCTCGTTGGGTGCAGCGCCGTCGGGATCCAGGTGGGCCAGGATGCGTGCACCCAAAGCGGCAATCTGCTTGTGCCCGGCTTCGGCGGCGAAGGACAGCAGGTGCTGCTCGGCATCATCGCGGTGCTCGGGCGGGATCTGGGTCGTCACCCCGACGATCGTGTCGATCATCGGGTTGCTCAACCGGCCCTCCGAGGCGGCAGCGCCGGTGGCGGGAGCACCGGCGGGGATGGGTGTGCCGTCGAGGGTGCGGCTCGGGGTGAGGGCGCGGGCTCGCTTGACCACGGTTTCGGCGGCAGCCTTGGGAACGTCGGCGAGGTGTTCGAAGAGCCGTGCGACAGAACGGTACCCGAAGAGTTCCATGACACCGCGGGACTCGATTTCCGCCAGCAGAGAACCGATCTCAGCCTCGGCAGACCGCACGACAGTGAGCAGTGCGGAGATGCGGTCGGCCAGGGCCACCGCGTCCGCTTGCCACACCGTTTCCCGGTTTATACAACAAGATTACCGACATCCGAACACATGTCATCACTCCCACGCCCCGGCGAAGCCGTATCAGTAAAACCAGCGGACAACGTTCCACCATCCGCCCCTTGACGAGCAAACCACCTGTGGTCAACAATCCAACCGTACATCGGAATGTTAACGCTAACACACTCGACGACGAAGTCGGAGCGAAGCCATGAAGCTGCGCCAGGCGTTGACCGTGCTCCTACTACTGGCCGGAACACTCCTGACACCCGGCACCGCGACCGCCGCCGCCCCGGAACAGCCGGTGACGCCACCCGTCATGGGCTGGGCCTCATGGAACTCCTTCGCCGCGAAGATCGACTACAACGTCATCAAAGCGCAGGCCGACGCGCTGGTGTCGGCCGGACTGAAGGACGCCGGCTACACCCACGTCAACATCGACGAAGGCTGGTGGCAGGGAACCCGTGACGGCTCCGGCGATATCACGGTCGACGAAGCCGAGTGGCCGGGCGGGATGAAGGCGATCGCGGACTACCTGCACGGCAAAGGGTTGAAAGCCGGCATCTACACCGATGCCGGGCGCGACGGCTGCGGCTACTACTTCCCGACCGGCCGCCCCGCGGCGCCCGGCTCCGGGAGCGAAGGTCACTACCTGCAGGACATGCTGCAGTTCCAGCGCTGGGGCTTCGACTTCGTCAAGGTCGACTGGTGCGGCGGCGACGCCGAGGGCCTCGACCCGGCGAGCACCTACCGGGCCATCAGCGACGCCAACCGCGCCGCGACCGCGCAGACCGGTCGCACACTCACCCTGTCCGTCTGCGACTGGGGCAAGAAGAACCCGTGGAACTGGGGCGCCGGCACCGCCCCGATGTGGCGCACCAGCACCGACATCATCTACTACGGCCAGACCGCGACCCTCCCGCAGGCGCTGACCAACTTCGACCAGGCGCAGCACCCCGTCTCGCAGCACACCGGGTACGTCAACGATCCGGACATGCTCACCGTCGGCATGCCCGGGCTCTCCGCCGCGCAGGGCCGGACCGAGCTGGGCATGTGGGCGATCTCCGGTGCGCCGCTGCTGGCGGGCAACAACCTCGCGACGATGAGCTCGGAAACCGCGGCGGTCCTCGAGAACCGGGAAGTCATCGCCGTCGACCAGGATCAGCGGGGGCTGCAGGGGGTGAAGGTCGCCGAAGACTCCGCCGGCCGTCAGGTCTACGGCAAAGTTCTCGCCGGCGCAGGAAAGCGGGCCGTGCTGCTGCTCAACCGGACGTCCTCGGCGGCGACCATGACCGTGCGCTGGGCCGACCTCGGCCTGACCACGGCACCGGCGAAAGTGCGGAACCTCTGGGCAGGCAAGGACAACGGCAGCTTCGCCACCGGCTACAGCGTGAGCGTGCCGGCGAACGATTCGGTGCTGGTGACCGTCCAAGGGACCGACGCCGCATCGGCGCACTACGGCTCAAAACTCACCGGGATCACGGCGGCGGCAACGGGCCTGGCCGTCGCGACCTTCACCTACAGCGCGACCACCACCCGGACGCCGGCCCTCGCCGTCAACGGTCAGCAGCCGACCGTCGTCGCGTTCCCGGCGACCGGAGGCGCGACCAAGACCGTCTCCGCCGTGGTCTCCCTGGGCAAAGGGACGAACTCCCTGACGCTCACGGGCGCCTCGCCGCCCCTCGCCGACGTCGCGATCCTGCCGCTGCCCGGCACCGCCGGGGTCCAGGTGGTCGGAACGCAGTCGAGCCGGTGCCTGGACGTCGACGACAACAGCATCGCCAACGGCGTCCAGGCCCAGCTGTGGGACTGCGCCGCCGGACCCAACCAGACCTGGACGCCGGCCCGCGGGCAGCTCGTCGTCAACGGCACCCGATGCCTGGACGCTTACGACAGCGGCACGTCGAACGGCACCGCGGTCGTCATCTGGGACTGCAACGGCCAGCGCAACCAGCAATGGACCCTCAATGCCGACGGCACGATCACCAACGCGCTGTCCGGGTTGTGCCTGGACGCGAGCGGCGCCGGCACCGCGAACGCCACGAAGATCATCCTCTGGACCTGCGGCGGCGGGGCCAACCAGCAGTGGACCCGGCGGTGACCCGCGCGGTGGCGGCAACGGCGCGGTGCCGCCACCAACGGCCGGTCAGCCCCGCAGGTACCGGGCGAAGAAACCGCTGAGTTCCGCGCGTTGCATGGCGATGCTCCGCCCGGCGTCGACGGTGCCGATGAACGGCGCGAGCGCAGCCGGGTCCAAGCCGAGCCGGGGAAGCAGTGCCTGATAATCGGTGTAGCTGAAGTGCTCACCATCCGGGAGGTGGTGCTCGCGGACCGGCCCGCGCTGGTGGCTCAGGAACTCCTGCCACGAAGGATCGGACGCGGCGCTGTGGTTGCCGGCGCTCAGCAGCAGGAACGGCCGGTCGAGGCCTTCGTTCGCGACGCGGCCGAAGTCGCGGGCCGACTGGGAGTACGCCATGCTGCCGTCGAGGTCGGCGCCCGCGTCGATGCGGGCGTCCGAGACCATCGTCTCGCCCGTGGTGAACCCGCCGGCGGAGTGGCCGAACATGCCGATCCGGGTCAGGTCGAGGGAGAGTCCGGCGGGATTTTCGCGGTGGGACAAGACTTTCAGCTCGTCGAGGACGAACCGGATGTCCGCCACCCGCGTGGCGATCAGCTTCTTGCCGTCGGTGCCCGGCGGCAGTACCCGCCGTTCGACGCGGCCGCCGGGGAACTGCACCGCCGCCGGCTCGTGGGTGTGGTCGATCGCCACCGTCACGTAACCCTCGCTCGTGAGCTGTTCCAGTTGCGCGGTGCCGACCGAGCGCGGGTACTTCGCGCTGGGGGAGTAGAGCACGACGGGCCACCGCCCGCCGGCCGCGGGCGCGCCGGTGCGGGCGTGCGTGGGAAACGTGTAGTCCAGGCCGTCCGCGGAAATGCCGAGCTGTGTCGCGTCCTCTTCGGACACGAGCTTCGCGGCTCCTGGCGACAGGTAGGGCGCCTTCGGGCCGCTGCCGGGACGCGCCGGGTACCGGACGGTCACCATCAGCTCGCGCGTCGTCCCCGCGACCCACGGATCCGGCCGCGCGTGGTCGACCAGGTGCAGTTCGGTGCTGCCGACGGCGTACGGTCCGGTCGGCGCGGGCAGGGCGAGCCGCGTGGCGGCGTTGGCGGCGGGTGTGGCGGTCACGACGAGTGCGCCGGCTAGACCGGCGAGAAGTGCTTTTCTCATCGTTCGACCGTATTGACGCGGACGGGTCCCGCCATCGGGATGATCACCGATTTCGTCCCGGACAGGGTCGGCCGGGCCGAACCGGCGGAGCGCGCCGGTGGCCCGGAGGCCACCGGCGCGGTGGATCAGAAGCCGTAGATCGTCTCGTAGATCTGCTGGTCCGCCTGGTTCGTCGCCACGAGGCCGTTGGCCCACAGCGAGTTCACGCGGCTGCGCTCGGCCGAGTTCGGCACCGCGTTGGTGCAGGACGGGCCGGGGCCGCCGCCGGACATCAGCTCCGAGCACGGGCCCGAGTAGTGGTCGGGCAGCCCGAGGGCGTGCCCGGTCTCGTGCGCCGCGATGCGGGTCGGGTTGTACTGGCGGGCCTGGGTGTAGTCGATGAAGATGGTGCCGCTGCCGTGCCCGTTGGTCGAGGCGTAGGACCCGCGGGGGTCGTTGCCCTCGGTGTAGCGCAGGCTGGCGCCGGAGTTGCGCTCGACCAGTCTGACGTTGGTGACGCTGCGGTTCCAGTTGGCGGCACCGGCATTGATCACCGAGCGGAACGACGGTGCGCTGGCCGTGCTGTAGTAGACCGTGGTGACGGCGGCTTCCTGCTGGGTGCCGGCCGGAGCGGCGGACGCGGTGCCCGCGGCGATCGGTGTCACGGCCAAGGCCAGCGCGACAGCGCCGGCCAGGGCGAACTTCCTCGACATCGGAAGACTCCTCGTGGGGGACGGGGATTTGCCGGATTTGCGCGCGCTGTCGAAAATTTACCGGTTGTTTCCCGTTCCCGGAGCCGACTTCCGTAGGGCGGTGCGAGTGGTGATTTACCAGTACTGATTGCGGGTTGACAAACGCCGGGATCAGGCGGTCAGCGTCAGCTCGATGAGCTGCTGTTCCAGCTTCCGCGCCGCGGCCACCTCGAGGCCGACGCCCCACAGCGGTGCCGTGCTGGCCCCGTCGGCCGCCGCGATGACCAGGGTGACCACGTGGTCCGGGAGGCCGTCGGCGCCCAGCTCCTCGTTCCACCGCTCGGCGTCCGCGCGGGCGAGCTCCGCGATCTCGGGGATCGAGATCAGCTGGGCTACCAGGGCGATGTTCTCGCGGACGGCGATCTCGTCGTAGGAGGTGTCCAGCGACGCGCGGACGTACGCGCGGGTCAGCCGGCCCGGTGCCGTGTCTTCGGGGTCCAGCGCTGCCTGCACCTCGGCGCGGTAGGTGTCCAGGATGTCCTGCGCGAGCGCGCGGACCAGCGCCTCCTTGGCCGGGAAGTGGTACAGCAGCCCGCCTTTCGACACGCCGGCCGCTTTCGCGATGTCGTCGAGCGAGGCGGAGATCCCGCGGGTGCGGATCACGGTCCCGGCCGCGTCGAGCAGGGCCCGGCGGGTTTCTTCCGGGCCGCGTCCGGCTTTGCGAGGCATGGTCAGTCCTTTCCGGACGGAATCGTACGCCAGGCGATCACCGCGGCGACGGCGGTGATGACCGCCGCGGCGAGCGAGGTCACCTGCATCGCACCGGTGAACGCTTCTCGCGCCGTGTGGGCGAGTTCGGACGCCGGGTCGAGCACGTTCGCCGCGGCGGCGAGGGAGTCGCGCACCTCGCCGGGAACCGGGCCGGCCGGCAGGAAAGCACGGTAGACCACGGTGACCAGCGAGCCGAGGAGCGCGATGCCCAGCGCCGCACCGAGTTCGTAGGCGGTTTCGGAGATCGCCGACGCCGAGCCCGCCTTGTCCCGCGGGACCGCGGACAGCACCGAGTCGACGGTGAGCGTGAGGGCGAGCCCGACGCCGAGCCCGACCGGCACCAGGCTCAGGCCCAGCCACCAGTACTGCGCCCGCTCGGTCACCGCGACCAGGGCGAGCCCCACCGCGGCGACGGCGAGCGCCGCCGCGACGGCCCGGCCGCGGCCGAGCCGGCCGACGACCACCCCGACCGCGGCCACGACGACGATCGAGGCCAGCGTCGCCGGCATCTCCGCGAACCCGGCCTGCAGCGGGGTGAAGCCGCGGACGAGCTGCAGGTACTGCGAGAAGAAGAACAGCAGGCCCATCAGCGCGAACACGGCGATGAAGCTGGCCAGGACGGCACCGCTGAACGCGCCGTTGCGGAACAGCGCGACGTCGATCAGCGGGCTCTCCGCCCGTCGCTGACGGCGTACGAACGCGACGCCGGACCCGATTCCGACGGCGGCCGCGACGGCCACCTGCGCGTCGATCCCCGAGCCGACCGCGTGCTTGACCGCGTAGACCAGCGGGACGATCGCGGCCAGCGACAGCCCGGCCGAGAGCAGGTCGAAGCGGCCGGGAAGCGGATCACGCGACTCGGGCAACAGCAGGGCGCCCGCGATCAGGAAGACGACGACGATCGGCACGTTGATCAGGAACACCGAGCCCCACCAGTAGTGCTCCAGCAGCACCCCGCCGACGAGCGGGCCGAGTGCGATGCCGCCGCCGGACCCGGCCGACCAGATCGCGATGGCGCGGGTGCGCTCGCGCGGGTCGGCGAACAGGGTGCGGATGATCGAGAGCGTCGACGGCATGATCGTCGCGCCCGCGATCCCGAGCAGCAGACGGGCCACCACGAGCACGCCCGCGGTGGGGGAGAAGGCGGCCAGGGCGGACGCCAGGCCGAACGCCGCCGTGCCGATGAGCAGCACCTTCTTGCGGCCGAAGCGGTCGGCGAGATTTCCGGCGGTGACCAGCAGGCCGGCCAGGGCGAGGGAGTAGACGTCGCCGATCCAGAGGATCTCGGTCGCGGTCGGCGCGAGCTCGCGGGTCAGCGACGGCACGGCGAGGTACAGCACGGTGCCGTCGACGGCGAGCAGCAGCACCGCGCCGACCAGCACGCCCAGGGCGGCCCAGCGGCGCCGGTGGCTCAGGACGGGTCCCGGGGCCGGCAGGATGGCGGTCATGACACTTACTATACCGTCTGGACGGTACAGTAAGCGAGGTAGACTCGATCACACCGCTGCCGTGCGCGGGCTCAGTCGTCGAAGCGAGTGGCGGCCAGTTCTTCCGCGAGGATCAGGTTGACGTGCACCGAAGCGTGTCCCAGTACCCGCCGGGCCGCGGCGAGCGCGGTCAGGGCGACGAGGACGCTCGTCCCGACGAGCAGGCCTCCGACGGTGTCGCCGGGAATCACCGCGGCGACGGAGGCGGCCACGAGAACGGGTGGCCACCAGGGTGCGGGGAGAGCGTGCCGCGGCCGGCGGATCCCGGCTCGCGTGCGCTGGCGATGCAGGGCCATGTCGCCTCCGATCCGTCGCCGGGTGAGTGCAACATCATGACTGACCGGCTCGTCCGGGTTACCGGGTATTCGCCTTCTGTACACGATCGCCCGAAATCTCCGTCGAACGGCCCAGTCGTGCCTGCTGTGGGTGTCCGGTCCAGGCGTGGACATCACCACATCGGGGCTCGAAGTCTGTTCGATCAAGTGTTAGCTCCGAGGTGCTTAGGATGGAGGGGAGGAGGTGGACATGACGTCGGAAGAGCTGATGATCGAGTTCGCCTTGACGCGCCTGGACCACCCTGACCTGGACCTGGAGGACCTGGCCGCGCTCGTGGTGCGGCGGGGCGGGCCGGAGCGGGTGCTGGAGTTCGCGGCGGAGAACTTGGCGGAGCGGGGAGAACTGCGGGGAGCGCCGTTCCCGACGGCGGTCGAGCACGTGTTGCGAGTGGTGCTGACGCTGCGCGGTCCCTCGGACTAGCTCGCGGAACGGCGTGGTGATCGATCGGTCTGCCTACGCTCCACCGGCCGCGCGGCGCGCCCCCCGCCGGTCGAACACCAGCTCCCGGGCCGTCTCCAGCGCCGTCGCGATGGCTCCCGCCAGCACCGCGTCCTCACCCAGCTGTCCCGCCACGATCTCCGGCACCACCGGCAGCGTCGCGGCCAGCGCCGTCCGCATCGGCGACGCGAGCAAGTCCGCGTTGCCCCCGATCCCGCCACCCAGCACGATCAACCGCGGATCGAGCACCGCGGTCACGGCCGCGACCACGTAAGCCAGCTTCTCCGCTTCCTCCGCGACCACCTGAAGCGCGCGAGAGTCGCCGGCCCGGGCCAGCCGGAACACGTCCTTCGCCGACCGCGCGGTCAATCCCAGCGAACGGGCCGCCGAGACCACCGCCTGCCCCGCCGCCGCCGTCTCCACCGGCCCCGGCCGCCGCGCACCCGCCCCCGCCGGCCGCGGGCCGAACGGCAGGTCCGCGATCTCGCCCGCCGCGCCGTGCGCTCCCCGGAACAGGCGGCCTTCCACCAGCAGCCCCATGCCGATCCCGGTACCGACGGTCAGGCACACCAGCACGTCCACGCCCAGCGCCGCCCCGAGCGCGTGCTCGCCCACCGCGCACAGGTTCGCGTCGTTCTCCACCACGACGTCGGACCCGGCGCCGGCCAGCGCCGTGACGAGCTCGTGCAGCACTCCGCGCCGCTCCCACCCCGGCAGGTTCGGTGCGCGGTGGACCGTCCCCGTCGCCGGGTCGGGGACGCCCGGCGTGCCGACCACCGTCGAGACGACGTCGTGCGGGGTCAGGCCGGCCGACGCCACCGCGCGTTCGACGGATTCGCTTACGGTACGCACCAAAGCGCTCGCGGAGCGGCACCGGTTCGGCTCGTCGAGCCGCGCGACGATGCTGCCTTCCAGATCGGCCACGGCGATCCGGATCGCCCGCCGCCCGATGTCGACGCCGACGACGTGCCCCGCGTCCGGCGCCGCGCGGTAGACGACCGCCGCGCGTCCCGGGCCGGCCAGGCTGCGGCCGGTGGTCCGGACCAGTCCGTGCTGCTCGAGATCGAGGAGCGCCTGTCCCACCGTGGGTTTCGACAGTCCCGTCGCGGCCGCGATCTGCGGCCGGGTCGCTTCGCCCTGCCCGCGCAGCCGCTCCAGCACCAGACGCTGGTTCAGGGCGCGCATGCTCGCCGGGGTTCCCACCTGCGGCCCGATTCGCCCCACGACGTCCCCATCTCCGCTCCGCGTTGCCGCAAGTTTATCCACGGATCTCTTCCGGCCCCGGGTGTTCTATGTTAAGAAACTTTACTAACTACTAGACGGAGGCACGTCGTGAGTTCACCCACCCGCTCAGGGGAGCCGCAGCCCGCCCTTGAGCGCAAGATCGGCCCGATGCAGGCCACCGCGATCAACATGACCCAGATGTGCGGTATCGGCCCGTTCGTCACGATTCCCGCCATGGTCGCCACCATGGGCGGCCCGCAGGCGATGTTCGGCTGGATCATCGGGGCGATCGTCGCGCTGGCCGACGGGCTCATCTGGGCCGAACTCGGCGCCGCGATGCCGGGTGCCGGCGGCACCTACCTGTACCTGCGCGAAGCGTTCCAGTACCGCACCGGACGGCTGATGCCGTTCCTGTTCGTCTGGAGCGCGGTGCTGTTCATCCCGCTGATCATGTCGACCGGCATCATCGGCCTGGTCCAGTACCTCGGCTACCTGATCCCCGGCGTCACCGACGACGCGGGCACGACGCCGCTGGGCAAGATCATCGGTGTCGGCATCACGCTCGTCATCGTGGCCGCGCTGTTCCGCAAGATCGGCCAGATCGGCAAGCTCACGACCGTGCTGTTCGTGGTCATGCTGATCGCGGTGCTCACCACGATCGTCGCGGCCTTCTCGCACTTCAGCGGCGCGCAGGCGTTCGCCTTCACCCCGGGCGCGTTCAGCTCGGCCGGTGAAGGCACGTTCTGGGGCGGCCTCGGCGCCGGCCTGATCATCGCGATCTACGACTACCTCGGCTACAACACGACGGCCTACCTCGGCGGCGAAGTCCGCACGCCGGGACGGACGATCCCGCGGTCGATCCTCTTCTCGATCGTCGGCATCATGAGCCTCTACTTCCTGCTGCAGGTCGGCGTGCTCGGCTCGGTTCCCCTGGAGGAACTGAAGACCGCCACGTCGGTCGCCTCGACCGTGCTGGAACAGGCGTGGGGTACCGCCACGGCGAAGGTCGTCACCGTCTTCATCGTCGTCGCGGCCATCGGCTCGGTGTTCGCCGGCCTGCTCGGCGGCTCGCGTGTGCCGTTCGAAGCCGCGCGCGACAAGGTGTTCCTCTCGATGTTCGGCAAGCTGCACCCGAAGCTGAACCTGCCGACCGCCGGCGTCCTCACCATGGGCGCGATCACCATCATCGGCTCGCTGTTCACGCTGACCGACGTCATCAACGCGGCCGTCGCCACGCTCGTCATCATCCAGTCGCTGGCCCAGGTCGCGGCGATCGTGACGCTGCGCCGCCGTCAGCCGGACCTCAAGCGGCCCTACCGGCAGTGGCTGTACCCGGTGCCGACGATCGTCGCGCTGGTCGGCTGGGTCTACCTCTACGTCTCCGCCACCTGGCTGTCGATCGGGTTGTCGCTGGGCTGGATCGCCGTCGGCGCCCTCGCGTACCTGGTCTATGCCAAGGCCGAGAACACGTGGCCGTTCGGGCCGAAGGAGATCAAGGAGGCCTTCGCCTCCACCGAGACCGAAGGGGCTCAGGCATGACGAAGAAGCTCGCGGCGCTGGCCGCGCTGCTCCTGGTGCCGGGGGTGCTCAGCGTCGCGACGCCGGCTTCGGCGCAGGACGTCCACACCGAAGCGGCGAAACCGCACGGCCTGAGCACCATCGGCCTGCAGGGCTGGCAGGTCCTCACCACCGCGAACGTCAAGGACGGCGGCGAGAAGGTGTCGACGCCCGGCTACGGCACCGGCGGCTGGCTGCCGGTCAAGCCGGACGACGCGGGCGCCCCGGGCACCGAGATCAACGCCCTGGTGCAGAACGGGCAGTGCCCGGACGTCTTCTACTCCGACAACATGCGCAAGTGCTTCGGCTACGTCGACAAGCTCGGCCCCGTCGTCACGAAGCCGTTCGCCGACCCGTGGTGGTACCGCACCGACTTCACCCCGGCGATCCGCCCAGGCCAGCACGCGAAGCTGACCATCCCGGGCATCGTCGGCGAGGGCGACGTCTGGGTGAACGGCAAGCTCGTCGCCACGAAGGACGTCGTGAGCGGCGCGTTCGCCGGGCACACGTTCGACGTCTCGAAGCTCGTCAAGCCGGGCAAGAACACCCTGGCGATCAAGGTCTACCCCAACGACCCGCTGAAGATGTACACGCTCGACCAGGTCGACTGGGGCCAGATCCCGCCGGACAACAACACCGGCATCCAGTTCCCGCCGACCCTGCAGGTGTCCGACGCGCTGACCGGCGACAACGCGCACGTCGTGCAGGACAACGCCCCCGACCTCTCCAGTTCGAAGCTGACAGTGAAGGTCGACGTCACCAACAACGCGGGCGCCGCGCAGACCGGCGACGTCGCGGCGACGGTGAACCCGCCTTCGGGTGCGCCGATCGTCGTCCACCAGCGCGTGACGATCCCGGCGAACACCAAGCGGACGGTGGCCTTCGCGCCGGTGAAGATCGACAAGCCACAGGTCTGGTGGCCGTACTCGATGGGCGACCAGCCGCTGTACACACTGACCACCGCGGTCTCGCAGGACGGCGTGCTGTCGACGTCGTCCAAGAGCACCTTCGGCATCCGCACGGTGACTTCGCGCCTGGTCGGGAAGTCCGCGCCGCTGCCCGAGGGTGCGCGGCAGTTCACGATCAACGGCAAGGACTTCGTGTTCCGCGGCGGCGGCTTCGCGCCGGACCTCTTCCTGCGCTACGACCAGGCCGACACCGCGCACCAGATCGCGCTGATCAAGAACATGGGCCTCTCCGGCGTCCGCCTCGAGGGCCACGACATGCCGCAGGACTTCTACGACCAGGCCGACCGCGCCGGGCTGCTCGTCATCGGCGGGTTCCTGTGCTGTGACGCCTGGCAGCCCGAGGACGCCTCGACGCTGACCGAGCGCGATTACCGGATCATGCACGATTCGGCGTACACGATCGCCCGGATGGAGCGGAACCACCCGAGCGTCTTCAACTACGGCTGGAGCGACAACGAGCCGGTGCCACGTCAGGAGTCCGAGACGCTGAAAGCGTTCAAGGAAGCCGACTTCCAGGTACCGGTGATCGCCTCGGCGGAGTACAAGAGCACGCCGGCGCTGGGGCAGTCGGGGGAGAAGGAAGGCCCGTACGACTGGGTCCCGCCGTCCTACTGGTACGACACCTCCCACTTCGACGCGGACGACTCCTCGCGGACCAACGCCGGCGGGTCGTGGGGCTTCGCGAGCGAGCAGAGCGCCGGGCACACCGTGCCGACGCTGGACTCGATCAAGCGGTTCCTGTCGCCCGCCGAGCAGGCGAAGCTGTGGCAGGACCCGGAATACAACCAGTACCACGCGAACTTCGAGCCCGGCCACGGCGGCTACAAGTTCGGCACGCTCTACACGCTGGACCAGTCGATCACGCAGCGGTACGGGAAGTGGAACTCGCTGAAGTCCTATGTGGACCTCGCGAACATCGCGAACTACGAGAACACCCGCTCGCAGTTCGAGGCGTTCCTGCACCACTCGACGGACAAGGACAACCCGGCGACCGGTGTCGTCTACTGGCAGCTGAACAAGGGGTGGCCGACGCTGCTGTGGTCGCTCTACAACGACGACGGCGACCAGGCGGGCGCGTTCTTCGGCGCCAAGAAGGCGAACAAGCCGCTGCACGCGATCTACGGCTACGACAACGGTTCGGTGACCCTGGACAACCTCGGCGCGGGCACGCAGTCCGGCCTTTCGGTGCAGGCCCGTGTGCTCGACACCGCGGGCAAGGTCCTCGACGACCGGACGGCGTCCGGGCTCTCGCTGGGTTCGCAGGGTGTTCGCACCGGGGTGCTGAAGCCGAAGGTGCCCGCCGAGACGAAGGCCCCGGCGCCCGCGCAGGTCTACTTCGTCGAGCTGCAGGTGAAGCAGGGCGGGAAGGTCGTCGACCGGAACGTCTACTGGCTCTCGACGCAGAAGGACGTCGTCGACTGGGGCAAGACGCTGGGCAACCCGCAGGCGACGCTGTCCCAGTACAGCAACCTCCGGGCCCTGCAGAACCTGCCGAAGTCGCAGGTCAGCGCGGTCGCTTCAACGCGCTCGAACGGCGGCGACCTCGTCTCTACGGTGACCGTGACCAACACGGCGAAGACGCCGGGGGCGGCGTTCTTCCTGCGGGCCGACGTCCGCCGCGGCACGCCGGACGGGCGTGAGGGACCGGGCGACAACCAGCTCGCGAACGCGACCTGGGACGACAACGACATCACGCTGTGGCCGGGCCAGTCGCAGACGCTGACCGTTACCTACAAGGCGTCCGACCTGCGGGGCGCGGTGCCGGTGATCAGCGTCGACGGCTTCAACACCGGCCGGATCGTGGTGCGGGCGGCCGGCGGGCACGGCCACCACGGGGACGCGGCCGTGGCGCCGCAGATCGAGGGGTTCAGGGAGTGACGGGCGAACGGATTCTCGGCATCGACTTCGGCGGCACGAAGGTGGCGCTGGGGCTCGCCGACCGCGACGGGAACCTGCTGGCCACGCGCCGGCTGGACACCGACGCGCAGGCGGGGGCCGAGCAGGTCGTGGTGCGGGCGCTGGCCGGCGCGCGAGCGCTCCTGACCGAGGCGGGCGCGGAGCCGACCGCCATCGGCGTCGTCAGCCCGGGAATCGTGCTGCCGGACCGGATCCTGCTCGCGCCGAACGTCCCGGGCTGGGAGGAGCTGCACCTGGCCGAGCGGGTGGCGGCCGAGTTCCCGGCCGTGCCGATCTCGGTGGGGACGGACGCGAAGGCGGCGGCGCTGGCGGAGTGGCGGTGGGGCGCGCTGGCCGGGGCCGACCCGGCGGTGTTCCTGTCCCTGGGCACCGGCATCGCGGCGGCGGTGCTGGTCGGCGGCCGGTTGCTGACCGGCGCCAACGGAGCTGCGGGCGAGATCGGGTACAACCTGCTCTCGCCGCAGGACACCGAGGGTTTCGCGAGCGGAGCGGCGCCGCTCGAGGAAGCCGTCGGTGGGCGCGGGCTGGGCGGCCGGGCGAGTGATCTGCTCGGCCGCCCGGTCACCGCGGGTGAGCTGTTCGCCCTGGCCAAGGAGAACGTCGAGGCCAAGGAACTGGTGACGGCGGCGCTCGACGAGCTGTCGATGCACGTGGCGAACCTGGCGATCGCGCTGGACCCGCAGCGCATCGCGGTCGGCGGCGGGCTGGTCCGCTCGGCGGACGTGCTGCTGCCGGCGCTGGCGGATCGGCTGGCGCACGCGGTGCCGTTCCCGCCGGAGCTGGTATCGGCCCGCTTCGACCAGGACGCTGCGTTGCTCGGCGCGGTGGCGCTGGCCCTGGGCGGGTAGGCCTCCGGGTGGCGCGCCGGTGCCCCGACCCGGTGCGCCACCCGGTATCAAGCCCGGGCGGCCTCGGCCGTCGCGAGTTCGGTGCGGCGGAAGGCTTCCGGGGACAGCTGGATCCACACCAGCACCGCGCTGAACGCCTGGATCGCCGCGACCACCACCCAGACGCCCCGCAGGCTCCAGTGCGCCGCGACCAGGCCGCCGGTCAGCGCGCCGAGCGGGGTCAGGCCCCAAGCCAGCGCGCGGTGGCTGGTCAGCACCCGGCCGAGCAGCGGCGCCGGCGTGAAGCGCTGGCGGCTGGACTGCGAGCAGACGTTCCAGACCAGCACCGTCGAGGTCAGGAAGACCAGCACCACGCCGATCAGCGGCGGCCACGGCGGCAGCACGGCCAGCAGCAGCGGCGCCACCGCGCCGAGGCTCTGCGCCCACCGCATCGACCACGAGTACCCGAGCCGGTCGACGACCTTCTGCACCACGAACGACGACGCCACCCAGCCGACCGCGAGGCAGGCGAGCAGCAGGCCGTAACCGACCGAGCCCACGTGCAGGATCTGCGTCGCGTACAGCACGAGCATCGAGTTACTGGCACTGGCGGCGAACGAGCCCAGCGCGACGTTGATCGTGATCGACCGCAGCAGCGGCGTCCGGACCAGGTGCGTGAGCCCGGCCGACAGGTCCCGCAGCGGATGGGTCCGCGCGGCCACCACCGACGCCGACGGGATGCGCCGGGTCAGGAACAGGGCGAGCAACGCGCAGGCGGCGGCCAGCCAGGCGGGAGCCCCGGCGCTGACCACGACGAGGAAGCCGGTCAGCGGCGGGACGACGAACTGCACGACACCCCGGTCGATGACGGTGAGGCGCGCGTTGGCGTGGGCGAGCCGGTCGGGCTCGACGAGCTCGGGCACGAGCGCCCCGCTGGCGCCGTCCCCGAGGACCTGCGCGGACGTGACGACGAAGGCGACGACGAGCAGTACGGGCAGGCTGAGCAGCCCGGCGGAGGCGACGGCGGCGAGCACGACCGCGGCTCCGACCTGGACGGCATACGCCCAGGCGAGCACGGCGGTCCGCCGCACGCGATCGATGAGCACGCCGGCGAAGAGGGAGAGCAGCAGCCACGGCGCCTGCCCGGCGATGTTGATCAGCGAGATCTCACGCGGATCGGTGGTGAGCGAGACGGCGAGCAGCGGAAGCGCGGCGAGCATCAGCCCTTCGGCGGAGGAACCGGACACCGCGACGGCCTGCAGCCGCGCCCACCTGTCGATCACGCGCGAAGCCCCATGATCGGCAGTGTGCCGAAAAGTCGTGAGCAAGCCAAACTATTTTCCGGCGACGTCGGTCACGCTCAGCGACGCACCCGGGTCGACTCGCGGACGACCAGTTCCGGCGTGAACACCACGGCTTGGTGCTCCACTGTGGTGTCCGCCGTCTCCGCGAGCAGCAGCTCCGCCGCCGTGCGGCCGAGGCGCTGGGCCGGCTGGCGGACCGAGGTCAGCGGCACCGCCGCCGCGCCGGCGAACTCGATGTCGTCGTAGCCCACGATCGCCATCTCCTCGGGGATGCGCACGCCCGCGCCGACCATCGCCTGCAGCACGCCCAGTGCCAGCAGGTCGTTCGCGCAGAACACCGCCGTCGGGCGGGGGCTCATGCCCAGCAGGCGGGCGCCCGCGTCCCGGCCGGACGAGACGTCGAGGCCGATCGCCTCCAGCACCGTCAGCTCCGCCGCCGACCCCGCCAGCGCTGTGCGGACGCCCTGCTCGCGGTCGCGGCACTGGGCGAGGATGGCGGGACCGTTGACGAACGCGATGTTGTGGTGCCCGGTTTCCAGCAGGTGGCGGGCCGCGAGGGCGCCGCCCGCGATGTCGTCCACCGCGACCGAGCTCGCCTCCGACGTCGGCGCCTTCCGGTCGACGAACACGTACGGCGTGCCGCTGCGGCGGAACGCGCGTAGGGCCTCGCCGGACGTCGCGACCGGGCTCAGCAGCACGCCGCGCACCCGTTGCTCGGCGAACATGGCCAGGTAGGACGCCTCGAGGTCGGACCGCTGGCCGCTGTTGCAGGTGATGATGTTGAGGCCTTCGGCATGCGCGGCCTGCTCGGCGCCGCGGGCGACGTCCACGAAGAACGGGTTGCCGAGGTCGAGCACGAGCAGCCCCATGATCCGGCTGCGGCCGGCGCGCAGCTGCCGCGCCGATTCGTCGCGGACGTAGCCGAGCTCTTCGATCACCGACAGCACCCGGTTCCGGGTGGCCACCGCGACCACGTGCGGCCGGTTGACCACATTGGACACCGTGCCGATCGAGACGCCGGCCCGCTTGGCGACGTCCTTGATGCCGACCAAAGCACCCCCTCGCAGAGAAAGCGCGAGCCTACCACGCGGATGAAACGTTTCAGCCAGATTCGATCTGGCAGCGCGTCTCGCGCCTTCCGGGTAGCGGGCGAGAGGAGGCCGGAATGGACGGTGGGCCGCTGCGGGTGGTGGTGCTGATCGGCAGCACCCGCGAAGGCAGGGCCGGCGCGCGCGTCGGCGGCTGGTTCACGGCGACGGCGGCCCGGCGGGCGGGGCTCGACCTCGACCCGGTCGACCTCGCCGAGGCGGACCTCCCGGCGGCGTACCCGGCGGAGCCGACGCCGGGGCTGACCCGGTTCCGGGAGCGCATCGCCCGGGCGGAGGCGTACGTCGTCGTGACACCCGAGTACAACCACAGCTTTCCCGGGCCGCTCAAGCAGGCGATCGACTTCGCCTACGACGAGTGGCACGCGAAACCGGTCGGCTTCGTCTCCTACGGCTACCGCGCCCGCGGCCGCCACGCCGTCGAACAGCTGCGGGAGGTCTTCCTGGAGCTGCACACCGTGACGATGCGCGACGCGGTTTCCCTGGACCTGCTCGCGCCGTCGTTCGACGACGAACGCGTGCCGGCCCTGCTCGACGAACTCACCTGGTGGGGGCTCGCGCTGCGCGACGCCCGCCGGACCCGCCCCTACTGCGCGTGAAAGGACCGCAGATGACCTCACCCGCGATCGAAACCTCCGGGCTCGTCAAGGTTTTCGGCGACACCCGGGCCGTCGACGGTGTCGACCTCGTGGTGCCCGCCGGCACCGTCTACGGCGTCCTCGGACCCAACGGCGCCGGCAAGACCACGACCGTCCGGATGCTCGCCACCCTGCTCCGCCCGGACGGCGGCGAGGCCCGCGTGTTCGGCCGTGACGTCGTCCGCGACGCCGACGCCGTCCGCGGCCGGGTCAGCCTCACCGGGCAGTACGCGTCGGTGGACGAAGACCTGACCGGTGCCGAGAACCTGGTGCTGCTGGGCCGCCTGCTCGGCCACACCCGGCAGGCGGCGCGCGACCGCGCCGCGCAGCTGCTGGCGGCCTTCGGCCTCACCGAAGCCGCCGGCAAACCGGTCAAGCAGTACTCCGGCGGCATGCGGCGGCGGCTCGACATCACCGCGAGCATCCTCAACACGCCCGACCTGCTGTTCCTCGACGAGCCCACGACCGGGCTGGATCCACGCAGCCGCAACCAGGTCTGGGACATCGTGCGCGCGATCGTCGCGCAGGGAACGACCGTGCTGCTGACCACGCAGTACCTCGACGAGGCCGACCAGCTGGCGTCGCGGATCGCGGTGATCGACCACGGCCGCGTGATCGCCGAAGGCACCCAGGGGGAGCTGAAGGCGTCGGTCGGCGCGGGCGCGATCCACCTGCGGCTGCGCGACGCCGCGCAGCGCGAGGCCGCCGAGAGCGTGCTGTCCCGGGTGGTCGACGCCGCCGTCCAGCGCGAGCCCGATCCGGTGGCGCTCACGGCGAGGCTCACCGCCGCGGCCGGCGACGTGGCGGCCGCGGAGCAGTCCGCCCGCGCGCTGGCCGAGCTGGCGGCCGCCGGGATCACCGTCGACACGTTCTCACTCGGCCAGCCCAGCCTCGACGAGGTCTTCCTGGCCCTGACCGACCACACCGCGAGCGGAGAGGAAGCAGCGTGAGCGCCACCGCGGTCAAGGAAACCGAACTCGCCGCACCGAAGCCCGAAGACCTGGCGGCGGTGCTCGTCGCGACCCACCGGCCTCCCCGCCCGGGCGCGCTCTCGACGTCGTTCACGTTCGGCTGGCGGGCGGTGCTGAAGATCAAGCACGTGCCCGAGCAGCTGTTCGACGTGACGGCGTTCCCGATCATGATGACGCTGATGTTCACGTACCTCTTCGGCGGCGCACTGGCCGGTTCGCCGGGGGAGTACCTGCAGTTCTTCCTGCCCGGCATCCTCGCGAGCAGCGTCGTGATGATCACGATGTACACGGGGATCGCGGTCAACACCGACATCGAGAAGGGCGTGTTCGACCGCTTCCGCACCCTCCCGATCTGGCGCCCGTCGGCGATGGTGGGCTACCTGCTGGGGGACGTGCTGCGCTACCTGATCGCGTCGGTGGTGATCATGCTGGTCGGCCTGGTGCTGGGCTTCCGCCCGGGCGGCGGGTTCCTCGGCGTCGCGGCGGGGGTGGCGCTGCTGCTGGTGTTCTCGTTCGCGTTCTCGTGGGTGTGGACGATGTTCGGGCTGCTGCTGCGCAGCGAGAAATCGGTGATGGGGGTCAGCATGATGGTGATCTTCCCGCTGACGTTCCTGTCGAACATCTACGTGAGCCCGGAGACGATGCCGGGGTGGCTGCAGGTGTTCGTGGACCTCAACCCGATCTCGCACCTGGTGACGGGAGTGCGCTCGACGATGGCGGGCGCGTGGGACGTGCCGGCGGTACTGATCACGCTGGGCGCTTCGGTGGTGCTGGTGGCGGTGTTCGGGACGTTGACGATGCGGCTCTACAACCGCAAGTGACCGTGGTCGAAGAGCGTGAACTCGAGTTCGTCGGCAGCGAGGCCGGCGGTCCGGGCCCAGCGGGCGAGCAGGGTGCAGTACCGCTCGTAGGTCACCGCCGGCCAGGGCCCGGTGCGGTGCAGCGAGTCCCACCCGCAGTGGTCGCGCAACGCGGTCGCGACCACGCGGTCGAGGATGAGGCACGGGTGGTCCGGCGCGCCGCCGCCGGCGAAGTACAGGAACTTCGTGAAGAACGACGGGCCGAAGGACCGGAACCTGTTCAGCCGCCCGGGGCGCAGGAGTTCGAAGGCGCGCGCCGGGTCGACTCGCGAGACCACCGCGGCCTCGGTCAACAGCGCCCGGGCGGCGGGGACGTCGGCCGCGATGCTGTCCAGCCGCCGCGCGTTCTGGCGCAGGTGCGAGCCGGCACCCCAGGCCAGCGTGCGCCACAGCAAAGTGAACACGTCACCGGCCGGCGCCCACACTTCGGCGCGCGTCGAGGTCGGCCCGGTCGGCCGGTCACCGGGCAGGCTCCGCCGGTCGAGTTGCGTGTGCCACCACTCGGCCTGGATGGGGATGCGATGCTCCTCGACCGCCTGCCGGCGGGACACCGTGGGAACCGCCCACTCCGGGAGCGCCAAGGGGGCCAGGTCGGTCATCGTCATGGCAAGTGGGTCGCCCGCGGGCCGCGGCTGTTACGGCTTCACAGCCGCCAGCGGATGTCGGGCTCCGGGGCGTAGCGGCACGACGAACCGGTGGTCACCCTCTCGTTGAGGTGCTCGGCCAGCTGTGGGTGGGAGTCCGCCAGCTTGCGGAGCGTGTCGCGGATGCGGGCCGTCACCGCTTTGCGGGCTCGCTCCGCCTCGTCGCCGAGGCGGCGGGTCCGGCCGCCCAGTCCGGCGGCCGTTCGCAGCTCCGCCAGCAGCGCCTCGCGTTCGCGGTCCAGCTTCGCCGCCAGCCTGTCGTTGCCGAGGGACGTGGCGTCGTCGATCTCCGCGTCGAGGTGGTCGAGGCGGCGGCGGTACGCCGACTTCGCCGTCTCGTCGAGGACCGGGTCGCCGCCCAGACGCCGCGCCGCCACCACCGTCTCGCCGCCTTCCGGTGCGAGCAGGCGGACCGCCGGGATCTCGGCACCGGGCGAACCGAGCAGGAGGTGCAGGTCTCGCAAGCCTTTCGCGTCCGGCACCCGGACCTCGCGGCCCGCGAACCGCAGCGTCCACACCTCGTCCGTGCGGCGGAACTCGTTCGCCGGAACCGGTGGCGGCGCAACGAGGTGCGGCATGCCCAGCTCCGACGCCTCCGCGCGGACCGCCGCCGTCAACGCTGCGGCCCGCTCCGCGTCGCCGGGGGCGTCGCGCTCGGCGAGTACCGTCGCCAGGCGGGCGCGGATCTCCGCCGCCCACGGGCGCAGGCGCAGCCGGTCCGCCGAGGCCGCCGCGGTGGTCAGCCGCTCGATCGCCGGATCCCGGCGGCCGAGGGCGGCTTCGAGGAGACCGGCCCAGAGGTCCACCGGCCCGCTGAACTCGCAGCCGTACAACGCCACCAGCCACTCGCCGGAGTACGGCGTCAGCTCGGCCAGGACCTGCTCACACCGCGCACGATCCCCGGTCAGGGCGGCCGCCTGGGCCTGGTGACGCAGCCACATCGGGGCGAACTCGCGGGAGAACGGCCCGGCCACCGCGTGGGTCGCGTCCCCTCGCTGGACCGCCGCCAGTGCCGCCAGCAGATCCGGGTGCGGGTGGTCGCCGGCGGCCAGCCGCGCGGTGTGCGCCGCCAGGTCGTCGAACCGGCCCTGCAGCAGCAGGTAGCTCCAGCGCACCTGCTCCACCATGTAGCCGCCGAACTCGTGGCCGTACGCCGCCTCGACGCGGTCCAGGTCCGCGTGCGCCTCGGCGAACCGGCCGCGCAGCGCACCGACGATGCTGCGGTCCAGCAGCGCCGCGAACTCGGCGCCGCGCAGGCCGCTGCCGGCCGTCAGCGCCTGGAACGCCCGGAACTGGTCGAGGTAGCGCGGGTCGCCCTGCTCCAGCAGCGCGACCCACTTGAGCGACGACGCGAAGTACTCGTTCTCGCGATCGCCCGTCCGCCGCGCCAGCACGGCCAGCTCGTCGGTCAGCCGCTCCCGCTCCCGCGCGCTGCCCGGACCCCAGAGCAGGTCGTGGCGCGCCCACAGCGTGAACGACAGCTCCTGGTCGTCGGCGCCGTCGCGGGCCAGCACCGCGGCCCGCGCCGCCAGCTCCAGCGTGACGCGGTCGAGCGACAGCGGCTCCGCCGGCTTCCCCGCCAACCGTTCGTGCGCCGTGACCAGCAGATCCGACGTCAGGTCGAGGCGCGCCCCGGTCGGCGCGGTGCGGGACAGGGTGAGCGCGGCCCGCGCCAGCAGCGCGTCGTCGTCGAGCTCGCGCACCAGCGCCACCGCCTCGTCGAAGACGCGCCACGCCTCTTCGTCGTCTCCGCAGCGGCTCAGCATGGTGCCGAGGTCGAGCGCGACCACCACCCGCTGCCGTGGCTCGGCCGCCCGTTCCAGCGCCCGCCGGTAGTGACCGACGGACTCTTCGTTCGCCAACCGCGCGCTCGCGTCCCGCGCCGCGGCCACCAGCAGCCCGGCGGCGCGCGCGGGCTCGACCTCGTCGCCGGCGAGGTACGCGTGCCGGGCACGGTCGGCCGCGAACACGAGCGGCACCAGGTCGGGCGCCGCGTCGAGCGCGTGGACGACCGCGGCGTGTCTTCGCCGGACCTCGGCCGGGCCCAGCTCGGCGTAGCGCGACTCCCGCACGAGGTCGTGGGCGAAGGCGAACCGGCCGTCACCGAGCGCGGTCACCAGCCGCGCCGCGGCCGCGCGGGCCAGCAGCTGGTCGACCTCCGGGACCGGTGCCCCGGTCAGCGCCGCGAGGATCCGGCGGTGGAACTCCCGGCCCAGCACCGCGGCGTCGGTCAGCAACCGGGTGACCGGGGCCGGCAGCAGGGAAAGCCGCCGCTGCAACGCATCCCGGACTCCGGGCGCGACGGCCGACACCGGGCTGCCGCTGTGCCAGAGCCGCGCGGTCTGCTCGACGAAGAACGGGTTGCCGCCGGTCCGCAGGTGCACCTCGGCGGCCAGCGCGGGATCCGGCTCGGTGCCGGCGGTGCGGCTCATCAGCTCGGCCACCTCGGCCGGCCCGAGCCCCGTCAGCGTCACCGTGGTCGCCTTCGCCACCAGCGGCAGGACGAGCTCGCGCAGCGGGTGACCGGGCGCGTCGACCTCGACGTCGCGGTACGCGCCGACGAGCAGCAGCCGCTCGAACCAGGTGTGCCGGGCGGCGAACTCCAGCAGCCGCAGCGACGCCGCGTCGGCCCAGTGCAGGTCGTCGAGCACCACGACGACCGGGCGGTCGTGCGTCGCCGCGGCCAGCGCGGTCGTGACCGCGTCGTGCAGCCGGAAGCCGTCTTCGGCCGGCGCGCCCGCCGACTCGCCGAGCAGCGCCGACAGCGTCGCCGTGTCGGCCCGCGCCCACTCCTCTTCCGGCAGCTCACGCCGCAGCGCGCGCACCACCTGGACCCACGGCCAGTACCCGGGCGCGCTGTCGGAGTCCCAGCAGGCGCCGGCGAGCACCAGGGCGCCGCGCCGGCGGGCGTCGTCGGCCAGCCCGGTGACGAGCGTGGTCTTGCCGATCCCGGCCTCGCCGGTGACCAGGACCAGGCCGCCGTGGCTCGCCACGGCGCGGTCGAGTTCGGCCCGCAGCGCGGCGGCGGGGTGCGCCCGCCCGATGAGCGCGGCTGTCATGTCCGGTTCCTCCCGATTCCGGTGCCGAGCCTCTCACGCTTTCCCGCCGTTCGTCGCACGATTACCGCACTAGGCTGCGCAGCGGTGAGCCTGCCGCTGGGAGGAGTCGGGGTGCGGATCTTCACGATCGTCCTGTCCGTCGTGGTCGCGTCGGTGCTTTCCGGGGCGGTCGCCGCGGCCGCGCCCCCTTCTTCCGGGACCATTGTCGAGGGCAGCACCGACAATCCCGTGACGGCGGCGCCCGCGGTCACCCGGCCGGACACCCCGCACTGCACGGTGACCCTCGCCGATGCCTTCCGTTCCAACGCCGCCGACGGCACCCCGCAGTTCTACGAAGGCACGCTCACGCCGCCGAAGGCGTGCCCCGGCCCGTGGGCGAAGGTCGTGATGGACCAGACCGTGACCGTCAGCGGCCGGCAGTACGACCGGATCGGCGACCTGCGGATCGGCGCGACCGAGGTCTGGTGGGGAACGACCGAGGAGCCCAGCGGCGAGGGCACCCGCCCGATCACCTACCACTTCGACAAGGACCTGACGCCGTACGCCGCGCTGCTGCGCACGCCGCAGCCGTTCCACGGCGGCATCGAGAACTACAACTCGCCGATCTACACCGGTGTCTACGCACAGACCGTGACGCTCACCTACTACCAGGCCGACCGCAAGCACCCCGCGCCCAGTACCGCCGACCACGTCGCCGGTTTCGGGCACGCCGACGCGACCCCCGCGGCGCCCACCGTGCACTTCACCGCGAAGGACCTGCCGCGCAACATCACGCGCGCCTACCTCGAGGTGACGCTCGAAGGGCATGCCTGCGACGAGCAGTGGTTCGACGACGTGCCGGACGCGGTGTCGGCGAAGTACCCGGCGGCCGGGCTCTGCGGCAAGGGGCCGTACCGCGAGGCGAACTTCGCGCTCGACGGGACACCGGCCGGCAGCGCGTTCACCTTCCCGCACATCTATTCCGGCGGGATCGTGCCGCAGCTGTGGCGGCCGATCGTCGCGATCGACACCTTCAGCCTGCACGCCGAAACCTACGACATCACGCCGTTCGCGGGCCGGCTCGTGGACGGCGGTGCGCACGATCTCTCCTTCTCGTTCCCGGACATCGGCGGTGAATTCACCGTCGTGCCGACCCTACTGCTCTACACCGACAAAAAAGCCGCGCAGACATCCGGCGCCCTGACCCAGCACGACGTCGCGGCGGCGCCCGTGCGGCAGACGGCGGTGAAGGACATCGCCGGCGGCGTGAACGTCAAGGTGACGGCGAAGCGCCACGACGTGACCGCGGGCTACGTCGACACTTCCGCGGGGCGCGTGTACACCCGCGTCGAGCGCACGCGCGACTACCGCAACAGCGACGACATCACCGGCGGCGGCTTCACCCAGCACGTCGTGCAGGGCGACTCGGGACAGCAGACGTCGACGTCCACTGTGGACGGACGGGTGCGCTCGGCCGCCCGGCACACGTGGTCCTACCCGCTGACCACCGACGCGACGGCGAACATCACCGACGACCAAAACCTGCGGATCTCCGGTGCGGCCGAGATGACGAAGACCCTGGGCGACCTCACGGGCGACGGCCGGGCGTGGTGGCCGGTCCGCGCGTCCAGCGAGTGGCTGAGCTCATCCGGCGTGCTGGCTCGCACGAACGGCGTCAACACCGAAGCCGACGGCCGTTCGCGCACGTCGTTCGCGGGTTCCGACGACCTCGGGCGGCCGTACTTCCACTACGTGGCGAGCGAGCACGGGCTGATCACCGAGAACCGGGAGCTCCCGCCGGGTGGTCACCGGTAGACCGTGGGCAACGGGCCGCGGCACCGCTCGGTGGAGTCGTAGCCTCTCCGAGTCCCATCCCGAACCGCGTCCGGCCGCCACGGAAGCAGACCAGCTCGCCGGCGTCCGTCGTCGTCAGCGCGGCCGAGAAGACCTCGGACCCCGGGGCGTGCAGGCACGACGGCCGGGCGGAGGCGTCGCCGGTGGCGCGGACGGGCTCGATCAGCGCGGCCACCAGCCTTCCACCGCGACCCGCACGCACGAATGCCCGTCTCGCCTCCGGTGCCCCACGTTTCGAGCAGCGTCCGGGCCGGGCTCCGGCCGGGTCGAGGTCGGAGGCGCGGAAGATCGCGACGGCGTCCGCGCCGCGCGCGCGTGTGAGCCGTCCGTCGTCCTCGAAGATCGATGGGTGCTCGACCACCCACCGCAGGTGAGTCCCGTCTCGCCGTGCCTCACCCGATCGGGCTAGTGCGGTACTGTCGGATGCATGGGGAGTCTCCGCTCACGGGTCCTGGGCTGGGTCGGGCGTCGGTATCTCGCGCGGCAGTCGAAAAAGGGCTTCGACCTCGAGAAGATGTCATCCTTCCTGCCCGACGCGGCGCTGCTGCCGCTCCGGCGCGACAGCCTCGATCCGGTCGCCGAGATCGGCGCGATCCGGGCCGAGGCGCCGATCAGCAAGCTCGATCTGCCGTTCGGGATGAACGCCTGGCTGGTCACGGGGTACGACGAAGCGAAGGCCGTGCTCGGCAAGGTGACGGAGTTCTCCACCGACTTCACCAACCTCGTCGGCAACGCCGGGGTGACCGAGGACCAGAACCCGGGCGGGCTCGGCTTCGCGGACCCGCCGGTGCACACCCGGCTGCGCAAGCTGCTCACGCCGGAGTTCACCATGCGCCGGCTCAACCGGCTGACCCCGCGCATCGACGAGATCGTCGCCGAGCAGCTCGACGCGATGGCCAAGACCGAGGGCCCGGTCGACCTGTGGCAGGCGTTCGCGCTGCCGATCCCGTCGCTGACCATCTGTGAACTGCTCGGCGTGTCCTACGAGGACCGCGAGGACTTCCAGCGGCTGGGCACCGCGCGCTTCGACCTGTTCGGCGGCGCGAGTGCGTCGCTCGGCGCGATGTCGGAGTCGCTGACCTACCTGCTCGACATCGTGAGGAAGCAGCGCGAAGAGCCCGGCGACGGCCTGCTCGGCATGCTGATCAAGGAACACGGCGACGAGATCTCCGACCGCGAGCTGGCCGGGCTCGCCGACGGCGTGCTCACCGGCGGCCTGGAAACCACGGCCAGCATGCTCGCGCTCGGCGCGCTGGTGCTGCTGCGCGACGAGAAGGCGTTCGAAGCGGTCCGCGGCGACGAGCAGTCCGTGCACCGGTTCGTCGAGGAACTGCTGCGCTACCTGACGGTGGTGCAGATGGCGTTCCCGCGGTTCGCCAAGGAGGACATGGAGATCGGCGGCGTGCGGATCAGCGAGGGCGACATCGTGCTCGTATCGCTGTCGGCCGCGGACCGCGATCCGAAGCTGGGCGCGGACATGGAGAAGTTCGACGCCGCCCGCGAGCCGACGTCGCACCTGGCCTTCAGCTACGGCATCCACCGCTGCATCGGCGCCGAGCTGGCCCGGATGGAGCTGCGCACGGCGTACCCGGCGCTGGTCCGCCGTTTCCCGAACCTGCGGCTGGCGGTGCCGGCGGAAGAGCTTTCCTTCCGCAAGGTGTCCATTGTGTACGGTCTGGACGAGCTGCCGGTGCTGGTGGACTGAAGCGTCAGTGCGGGATCGCCCGCCGTGGCCGTCGCTCGACGCGGTCGCGGTGGGCTTCGATGGCCAGGGCGACGTCCACGATGGTGTTCGTGTCCTCGAGTTCGGCGAGGTAGCCGACGCTGCCGGCCAGGATCGCCAGGTCGGCGCTGAAGTAGACGCCCATCAGCGGGTTCACGAACAGCTCGCTGCCCGCGGTGCGCGGGGTGAACTGGGCGTCGCCGAACTCGCCCCGCAGCGCGGCGGCGATCTGGCCCTGCACGATGCTCGGCCGGTCCGGGGTCGCGCGCTGCGCGTCGGCGACGGCGTCCAGGTAGGTCGCGGCTTCCGCGGAGCCGGACGGGATGGACAGGGCACCCAGGTACCCGCCGGCCCGGTCGAGGGCGGCGAGGTTCTCCAGGACGTGCGCGTGGCAGACGCCGTGGAAGGCGTCGATGCCGAAGCCGAGGCTGACGACGAGCCGATCGACGCCTTCGAGCGCGGCGACGGCGGCGAGGCTGGCCATGTCCTCTTCGGGCGTGCCGAGGCCGGCTTCGTCGCCGCGCAGGAGGATGTCGGTGCCGCCGTCGACGAGGACGACGGTGTCCACGCCCAGGTGGGCCACGAGGTACTCGTAGGCATCGCGCAGCGGCCGGGCGCCGGTGCGCGGGAAGGCGTGCACGACGGACGGCCAGCCCTGGGTGCCGAGCCACCGCGCGAGGGTCCGTTCCGGGAAGTAGGCGTCGTCGCCCGCGCTGCCGGGGTGCACGGCGGCGACGTCGGGGGAGAGCCAGTCGTCGAGGTCGAGCCGGTTCAGGTCGCTGAAGGCGAGGTTCGCCAGGTGGACATCCTTGCCCTGGGCTTTCAGGGCCACGGCGAGGGGAAGTCCGGCGTAGACGTCGAAGCCGCCGCCCGCGCCGGCGATGAGAACCCGGCGCGCGGGACGGAGCCGGGCGAAGAGGGGCGGTTCGGCGAGGGTGTGCACCCGGCCATCCTACGGAGGTTCGGAACGGTCCTCTGTGGACTTACCGTGCCGGTCCGGTGGCGAAACCGAATCGAACCCGGAATCGCCTGAGCGAAGCCGTGACTCGGGTGACTGAGGCCGGGTCCCGCGTGATCGGAGCCGGAACTCGCGTGATTCGAGCGTAACTCGGCCATCCGGGGGAGTTCCGTGCTCGATCACGCGAGATCCGGCTCGGGTCACGTGAATGTGGGGTCAGTTCACTCCGCGGGGCCGGAACTGGATGCTGATGCGCGGCCCGACCGGCTTGGCCGTCTTCGGGACCGAGTGCTCCCAGGTCCGCTGGCAGCTCCCGCCCATCACCAGGAGGTCCCCGTGCCCCAGCGGCCGCGCCAGCGTCTTGCCGCCGCCGCCTCGCGGGCGCAGCGCCAGGGTGCGGGCCGCGCCGACCGAGAGGATCGCGATCATCGTGTCCTCGCGGGCTCCGCGGCCGATGCGGTCGCCGTGCCAGGCCACGCTGTCGCGGCCGTCGCGGTAGTAGCACAGGCCCGCCGTGCGGAACGGCTCGCGCAGCTCCCGCAGGTAGTGCCTGCTCAGCGCGTCCCGCGCCGCGACCAGCGCCGGGTGGGGGAGCGGCACGCTCTCGCGGTAGTAGCTCAGCAGCCGCGGCACGGCGACGACGCGGTCGTACATCTTCCGCTTCTCCGCCTGCCACGGCACGCCCTCGACCAGCGCCGCGAACAGCTCGTCGGCGCCCTCGAGCCAGCCCGGCTGGATGTCGACCCACGCGCCGGAGCCGAGGTCGGTCCGCTCGGGCGCGAGCGGACGCAGCGCGATCGCGCGCTCGGTGCCGAACAGGGAAGACTGCAGACCCGCGTTCATGGTCCTCAGCCTACACCAAGATCGAACACCTGTTCTAGTGAATCACGTCGTAGACGAGCTTCTGGATCCCGTTGCCGTAGGACTCGCTCTCGACGAGCTTCAGGGCCTGCTTGTCCTTGTCGGTCTCGCCGAACAGCCGCTTGCCCGCGCCGAGCAGGACCGGGAACACCAGCAGGTGGTAGCGGTCGACCAGGCCGGCGTCGGCGAGCGCGCGGTTCAGCGCGGCGCTGCCGTGGACGATGATCGGCCCGCCCTCGGACTCCTTGAGCGCGGCGACGTCGTCCAGGGACCGGAGGATGGTCGTCTCGCCCCAGTTCGTCACGAGGTCGGACTCCTGGAGCGTGGTCGACACGACGTACTTCGGCATCGCGTTGTAGCCCGCGAACTCGACGGTCATGCCCGGCCACACCGGCGCGAACGCCTCGTAGCTGACCCGCCCCAGCAGCAGCGCCGTCGCCTCTTCCTGCTCGGTGCCCTTGATGGCGTAGGCGGCGGGGTCGAACTCGATGTCCTTGAAGGTCCAGCCGGAGTTGCGGTAGCCCGGTTCGCCGCCGGGCGCTTCGACGACGCCGTCGAGGGAGACGAACGAGGTGGAGATCAGGGTGCGCATGGGTCCTCCTGGGGCGATCTTGCGTGCGTTCACCAGTGTGTCGAACGGCGACGACCGGATTCGACAGCGCGCCGCGGAAAACTTCCGACGCGCTGCGCGGCGCGAGAGTGGGTCTTGTCCGTGGCCGTCCGGACTCGTACAGTCACAGCCACGTCGGACAAAGGTCTGGTGGACCTGTGTCCCGCTACCGCCGCCTCGAGTGATACAGGAGGTCGGACGGTGCGCAGACTTCGCGGCGCGGGCGTGCTCACGGCGGTCGTGGCGGTCGTGGCGGGGCTCGCGATATTCGCCCCGGCAGCGGACGCCCAGGTCGGGACCGGCCCGTGGACATCGGATTCGCCCGGCTACTCGGAGCAGGAGCGGGGATGCGGCGACGTCTCCGGGCTCACCTTCAAGCTGACGTGCTCCACGGCGAGTGGTGACCAGCGGGCGGAACGCCGGTACACCACGTATTCCGGCGGGACCCACCAGTTCGAGGGTTCCTTCAAGATCACCAGCATGACCGGCTCCCGGATCAGCCTCAAGCAGACGTTCCGGGACGGCTCGAGCGCCGGCCCGTACTTCCTGCTGGCCGTCGAGAAGGGCGGCCGGATGTACGCCGTCGAAGGCGGGGCGACGCTGGGCAGCGGCGCGACCGTCGGCACGGCGGTGCGGGTCAACACCATCAACCAGGTCGGCAGCTCGCACAAGGTGTACCTCAACGGTTCGCTGAAGCAGACGATCTCGAGCCCGGGCGGCAGCTACTACGACAAGTTCGGCAGCTACCGCACGGCCAGCGGCGCGGGACCGATCACGGTGACGTGGAGCGGGATCAAGTTCTGGCACAGGTGACGCCGCCGGCGGCGTCCCCGGGGTCACGCCGGGGGCGCCGCCCACGCGTCGAGACCGTCGCGGGCGGCCAGCCGCCGGCCGCTGGTGAACCGGCGGTGCGTCCCGGTGACCGGGTCGTCGAAGGCGAGGACCCGGGACAGCAGCTGCAGGGGTTTCGTGAAGTCGCCGAGGGGTTTCTCCCGCAGTTCGGGGTAGAAGTCGTCGCCGAGGATCGGGATGCCGAGACCGCTCAGGTGCACGCGCAGCTGGTGCGTCCGCCCGGTCGACGGCACCAGGCGGTACCGGCCCAGGCCGTCGTGGTGGCCGGCCAGCTCGACGTACGTCTCGGCGTTCGGCTCGCCCGGGACCTCCTGCGCGGCCAGCACGCCGCGTTCCTTGACGATCCTGCTGCGCACGGTCCGGGGCAGCGCCAGCGCCGGGTCGTACGGCGCGATCGCCTCGTACTCCTTGTGGACCTTCCGGTCGCGGAAGAGCGTCTGGTACTTCCCGCGCAGCTCCGGCGTGATCACGAACATCACCAGCCCGGCGGTGACCCGGTCGAGGCGGTGCGCGGGGGAGAGGTACGGCAGGTCGAGGTCGCGGCGCAGCCGCACGAGCGCCGTCTCGAGGATGTGCTGCCCGCGCGGGATGGTCGCCAGGAAGTGCGGCTTGTCGACGACCAGCAGGTGCTCGTCGCGGTGCACGACGCGGATTTCGAACGGCACCGGCACCTCGTCCGGCAGGTCACGGTGGAACCAGATGAACGACCCGGGCGCGTACGGCTCGTCGACTCCGAGCGGGCCGTCCGTGCCGTGGATGCGCTCCTCGCGCAGCATCTGCTCGATCCGGTCCGGCGTCACCCGCGGGAGACGGTCGACGAGGTGGGCCAGCAGGGTCGGCCACTCGCCGTCGGGCAGTTTCAGCCGGGCGGCCTCCAGCCCGTGGCGGGGCGGGATCGGGGGCTGGAGCTTGCGTCTCATCGTCCCCCGACTGTAGCTAACCCTCCGACGGGGTCCGGTAGCGCGCGAGGTAGCGGGCCGTCGCCTCGGCGTTCTTCGCCTCGGCCGCTTCGGCGCGGACGCGGCGGCCGGTGTGGTGCGGGAAGCCCTGCCGGCCGAGCCGGTGCTCGATGCTCTCCTCCATGTAGGCGCAGGAGTAGAAGTACGCGACGAGCGCCGCCATGAGGACCAGGGAAAGGCGCAGCCAGATCGAGCCGGGCAGCAGCAGCCACACCGCGCAGAGCGGCACGATGCCGACCGACCGCTGGAGCACGTACCGCGCGCGCCAGTGCTTGGACGTCGCGTCGTGCAGAGCCCAGTCCTTGAAGCGGTCCGGCAGTTTGACGCCGACGGCGTAACCGAACCAGCGGAGCACACCAGGTCGTTCCATGGGGTCTAGAGTACACTAATAGTTAGTGTACTAATTGTCTCGTGGGCCACGTTAGGATCACGCCATGATCGACCTCGGTGAGGACCCGCTGAAGCTCGACCGGCAGGTGTGTTTCGCGCTGTCGGTGGCTTCGCGCAGCGTGATCGCGATCTACCGGCCGCTGCTGGAGCCGTACGGCCTGACCCATCCGCAGTACCTGGTGATGCTCGCGCTGTGGGAACGGTCGCCGCGGTCGGTGAAGGACCTGGGCGCGTCGCTGAGGCACGAGCCGGCGACGCTGTCCCCGCTGCTCAAGCGGCTGGAGGCGCTCGGCTACGTCACGCGCAGCCGGAGCCGGGCCGACGAGCGCCAGCTGATCGTCGAGCTGACGGAGTCCGGGCGCGCGCTGCGGGCCGAGGCCGAGAAGATCCCGTACAAGGTGGTCGAGACGCTCGGGATGGAGGTCTCCGAACTGGAGGCGCTCCACGGCGTGCTGTCCCGGGTGATCGCGGCGACCGCCTGAGGAATGTTCCTTCGGCCGGCGCGTTGTCGTCTTCGGGGGCCGACTCGCGAGGGGGCAGTGTGCTGAAGATCAGGCTGGGTGTCGCACCGGCGGCGGGAACCGGGCCGGCGGAGTTCGCCGGCCTCGCGGAACGGCTCGAGAGCGCCGGCGTCGATTCGCTGTGGCTGTCCGAGCTGGTCTATTCGCCCGAGGTCGACCCGATGATCGGCATGACGCACGCGCTCGCGCGGACGTCGAAGCTCAAGGTCGGCACCGGCGTCGCGATCCTGCCCGGCCGGCACCCGGTGCTGGTGGCCAAGCAGCTGCTGACGCTGGCCGGCCTGGCGCCGAAGCGGGTGCTCCCGGTGTTCGGGCTGCGTCCCGCGCGCGCGGCCGAGCACGACCTGTTCCCGGTGCCGGCCGGGCGCCGCGCGGCGGTGTTCGACGAGTCGCTGGTGCTGTTGCGACGGCTGCTGGAGGAGGACTCCGTGTCGTTCTCCGGCTCCTTTTTCGAGGTCGCCGACGTGTCGCTGGGGCCGCGGCCGGCGAAGCGTCTCGACGTGTGGTTGGGCGGCTCGGCGCCGGCGGCCCTGCGCCGGACGGGCCGGCTGGCCGACGGGTGGCTGGGGAGTTTCCACACGCCGTCGCAGGCGCGGGAAGCCGTTGTGGCGATCCAGGCCGCCGCGGCCGAGGCGGGCCGGGAGATCGAGGAGGACCACTTCGGGTTGAGCCTGCTGGTGGCGGACCGGGGCATCCCGGACGAGCTGGCGGCGATGGCGGCGCGGCGCAGTCCCGGCGCCCCGCTGACGGACCTCGTGGCGACCAGCTGGGCCGAGGCCCGGCGGCTGGTGGAGCAGTACATCGAGGCGGGGCTGTCGAAGTTCGTGATCCGGCCCGGGCACGGGGATTTCGACGACTTCCTGGAGAAGTTCCAGGCCGAGCTGGTGCCGCTGCAGAACTGAGCCGATCGAGTGAGCCGTCCGGCGGGCATCAACCCGCGGCCGGGTGTACGCGTTTCCACCGCGACCACACCCGGACTGGAAGGACTCCCACGATGCGCCGCTTCGCACGACTCGGAACGATCCTCGGCATCTCGGCGGCACTCGTGGCGGCGACCGCCGTGCCCGCCGTCGCCTCGCCGGTCAAGTTCGCGCTCGCGGTGGTCCACGGCGGCGGAACGGGAGCCACGGCCGGGTCGCTCAAGGGTGGGATGAGCTGGTCGGCCTCGCTGAAAACCGTGACGCTGTCCGAAGTCACCCTGTTCGTCAAAGGCGGCGAGTGCATCGATTTCACGATCATCGGTCGGCAGGGCTCCACTGTCGTCACCGACGACGGATATTACCCGCCCCAGGGCGGTCAATACTGCCCGAGCGCGGACTACACCTGGTGGTTCGGGACGATCAGCCTGACGGCGAACCGCCCGGGCGGGGTCGAGCACGTCAACTTCGACATGTACGACTACTGGCACCACACCCAGGGCTACATCAACTGCGATCGCCGCGAACCGGTCTGTTACGGCAGCGACCACTGACGGGGCCGCTCAGAACTCCAGCTGCTCCGCCTTCCGCGGCATGAGCAGCAGCGCCACGACCGAAACCGCCGCCACCACCAGAAGCCCGACGAACACGTAATGCGTCGCCTCCGCCAAGGCGCCCCGCACGAACGTCGTCACCGGGGAATTGTCCGTGTGGCCGCCCAGGACCAGGCTCGTCGCGTCCACCGACGGCGGCAACTTGCCCGCCACCTCCGCCGGCGGTGAGGCGAACCGCGAAGCCAACGTCGCGTTCGCGATCGCGCCGAAGACCGCCGCTCCCACCGCGCTGCCCAACGACCTGCTGAACAGGTTCGTGGCCGTCACCACGCCGCGGCGGTCCCAGCCCACCACCGACTGGACCGCCACCAGCGTCGGGCTCGACGTCATCCCCAGGCCCAACCCCAGGACGAACGCCGCCAGCGCCGCCGACCAGATCGACGACGACGCGTCGAGCAGCGCCACCAGGACGGCGCCGCCGACGACGAACACCGTGCCGATCAGGGATGTGTCGCGGAAGCCGATGCGCAGGTAGATCTTGCCCGCGAGGGACGCCGAGAGCGGCCAGCCGACCGTCAACGCCGCCACCGCGAACCCGGCGGCCAGCGCGCCCGCGCCGAGCACCCCTTGGGCGTACGTCGGCAGGTACGACGTCAGCCCCATCAGGACCGCGCCGACCACCACGGACAGCAGGTTGCCGCCCACCAGGATCCGGCGGGTGAACACCCACAGCGGCAGCACCGGCTCGGCGGCGCGCTTCTCCGCCAGCACGAACGCCACGAGCAGCACCGCGCCCGTGACGAAGATCGCCACGCTCGGCACCGAGCCCCACGCCCACGCGACGCCGCCTTCGAGCAGGCCCAGGATCACCAGCGAGCAGCCGACCGTCAGCAGCGCCGCGCCCGTGTAGTCGACCTTGTGGGGCTTGCGCTCGACGCGCTCGGAGAAGTTGCGGAACAGCATCAGCGCGGCGATCGCGCCCAGCGGCAGGTTGATGAAGAAGATCCAGCGCCAGTCCAGGTACTCCGCGAACACGCCGCCGAGCGTCGGGCCGACCACCGACGCCATGCCCCAGACGCTCGCGACGTAGCCCTGCACGCGGGCGCGTTCCTCCACCGTGTAGAGGTCGCCGATCACCGTCATGGACATCGGCTGGATCGCGCCGGCGCCGATGCCCTGCACCGCGCGCGCCGCGATCAGCACCGGCATGCTCCACGCGGCGCCGCACAGCACCGAGCCGACCAGGAACGCCGCGATCCCGAAGAACATCACCGGACGGCGGCCGAGCACGTCGGCGAACTTGCCGTAGAGCGGGACGGTGACCGCCTGGGTCAGCAGGTAGACCGAGAACAGCCACGGGAACTGCGAAAACCCGCCGAGGTCGCGCACCACCGACGGGACGGCGGTCGCGATGATCGTGCTGTCGAGGGCGACCAGGCCGGTGCTCAGCATGACCGCGATCAGCACCGGGCCGCGGTCAGACCGGAAGCCGACCCCTTTCGCGCTGGTGGCGGCGGGGATCGTCATCGGCGGGCTGCTCCTCGGGGAAGTCATGACGGGGATCAACTACTTTGCAATCCTAAGCATTCCATCCGGGGACTGGGTACCCCAGTGAATTTCCGTCACAGTGCGATGCGCGGAAGATGGGTGCGATGAACGACTGGATCCGGCCGATCGGTCAGGGGTGGGTGGTCCGCGACGCGGTGCCCGGCCCCGACGTCGACGAGTTCGCCGAACCCGACCGCGTCGTCGCGGCGCTGGGCACGCTGGGTGCCGCGGACAGCCTGCTGGCCGTGCAGCACCCGGCCCGCACACCCGCGGCGCTGGCGCGCGGGCTCGACCTGACCGCGGCGGTCCCGGTCGCTCGGGCCGTGCTCGAACGGCTCCGCAAACGGTTCTACCGGCCGGTGCGCGAGTTCGTCGCGCCCTACCGGATCGACGGGCCGGACGGCGTGGCGCTCGGCTTGCTGTGCCTGGTCGACCCGGCCGCGGTGACCGACGACGGCGCCGCGCGCGTCCGGCACACCGAGGACGTCTACGCCGACGTCGTGGCCGAGCGCGCGGCCGTGCTGGCCGGACTGGGCTGCGCGACGAGCGCGGCGATGCTCGTCCCGGCGGCCGGCGGCGACCTGCTGACCGAGCAGGTCGAACGGGCCTGCGCCGGCCTCGGCCTGCCCGATCTGTCCACCGCGGACGCGGCCGGGCGGCGGCACGAGCTGTGGGTGGTGTCGGCGGGCCCGCAGCAGAACCGGCTGCTGGCCGCGGTCGCCGCCACCGATCTGCTGGTCGCCGACGGCAACCACCGCGTGGCCGCGGCGTCGGCGGCCGGGCACGGGGCGCTGCTGGCCCTGGTCACCGCGGGCCCGCAGCTGCGGATCGGCGCGATCAACCGGGTCCTGACGGGCACCGGGCTCGGCCCGGAGGACCTGGTGTCGCGCTGGTGCGCGGCCGGCCTGGACGTCCGGTACGACGAGCACGCGGTGCCCGTCACGGGCGAGGTGGTGGTCCGGGCCGGCTCGGCCGTGCTGCGGGTACCGCTGCCGGAGCAGCCGGGCCCGGGGCCGGTGATCGACCACGAGATCGTCGAGCGGGTCCTGTTCGCCGAGGCGCTCGGAGTGGATCCGGACGGGCCGTGCGTGCTGCCGCTGCCCGCCGGACGGCCCGTGCCGGCCGACGCGGACGCGCTGGTCCTGCTCGCGCCGGTGCGGTACGCGGACGTGCTCGCGGTGCACGCGGCCGGCCGCCGGATGCCGCGGAAGGCCACCTACTTCACGCCGAAGCCGCGCAGCGGGCTGGTACTGGCGGAGCTTCCGCGCCCCGGGACGGCGTGAAAGGGTCGTTCATGACGTCCGGAGGGCCCGCGGTCAGGTGGCGGCCTGCGAGTCCCACCAGTTCAGGACGCGAGTGGCGAACAGCGTCAGCCACTTCGACGGCTGACCCGGCGGGACGTCCACCTCGAACCACACCCGGCCGGTGTGCCGCGCGCTCTGCAGCCACGTGCCGTCCGGCTGCCGCGCCGAGCGGATCAGCTCGATCGCCTCCGCCATGCGCGGGTCGCGCCGGCCGGCGTCGCGGAAGTACGAAGCCGCGTTGAGCACGTCGTAGAACCAGCGGATCGGGTACGAGAACTCGCTCACCCACGGCGCGATCGGCTCACCCGTCGACAGCCGCCGGAACAGCCCGCGCTCCAGCAGGTACTCCTCGCCCGCCAGCCGCGCCGCGCGGGAAGCGTCGGTGCCGCCCGTCGCGGTCTCGAACGCGAGCAGGCCCTTCAGCGAGTTGAGTGTCGAGTGGACGGACGAGCGCGTCGCTCCTTCGACCCACTCGCAGTTCCACGCGCCGTCCGGCAGCCGGTGCGCGACGAACCAGTCGGCGATCCCGGAGACGTCCGCGCCGAGCCACACCCCGTTGGCCAGCGTCCAGGCGTTGATGCAGCAGTCGACCTCGCCGTCCCAGTAGGGCAGGCCTTCGTACTCCCACCGGCAGTTCGCGGCCAGCGACGCGGCGGTTCCCCGCAGGGCCGCGGCGTCCAGGCCCCATTCGCGCAACGAGTTCAACGTCCACGTCGTCGCCGTCCAGGGCTGGGCCTCATCGCCCTTGAAGCCCGTCGGGAAGAACGCGCCGCCCGCCCACTGGCCGTCGGGATCCTGCAGCGCCAGCAGCCGCGCGCCGAAACCCTCCGTGGCGACCCGGGCTCGCGTCGCTTCCCACACCGGGGGCGGCTCGCCCGCCAGGTCGCGCTCCACCTGCCAGCGCAAGGCCGGGTCGGAGCCGCGCAGCCAGGCGAGCACGTCCATCAGGCCCCCGTGACGCCGTCGATGGCTTCGCGCAGGAAGTCGGCGTGGCCGTTGTGCCGGGCGTACTCGTGGATCATGTGCAGCATCACCAGCCGCAGCGAGACGTCCTCGCCCCAGCGCGCCTGGTGTCCCGTGACGTCCAGCGACTCGGCCGCCTCCTCGATCTTGCGCGAGTGCCCGACCTCGGTCTGCCACGCCTCGAACGCCTCCGCGCGCGTCGAGGTGCTCGCGTCGTAGGCCGCCTGGAAGTCGCCCTCGGCCGACCACCGCAGCGGGACGTCCTCGGCGTCGATCACCCGCCGGAACCAGGTGCGCTCGACCTCGGCCATGTGCCGGACCAGGCCGAGCAGCGAAAGCGTGGACGGCGGGCTCGACGCGCGGCGCAGGTCCTCGTCGGACAGTCCGTCGCACTTCATGGCGAGGGTGGCGCGGTGGAAGTCGAGGAACGTGCGCAGCATTTCGCGCTCGCCCCCGACCAGCGGCGGTTCGGGGCGTTCGGTGGTCACGAAGGAGTGTGTATCACGCCCTGCTCGTTCCTTCTCAAGGAATTGTCGTACCGGTGTTTTAAGCTCGCGCGGTGGACTTGCCCGTGATGCCGCCCGTGCGGCCGATGCTCGCGAAAGCCGTGCACGAGGTGCCTCGTGACCCGGGGCTGCTCTACGAGCCCAAGTGGGACGGCTTCCGCTGCATCGTGTTCCGCGATGGCGACGAGATCGAGCTCGGCTCCCGCAACGACCGCCCGCTGACCCGCTACTTCCCCGAGCTGGTCGAGCTGCTGGCCGCCGCGCTGCCGCCGCGGTGCGTGGTCGACGGTGAGATCGTGCTGGTCACGCCGCAGGGCCTGGACTTCGAGGTGCTGCAGCTGCGGCTGCACCCGGCGGCCTCGCGCGTGCGCAAGCTCGCCGAGGAGACGCCGGCCAGCTTCATCGCCTTCGACCTGCTCGCCCTCGGCGACACCGACCTCACCGCAGAGCCGTTCCGAGAGCGGCGCAAGCGGCTGGAGAGCGTTCTCTCGACCGCGGCCGAGGGCCTGCAGCGCGTCCACCTGACTCCGCTCAGCGAGGACCCCGCCCAAGCCGAGGACTGGTTCACCCGGTTCGAGGGCGCGGGCTTCGACGGCGTCATGGCCAAGCCCGCCGACCTGCCGTACGAGCAGGACAAGCGCGTCATGCTGAAGGTCAAGCACGAGCGCACGGCCGACTGCGTCGTCACCGGGTTCCGCTGGCACAAGGACGGCGCGGGCGTCGGCTCGCTGCTGCTGGGGCTGTTCGACGACGAGGGCGTGCTGCACCACGTCGGCGTGGCCAGCAGCTTCACCAAGGCCCGGCGGGCCGAACTGGTCGAAGAACTGGCGCCGCTGCGCGAAAACGCCCTGGAGAACCACCCGTGGCGGTCCTGGGCCGAGTACGAGCCGGAGCCGGGCCGCCGGCCGGGCGCGAACAGCCGGTGGGCGCCGCAGAAGGAGCTGACCTGGGAACCGCTGCGCCCCGAATGGGTGGCGGAGGTCCGCTACGAGCACCTGCAGGCCGGCCGGTTCCGCCACGGCGGGCGGCTGGTCCGGTTCCGGCCCGACCGCACCCCGGAGTCGTGCACGTACGCCCAGCTCGACGAGGCGCCGCCCGCCGAGCTCGCGAAGCTGTTCGGGGAGGCGAGATGAGCGAGGCGATGCTGCTCGACGTCGACGGCGTCGAGGTCAAGATCACCAGCCCGGACAAGGTCTACTTCCCCGAGCACGGCCAGACGAAGCTCGACCTCGTCGAGTACTACCGCGCGGTCTCCGGGCCGCTGCTGGCCCGGCTCGGCGGCCGCCCGCTGCTGCTGGAGCGCTACCCGGACGGCGCCGGCGGCAAGAACTGGTTCCAGAAACGCGTGCCGAAGGGCGCCCCGCCCTGGCTGAGCACCACGGTCGTCTCGACACCGAACGGCACGACGAGCGACGCGCTGGTCGCGAAGGACCTGGCCCACATCCTGTGGGCGGTGAACCTGGGCTGCCTCGGCTTCCACGTCTGGCCCTACCTCGCGGACACCCCCGAGGTCACCGACGAGCTGCGCGTCGACCTCGACCCGTCGCCCGGCATCGGGTTCGACGAGCTGCGCGAGGCCGCGCTGCTGAGCAGGGAGTTCCTGGCCGAGCACGGCATCGAAGGCCACCTGAAGACGTCCGGTTCGCGGGGGTTGCACCTGTACGTGATGCTCGAGCCGCGCTGGGACGGCTTCCAGGTGCGGGCGGCGGCGGTCGCGCTGGCGCGAGCCCTGGAGCGGCGGCACCCGGAGAAGATCACCGCGCAGTGGTGGAAGGAAGAACGCGGCTCGCGCGTGTTCGTCGACTTCAACCAGAACGCGCCGCACAAGACCGTGTTCGGCACCTGGTGCGTGCGGCCGCGGGTGGGCGGCCAGGTGTCCACGCCGATCGGGTGGCACGAGCTGGACGGCGTCGAGCCCGACGCGTTCACGCTGAGCACCGTGCCGGCCAGGGTGGCCGAGCGCGGCGACCCGTGGGCCGGGGCGGGGGAGCGGCCGCAGTCGATCGAGCCGCTGCTGGAGATGTCCGAAACGGACCTGAAGAACGGGCTGATGGACGCGCCGTGGCCGCCGGTGTACCCGAAGATGCCGAACGAGCCGCCCCGGGTCGCGCCGAGCCGGGCGAAGAAGGCGTGAGGTGGCTGGGGTGGCTGAGGGGTCTACGGTCACCGAGTGCCCGGCCGACGACGGGTTCCTGCTGGCGCTGATGACGGCGATGACGGCCGAACTGGTCGTGGCCTACGACCTGCCACCGGACGCGCGCCCGCGGCCGCTGGGCCCGGCGAGCCGGTACCTGCTGGCCCGCGACGGCGAGCGCGTGATCGGCTGCTGCGCGGTCGAGCCGGTCGGCCCGGGCGTGTACGAGCTGAAACGGATGTTCGTCGCCCCGGACGCGCGCGGCACGGGGGTGTCGACGGCGCTGGTGGCGGAGTCCGAACGGCTGGCCCGCGGCGGCGGGGGCGTGCGGCTGCGGTTGGAGACGGGAGTGCGTCAGCCGGCGGCGATGCGGCTCTACGAGCGGGCGGGGTACCGGCGGGTGCCGAACTTCCCGCCGCACGAGGCCGACCCCGATTCGGTTTGCTACGAGAAGGTCCTGCGGTAGCCGGAGCGCAGTGAATGACTCATTCCTGGCGCCGGACGCCAGGAATGAGTCATTCACTGCACCTCAGAGTTCCAGTTCGAGGGACAGCTGGCCGCGGTCGTCGCCGGCCGGGGTCACCCGGACTCCCGCCGGGGGCGCGGGCAGGGTCGCCACGCACGCCGGGCAGGGTGCCACCTCCGACGTCGTCAAGTCCACCGGCTTCCAGCTGCGGGACTCCTTCGCGCCGCACGCCGAGCGGCGGTAGCGGAGGTCGCCGGAGCGGGTCATCACGTGCGCCAACGGCACTTCTTCGGGCAGCACGCCGACCAGGTACCAGCGTGGTGCGCTCACCGCGGTGGTCGTCATGGCCGCCAGTCTCCGTCGCGGCCGGCGGCACCCGGGTGCATTTGCCGATCTTCGGCGTGGCGGGCGGCCCTCAGGTCTCGTCCGGCAGGTAGCGCAGGACGTGCAGCAGCCCGCGCTCGTCGACCGCCGACGGGTCCGGCGCGACGCACCGCTCCAGCTCGGCCAGCACCGCGCCGGTGTCGAGGCCCGCGCCGATCAGCACCAGCTCCGTGCGCCGGGGCGCGCCGGACGGCCACGCCGACCGCTCGAGCTGCACGAACCCGCCGACCGTGTGCAGGTGGAAGCGCGTGTCGGCGGCGAAGTCCGCCTGGCCCTTCATCCGGTAGAGCCCGGCCGGCCGCCGTTCGAGGAAGTCGACGAACGCGCGCGGAGCCAGCGGGGTATCCGCGGTGAACGTCACCGTCTCGTACCGCGCGTGCAGGTGCCGCGAGTGGTCGTCTTCGCGCAGATCGTCGAAGGACAGCTGGCCGACGCGCTCGCCGCGGGGCTCCGGGTCGAAGAACAGCCTCGGGTCGACGCGCCCGTGCGAGGTGACCAGCAGCGGGCCGCCCGGCGCCAGTTCCTCGACGGTCGCGGTGACCTTGGCCAATGCCTCGGCGGACACCCGGTCGGCCTTGTTCAGCACCACCAGGTCGGCGAGCCGCAGGTGGTCGGCCAGCTCCGGGTGGCGTTCGCGCGCGGCCTCGAACTCGGCGGCGTCCACGACCTCCGCGAGCCCGCCGTAGCGGATGTCCGGGTTCTCACTGGCGATCATCAGCCGGATCAGGTCGCGCGGTTCGGCGATGCCGCTGGCCTCGACGACGATGACGTCGATCCCCGCTTCGGCCGAGGAAAGCCGCCCCAGCATGGCATCGAGCCCGCTCGCGTCGACCGCGCAGCAGAGACAGCCGTTGCCGAGCGAAACCATCGTGTCGACCTGGCCGGCGACGGCCAGCGCGTCGACGTTGACGCTGCCGAAGTCGTTGACCACGACGCCGACCCGGGCGCCCTCGCGGTTGGCGAGCAGGTGGTTGAGCAGCGTCGTCTTGCCCGCGCCGAGGAACCCGGCGACGAGGACCACGGGGATCTTGCGCACGAAACGACTCTACGACGCGCGCGGGCGTGCTGATACACGGGGGACCGCCGCCGGAGTAGGCCGTTGGCCGAATACCCTCGAAAAGACGAATGCGGTCCGGCGAGAAAGGATCACGGCAGGTTCACCGTCCACTGTGATCGATTGACGAAGAATGCGCTGCGACATGTCCGGATAACGCTTGGTAGCAGTTATTTTTCGGTGTTTTCGCTGGCGGGAGCGGAATGGGAGATCGGGTGCGGCGTCGTTCCCGTCCGGCGGATTGCCTCCGCGAGAACGTCGGGTACTCTCCCCGGCCTGGCCGGAGGAGCTGCTGTGGCAGCGACTTCCGGCCAGGCCCGTTGTCGGCGACCATCGGAGGAACGGTGAACCTTTCCGTCGGGATGCAGAGCACGATTTCGGAGAGTGGGGTGACGTCGTGACGGTTACACCCGAGCGGGTGACGTCCGCGTCGCCGATCTACCAGCGCGTCTCGGCGGAGCAGAGCGTCAATTCCGCGGAAGCCGAAGAATTCCTGGACCGGATGTTCGCCGAAGGCGCCGCCGAAGAGGGCGACCGATTCGAGACACGGCTGGCGGAAGTCCGCGCGGAAATCGCCGAAACGGGCACCTACCGGCACACCGCCGCCGAGCTGGCCTACGGCGCGCGCGTCGCGTGGCGCAACTCCGCCCGCTGCATCGGCCGGTTGTACTGGCACAGCCTCCGGATCCGCGACCGGCGCCGGGTCACCGACCCGGCCGCGATCGCCGGCGAGTGCGTCGCCCACCTGCGCCAGGCCACCCGCGGTGGCCGGATCCGGCCGACGATCACGGTGTTCGCCCCGGACACACCCGCGGAGCCCGGGCCGCGCATCCACAACGAGCAGCTGATCCGGTACGCCGGGTACCGCTTCGAGGACGGTTCGGTGCTCGGCGACCCGCGCTACGCCGAGTTCACCGAGCAGGTGCGAAGACTCGGGTGGCGGCCACCGGAGCGAAGAGGCTCCTTCGACGTCCTCCCGCTGCTGATCGAGGCGCTCCCGGGTGATCCGCAGCTGTTCACGCTGCCCGCGGACGCCGTCCTGGAAGTCCCGCTGACCCACCCCGACCACCGCTGGTTCGCCGGGCTCGGGCTGCGCTGGCACGCCGTCCCGGCGATCAGCAACATGCTCCTGGAGATCGGCGGCATCACCTACCCGGCCGCGCCTTTCAACGGCTGGTACGTCGGCTCCGAGATCGGTGCCCGCAACCTCGCCGACGAGCAGCGCTACGACCTGCTGCCGGTCGTCGCCGAGCTGATGGGCCTGGACACCGCGAGCGAACGCACGCTGTGGCGCGACCGGGCGCTGGTCGAGCTGACCCTCGCGGTGCAGCACTCCTTCGACGCGGCCGGCGTGACGATGGCCGACCACCACACCGAGTCGCGGCGGTTCCTGACCCACCTCGACCGCGAGGAGCGGTCCGGCCGCCGGTGCCCGGCCGACTGGAGCTGGATCGTCCCCCCGCTGTCCGGTGGGCAGACCCCGGTCTTCCACCGGTACTACGACCCGCCGGATCCCGGGCTGCGACCGGCGTTCCTCTCACCGGACTGAGGCAGCCGGCCGGGCCGGGAACCACGGAGAGCAACGGGGGAGCGCCCGTATGGCGGATCGTGCCCGGCCCGCGGCGCAGTACCGCGCGGCAAGGCCGACAATGGGACGCATGACCGCAGTCCTCGTCGCCTACGCCGGGCGCCACGGCGGAACCCGGCAGATCGCCGAGGTCATCGCGGCCGAGCTCGGCGAGGCCGGCCTGAGCGTGGACGTGCGCGACGCCGCCGACGTCGCCGCGGTCGGCGACTACGCCGCGGTCGTCGTCGGCAGCGCCCTGTACTACCACCGGTGGCGGCCCGAGGCCGTCCGGTTGCTGGAACGCCACGCCGCGGTGCTCGCGGAGCGTCCGGTGTGGCTGTTCCACAGCGGACCGTGCGGCCCGGGCGCGGCCTCCCAGCAGGTCAGCTTGCCGGCGAACGTGGCGCTGCTCGCCGCGCGCATCGACGCGGAGCGCACCGCCACCTTCGGCGGCCGGCTCGACCCGGCATGCGTGCGCGGCCTGATCCCGCGGCTGATGGCGTCGGGGCAGCGCGCGGGCGACTTCCGCGACTGGGACCGGATCAAGGCGTGGGCCCGCGACGTCGGCCGCCGCGTCCGCACCCGCGTCCCGCTCTGAACCCTTGCCCGCGCGGGTCGGTGAGTGCTAGACCAGCCCTGAGGTCTTCCGGTGGGAAACCGACGGGACGGGGCAAACGTGACGGATCGGCAGGCGGGGCCCGAAGCCGGAAAGAAAGCGCTTACATCCGATCAGCGCAACGCGTTCCTCGCGGCGCTGCTCGGCTGGAGCATGGACTCGTTCGACTACTTCCTCGTCGTGTTCGTCCTCGCGGACATCGCGAAGGACAAGTCCTTCGGCGCGACGGCGACGCAGCTGGCGTTCATCACCACGGCGACCCTGGTGATGCGCCCGGTCGGCGCCCTGCTGTTCGGCCTGTGGGCCGACCGGGCCGGCCGGCGGATCCCGCTGATCGCCGACGTCCTGCTGTACTCGGTGGCCGGTCTGCTGTGCGCGTTCGCGCCGAACTTCACCGTGCTGCTGATCCTGCGGTTCGTCTACGGCGTCGGGATGGGCGGCGAATGGGGCCTCGGCGCGGCGCTGGCGATGGAGAAGATCCCGGTCGCGCGGCGCGGGTTCTTCTCCGGCCTGCTGCAGGTCGGCTATTCGATCGGGTACCTGCTCGCCGCGCTCGCGTACCTGCTGCTCCACTCGGCGCTCGGCCTCGAGTGGCGCTGGATCTTCGTGCTGAGCATCTTCCCGGCGCTGATCACCCTGCTGATCCGCGCGCGGGTGCGCGAGTCGGAGGTCTGGGAGACCACCCGGGAGAAGCTGCGCGTGACGCGGACGTCGGTCAAGGACATCCTGCTGAACCCGAAGGTGATCCGCCGCTTCTTCTACCTGATCCTGCTGATGACGGCGTTCAACTGGATGAGCCACGGCACCCAGGACGTCTACCCGAGCTTCCTCAAGGCCCACGACAACGGCGGCGCCGGCCTCAGCGCGGCGACGAGCACGTGGATCGCGGTACTGTACAACGTCGGCGCGATCATCGGCGGGTGTGTGTTCGGCACGCTGTCGGAACGCCTCGGCCGCCGCCGGACCATCGTGACGGCCGCGGTGCTCGGCCTGCCGGTGATCCCGATCTTCGCGTTCGACCACGGCGCGGGCATGCTGGCGCTGGGCTCGTTCCTGATGCAGATCATGGTGCAGGGCGCGTGGGGCGTGATCCCGGCGCACCTCACGGAGATGTCCCCGGACGCGATCCGCGGCTTCTACCCGGGCGTGACCTATCAGCTGGGCAACCTGCTGGCGGCGCTGAACCTGCCGATCCAGCAGGCGATCGCGGAGTCCCACGGGTACTCGTCCGCTCTCTTGTGGACGGTCATGCCCGGTTTGATCGCGGTCGCGGTGCTCACCGCGCTCGGCAAGGAGGCCAAAGGGATCCGGTTCGGCGAGTCGGCGGTGGCGACGGCGCCGGCCGGGCCGAAGTAGCCCACCGGGCGGCGGGACCGCGAACCGGATCACTTCGGTCGGCGCGAAGTCAGTGCAGCGTCTCCAGCCGTTCGACGAGTTCGAGCCACTCGACCGCCTCGGCCGTCGTGGCGTGGAGCTCCAGCGCTTCGCCCAAGCCCAGCGCGTCGATCGCCCGGCGGACCACCGGCGCGCACCCCGCGATCGCGAACGGGACGCCCGCGGCGCGCGCCTCCTCGGCCGCTTCCAGGAGCACCGCCAGCCCGCGGGCGGAACAGTGGGCGGTGCCGGTCAGGTCGAGGACCAGGGCCCGCGGGGCCAGGCGGACCTCGTCGGCGAGCCGGGACCGCAACCGGACGCTCCCGGCCAGATCGATCTCGCCGCGGACGGCCAGGACGCTGACCTCGGCGGTCGTCGTGACGACCAGCGCCGTCACGGCCTCTTCGCGGAGGCTCTCGTAGTGGCGGGCCATCAGCGCGTCGATGTCCAGGCCGGGCGGGTAGGGCACGGCGTCGACTTCGCGGGCCCACGCGTGCAGGGCCGCGATCACTTCGCGGTGCCGTGCGTCGTCTTCGGGCCAGACCATACCCGTTACATCGCTCCAGAGGCCCTGGACGCAACAGCCGGGGCCACGGTGTGACGAGTCCCGCTTCGCAGGCGAAGATCGTCAGCCGGACCCGGTGGCCCACTTCGACGGGCGGCTTGCGCGGAGGGTGGGACCCGGCCGGGGGCGGGGCCCACCCTCGCCGGTCAGCCGCAGTGCTCGAACTCGCTGGCGAAGGACGCGCCGCCGGTGGCGCCGCCCCACTTCACGCACTTGTCCGCCGCGACCGCTTTGACCGGGCCGGCGAACCAGGAGAACGAGCCGGAGTCGGTCTGCCGCGTCGAACCCTGGACCTCCAGGAAGGCCGAGGTCGCCGTGGGTGTGCCGGTGGCCGCGCTCTTCATCGTGCTGACGCAGTTCTGGCCGTTGGCCGCGTTGTAGGTCAGGTAGACCGTGCCCGCCGTGCCGAGCGGCTTCGAGTCGAGCACGCGGTAGCCGCCACCGCAGGCCGGGGCACCGAGAGCCGTTTCGGTGACCGTGGCGTAGCGGATCGTGTCGTTGGCGTGGAACTCCGGGCCCGCCTCGAACAGCACACCGGCCGAGGACTGCGACAGCTGCACCATGTCGGAGTACGCGGCGTCCTGGCCCCAGACGAGCAGGCTGCCCGCGGTGCCGGTCCAGTTGGCGCCTTCGTCGAACGAGGAGTGCACCCGCAGCTCCTTGCGACGGTCGCAAGTGGACGGTGCCGCGAACAGGATCCGGTTGTACTTGCCGCCGATGTCGGTGGCGCTCATCCGGGCCGTCGAACCCTCCACGGTCGGGGCGACGAGATCGGTGGCGAAGGCGAACTTCGAGCTGAAGGTGGCGCCGCCGTCCGAGCTGATCGCGAAGGCCCGGTTGTGCGTGCCGTCCAGCAGGCACTTGTCGCCGTCGTTCGCCTGGTTGCGCGCGGCGGCGTAGACCCGGCCGTCGGTGAGCTCGGTGACGCTGATCTCCTGCGGGTTCATCGTGCTCACGGCCGGCTTGTCGGTGGCGCCCAGGTGCCACGTGGTGCCGTTGTCGTCGCTGTAGACCAGCGCGCCGACGTTCGAGTAGCTCATGCCGGCGACGAGCCGCCCCTTGTGGACGCCGCGGGTGAGCACGATGCCGTGCGACGGCCCGGTGGCCAGCCAGCTCGGCGCGGACGGGAACCCGAGCTCCGTGGTCAGCACCTTCGGCGCGCCCCACGTCTTCCCGTTGTCCTCGCTGATCGACACGCGCGGAACCCGGCCGCAGTCGGGGTTGGTGTAGCACTGCATGGTCGAGAGCAGCACGACCCGGTCGCTGCCCGGGATGACGATCGGCGCCGGGTTCCCCTTCGTGTCGCCGTTCGCCTTGATGACGGTTTGCAGCGCGCTCCACGTCTTGCCGCCGTCGGTGGAGCGCTTCATGACGAGGTCGATGGCGCCGAGATCGTTGCAGAAGCTCGCACCGCCGTTGCGGCCTTCGGCGAAGGCGAGCAGCGCGCCGTCGTTGGCCTTGACGACGGTGGGGATGCGGTAGCAGTCGTGACCCTCGGTGTTCTTGCTGAACACCAGGGTGCTGGCGACATCGGCCTGCGCGGTGCCGGTGCCGATGGCGGCCGGGACGGCGACGGCGGCGCACCCCAGCAGCCCGGCCAGCAGGCCTCGGGCGATCCGGGTGATCTTCACGGGTTCTCCTACGGATTCGTTCTACGTCCTACGTCTCGGCGGTAGCGTCGACTCGGCCCGTACAAGACCCGTACAACCCGGCGTATAACGACGTACACGTTGCCGGTAGGAGAACGTCAGGTGAACGCGGCCAGCGTGCCGAACCCGGTCCCCAGCACGAGAAGCGTCGACAGGAGACCCAGCAGCAGCGCCCGGCCGCCGCCGCGCAGGAGCGGCCCGAGCCGGACGGCGCAGCCGAGGCCGAAGAGCGCGCCGGCGAGCAGGAGCGTCGACGCCGTCTTCGTGACGTCGAGCGCGAACGCCGGGACGAGCCCGGTGCTGCGGACCACGACCATCGCGAGGAACCCGAGGACGAACAGCGGGACCAGGGGAGTGTGCCCGCCGCGGCGGGTGCGCTCGGTGGCGCCGACGATCGCGACCACCGGCGCCAGCAGGACGACCCGGCTCAGCTTGACCACGATGGCCACCGCGACCGCGGCGGCGCCCACCGGCCCGGCGGCCGCGACGACCTGCGCGACCTCGTGCACCGAGATCCCGGCCCAGCTGCCGGCCCTGGTCGCGTCCAGGCCGAGGGCGCGGGCGAGCAGGGGGAGCACACCGAGGGCGAGGCTCCCGTAGCAGGTGACGAGCGCGACGGCGGTCGCGACGTCTTCGTCGTCGCGTTCGACCACGCCCTCCATCGCCGCGATCGCCGAGGCGCCGCAGATGGAGAAGCCGGTGGCGACCAGCAGGGCGAGGCCGCGCGGGACCCGGACGAGCTTGCCGAGGCCGAGCGTGCCGAGGAACGTGACGGTGACCGTCAGCACCACCGCGGCGAGCGTGCCGGGGCCGAGCGCGAGCACGGCCGGGATGGCGAGCTGCAGGCCGAGCAGGACGACACCCGCGCGCAGCAGGCGTTTCGTGATTCGGGCGACGGCCTTGCGGTGCTCGTCGGTGAGTATCGGGGTACTGCCGGCGACGATGCCCAGCACCACGGCGACGGTCAGCGCACCCGCCACCGGCCAGACCGAGCTCAACGTGTACGCCGCGGCGACGCCGAGCGCGGTGATCGCCAGGCCGGATGTCCTTGCCGCCGTCAGTGCCATGCCGCCAGCGTCCCTCTCGCCGGGGAGTTCGGGTAGCCGTCGCTTCGCGGGGAGGTCATAGACTGGGGCTATGACCGGACCGGATCTGGACTCGCTGCGTCTGCTGGTGCTCGTCGACGACCTCGGCAGCATCGGGCAGGCGGCCGGGGCGCTCGGCATCGCCCAGCCGTCGGCGAGCAAGCGGCTGTCCACTTTGGAAAGACAGTTGGGACTGTCCCTGGTGGACCGGACCCGGCGGGGTTCGGCGCTGACCCCGGACGGCCGGGTGATCGCGGGCTGGGCGCACCGCGTGCTGGCCGAAGTGGACGGACTGCGCACGGGGGCGGAGGCGCTGCGGACCCAGCGCGGCGCGAAGCTGCGGGTCGCGGCGAGCATGACGCTGGCCGAGCACTTCGTGCCCGCGTGGATCGGCGAGGTGAAGCGGATCGAGCCGGACACCTACGTCGGGCTCGAGGTGGTGAACTCGGAACACGTGGCCGGCCTGGTCACCGGCGGCCGGGTGGACCTCGGGTTCGTCGAGTCGCCGGGGCCGTGGCCGGGCCTGTCCACGCGGCGGGTCGCGACGGACCGGCTGGTCGTGGTGGTCCCGGCCGGGCACCCGTGGGCGCGCCGTCGCCGTCCGCTGACGGCGGCCGAGCTGGCGGCGACGCCGTTGGTGGTGCGGGAGCCGGGTTCGGGGACGCGCGAGACGGTCGATGCGGCGTTGCGCCGGGCCGGGGCGGGGCCCGTGCGGCCGTTGCTGGAGCTGGGATCGGCGTCGGCGGTGCGCAACGCGGTGATCGCCGGCGCCGGGCCGGCGGTGATCAGCGAGCTGGACGTGGTGCGCGAGGTGGCGGGCCGCCGGCTGGTGCCGGTCGCGGTGGCCGGGGTCGAGCTCGGCCGGGTGCTGCGAGCGGTGTGGCCGGCGGGGCGCCGGCTGTCGGGCCCGGCGGCGGAGCTGCTGACCCTGGCGGTCAAGTCCGGGGCGGCGTGAGGTCCGGCCGGCCGTCGAGCTTGGCTTCGATCCGCGCGAGGGCGCCGGCGACGTAGTCGATCTTCGCTTCCAGCACGGCGATCCGGCGGCAGTTCTCCCGCAGCTCCGGCAGGATGCTCGCCACGGTCGCCGGGGTCACCTGCGGAGTGCTGTAGTTGTCGTAGAACAGCGGGCTGTGGAGCACGTATTCGGCTGCGTCCATGATCCCCTCCTCGTTTTGCCGACAGCGTAGGGGAGGGGCGGGCGGGTTGCCGTCGATCGCACGCCGATATATCGTCGTAGTGTCGGCGATACGGCGAGTGGAGGAGACAGTCATGGAGATGAGTGCGGGAGCGGGACGCATGCTCGGCGGTTTCGGGGGCGGCGGCGGGTTCGGCGGGCACGGGCCCGGGTTGGCCGGCCACCACGCCCACGGCGGCTTCGGTCACCCGGGGCCCGGCCGCTCGGGCCAGGGGGAGGGGCCGGGTGGGCGTGGCCATCCGGGGCACGGGCGTCCCGACGAAGGGGGAGAGCCGGGCGATCCGGGCCACTTCGGGCCACCCCACCGAGGACCGGGCCGTCCAGGGATCGGCCTGCCGGGGCACTTCGGGCCACCCCACGGCGGTTTCGGTCACCCCGGCCACGGTTTTCCGGGCGGACTCGCCGGACACCTGGGCCATGACCAGGGTTTCCCCGGCGGACCCGCCGACCACTGGGGTCACGACTCGCCAGGTCACGAGCCAGGCGAGCACCCCGGCCACGACCACGGCATTGCCGGCCACGAGGACTGGGACGCCGGCCCCGAGCTGGCGCGCGGTGGGTTCCCGCCCCATCCTCCGCACCCGCCGCAGCCGCCCGGTCCGCCGGGTGGGCCCGGTTTTCCCGGCTTCCCCGGTGCCCCGGGCTTTCCTGGCGGCCCCGGCTCGTTCGGGGGGCCTGGTGGCTGGGGTGGCGGGGCCGGGCCGTTCCAGCGGGTGCGGGAGTTCCGCGGCCGGGCGCAGGCGCGGCCGGTGCGGCCGGCGGTGCTGGCGCTGCTGGCCGAAGAGCCGATGCACGGCTACCAGCTGATGCAGGAGATCCGTCGCCGCACGAACGAGCGGTGGCGGCCCAGCCCCGGCTCCGTCTACCCGATCCTGCAGCAGCTGGAGGACGAGGGCCTGGTCCACACGGCCGAGACCGGCGGCCGCCGGGTCGCCGAGCTCACCGAGGCCGGCCGGGAGCACGTGGCCGGGCGGGAAGCCGAGTTCGCCGCACTCTGGGACGACGGCACGCCCGAGGACGAGCCCGGCGCCGACCGCTTCGCGGCGCTGTGGCACGCGCTCGGCGAGCTGTCCGGCGCGGCCGCCCAGGTCGGCTACAGCGGTACCGAAGCCCAGGTGGCCGAGGTGAAGAAAATCCTCGCCGACGCGCGCCGCCGCGTCTACGCGGTGCTCGCCGACGCCGGCCTCGAAGACGAGGACTGATCCGCTCCGGGCCACGGGGTGCTCCGCCGGTTCGCCCGGCAGGCCGCTCCGGTCGCCGCTTGATCCGCGCCGGGTGGCCTGAGCCGGGTCGCTGAGCGGGCGTTCGGCTGGTGGGGCAGTGCGTTGCCGCGCCGCGCCGGGCGGTCCAAGCCGGTTTGGCGAGTGGGCGTTCGTCCGGCGACCCACCCGGGTTCGTACGTGAACGGCATCCTCGCCGACCCCGCCTGACCCGGGTTCCCAGCGCCCCAATGTGGCGTTGGTTGCGTCTGACGCACCCAATGTGGCGTTCGGTGCGTCTGACGCACCGAACGCCACATTGGGGTCGGGTTGCCGGTGTGGGGGCCGTCGGCGTGGTCGGTCGGGGGGCGCGTTACCGCGCCGGGGGTCCAAGCCGGGTCGGTGACCGGGCGTTCGACCGGCCGCACCGGCCGGCCGGTGCTGTATACGGCCGGCCGGCCAGCGCGTTATCGCACCACCGGGCGGATCGTCCACATCGGACGGTCCGCCCGGCCGCTAGACTACCGCCGCATGGAGGAAAGGGACTTCGCGGCGCACCTCACCGCGATCATGACCGGCAGCGCGCTCACCATGCTCATCGGCGTCGGGCACCGCACCGGGCTCTTCGAAGCCGCCGCTCGGGGACCTGCCACCAGTGCCGGGCTTGCCGAACGCGCCGGGTTGCACGAACGGTACGTCCGGGAGTGGCTCGGTGCCATGGTCACCGGCGGCATCTTCACCCTCGAGGCCGGGCAGTACACCTTCCCGCCCGGGCACGCGAAGTTCCTGCTCGGCGAGACGTCGGCGAACCTCATGCCGTCGCTGCTGACGCTGAGCGCCTTCACCGGCATCTTGCCCGACCTCGAACGCAGCTTCGCCGACGGCGGCGGCGTCCCGCGGTCGGCGTACGGTCCCTACCTCGAAACCCTCGGCGCGAAGACCGGCGACAGCTGGAAGCACGTCTACCGCGAGCACCTCGTCGACGGCTTCTTCGGGGCGGTCCCGGGTCTGAACCGGAAACTGACCGCCGGGGCGCGCGTGCTCGACCTGGGCTGCGGCACCGGGAACGCCGTCGCCGTCGCCGCCCGTGCGTTCCCCGCGTCGCGGTTCACCGGCCTCGACATCAACGCCGACGTCGTCGAGCAGGCGCGGGAGACCGCGGCCGGGCTGGCGAACGCCGAGTTCGCCGTCGGGGACGCCGCGGAGCTGGCCGGTGAATTCGACGTCATCACCGCCTTCGACGCCATCCACGACCAGGACCGTCCGGACGTCGTGCTGCGCCGGATCCGGGGCGCGCTGAAGCCGGACGGCCTGTTCTTCATGGTGGACACCAACTTCTCCAGCGACGTCGCGAAGAACGTCGGCAACCCGCTGGCCGCGCTCTGCTACTCGATCAGCCTGATGTACTGCACGACGACGTCGCTGGCCGAGGGCGGCGCCGCGCTGGGCGCGATGTGGGGTACCGAAACGGCGAGGGAGATGCTCGCGGACGCGGGGTTCGGGCACGTCGACGTGCTCGCTTCCCCGCGTCCGCAGAACTGCATCTACGCCTGCCGGCCGTGAGTCACTGCTGGTACGGCGCCGCCGCGGCCTTGGCGGCGGTGACGAACGCGCCCTTGTTCTTCGGCCAGAACGTGCTGTCGACGCAGGTGTAGCGGGGCAGGAAGCCGCCGCAGGTGCCGCTCGAGCCGCCGACCTCGAACGTCACGCTGGCGACGCCGAGTTCGCCGTAGGTGAAGTCGTCGGTGGTGCCGCTCGTGTCGTAGCCGACGGTCTCCTCGTTGGTGCCGACGAGGTAGCCGTTCGACGCCGAGTACTTCGCGCCGAGCCTGCGGTACTGCGCGTCGTTCGGCGAGGTGGCCTGCGTGAAGCCCCACGGGATGATGATGTCGTTGCCGTAGCTGTGCAACGTGATCATCGTGCCCTTCGCCGTCGTGGGCGCCGGGTCGTTGTTGCCGGTGCCGCGCTGGTCCGGGAAGATCGACCGCGCCAGCTTCTCCAGCGCCTGCGTCTCGGGTTCGGAGCCGGCGCTCACGCCCTGGTAGGTCTCGGAGCAGGCCGAATTGGAGTCGGCACCCCACTTGAACGTCGAGTTCCGGTTGAGGTCGATGCCGATGTTCGTGCCGGTGCAGCCGCCGCGGGTGTTGTTCGCGTTCTTGCGCTGCAGCTTCGGCGAGTTGCCGCCCGAGGCGACGATGTCGACGCCGTCCGGGTTGGAGATCGGCACCACCCACACCTCGGTGGTGTCCAAGATGGACTTCGCGGTGGCGTCGGAGGCGTAACCGTCGGCGAGGTAGTCGATCCAGCGCCAGGCCAGTTCGCCGGTCGACAGCTCGCGCGCGTGGATCTGGGCCATGATGAAGAACTTCGGCTTCGGCGACGTCGTCGAGAGCGTGCAGTCGCCGGACTGCTTCTTGGTGAGGCAGATGGCCTGGATGTCGTGGCCGCCCTGGCCCTTGGTCTTCTTCCACGACTGGCCGATCGTGTACTTCGTGGCCAGGTCCGGGTGCGCGGCGGCGACGGCGGCGAGGTGGTTCTCGTGCGCGGTGACGGTGCGGTACCCGCCGTAGAACGTGTCGGCCGCCAGGGAGTTCGCCTGCGCAGGGAGCTCCTTGTAGACGGTGTCGAAGAACGAAGGCCGGTAGCCCAGCGCCCGCAGCCGGTTCGCGACGGCCTGGCCGCCGACGACGTAGGCGGCTCCGGCGTCCCCTTCCTCGACGTCGAACCCGGCGTTCTCGAGGGCGTGCGCCTGGGCGGGGGTCGCCGGGACGCGCCAGAACACGGGGGTGTCGGCGGCGGGCTGCGCGGCCGCGGTGCCGCCGAGGAGCGCGGACAGCACGACCCCGGTCGCCGCCAGGGCGAGCCGGGACAGGGACCTTGACACCATCGGGGGATCTCCTCACGGCCGGACGGATGGAGTTCCGGCCCGGGGCACTCGGTCACCGGACCGGCACGCACAGTGTGTCGCTCCGGGACAAACCTGCCATACCCCCGAAAGTCGCGAAACCGGTCGCGCCACCCCCGCGGCCCGCGCTCACTATGCTCGGAGTGGACAGATCCGCTTTCCGACCGGGGGTGCCGCTTGCCGATCCACGAACTCGTCTTCCGGGGCAAACGCCTGTCCAGCGACCACGCGCTGGTGATGGCGATCGTCAACCGCACCCCGGACTCGTTCTACGACAACGGGGTGACGTACCTGGAGGAGCGCGCGCAGGCGGCCATCGGCCAGGCGATCGAGGACGGCGCGGCGGTGATCGACATCGGCGGCGTGCCGGCCAGCCCGGGGCCCGAGGTCACGGTCGCGGAGGAGATCGCCCGCGTGGTGCCGACCGTCGCGTGGGCCCACGAGCACTTCCCGGACGTCGTGATCAGTGTCGACACCTACCGCGCCGAGGTCGCCGACGCGGTGTGCCGGGCCGGCGCGGACCTGATCAACGACAACTGGGCCGCCTACGAGCCGGAGATCCTCGACGTCGCCGCGGAGCACGGCGCGGGGTACATCTGCGCGCACGTCGACGGTCTCGACCCGCGGACCGACCCGGTGAAACCGCAGTACGACGACGTGGTCGCAGCGGTCGTCAAGGACACCACCGAGCTCGCCGAGCGGGCGGTCGCGAAGGGCGTGCCCCGCGAAGGGGTGATGATCGACCCCTGCATCGACTTCTCGAAGAACACCTACCAGTCCCTGGAGATCCTGCGCAACGTCGACAAGCTGGTCGCCACCGGCTGGCCGGTGCTGATGGCGCTGTCCAACAAGGGCGTGGTCGGCGAGACGCTCGACGTCCCGATGGGTGACCGGGTCACCGGCACCCTCGCCGCCACCGCGCACGCGGCCGCGCAGGGCGCCGCGATGTTCCGGGCGCACCAGGTCCGCGAGACGCGGCACGTCACCGAGATGATCGCGAGCATCGTCGGCACCCGTCCGCCGAAGAACGCCGTGCGGTGGCTGTGATCCGGCAGATCTGGCCGCCGGAACGCACCCGGGAGATCGGACCGGACGACCTCGAAGCCCTCTACCGCTTCCCCGACGCCGCGAAGTGGCTGGTCGTCAATTTCGTGGCGAGCACCGACGGCGCGATCACGGTGGGCGGCCGGTCCCGGCCGCTGTCCACCGCCCCCGACCGGGTCGTCTTCAAGCTGGGCAGCGACCTGGCCGACGTCGTCCTGCTCGGGGCGGGAACCGCGGTGATCGAGGAGTTCGACGGCGTCCACCCGGACGCCGCGACGGCCGAGCGCCGCCGCCGCAACGGCCTCGAGCCGATCCCGCCGATCGCCGTCGTGACGACGGGCCGCAGCCTGCCGCCGGACGCGCCGGTGCTCACCATGGCCGCGGTGCCGACGATCGTGCTCACCTGCGAGCGGGCGCCGGTGGACCTGCGCGACGCCTGGAAGGCGGCGGGTGCCGAGGTGGTCGTCGCGGGCGAGGACGCGGTGGCGCTCGACGTCGCCGTGGCCGCTCTCACCGAGCGCGGCCTCCGGCGGATCGACTGCGAAGGCGGGCCGAAGCTGTTCGCGTCGCTGGCCGAGGCGGGCCTGGTCGACGAGTTCCGGCTGACCGTCGCGCCGTTCCTCGTGGCCGGGACGGCGGACCGCGCCGCGGTGGGCGGCGCGTTCGACCCGCTCGAGCTGGAGCTGGCCACGGTGCTGACCGACGGCGCGAGCCTGCTGACCCGGTATCTGGTGCCTTGACGGCGGCTCGTGACGCGCTGGTCGCGGTAGCCGCGCTGCTGGCCCCGGACATGCCGGAGGTCGCCGGGCCGGCCGCGGCCGCGCACGACGACCCCGGCGCCTACCTGGTCACGCACGCGGATCAGCTCGACGAGCGCGGCATCGACGAGCCGATTCCCGAGCTGGCCTGGATCGCGCTGGTGGACGCGCTCGCCGACCACGACCTGCTGGCCGAGGTGGACTGGAAGGAAGCGGCGGACGAGATCGTCGGCCGGCTGCAGGCGCTGCGGTCCGCGTCTCCGGACGAGGTCTGGGCGGGGCTCGCCGAGTCGGACCTGCCCACCTACGAGTTCCTGGCGGCGGCGGGGGACCGGCTGGCCGCGCTCGCCGTCCTGGACATCGAATCCGACTGCTACCCGCTCGTGCTCCTGCCGGCCGGTCGCGCCGGTGAACTCGAGCGACTCGCCGCGGCGGCCGGGTTCAAGGCGGCCGTGCCGACGACGTGAGCCGGGGCCGGCCACCTCGGTGACCGGCCCCGGAACGCTACTTCTTCAAGCCGTGCTCGATGGCCTCGATGATCCGCGGCCGCAGCTCGGCCGTGCTGATGATCGCGTCCACCGAGCCGACCTCGACGGCGCGCTGGATGCTGTGCACCTTGTCGAACTCCGCCGCGATTTCGCTGACCTTCTCCGCGCGGACCGACGACTGGATCTCCGCGAGCTTGGCGCTGAGTGCGGCCCGCTCGGCGGCACCGGCCGCCGCGACCTGGGTCTGGAGCTCGGTCACCCGCGGGTCGTTGGCCGTGCGCTTGGCCACCTCACCGGCGAACACGACCGCCGCCGCCGGGGCGCCACCCAGCACCGAGGCGAACGACCCCTCCAGGGCCAGCACCGTCATGTTCGGGTTGAGCGCCTTGGAGAACACCACGAACGCGCCGCCGTGGTAGCGCGAAATCACGGTGAACACGATCGGGCCCTCGAAGTTGACGATCGCCCGGCCGATCTCCGCGCCGTACTCCAGTTGCAGCTTGCGCAGCGACTCCGGCGAGCCGTCGAAGCCGGACAGGTTCGCCAGCACGACCAGCGGCCGGTTGCCCGACGCCGCGTTGATCGCCCGCGCCGTCTTCTTCGACGACCGCGGGAACAGCGTGCCCGCGGTGTAGGTGTCCGGCCCGTCGGTGGGAGGGAAGCCGCGGCGCGGCACCGAACGCGACTCGATGCCGACCAGGCAGACCGGGCGGCCGCCGATGTGCACGTCCTGCACCGCGGCCGTGTCGGCGTCGGCCATGCCCGCCCAGCGCTCCAGCACCGGGTGGTCCTGGTCCGACAGCGCGCGCATCACCGTGCGGATGTCGAACGGCTTCTTGCGGTCCGGGTTGTGCTCGGCCGAGAAGATCTCCCCGACGGTCGTGAAGTCGCTCCCGACGATCGCGTGCGGGAACGACGAGACGTCGCGGTCGATCGGGTCGTTCGTGCCGACCTTCCGCGGTCCGGCCTCGCCCGGGACGACGTACGTGTGGTCGTAGTGCGACATCAGCACTTCGCGGGCGGCGGGCAGGTTCGGTGCCCAGTACTGCGCCTGGCCGTTCGGGCCCATGACGCGGTCGTAGCCGCCGATGCCGAAGTTGTCCTCCGCCGACACACCGCCGGAGAAGTCGAGCGCCTGCTTGCCGGTGAGGACCATCGCCGAGTCCGGCGTCATGATCAGGACGCCCTTGGTGTGCATGAGCATCGTGGCTTCGGCGTTCCAGTACGGCTGGGCGCCGACGTTGATCCCGTTGACCACGATGTTGATCTCGCCGCCGTCCTGGGTGAACGTGACGATCCGCTTGAGCGCCGCGGCGACCCAGTCCATGTTCTCGGTGCCCGAGGACATCGAGATCCGCGCCCCGGACGACAGCGCGAACCACTCCAGCGGCACCCGCATGCGCTCGGCCAGGTCGAGCGCCGCGATGACGCGCGAGCACTCCGGCTCCGACAGCGCGCCGAGCGACTTCGTCGGGTCGCCGATCAGCACGACCCGGGTGACGCCCTCGGGGTGCCGCTCGGTCGGGGTCGTGACGACGCCCGCGACGATCGCCGCGGTGTTCTGGCCCTTCGGCCGGTCGACCGGCACCAGCGCGCCGGCATCGTCGAAGTCGTGCTCGGTGAACGTGCCCTCCGAACCGGCGAGCAGCCCGGTCAGCTCGTACGGGTAGACGGTTCCGCGCCGCGCCGCGCGCAGCACCTTCAGGCGGTAGTCGTCCAGCGGCTTGACCGGCTCGGTCGACGCCGGCCCGACGTGCAGCCGCGCGCCGTGGCCCGGGTCGAAGGTGATCCGGACGGCGAGCTCGGTCAGCTTGCCCGCCTCGGTGCGCCGGCGGGCCAGGAACTGGACCTCCTCCAGCCCGGCGCCCACCGACGTCGGCAGGATGCGCTGGACGAGCGTGTTCAGCTCTTCGGTGGTCAGCTCCGTCTGCGGCCAGACGTACATCATGATCCGGTTGGTGTCGAACCGCTTGTTCTGCGGCCGCTGCGCCTGGATGTTGCGGATCGCGTCGAGGCAGGCGGTCACCGCGTCCTCGAGCGCGGGCAGGGCGACCAGCCGGCCGTCGGCCTCGCGCAGCGGCGTCAGGTCGCGGACCTGGCCCATCGCGATCAGCCGCTCGTCGGCCGGGTTGCTCTTGGCGACGGCCTTGAAGAGGTAGATCTCCTCGTCCGCCGACGGCAGCCGGGTGAGGTCGAACTCGTGCAGCCGCTGCAGTTGCAGCCGCTGCGCGATCTGCGGGTGCAGGCCGCGGATCAGCCGGTCTTCGGTGAAGCCCGCGCCGTCGCGCCGGAACGTGAAGTGGTGGTGCATCACCGCGCCGCCGGTGCCGGCCACGGTGAGCACGACCCGCTGCACGCTCGCCGGCAGCGGGTGCTCGGCCAGCAGGGCGCCGAGCCGCTCCGCCGCCGCGTCGACGTCCGGCTGGTCCTCCCAGCGCACGTACAGGTCGGCGACGACGCCTTCGGTCGCCACCTCGCCGAGCGCGCGGACGGCGTCGGGCAGGGCGGCGATGTCGACGGCGGTGGTGACCAGCGGCAGCACACCGTCCGGGGTGTTCCTGATCCGGCCAGAAGCAGGCCGCCCCCCGGCCGGCACGTGATCGTTGCCACGAAGCCATTCGGCCGTGGCTGTGGTCGGATCAGGAACGATCGGCACAGTCAGGTCGGCGGTCAGCAGCCGGCAGCCGGCGATGTCGCGCACGGCGACTCCGGACAGCCGGCGGTTGCCGTAGTAGCGGCGGGTCAGCACCTCCAGCAGCGGCGCGTGGTCGCGGCCGGGCCGCCCGATCCGCTGCCCGATCAGCCGGACGAGCGGCTGCGATCCGGTGATCATGGCCTGGATCCGCTCGGCGCGGTCCGCGGCGTCCGGGTGCTGGTCGAGGTAGCGCAGTTCGGTGCGGACGGCGGCGTACACCTCGGCGCGGTGACGGCGCAGCAGCGGCTGGGCGAACCAGCGGAACACCACGCCGCGGGCCAGGTCGGACACCGCGGGGAAGCGCACCTGCGTGGCTTCGACCAGGTGCTCCAGGGTCAGCCCGGCGCGGTCGCTCAGCGACTCCGCCGGCTGAGCCCCGGCCAGCCACAGCCGCAGCAGCTCCGAGACGACGGCGACGTCGGCCGAAGTCCGTTGCTGCGCCAGGAAGATCCGGAAGACCGCGGACTCCAGCTCCGGGGTGCGCTCCAGGTCGGTGACGCCGTAGTGGCCGAGCACCTTGGCCAGCTTGGCCTGGAAGCCTTCGGTGACGCCCGCGCGCTCGACGTCGAGGCTCTGCAGGTAGCTGTGGAAGAACTCGCGCGGGCTGTGCACCGCGCCGTTCGGCACGGTGTCGAGCTCCCCGCCCGGGGTGTTGCGGCTCAGCTCGGACAGGTCGGCGAAGACGGTGAGCAGGTCCAGCTCGCCTTCGACCGGCCGGCCACCCAGCTCGGCCCGCGCGGCGACGTAGGCCGACAGGACGCGCTTGCGCTCCGACGGGTCGACGTCGAAACCGAGCAGCAGGCTGCGCAGGTCCTGGAGACCGCGCTCGACGCGGTCGGCCGCGGAAACGTCCGCCGCTTCGGCCGGCAGGTCGATCTCGACGGTCTCCGTCTCCTCGGCGACCTCGTCCTCGGCGCCGTCGGCGAGCGGCTCCAGCCGCATCAGCGGCGCGCCGGTCTCGACCTGGCTGCCGACCGACACCGGGCACTCGCGGACGCGGGCGCGGAACGGCGCGCGCAGCACCGTCTCCATCTTCATGCTCTCCAGCACGAGGATCGGCGCGTTCGCCTCGACCTCGTCGCCGACGGACAGCGGTGTCGCGACCACCAGCGCGGGCGCGGGGGAGCGGACGACGCCGCCTTCGTCGCGGCTGACGCGGTGGGTCACGCCGTCGACCTCGACGAGGTGGATCGGGCCGTGCGTGGCCGCCACCAGGCGGAACCGCTGCCCGTTGACCCGGATCCGGCCGCTGTGCGCGTCGAAGCGGTCGATCTCGACGTCGGCGTGGTGCACCTCCGACGTCCCGGCCGAGATCCCGACGCGGAAGCGCTGCCGCCCGATGCGCGCGACGCTGACGCGGTAGCCGACGCCGCGGAGCTTGAGGTCGAGCGGGCGGCCGACCTCGTGCTGGACCTGCGGGCGGCCGCCGTGCGCGGTGGAGAGCAGCCGCTGGACGGAGACCTCTTCCTCGTCCTGGTAGGCCTCGATGGCGGCCGCGGCGAGCGCGACCGCGGAGTGCCGGTGGGTGACCAGGCGGCCTTCGGCGCGGACGCGGTCGATCCAGCCGGTGTCGGCGCTCGCGTCGATCACCTCGGGCTGGTCGAGCAGGTCGAGCACGAAGCTCTTGTTGGTCGCGCCGCCCTCGATGATCACGGTGGTCTCGGCCATCGCGCGGCGCAGGCGGCCGAGCGCCTCGTCGCGGTCGCGGCCGTAGGCGATGATCTTGGCGATCATCGAGTCGAAGTCGGCGGGGATCGTGTCGCCTTCGCTGACGCCGGTGTCGACGCGGATGCCGGGCCCGGCGGGCAGCGCCAGCCGCGCGATGCGGCCGGGGGAGGGGGCGAAGTCGCGGTCGGGGTCCTCGGCGTTGAGCCGGGCTTCGACGGCGTGACCGAGCTCGGCCGGCTGGTCGCCTTCGAGCTTGCCGCCGCCGGCGACGTGCAGCTGCAGCCGGACCAGGTCGGTGCCGGTGGTGATCTCGGTGATCGGGTGCTCGACCTGCAGGCGGGTGTTGACCTCGAGGAAGGCGAACAGCTTCTCGCCGGGGTGGTAGAGGAACTCGACGGTGCACGCGCCGCGGTAGCCGACGGCGACCGCGAGCCGCTCGGCCGACGTCTTCAGCTCGGCGGTCTGCGCGGGCGCGAGGACCGGGGAGGCCGACTCTTCGATGATCTTCTGGTTGCGCCGCTGCACCGAGCAGTCGCGGACGCCGAGCGCCCACGCCGTCGCGCCGTCGGAGATCACCTGGACCTCGACGTGCCGGGCGCCGGTGACCAGGCGCTCGAGGAACACGACGCCGGAACCGAAGGCGCGCAGGGCTTCCTGGCTGGTGCGCTCGTAGGCGTCGGCGAGGTCTTCGCCGGAGGCCACCATGCGGATGCCGCGCCCGCCGCCGCCCGCGGTGGCCTTGAGCATCAGCGGGTAGCCGATCCGGTCGCCGGCCTTCAGCGCGTCTTCGAGGGTGGCGACCTCGCCGCGGCTCCACGGCGCGACCGGCACGCCGACCTCTTCGGCGATCAGCTTCGCGCCGATCTTGTCACCGAGCTTGCGCATCGCGTCGGCGCTCGGCCCGACGAAGGTGATGCCGATCTTCTCGCACAGCTCGGCGAAGGCCGGATCCTCGGCGACGAAGCCCCAGCCGACCCACGCGGCGTCGGCCTTCGTCTCGACGAGGGCTTGCTCCAGCTTGGCCAGGTCGAGGTACGGGCGGGCCGAGGCCGGACCGAGGTCGTAGGCCAGATCGGCCTCACGGACGAAGGTGGCGGTGCGGTCCGCGTCGGTGTAGAGGGCGACCGTCTCGATCTTCGTACCGGTTTCCGCCGACAGATCCCGGACGGCGTGGATGAGCCGCATCGCGGCCTCTCCGCGGTTGACGATGGCGACACGATTGAACACCGGTTGAGCCTCCCAAGTACCCACGCACAGAAGGCGACGCACCTGTCCTGGGGCGTCGCCTGCACCTGTCTACACCCTGCTGGATTACCGCCGGGTAGACCAATGTCCGCGATGGCGCATGCCAAGGCGGCTGCGTTGTGGGAACCCCACAAAAAGCGATCGGGGCCACACTGCCACGGACGCATTTCTCGCGAGGACTGCCACAAAGCACGGTGCGGAGCTTACGGCGGGAACGAGTAGGGGAACATCCGGTTGCGCGGAAGTACGGGACCCCTGTTCCGCCTCGCCCCGGCACGTGACCCGAGGCGAAGCAGGGGTGGCGCTCAGGAGGCCAGCAGGACGTCCGACTCCAGCACCTGGCCCAGCTCGTGGCGTTCGGCTTCCGACAGCGGCACGGCGGCGACGTCGCACCGGCCGTCCGGGCCCGGGGCCGTCGTGATCGTCAGCATCGGCTGCCCGTCGATCTCGCGTAGCGTGACGCGGCCGCCGCAGGAGAGGTCCACCGTGACCCCGGGGCGTTCGCGGTGCCTGCCCAGCCAGCGGCCGACGAACTGGAACGTCATCGCGGTCTCCCCTCGAAGCTGCCCGGTCGGGGCACAGGTGTCGTTGGTTGATGCCCGCGATACCGGAGGTTTACACCCGATCGTGGGGAAAAGTCGCCGGACCGCGGCGGCGGCGCCGGAGATCCGGCGGATTTTCGCCGGTCACGGGGTTGTGCGGTCCGGGCTGCCAGGGAGGCGCGCCGCGGGCCGTTCCGCCACCAGAATGGTCCGATGAAACTCGGGCAGCTGGCGTCGACCGCGCGGGACCTGTTCACCGCGAAGCTGGTCTACGGCGATCCGGTCGAGCGCGACGGGACCGTCGTGATCCCGGCCGCGGCCGTCTTCGGCGGCGGGGGCGGCGGCGCGGGCGACACGGAAGCGGTGCCCGTGCGGGAGGGCGCCGGGTTCGGGGTGCTCGCCCGGCCGGCCGGGGCGTTCGTCGTCCGGGGCGGCGCCGTGACCTGGGTGCCCGCCGTCGACGTCACGCGGCTCGGGCTGGCCGCCGCCGTCGTCGCCCTCGCGACGGTTCTCGCGCGGCGCGCCAAGGCTTGACCGGCCGCGCGCCGAGAGTTCACCGCCGGTTCTTGTCGGTGTTCGCGTTGCTCCCCTAGCGTCAGGTCGTCTTTCGATGCGGAGGTACGCATGAGTTCTGGGGACTTCAGCCGGCGCGCGCTGCTGCGCGCGGGTGGCGTGGCGGCGGCGGGAGCCGCGATGGGTTTGCTGCCGGGTGTCGCGTTCGCCGACCAGCCGGGCGGCACCGGCAGCCAGACCCGGACCGTCACCGGCACCCTGAAGCCGGACGTCCCGGACTGGTACTACCTGCCGGTCGACGTCCCGCGCGGTGTCCGGCAGATCGACGTCGTCTACTCCTACGACAAGCCCCAAGTGCCCGCCGGCACGCGGGGGAACGCCTGCGACATCGGGATGTTCGGGCCCGAGGGCCACGAACTGGGCACTGCCCGCGGGTTCCGCGGCTGGTCCGGCGGGTTCCGCGACCGGTTCTCGATCAGCGCGTCCGAGGCGACGCCGGGCTACCTCGCCGGTCCGATCAAGCCGGGCCGGTGGCACGTCATCCTCGGGCCCTACACCGTCGCGCCGCAGGGCCTGACCTACAAAGTGGACATCACGCTCACCTTCGGGCCGGACGCCGAGCCGTTCAAGCCGGACCCGGCGCCGGAGACCGCGCCGGCCCGCGAGCGCGGCCGCGCCTGGTACCGCGGCGACGGCCACCTGCACACCGTCCACTCCGACGGCCGCCGCACCCCGGAGCAGCTGGTCGCCGACGCCCGCGCCGCCGGGCTGGACTTCATCGTCTCCACCGACCACAACACGTCCAGCTCGCAGCTGGTGTGGGGCCGGTACGCCACCGACGACCTGCTGATCCTCAACGGCGAAGAGGTGACGACGCGGTCCGGGCACTGGCCGGCCATCGGCCTGCCCGCCGGCACGTGGATCGACTGGCGCTACCGGGCGGCCGACCCGCGGGACTTCCGCCGCTTCACCGACCAGGTGCACCGCGCGGGCGGGCTGGTCACCGCGGCGCACCCGTTCGCCAACTGCTTCGGCTGCACCTACGAGTTCGCGTACGAGATCGCCGACCTCGTCGAGGTCTGGAACGGGCCGTGGACCCAGGACGACGAAGCGAGCGTCATCCACTGGGACGGCCTGCTGCGCGGCGGCCGGTTCATCCCGGCCATCGGCGACTCCGACGCGCACAACCCGGACCAGCGCGTCGCGCTCCCGCACACCGTGGTCCTCGCCGACCGGCTGCGCCGCAAGGAACTGCTGGAGGGGTTGAAGGCAGGCCGGTCTTGGCTGGCCGAGTCGTCGGCGGTCCAGCTGGACTTCACGGCGTCGGGCGGCGGGCGCACGGCGGGGATCGGCTCGCGCCTGCCGGCGGGCACCGGGACGCCGGTGACGGTCAGCGCGGTGGTCGCCGGCGTGCCCGGGACCACGGTGACGTTCCTCGACCAGCTGGGACCCGAGCACACGGAGACCGTCGGCGACTCGGGGGCGGCCACGGTGACGTGGACGACCTACCCGCGGTACTCCCGGTGGGTCCGCGTCGAGGTCCGCCGGCCGTCCGGGGGCCCGAACACCACCCAGCCGAACGCCATGGTGGCGATGTCCAACCCGATCTTCCTCGGGGACGGCTGAACAAGCCCCACTGAACCTCCCCCCGGTGCGCCGCGTCCTGCTTTTGGCAGACTGGTGCGAACGGGTGAGAGTGGGGGCAGGGTGCGCGGGTGTGGCCTGAAGGTGGCCCTCTTCCTGGGGGCGGTCGTGGTGCTGACCGCGGGGGTCGTCGTGGCGGTGGTGCTGACGCGCGGCCAGGTCAAGACGCCGGGCTGCACGGTGGCGGTGCCCGGGCAGGACGGGTACACGTTCACCCCGGAGCAGATGGACAACGCCGCGCGGATCGCGGCCGTCGGGACCAAGCTGGGGCTGCCGCCGCACGCGGCGACGGTCGCGCTGGCCACGGCGTTGCAGGAGTCGAAGCTGCGCAACCTCGAGGGCGGTGACCGCGACTCGGTCGGGCTGTTCCAGCAGCGGCCCAGCCAGGGCTGGGGCACGGTGGCCCAGCTGCGCGACCCGGTCTACGCGGCGACGGCGTTCTACGAGAAGCTCGAGAAGCTGCCGGGCTGGGAGACGATGCCGATCACCGAGGCGGCCCAGGAGATCCAGCGTTCGGGCGTCCCGGACGCGTACGCGCAGTGGGAGCCGCAGTCCCGCGCGATGGCGGCGGCGTTCACCGGCCAGTTCCCGGCCGCGCTGACGTGCCGGAACCTGACCCTGGCGGCTCCCGGCGACGTGGCCGCGTCCGCCACGGCGGAGCTGGGCACGGCCCGGCTGAGCGGAGCCCACCCGGCGGCGCAGGGGTGGGCGTACGCGAGCTGGCTGGTCGGCCGCGCGGAGGCGCTGGGGCTGGACAAGGTGAGCTTCGCCGGCCAGACGTGGACGGCGGAGTCCGGCGCCTGGGCCCCGGACTCCGCCGCAGGCCCGAATCTCGCCCTGCACCAGGCCCCGGCGTCCCAGCCCAGCCAGTAACGCCACTTTCGCTACGAAAGTGACCCCCGGGCCTGCTGCGGACGTCACTTTCGCTACGAAAGTGACGTCAAGCCCGGCTGTGGACGTCACTTTCGTGGGGAAAGTGATCCGGAGTTCCCACTCCGGAGGGCACGTTAGGGTGGAAGTGGTGGGTTGGTCAGGGGATCAGGATCGCGCGGCCGCGGATGCGGCCCGCGTCGAGGTCGGCGAGGGCGTTCTGGAAGTCGGCCAGCGGGTAGCGCGCCGTGTGGAGCTTCACGCGGCCCTGGGCGGCCAGCACCATCAGCTCGCACAGGTCGTTGTACGAACCCACGAGGTTGCCGATCAGGTTGATCTCCGTCGAGATGATGTCGATCGTCGGGACGTCGATGTTCTCGCCGTAGCCGACCACGTGGTAGTCGCCCGCGCGGCGCAGCATGCCGATCCCGTCGGCGGTCGCGCCGCCTTCGCCGACGAAGTCGATCACCGTCTCCGCGCCGTTTCCGCCGGTCAGATCCAGCACCTGCGAAACCTGGGAGCCGTCGCCGACGACGCCGTGGTCCGCGCCGATCGACACCGCCAGCTTCACCGCGTCCGGGTTGCGGTCGACGACGATCAGCTCCGCCGCCGAGATCGCCTTGAGCACCTGGATGCCGATGTGCCCGAGCCCGCCCGCGCCGATCACGACGCACTTGTCGCCGGGACGCAGGCGCCGCGCCGCCTTCGCCGCCGCGTGGTACGCCGTCAGCCCGGCGTCCGCCAGCGCCGCGACGTCCGCCGGTTCCAGCGAATCGTCGATCTTCACCACGCTGCGCGCGGACGTCTTGAGGTACTCCGCGTAGCCGCCCGCGGTGTCGATGCCGGGGAACAACGACTGTTCACAGTGGACGTCGTCGCCGAAGCGGCAGGCCCGGCAGAGCCCGCACGTGATCAGCGGGTGCACGATCACCTTGTCGCCCTCGGCGACGTTCGTGACCGCGCTGCCCACCGCGTGCACCCAGCCCGCGTTCTCGTGCCCGATCGTGTAAGGCAGCGTGACGCCGGACTTCTCCTTCCACTGCCCCTCGAGGATGTGCAGGTCGGTGCGGCAGACGCCGGCGCCGCCGATCCGCACGACCACGTCGAACGGGCCGGTGACCCGCGGTTCGGGGACCTCGGTCAGCCGCAAGGGCTCGTCGTACCCGACGACCTGGACCGCCTTCATGCTGATGCCTCCACGGGAGTTTCGGGGTAGCGGGTGCGAAGCAGCCCCCGGCAGAAGTGGGAGTTGCCTTCGATCGAGATGCGGACCGACCGCGCGAACCGCAGGCGGATCGGGATTTCCTCGCGGGGGAACGGAGCTCCGTCGTGGTCGACCAGCACGGGCGCCGACGGGCCGGTGGGCAGCCCGAGCGCCTCGCGACGCCGCAGCAGCGCGTGCGTCGCGGACACGTCCGGCAGGTCGGCCAGCCGTACGCCGTGCAGGTCGACGTGCTCGTCCGCCCGCAGCAGCACCGTCAGCGCGCGTTCCATCGCCGCCTGGTGGGCCTTGCGGCGGAACGTCTGCCGCAGCTCCTCGAGGTCTTCGTCGGCCTCGTGGCCGAACGTGCCGCGGTAGCCGGCGTCCGCGGCGAGCCCGCGGTTGATGAGGTCCGAGTCGTGGTGGTCGTCGAGCTCGACCACGACTTCGGAGGTCCACGGCAGCGCGGTCAGTACGTCCTTCGCGTCCGACGCCATGAGGTAGGCGAAGTTCGGCGCGCAGAACGACGTCGGCAGTCGCAAGTGGACGGTCACGCGCGTGCCCTCCACGGTGAGCGACTTGACGAAGCCGAGGTCGGTGATGGGCTCGTCGAGCTCGGGGTCGAGGACCGCGTCCAGCGCGGTCAGGGCGTCCACCTCACGCCACCGACACGGCCTGCGGCTCGACCGGAGCCAGCCGCAGCTCGGCCGGCACCGGGATGTCGTACATCGCCGCCGCGTTGAGGCCGAGGATCTTCTTCTTCTGGTCGACGGTCAGCGGTGCGTACTCCGGCAGGTCCTCCGGGATCTGGAAGTCGACGAACCGCTCGATCAGCCACCGCGGTGTCCAGATCGCGTAGTCGCTGGAGAACTGGATGCGGTCTTCGTCGAGCCAGTACAGCAGCTCGCCGATGATCTGCGCGAAGTACTTCGGCCGGGTGTGGATGAACGGCATCGCGACGGCGAGTCCCGCGTGGACGTTCGGCTCCTGCGTCGCGATCCAGCAGAAGTCCTCCAGCCGCGGCAGCCCGCAGTGCTCGACGACGAAGTTCAGGTCGGTGAAGTCGGTGGCCACGTGGTCGACGTCGGCGACGTCGAACGCGTCGCGGTCGAGGGGGCGGATCGTCGGTCCTTTGTGGACGTGGATGTTCTTGATGCCCAGCTCCTGGCAGGCATCGAAGTACTTGTACGTCCACTTGTCGTCGAGCTTGTAGCCGCGTGAGTCGCCCTGCCATTCGGCCGTGTAGAGCTTGACGCCCTTGAGGCCGAAGCGCTCCGCGTCGCGCCGCAGCCGGTCGATGCCGGCCTGTTCGAACCGCGGGTCGAAGTTGTGGTTGTAGGTCAGCTTGTCGGGGTGTTTCCGCGCCAGCGCGAAGGCTTCTTCGGTTTGCCCGAAGCCGTTCTCGTAGAACGCGCCGAGGTGCGCGGGCTGGAAGATCGCGTGGTCGACGTACCCGTTCTCGAACAGGTCGCGCATCAGCCGCTCGCCGCCCTGGTAGAGGTAGTCCTCGTACGGCCACACCTCGGACTCGGGGCTGAGGTTGCGGTGGTAGTCGTAGAAGCAGTCGATGAACTGCTTGCCGTGGATGTTCCGCTGGTTCTCCGGGCGCGCGTCCCAGAGCGCCACGTGGGCGTCCACGATGAAGTACGTCTCGCCGTCCTTGCTGTACATCCGCTGTCCTCCGCGTTTCGTGTCCGCCGTTGGCCACGTCGAAAGGGGACGGTAGGGACGTCCGGGCTGCTCAGGGACCCCTCTCGTGTCTCGATATGAGACAGCGGCGTGCGCCGGGACCGGGGAGGCCGACGTAGCCTGGGGGAGTCCGACGCAGAGCCGCGTCCCGGGAGGCCCAGGTGGAGAACCCGCAGGTGGAGGTCACGCGCTCGTTCGACGCGCGCGGGGCGGCCGCGATCGCGCCCCGGCTGCGGGCGTCGTGGCAGCGCAGCGAGCGCTACGGCGTGCCCGAGGACGAGGTCATGCCGGTGTTCTCGGGTGCGGTCGACACCGGTTCGCTGCTCTACGAGTGCGGCACCGAGGTGCTGCGCGGCCTGCAGGCGACGCTGGCCAACGAGCCGATCAGCCTGATGATCACCGACAGCGAAGGCCTGGTGCTGAGCCGGCTGTGCACGGACGCGTCCATCAACCGTTCGCTCGACCGCGTGCACCTGGCGCCGGGGTTCTACTTCGCGGAGAGCAACGCGGGCACCAACGGGCTCGGCCTGGCGCTCGCCGACCGGGCGCCGTCGCTGGTCCGGGCGAGCGAGCACTACTGCACCGATCTGCGCGGCTACACCTGCGCGGCGGTACCGGTGCTCGACCCGCTGACCGGGACGCTCGCCGGCAGCGTCAACCTCACGACCTGGTCGGAACAGTCGTCGGAGCTGCTGCTGGCCCTGGCGCAGGCCGCCGCCGGCAACACGGCGGCGCTCATGCTGGCGCGCGCGTCCGGGCGCATCGCCCGGCCGACCCCGCGCGGCGAGGTCTTCCGGGTCTACGCCGACCGTGTCGCCCCGGGTGACGTCACGCGGCTGTCGGCCGCCTGGACCACCGCTGCCGGCTCCGCGCGGAAGGCGTTCGAGGAGGGACGCGTCGTCGCGGTCGTCGGAGAGCCGGGCGCGGGCAAGACGGCGCTGGCGGCGCTGGCGCGGCGGGAACTGCGGCCCCGCGAGCGCCTCCTCAACGCGCGCCCGCCGGCGCCCGACGACGTCGACACCTGGCTGACGCTGTGGACGCCGGAGCTGGCCAAGGACGGCACGTGCGTGATCGTGTCGGGCGTGGAGGCATTGCCGGCGTGGGCGGCGGAGGAGCTGGCGCGGCAGTTCGCCGAGGTCCGGGGCGACGGGCCGCCGCCGTTCGCGCTCACCGCGACGGACGCGGGTGCGGTGCCGGCGGCGCTGCGGCCGCTGGTGGACCGGGTGGTCGAGCTGCCGGCGCTGCGCTTCCGCCCGGACGACGTCCTCCCGCTGGCCCACCACTTCGCGCGGCGGGACCGCGGCCGGGACGTCACGTTCACTTCCGCGGCATCGCGGGCGTTGACGGCCTACGACTGGCCGGAGAACGCGAAGCAGCTACGGCGGGTTGTGCGCGAAGCGGCTTCGCGGTCCGACGTGGTCGATACGGCGCACCTGCCCGCGGAGGTGTTCAGCGGGGTGGGACACCGGTTGAGCCGGTTGCAGGCGATGGAGCGGGACGAGATCGTGCGCTGCCTGTCCGAGCCCGGGGCGACGGTGGTGCAGGCGGCCGGGAAGCTCGGCATGGGCCGGGCGACGCTCTACCGGAAGATGGCGCAGTACGGGCTGAACGCGCGGCAGCTGAAGTCGTAGGGACGGGGCTGGTCAGCGTGGACCGGCCGTGGTCCGGGTCGACTGGGCCCACCGGACCGCCGGGCCCATCGCGTACCCCGCCGCCAGGAAGAGCGCGCCCAGCAGCAGCCATCCCGGCAGGCCCCAGCCGATCACCACCGTGCTCAGCAGCACCGGCCCCACCGCGCGCGCCACCGACACGCCCGTTCCGAAGAACCCCTGGTACTGCCCCTGCCGGTCGGACGGGGCCAGCGCGAAGCCGATCTCCCACGTGCCCGCCGACTGCAGCATCTCGCCGAACACCTGCACCACCGCGCCCACCACCAGCACCGCGAACGCGACCCACGGCGAAGTCCCGGACGCCGACAGCGCGAACGCCACACACGACGCGAACAGCAGCACCCCCGACCGGCGCACCATCCGCGCCGCCGCACCGATGCTCGCCAGCCGTCCGGCCACGCGGACCTGGAGCAGCACCACCACGACCGTGTTGAGCACGAACAGCGCGGACACCGCCCAGCCCGGCGCGGCGGTCCGTTCGACGATCCACAGCGGGATCGCGACGCTCAGCAGCGGCATCCGCAGCAGCAGGACCGCGTTCAGCAGCGTCACGAGCGCGTACGGCCGGTCGCGCAGCACGGCCGGCTTCGGTTCCCCGGTGCGCGGGGCCGACGCCGGGACGGAGGGGAGCGCGAGCATGAGCGCCGCGGTGACCACGAAACCCATCGCGTCGAGCACGAAGACCGTCAGGTACGCCGGCGCGGTGTCCGCGGATAGCGCGAGGCCGCCCAGCCCGGCGCCGACGGCGAGCCCCGCGTTGCCCGCGGACTGCAGCCGGGCGCGGATGCGCGTCCGCCGTTCCGGGTCGGCCAGCGCGGCCAGCAGTGCCTGGCGGACGGCGGCCAGGCCGGTCTGGCAGCTGCCGTAGAGGCAGGCCGCGAGGACGAACAGCAGCGGCGTGCGGACCAGCAGGAACGTCAGGATCGACGCGCTCGTCGCGAGCGCCAGCAGCACCGCGGAACCTCGCGCGCCGTGGCGGTCGGCGAGGTGACCGAGGGGCACGCCCGCGACCGAACCCACCGCCCAGCCGAGCGTGAGACCCAGCCCGACCTGCGCCGGGCTCAGGCCGACGATCCGCGTGAAGAAGAGCACCGAGCAGGTCAGGAACGCGCCGTCGCCGAGCGAGCCGGCCAGCTGGGCGGCGGCCAGCAGCCGGCCGGAACGCGGGGGCGCGGGACGGTCCACAGTCAGCGTCATGACGGTAACGGTAAAGCGGCCTTTGGCCCGATCCCAGATCCAATTCCGGCCAATCGGATTGGGCCAATATAGGCTCGCCGGATGGACTTCCACGTCAGCCTGGCCGGGCGCGGCGACCTGTCCGCCCGGATCTACCGGCAGCTGCGTGACGCCGTGCTCGACGGCAGGCTGCGGGCGGGGGAGCGGCTGCCGCCGACCCGGGAACTGGCCCGGCGCCTGGCGGTTTCGCGCAACACCGTCGCGGTCGCCTACGACCGGCTGACCGCCGACGGGTTCCTCACCGGCCGCGTCGGCGCCGGGACCTACGTGACCGGTTCGCTGCCCGCGCCGAAGCCGCGCAAGACCCCTTCGGCGCGGGGCCCGCAGCCGAAGGCGATCTGGCGTTCGCTGCCGTCGCCGGCCGCCGCGGTGGCGGACGCGCCGGAGTACGACTTCCGCGTCGGCATCCCCGATGCCGCGCTGTTCCCGCTCGAAACCTGGCGACGGCTGCTCGGGCGCGAACTGCGGTCCGGCTTCGCGCACTACGCCGACCCGAGCGGCCACGCGGGTCTGCGGGCGGCGATCGCCCGCCACGTCGGCGTCTCCCGCTCGGTGCGCGCCGACGCGGACGACGTGCTCGTCACGCAGGGCGCGCAGCAGGCTCTCGACCTGCTGTGCCGAGTGCTGCTTTCGCCGGGTGATCGCGTCGCCGTCGAAGAACCCGGCTACCGGCAGGCGAAGCTGCTCTTCGCGTCGCACGGCGCCGAAGTCGTCGGCGTGCCGGTGGACAGCGAAGGTCTTGACGTCGACGCGCTGCCGTCGCGGACGAAGCTGGTGTACGTCACGCCGTCGCACCAGTTCCCGCTCGGGACGCCGATGTCCCTGGCCCGCCGCACGGCGCTGCTGGCGTGGGCCGAGCGGGCGGACGCGGTCGTCGTCGAGGACGACTACGACAGCGAGTTCCGGTTCTCCGACCGGCCGCTGGAACCGTTGCAGAGCCTGGACCGCGACGGGCGCGTGGCGTACGTCGGATCGTTCTCGAAGACGCTGCTTCCCCTGCTGCGCCTGGGTTTCCTGGTGGCTCCTTCCTCGTTGCGCGATGCCCTGCGCACCGCGCGCCAGCTGTCGGACTGGCACGGCGACGTCCCGGCGCAGGCGGCACTCGCCCGGTTCGTCGACGAAGGGTTGTTCGCCCGCCACATCCGCCGCGCGACGAAGGTGTACGCGGAGCGGCACGAGCGGATCACGTCCACTGTGGACCGGGTGTTCGCCGGCCGGCTCCGGGTGGTCCCGTCGGCGGCCGGGTTGCACCTGTGTGCCCTCGCCGACGCCGACCTGGAGCCGATCGCGGCGCGTGCGGCCACCGCGGGGGTGGCGGTGCAGACGCTTTCCGATCTGTGCGGCGGTTCTCCGTCGCCGGGGCTGGTACTGGGCTACGGCTCGATCCCGGTGGAGCGGATCGACGACGGACTCGCCGCGCTGGACCAGTCCTGGGGTTCCCCGTAGTGGTCCGTCCGGCGGCGCGCGGCGATGAGGAGCCCGCCCGCCGACGTCGCCACCGCCGTGCCCAGGACCAGGAACCAGCCGTGCCGGAAGTCCATCAGGTCCGGAGTTCCCGCGAAGATTCCCGCCAGTACCGCCGTTCCCAGGACCGTGCCGATCTGGCGCATCGTGTTGACCATCGACGAGCCCGCGCCCCACCGCGCCGGCGGCAGGACCGTGCCCACCACGCCCGACAGGCTCGGCAGGATCAGCCCGACGCCGATGCCCGTCAGGAGCTGGCCGGGCAGCATCGAGGCCGCGTAGTCGGGCGTCGATCCCATGCGCAGCAACCAGATCAGCACGCCCGCCCCGAACGAGACGCCGCCGAGGGCGACCACCGGGCCCGGGCCGAAGCGGTGCACGAACCGGCCGCCGAGGATCGACACCGGCACCACCATCAGCGGCCCCGGGGCCAGGGACAGCCCGGCCACCAGGATCGAGTCGTGCCAGACCGACGTCAGGAACAGGACGTTGCCGAACAGCATCGCGGCGAACCCGGCCGCGAACAGGCCGGTCGTGACGCACGCCAGCCACAGCGTCGGGACGCGCAGCGCCGGCAGGTCCAGCATCGGCACGGCGTGGCGCGCCGAGCGCAGCGGCACCCACGCCAGCGCGACGGCGGCGACCGCGAACGCGAGCAGCACCGGTCCCGCGGTCCAGCCGTGGTCGGGCGCTTCGACCAGCGCGTAGGCCAGCGCGCCGACACCCACGAGGAGCCCGGCCGCGCCGAGCAGGTCCGGGACGCCGGTGGTGGTGTCCCGCGACTCGCGCAGCACGCGCGGCCCGGCCAGCAGGGTGAGGGCGCAGATCGGCAGGTTCACCAGGAACACCCAGCGCCAGGACGCCGCCACGAGCAGCCCGCCGACGGGCGGGCCGAGGGCGGCGGCCGCGGCACCCACCGAAGCCCAGACGCCGACCGCCATCGGCCGCCGGTGGGCGGGGAACGCGGTCAGCAGCAGGGCCAGCGACGTCGGCATGACGAGCGCGGCGCCGATCGCCTGCACCGCGCGGAAGGCGACGAGGACGGGAATCGACGGCGCGGCGGCGCACGCGGCCGAAGCGAGGGTGAAGACGGCGACGCCGAGGAGGAACAGGCGCTTCCGGCCGTAGCGGTCGGCCAGCCGCCCGGCCGGGGCGAGGCAGGCGGCGAACAGGACCGTGTAGCCGTTGAGCACCCACGACAGCGTGGCGAGGTCGTCGCCGGGGAAGGCGGCCCGGATGCCGGGGAACGCGATCGTGACGATGAAGGTGTCGAGGCTGGCGAGGAACGCCGCGGTCGAGACGACCAGCAGCACGAGGCCGGGCTTCGGCGCGGTGTCGGGCATGGTCCTCCTAGGTTTGAAAAAGCAACCTAGTCGGAGGCGGTGGGTCTCAACAAGAGACTGACCAGTTCGACGCGACTTATGTCACGCGGGGACTGCGGTGCGGGTGCGACGTGGTGCGGATCGGCGGGTGGCCGGACTTGCCCGTAGTCCCGAAAGCCGTGAACGTCGCATTGAGGGACTTCAAGTCCCTCGATGCGACATTCACGGACTTCGGCCGTCGGGACGTGGGCCGGGCGCTCAGGCGGCGGCCGCGGCCTCGGCCCGGGCCTTCAGCGCGGCCAGCGTGTGCTCGATGGACCGCACGTTGTACCCCGGCCGATCGGCCCGTCCGGTCACCTTCGGCCCCATGAACTTCCGCACCACCCAGCTGCCGCTGCGGTACCAGTTCTCGGTCACCCGGCAGCCCGCCGGGCTCGGCGTCAGCACGTACTCCCACCGCGACACCCGGGACCCCAGCGGCGTCCGCACGTCGAACGCGAACCGGTGCCCCTCCTCGAAGCGCACCACCTTCACCCGCGTCCACCACCGCAGCGCGCCGTTCACGTTGCGGCCGCGGAAGCGGGCTCCCAGTGCCGGGCCGGTGCCGTCCAGCCAGCGGCCGCCGATGTTCTCCGGGCTCAGCTCACCCATCCGGGGCAGGTCGGTGACCCACGACCACACCCTGCCCGGGGTGGCCGGGACGTCGATGCTGCGCGAAATCGTCGGTTCCACGCCCCGACGGTGACAGTGCCGTCCCAGGCCGGGCAAGGATTCCCGGCGCAGTCCGCAGCCCAGGAGAGCCCGGGTGAAAAACCCGGCTCCCCGAGCACGTTGCAAACAAGGTAGTTCTGGGTACCTCGCGCGCGGGGAAGTGTCTACACGGAGGGTGCGGTGGTCAGCGTGATCCCGATCGAGGTCGTGGGAATGGCCGTCCCGGTGCCCGGCGAAGCGCCGCTGATGCTGCTCCGGGAGCCCGACGGCGCCCGGCGCTGGCTGGCCATCATGATCGGGTACGGCGAGGCCGAGGCCCTCGTGCGGGCGCGCGAGCAGATCGAGCAGCCGCGCCCGGGCACGATCGAGCTGCTCGGCGACGTGCTCGCGGCGTTCGGCCAGGGCGTCGCCGCGGTCGAGCTGACCGAGGTGCGGGACGGGATCTTCTACGCCGACCTGGTGCTCGCGGACGGCACCCGCGTGTCGGCCCGCCCGAGCGACGCCGTCGCGCTCGGCCTGCGCCAGAACGCGCCGATCAGCGTCGCCGAGGAGGTGCTCGACGTCGCGTCGGTGCAGCTGGAGGTCGAGCAGGAAACCGAAAGCCCGGCCGCCGACGTGCTGGACACCGAAGCCGAGGTCGCCCGCTTCCGCGCCGAGCTCGACGGCCTGCGGCCCGAGGACTTCGACGACCTGTAGGGAATCATCTCCCGTACCGGACCGACGCCGGACCGACGGGAGAGCGATGCCGGATTTCGCGACGAGCACCGAGCCGCACCGGCGTGAGCTGCTGGTGCACTGCTACCGCATGCTCGGCTCGGTGCACGAGGCCGAGGACCTGGTGCAGGAGACGCTGGTCCGCGCCTGGAAGGCGTGGGACGGCTACGACCCGGCCCGCGCGTCGGTGCGCACCTGGCTGTACCGGATCGCGACGAACGCCTGCCTCACCGCGCTGGACGGCCGGGCCCGGCGGCCGCTGCCCTCGGGCCTCGGCCGCCCGAGCGAAGACCCCGGCGCGCCGCTGACGCCGTCGTTCGAGATCCCGTGGCTGCACCCGTTCCCGGACGCGCGCCTCGACGACCCCGGCGTGCGCCTGGCCCGCCGGGGCACGCTGCGGCTGGCGCTGCTCGCGGCGATGCAGACGCTGCCGCCCAAGCAGCGCGCGGTGCTGATCCTGCGCGACGTCCTGGAGTTCAGCGCGGCGGAGGTGGCCGGCTTCCTGGAGACGACGCCCGCCGCGGTCAACAGCGCTCTCCAGCGTGCCCGCGCGGGTATCGGCGGCCTGACGGCGGACGAAGTTCCCGAACCGGACGACAAGGCGGTCGAAGCGGTCCTCGACCGCTACGTCCGGGCGTTCGAATCCGCCGACGTCGCGAGGCTCGTCGAGCTCTTGGCCGATGACGTCGTGCTGGAGATGCCGCCGGTGCCGCTGTGGTTCCTCGGCCGCGACGGCTACGGCCGGTTCCTCGAGCGGCTGTTCACGATGCGCGGCCCGGACTGGCGGATGACCCGCGCCTCCGCCAACGGGCAGCCGGCCCTGGTGGCCTACTGCCGCGACGCCGCCGGGGTGTACCGGCTGCACACCTTGCAGGTGTTCACCGTCGAGAAGGCGCGCGTGGCGCACAACGTGGTGTTCGCCGATCCTGCCGTGCTGGCCCTGTTCGACCTCCCCGCGACTCAGCCGGCGGCGCGGGCCTCCGACGGGCGGCCGTAGGCGCTGCCGTCGTTGCTGCGCTGCAGCAAGCCTTCGTCGACGAGGTAGCGGCGCAGCGTCGCGTGGTCGTCGTGGACCATCGACAGCTTCTCGCGGACGTCCTGCTCCGTGTAGAGCCGGCCCGGCTCGAACCGCTCGGCGAGGTGCGCGAGCAGCAGCTGCCGCCGCCGGCCCGAATGCGGGATGGTGACGAGCCTGCCGTGGCGGAACAGCCCGTCGAGCGGGTCGCTCGGAGCCTTGGCCAGTGCCTCGCGGAACACCCCGGGCACGGCCCGGTAGGCATCTCCGTCCATCGTGACGAGCCCCGCGTCGACCAGCCGCTTCACGAGTTTCGGGTCATCGGCCGGGAGCCCGGCGCAGATCCGGGCGAACAGCTGCAGACGGGCGGGGTCCGCGAGGGCGGAGACCAGCGCTTCCGGTGAGGCCATGGCCCCGAAGCCTACTCGGTTTCGCCGCACGCGCCCCGAAAACTCGACAGGGTTAACTGATAAGCCTAGGCTGTCGATATGGGATCGAAGACGGTTCCCGCTCCGGCGGTCGCGGCCGCGCAGACGCTGCGCGTGCTCGTCGGCCGGTTGCGGCGGCAGATGATGGACGCGACGGTGGCCGGCGACCTGACCTCCGCGCAGGCCTCGGCGCTCGCCCGGCTCGCGAAGATGGAGCCGGCCACGGCGAGCGTGCTGGCCGGCGCGGAGCGGGTGCGCCCGCAGTCGATGGCCGCGACGGTGGCCGCGCTGGAGAAGCTCGGCCTGGTCCGCCGCGAGGACGACCCGGAAGACGGCCGCCGCCAGCTGATCTTCTTCACGCCCGAGGGCCGTGCGTACGGCCAGGGCGCCCGCGCCTCGCGGCAGGAGTGGCTGGCCCGGACCCTCGCGCAACGGCTCACCGAGGACGAATTGGCCGTGGTCAACGAGGCGCTGGCCCTGCTCGGCCGCGTCGTCGAACCATGACCACACGGGAGCGGACGCTCGACGGGTTCGACCGGAAGCTGCTCGCCCCGCTGATCTCGGGCGCGGTGCTCAACCCGGTCAACTCGACGATCATCGCGGTCGCGCTGGTGCCGATCGGCGTCGCGTTCGGACAGCCGGCGTCGGCGACCGCGTGGCTGATTTCCGCGCTGTACCTGGCCACCGCGGTCGGGCAGCCGGTGGCCGGGCGGCTGATCGACCGGTACGGCCCACGGCGCGTGTTCCTCCCGGCGACGGCCCTGGTCGGGCTGGCGGGCGTGCTCGGCACCGTCGCGCCGAACCTGGCGTGGCTGGTCGTCGCCCGGGTCGTCCTCGGGTTCGGCACGTGCGCCGGCTACCCCGCGGCGATGCGGCTGATCCGCGACGAGAGCGACCGCACCGGCCGGGACAGTCCTGCCTCCGTGCTCACGGTGCTGGCGATCTCCACCCAGACGATCTCCGTGATCGGCCCGGCGCTGGGCGGCCTGCTCATCGGGGTCGGCGGCTGGCGCACGACCTTCGCCCTCAACATCCCCATCGCGCTGGCCGCCTTCGTCCTCGGCGCCCGCCGGTTCGCGAAGGTGGCCCGGCCCGCGGCGAAGGGCTCCTTCGACCTCGACTTCCCGGGCATGACGCTGTTCGCCGGCACGCTCGTCTCGCTGCTGCTCTTCCTGATGCACCCGGGTGCGGGGGACTGGTACCTGCTCGCGATCGCCGTCGCGGGCGCCGCGGGCTTCACCGGGCGCGAGCTGACCCACGCCCACCCGTTCATCGACCTGCGGCTGCTCGGCCGCAACGGCCCGCTGCTGCGCACCTACGGCCGCGCGCTGCTGGCCTACGTCGTGGCGTACAGCTTCCTCTACGGCTACACGCAATGGCTCGAGCACGGCCGCGGCTTGTCGGCGAGCGAAGCCGGCCTGGCCACCCTGCCACTGTTCGCGACCGCGATCCTCGTGTCGCTGCTCACCGGGCGTCGCGAAGCGGTCCGCGGCAAGCTGGCCGTCGCCGGGCTCGGGCAGCTCGCCGGGTGCGCGCTGCTGCTGGCCCTGGACTCGTCGGCCGCCGTCTGGCTGCTCGTGGTCGTCGCGCTCGTGGCCGGGGTGCCGCAGGGGCTGAACAGCCTCGCGCTGCAGAACTCCGTGTACCGCCAGGCGAATCCCGACGACATCGCCGCGTCGGCCGGGCTGCTGCGCACCTTCGGCTACCTCGGCGCGATCGTCTCCTCCGCGCTGCAGGGCGCCCTCTACGGATCCGCCGCCGACACCGGCGGCCTGCACGAGCTCGCGCTGCTGCTGCTCGGCATCGGCGTGCTCTTCCTGATCGCCACCGTGTTCGACCGTTCCCTGTCCCGAAGCACCACCCGACCCGAGGAAGCCGAAACCGATGCCTGACCGGAACACCGCCCTCGACCCGAACCGCACGGCGCTGCTCGTGATGGACTACCAGGAGGGGATCGTCGGGCAGCTGCCCGGCAGCGAGGCGCTCCTCGACCGCGTGACCACGGTTGTCGACGACGCCCGTCGACGAGGCGCCCACGTCGGCTGGGTGCGCGTCGGATTCGAAGACGCCGAGTTCGAGGCGATCCCCGAGACGAGCATGTTCGCGCCGTACGCGGCTTCCGTGGAGCACCGGGCCGTGATGCGGGCGGACGGGCCGGCGACGCAGATCCACGCCCGGCTCACGCCACGGCCCGAGGATGTCCAGGTCCGCAAGATCCGCGTCGGCGCCTTCACGACCACCGACCTCGACCAGCAGCTGGAGAAGCGCGGGATCACCACACTCGTCCTCGCGGGGATCAGCACCAGCGGCGTCGTGCTGAGCACCGTCCGGGAAGCGATGGACCGCGACTACCGGATCGTCGTCCTGCGCGACGCCTGCGCCGACCGCGACCAGGCGACGCACGACTTCCTGACCGGCACGCTGTTCCCCCGCACCGGCACCGTCGTGGACGTGGCCGCGCTCGGTGACCTCTGGGCCGTCCAGTAGGTTGCGCTGCGTGCCCCGTCCGCCCGAGACCGTGCCCGGCGAGGTGCTGCGCGCCTCGATCGTCGACCGGCTGTTCGCCCGCGCGGACGACGCGCGCCCGCTGTTCACCCACCAGGACTTCACCCACGACGCCGAGCACACACTGACGTGGGCGGAGTTCGCCGCGCGGGTCCGCGTGGTCGCGGCCGGGCTCCGCCGGGTCGCGGAGCCGGGGGAGCGGGTCGCCGTGCTCGCCGGGCAGGAGCTCGCCTACCCGCTCGCGTTCTTCGGCGCCCTCGCGGCGGGCATGATCGCCGTCCCGCTGATGGCGCCGGGGAACCGCGCGCAGGCCGACCGGCTCGCCGGGGTCCTGGCCGACTCCGGCGCGCGGGTGTGGCTGACGTCGTCCGCCGCGGCGGCGCGGGTCCGCGAGTTCGGCGCGCCCGGCGACCTGCTGGTGGCGGACGAGCTGAGCGGGCCGGGCGCCGACCCGGTGCCGGTCGCGCCGGAAAGCCCGGCGTACCTGCAGTACACGTCGGGTTCGACGCGGGAGCCCGCCGGCGCGGTGATCCCGCACCGGGCCATCGTCGCCGCGTGCTGGCAGGGCAGCCAGGCCTACGGTGTCGACGAAGGCACCACCTGCGCGGGCTGGATCCCGTTCTTCCACGACATGGGCCTGATCCAGCTGCTGTGCCTGCCGGTCTTCGCCGGCGGCCGCGCGGTGTTCATGGCCCCGGCCGAGTTCGTCCACCGGCCGCGGCGGTGGCTGCGGCAGCTGGCCGACCACCCCGCGGTGTTCACCGCGGCCCCGAACTTCGCCTACGACCTCGCGGCCGACGCGGGCCCCGGGGACGACGACCTGGACCTCTCGGACGTGCGGGTCGCGCTCAACGGCGCCGAACCGGTCCGCCCGCGCACGGTCGAACGCTTCCTCGAGGTCTTCGGGCCGCACGGCTTCCGGCGCGAGGCGTACCGGCCGTCGTACGGGCTCGCCGAAGCCACCGTGTACGTCGCGAGCGCGGGAGAAGAAGGGCCGCGCGGTGCGAAGTTCGATCGCGAGGCGCTCGCGCAGGGCCACGCCGTCGAAACCGTCGACGGACCGGAGCTCGTGTCCGTGGGCCGTCCGGTCGGGCAGCTCGTCCGGATCGTCCACGAGGGACACGAGCAGCCCGAGGGCGCCGTCGGCGAGATCTGGATCCACGGCCCGAACGTCGCGACCGGCTACTGGGGCCGGGGCGACGCGGCCGCGTTCGACGCCACGCTGGACGGGCTCGGCGGCTGGCTGCGCACCGGCGACCTCGGCGTGGTGCACCGCGGCGACCTGTACGTCACCGGCCGGCTCAAGGACCTCATCGTCGTCGACGGCCGCAACTTCCACCCCCAGGACATCGAGGCGGCGGTGGGCGAGGCCCACCCCGCGGTCCGCCGCGACCGCGTCGCCGCGTTCGGCGTCGCCGACGAGGACGGCGAAGGCGCGATGGTGGTGGCGGAGTGGGTCCGCGGCGCCGACGCGGACCTCAAAGAGGTGACCCGCGCGGTGCTGCGCGCGGTGTCACGCGAGCACGATCTCACCCTCCGTGCGGTACATCTGGTCCCTTCCGGCGGACTTCCGCGCACATCGAGTGGCAAGGTCGCCCGGTCGGCGGCCAAGGCACGTTATGGTGACGTCCGTGGGTGATCACCGCGCCGAGGTCACGAAGGTCGTCAGTGAGACCTTCCGGCTCGACCCGGCCCTCGTCGACCCCGACGCTCCCCTGGAAGAGCTGGGCATCGACTCGAAGGGCCGGATCAAGCTCCTGGCGGCGCTGGAGGTCTATTACGGCGTGACGATCGACCTGGACCAGCTCGACCGGTTCACCGACGTGGGGTCCGTGGCGGACGTGCTCGCGGAAGTTCTGGGAACTGCAGGATCTGAGGAGAGGCGCTGAAATGAGCGGCGGGGGGTACACCGCGACGACGGAAGCGTTGTCGACGGCGTCCAAGACCATCGGGGACCTGGCGGAGCACCTGCTGGACGACAACCCGGACCTGGAGAGCCCGCAGGTGACCGCGGAGGGCTTCGGCCGGGCGCACAACGCCCACGCGGCGAAGTACACCGCCGGCGCGCAGGCACTGTGGGCGGCGGTCTCGGGCTACAGCACCACGCTGGGCTCCTTCGGCACCAACCTCGGCACCGCCGGCACGAGCTACGGAACCAACGAAGACAACCAGTCCGGCGCGATCACGAACGCCGGGGGCTCGCTCTGATGGCCGACAAGAAGAAATGGTCCGACGTCAAGGCGATCCTCGACGACCCGAGCGTCCCCGCTGCTCAGAAGAGCGCGCTGATCAGCAGCTGGCTGCGGGAGAACCCGCCCCCGCCGCCGTTCCTGGCCGACCAGGAACCCGACGAAATCAAGCAGAAGCGGCAGGAAGCCGAGAAGTACGCCGGCGCCTACAACGCCAACCCGCTCTTCGCCGGGCAGTCGGTCGACGAGGCCTACGACAAGGCCAAGTCGAGCGGCGACCAGAACTCCTACAACGAAGACCAGGAAAAGAAGGCCGTCGACGACGGCAAGACCAAGCTGAACGACACGAAGCCGCCCGCGGCCGGCGAGAACGGCGGTGACGCCACCGGCACGAAGACGTCCGACGAGATCTTCGACGCCGCCGCGCCCGCGCTGAAGCTGTTCGAGACCTTCGGGTCGCTGCTGGCCAAGGTCCCGGCCGACTGCCGCGGCAACACCCGCGCGCTCGACCTCGACAAGGACATCCGCGCGCCGTTCGACGAGCAGCGCGGGATCAGCTTCGCGAACTTCGTCCAGGACGCCGCGCACTTCAAGACCGGCTCCGAGACCGTCGACCGCACGCTGGAGGACACCGGTTCCCAGCTCGGGACCCTGTACCAGACGTGGAGCGGCGCCGGTGCGGACGCCGCGTCCGACACCTACAACGACAAGATCCAGCCGAAGGCCGCGAAGCTGTCCCAGACGCTCGGCGACGTGAGCGAAGCGACGCTGACCACCGCGACCACGGTGTTCCAGCTGTGCAAGGGCAAGGCCGACGCCGTCATCGGCATGTACACCGACCTGGTCGGCAAGGCCGACTACACGATGGCGCAGAAGGTCATCGCGGTCGCCAGCGGCGAGCACGGCAACGAGCAGGACCTCGCCCAGATCGCGGGCTGGATGGACCTCAACTTCGGCACCAACCTGGTCAAGACCCTCAACGACCAGGGCTGCTGCGACGGCGACGAGATCAAGAAGCACGGCCAGGACCTGGCCAAGCAGTGGATCCAGAACCAGTTCAACCCCGACATGTGGGACCGGCTCTACAAGGGCTTCGAGAAGACCTGCAAGGACACCAAGGAGCTCGTCGACCAGGCCTACGACGCGCTCGACAAGGTCATGGGCAAGGTCAAGAACGAGTTCGAGGGCGTGAGCATGCCGGGCGGATCCGGCACCGCCGGCGGCTCGGGCGGTGGGCCCGGCGGCTCGGGTGGTTCGGGTGGTTCGGGCGCTGGTGGTTCCGGTTCGGGTTCGGGTTCCGGCTCGGGTGGTTCGGGCAGCGGCTCGGGGAGCGGTGGTTCGGGCTCCGGCTCAGGGTCGGGCTCCGGCTCCGGCTCGGGTTCGGGTGGGTCGGGGGCCGGCGGGAGCGGTGGCCCGGTGCCGTCGATTCCCGACGGAAGCTCCGGTTCCGGGGTGCCCGGCGGTGGGGCGGGATCCGGGGGCTCGGGTACCGACTTGCCCAGTGGCGCGGACGGCGGCTCCGGCAGTGGTTCGGGGAGCGGTTCGGGCAGTGGTCCCGGGGGCGGCGGCGGTCCGGTGCCCTCGATCCCCGACGTCTCCGGCGGTGGGTCCGGCTCGGGCAGCGGTTCCGGCTCGGGTTCGGGGGCCGGCGGTGGGGGCTCGATGCCGTCGATCCCCGACCTGTCCACGCCCTCTGGTGAGGGCGGGGCTTCCGGGCTGGGCTCCGGAGGCGGTTCCGGCTCAGGTTCGGGCTCCGGCCTCGGCTCGGGTGGCGGTTCGGGTTCGGGTTCCGGCTCTGATGACACCTCGCCGTCGTCGGTGCCGTCGCCGTCCGACACCGGCCAGGCGGAGGCGGCCGCGGCCGCCGAAGCGGCCAAGAAGAAGGCCGCGGACGCGTTGAGCCAGTTCAGCGGCCCGGGCATCCAGACCGAGTCCGGCAGCGGCGCCGGTTTGGGCTCCGGGGGCAGCGGCCTGGGCGGCGGCGAAGGCCTCGATGGCGGCTCCGGCTCTGGGGCGGGGTCCGGTCTGGGCGGCGGCTCCGGTTCGGGCGGCGGTTCGGGTTCCGGTTCCGGTGGCTCCGGCGACGACGGCAAAGCCGCCGCCGAGCAGGCCGCGGAAGAAGCGAAGCAGAAGGCAGCCGACGCGCTGAAGGAGTTCAGCGGCGAAGGCATCAAGACGGACTCCGGCGACGGCGCGGGCCTCGGCGACACGGGCTCCGGCGAGCCCGGCGCCGACAAGGACGGCGACGGCAAGCCGGACAACCCGCTGGGTGTCGACAAGGACGGCGACGGCAAGCCCGACAGTCTGCTCGGCGAGGACAAGGACGGCGACGGCAAGCCTGACAGTCTGCTCGGCGAGGACAAGGACGGCGACGGCAAGCCCGACAGTCTGCTCGGCGGCGACGAAGACGGTGACGGCAAGCCGGACGGCGACGACACCCCCGACACCCTGAAGGTCAAGCAGGGCGACAAGACCTTCGAGATGACCGAACCCGACCACGACGGGAAGATGGACATCAAGGTCGGCGACGGGTCCGACGACGCCAAGGACTTCAAGCTCGACTGGTCCAAGGGCGCCGACGGTCCACAAGGGACCGGCGACGGCACGTACTGCCCCGGCCCCGACGGCAAGATCCACATCGAGGACGGCGACCTCAAGATCACCGCCGAGCGGCCCGACGGCCCGGACGGCCCGACCGTCGTCACCGTCGACGACGGCAGCGGCACGCCGACGACCTACACCCTCGGCGAGGACGACAAGACCTCCGACGTCCTCGGCGACACCCCCGGCAAGAAGCTCGACGACGACCTGCCGAACCACCGCGGCACCCTCGAAGACCTCGCGTCGCACGGCAGTGACGGCCCCGCGGCGCATGACGGCGGCAGCGGTGGCGGCAGTGGTGGCGGAGACGGCCACGGCGGCGCCGGTTCCCCGGGCGCCGGCATCGGCGGCGGTTCGCACGGTGGAGCCGGCATTTCGGCGGCCGGTCTCGACCCGGGCGGCGCAGGACACGGGCTCGGCGAGACGCCGATGTCGAACGGCGTCCACAGCGGCGCCGGCGCGGCCCACGCCCAGCCCGCGGCCGCGTTCGCCCCGGCCGGCGCGTCCGCCGGGCCCGGCGGCGGCCAGCCGATGTCCGGCATGCCCATGGGCGCGATGGGCGGCGGTGCCCAAGGCGGCGGAGGGGACACCGAACGCCGGTCGCCGGCCTACCGGATCGAGGGCGCCGTCTTCGACAACCTGGGTGAGCCCGGCCGCCGGATCATCGGCTCCCTCAACGACGACGAAGACCCGCCGTCCGCCCGGACCTGGTAGGAGGACGCATGAGCGAGATCGACGCGATGAAGGCCGAGCTCGACGGTCTCGTCCGCGAACAGTCCGAGCGGCGCGTCCTGCGCGAGCAGCGGGGCGAAGAGATCAAGGCCCAGTCCCACGAGTACATGACCAAGCAGGTACAGGCGGCCGAACGGTACGTGCAGCACGTGCGCGAAGTGGCGCAGCGCAAGACGAAGTCGGGCTGGAGCACCGACCGGGGCACCACGGAACCGCCCTCGGCCTTCGCCACGGACGCGTTCGGCGACGAGCCCGGGGCGGCGTCGCCGTTCGCGCCGGGGCCGGACTCGCGGCCGTCCGCCCGTGACGAAAGCCCCCGGCGCGCCCGCCGGGCCCGCGCGGCGGAGGCCGACGACGACGGCTACGACAACAACCCCTGGTAAACCGTCCACAGTGGACGTCAGGGCCACCAGAGGTCGACGGCGATCTCGCCCAGCCGCTCGGTGAACGTGCCGGCCGGGCTCGCCCGGTGCAGCGCCGCGCGCAGCTCGGCCTCGAACTCCGCACGGCGGTCGCCGAACAGGTGCGGCGCCGCGCTGGACAGGGAGAAGACGCCGGCGACGACGTCGTCGGTGGTGCGGGTGACGTCCCGGCCCGGGACCTGGAACCGCCGCGGCCCGCGGAACCCGGCGGCGCGGTAGATCTCCGGCTCGCCGGCGGCCGTGCCGTCCGGCAGCCTGCCCTGCCCGGCCCGCCGCACCGGCCCGAGGTAGGACCGCACCAGCTCCGCGATCTCCGCGTGCGGCACCGAGCTTTCGACGCCCTGGTGCGTCGTCGCGTGCACGTGGGCGCAGGCGCCGCCGGGCGCCAGCATGCCGCGCACCGCGGCGGCGACCCGCGCCCGGTCGAGCCAGTGGAACGACTGCGCGAAGGTGACGAGCCGGAACCGGCCGAGCCCGGCGGGCAGCTCCTCCGCGCGCCGGTGCACCCAGCGGCAGTTCCGGACGCCCGCCTCGGTCGCCAGCCGGTCCGCTTCGTCGAGCATGTCCGCGTCGGCGTCCAGCCCGACCGCTTCTTCGAACGAGCCGGCCAGCAGCAGCGTGAGCGAGCCGGGCCCGCAGCCGACGTCGAGCAGGCGTCCGGACCCGGCCGGCTCCAGCTCCAGTTCGGCCGCGAACGCCTCGGCGAGCTCCGGGGGATAGCCGGCGCGGCCCCGCGCGTAGTACCCGGCACTGCCCGAATAGAGGGACGGATCCCACTTCCACGCGTCGCTCACGGCTCCAGCGTAGATACTCGGGTGTCATGGACTCCGCGAACTGGTGGCGCGACGCCGTGGTCTACGAGGTTTACGTACGCAGCTTCGCCGACGCGGACGGGGACGGCACCGGCGATCTCGCGGGCCTGCGCTCGCGCCTGGGTCACCTGGCCGAGCTCGGCGTCGACGCGGTGTGGACCACGCCGTGGTACCGCTCGCCGATGGTCGACGGCGGGTACGACGTCGAGGACCACCGGACCCCCGACCCGCTGTTCGGCACCGACTCCGACGTGCTCGACCTGGTCGCCGAGGCGCACCGGGCCGGGCTGCGGCTGCTCATCGACGTCGTGCCGAACCACACCTCCGACCGGCACCCGTGGTTCCGCGCCGCGCTCGCCGGCGGACCCGAACGCGCGCGGTACCACTTCCGGCCGGGCCGCGGCGCCGGCGGCGAGCTGCCGCCCACCGACTGGCGCAGCGTGTTCGGCGGCCCGGCGTGGACGCGGGTGGCCGACGGCGAGTGGTACCTGCACCTGTTCGCCCCCGAGCAGCCCGACCTCAACTGGGACAACGCGGAGGTCCGCGCCGAGTTCGAGGACCTGCTGCGGTTCTGGTTCGCCCGCGGCGTCGACGGCGTGCGCATCGACGTCGCCCACGGCCTGCTCAAGGACCCGGCGCTCCCCGATCTCGGTGCCGAGGACGAAGAGATCACGCAGCCGCCCGACCGCGGGTCCCACCCGCACTGGGACCTCGACGGCGTGCACGAGATCTACCGCTCGTGGCGCAAGATCGCGGGGGAGTTCGGCCCGGACCGGGTGTTCGTCGCGGAGGCGTGGGTCGACCGGCCGGACCGTCTGGCGCGGTACGTGCGCCCGGACGAGCTGCACACGGCGTTCAACTTCGAGTTCCTGCGCTGCGCGTGGGACGCCGATGCGCTGCGCGAGGTGATCGACCGGACGCTCGAAGCGCTGGAGGCGGTCGGCGCGCCCGCAACGTGGGTGCTGTCCAACCACGACGTCGTCCGGCACGTGACGCGGTTCGCGCCCGGCGGCGACCTGGCGCTGGGCCGGCGCCGGGCCCGGGCGGCGCTGCTGCTGATGCTCGCGCTGCCCGGCGGGGCGTACCTCTACCAGGGTGAGGAGCTGGGCCTGGAAGAGGTCGAGGACCTGCCCGAGGCCGTGCTCGCCGACCCGACGTGGGAGCGGTCCGGCCACACCCGCCGGGGCCGCGACGGCTGCCGGGTGCCGCTGCCGTGGTCGGGCGCGGCACCGCCGTTCGGGTTCTCGCCCGGCGGGACGGGCACGTGGCTGCCCCAGCCGCCCCACTGGCGCACGGCGACGGCCGAGGCCCAAGCGGCCGACCCGGGTTCGATGCTGAGCCTGTACCGGGAGGCCCTCGCCACCCGCCGGGCGCACCCGGCACTGGGCGACGGGACGCTGACGTGGTCGCCGGCGTCTCCCGGGGTGCTGTCCTTCGTGCGGGAGCCGGGGTTCGCCTGTGTGGTCAACCTGTCGGCGGAGCCGTGCGAGCTGCCGCAGGACGGGCGGGTGCTGCTGGCGAGCGTGCCGCTCGAGGGCCGCCGGCTGCCGGCGGACGCGGCGGTGTGGCTCGCCCGGGACTGAAGGCAACAGGGCTCGCCGGGAGTTGAACCGAGATCACCCGGCCGGGTTGGGTGAAGCGGTGTGAAACCGGGAGCGACGGGGTATCCGGTCGCGTTCGTTGCCGCCTGTCCGAGCCGGAGGTCGTCCGATGCCCGTCCGCACCCCGCGCCCGCCCGCCACCGACGTCGTGGCCATGGCGCTGAAAGTACTGGTGGCCCAAGGCATGACGGGCGCGGCCGCGCAGGCCGCCCTGATCTCGATGGCGCAGGAGCGCGGCCTCGCGGTGCGGAACTGCGCGGCGCTGATCGTGGCCGCCGTGGACGGGAGGCGGGGCTGATGGCCGTGGCCGGGGGATTCTCGAAGGCCGGGGACGCCGACACCGGCGGGGGCGTGCTGCTCGCCGTCGGGCTGGTCGTCGCGTTCTTCACCTGGTGGTCGTGGTGGACGGTCGCGGGCATCGCGCTGACCGCTGCCGGCGTGCTGTGGCTCACGATGGCGAACCGGCAGGAGTAACCGGCCGGCGACGGGGAAAGCCTTCCTCCTTACCACCCACGAGGAGGAGGCTTTCCGTGCCGGAGAAGGAAGAAGACGTCATCGAGCTGCTGCAGCGGCAGCACCGGGAGATTCGCGAGCTGTTCGCCGCGCTGGAGACCGCGGAAGGCGACCGGCGACCGGAGCTGTTCCACGACCTCGTGCGGCTGCTGGCGGTGCACGAGACGGCGGAGGAGCTGGTCGTGCACCCGGAGATCCGGGACCTCGAGCCCGCGGCCGAACCCGTCGTCGACGCGCGGCTGGGCGAGGAGCACCGGGCCAAGGAGCTCCTGACGACCCTGCAGAAGATGGGCCCCGAGGCCGACGGGTTCGACACGCTGCTCGTCCAGCTGCGCGAAGACGTGCTCGCCCACGCCGAGCACGAAGAGCGGGAGGAGTTCCCGCTGCTGCGCGCCCACCGGCCGCCGGAGCGGCTGCGGGCGATGGCGGCGACCGCCAAGCTGGCCGAAGCGGTCGGGCCGACCCGGCCGCACGCCGGCGTCGAGAGCGCGAAGGCGAATCTGCTGCTGGGCCCGCCGGCGGCGATCATGGACCGCGCGCGGGACCTCATCCGCGGCGCGCTCGGCGGGTGATCGCGGTGACGGAACCGGACGGCGACGACACGGACCCGGAGGAGTTCGCCGAGGCGGCCGGGCTCGACCCGACCCCGCAGGAGGTGGACGAGTACCGGAAGCTGGCGGAGCGGAATCCGCCGTGGTCGTCGCCGGAGTGAACGGGGTACCCCGTCGTCATGGCTGACGTGCCGGGCCGCAAACTGCGGCGTTATCAGGAGATGCGCGACTTCCGGCGGACCGCCGAGCCGGCCGGCGGGGAGCCGGGCGCGCCGGGCGGGCACCGGTTCGTGGTGCAGCGGCACCGCGCCCGCCGACTGCACTACGACTTCCGGCTCGAGCTCGACGGCGTCCTGGTCAGCTGGGCGGTGCCGAAGGGGCCGACGCTCGACCCCAAGGCCCGCCGGCTGGCCGTGCACGTCGAAGATCACCCGATCGAGTACGCCGGCTTCGAAGGCGTGATCCCGCACGGGGAGTACGGCGGTGGAGACGTCATCGTCTGGGACCGCGGGGTGTGGCGGCCGGTCGACGCCGATCCGGCCCGCGCGATCGAGGACGGCACGCTGCACTTCGACCTCGAGGGCGAGAAGCTGGCCGGGCGGTTCGTCCTCGTGCGCACGAACCGCGGGGAGAAGGACCAGTGGTTCCTCCTGCACAAGGACGACGACCACGCCGAGCCCGGCTGGGACGCCGAGGACCACCCGCGCTCGGTGAAGAGCGGCCGCACGAACGACGAGGTCGCGGCCGCGCCCGGTGCGCTGTGGCACGGCGACCGGCCCGCCGCGGAGGCCGAGGAGGCGGTCGGTTTCGCCGCGGCGACCGAGGACGAGCTGGCGGCCCTCGATGCCCTGGGCGCCAAGGGCAAGTGGACGGTCGCGGGGCGGGAGCTGGCCCTGACCAACCTCGACAAGGTTCTCTTCCCGGCGGCGGGCACCGGCGAGCCGGTGACGAAGCGCGACCTGATCCGCTACTACGTCACCGTCGGCCCGGTCATGCTGCCGTACCTCGCGGGCCGGCCCCTCAACACGAACCGCTTTCCGCAAGGTGTCACCGAACCGGGCTTCTGGCAGAAGGAAGTGCCGAAGCACGCGCCCGGCTGGCTGACGACGTGGCGCAACGAGCGCGCCGAGGCGGGGGAGAGCCAGCGGTACGTCGTGGCCGACAGCGTCGCCACGCTGGCGTGGCTGGCGAACTACGGCGCGCTCGAACTGCACGCCTGGACTTCGTGTGCCGCGGATGTCGACCATCCGACCTGGGTGCTGTTCGACATCGACCCGGGTCCGGAGACGTCGTTCGCGGAAGTCCTGGAACTGGCGCGGCTGCACCGCACGGCGCTCGAGCACCTCGGCCTGACCGGGCGGCCGAAGGTGACCGGCCAGCGCGGGATCCAGGTGTGGGTCCCGATCGCGCCGCACTGCACGTTCGAGCAGACCCGGACGTGGGCGGAGACGGTGTCGAAGACCATCGGGCGGGTCCTGCCGGACCTGGTCAGCTGGGCGTGGGCGAAGGACAAGCGCCGCGGCCGCGCCCGGCTCGACTACACGCAGAACGTGCTCAACAAGACGCTGGTCGCGCCCTACAGCGTGCGCCCGCGACCCGGGGCGCCGGTGTCGGTGCCGCTGGAGTGGGAGGAACTCGACGACGACGCCCTCACTCCGGACCGGTGGACGATCCGGGACGTCCCCGCCCGGCTGGCCGAGCGCGGCGATCCGTTCGCGAAGCTGCTCGGGGTGGAGCAGAAGCTACCGGGCCTGTAGCGGGCCGGTTCGCGACGCAGTGAATGACTCATTCCTTGCGCCGGACGCCAGGAATGAGTCATTCACTGCAAGCGGAGGCGGCCGGATGCCGGGCGTTAGTCGCCCACGGCGGCCCGCTCAGGCGTGGACGGTCTCGAGGTGCCGGGGCTGCAGCCGGTCCAGGACCGGGCCGGACAGGTGGGGCCGTCCGCCCGCGTGCTCGGTCGTCGCCGCGGCCGCCGCGACCGCCAGGCACGCCGCCGTCTCCAGCGGGCGGCGGCGGGTCAGCGCCGCGGTCAGCGTCGCGACCAGCGCGTCCCCGGCCCCGGTCGGATCGACCACTTCGGTCTCGACGTGCGGCACGAACAACGACTCCGCGGGCCCGGCGAACAGGTTCCCCTGTCCGGCCACCTCGAGCACGACCACCGACGGTCCGCGACGCTGGAGGTCCGCCGCGGCGCGCGCCGCGGAGGCGACGTCGTCCACCGGCTGTCCGGTGAGCAGTTCGGCTTCGTGGCCGTCGGCGCGGACGACGTCGGCGAGGGCGAGCAGGTCCGTCGTGAGGGCGTCGTCTCCGGGCGCGCCGTCCAGCACGACCCGCGTGCCCGCCGTGTGCGCGAGCCGGGCCGCCAGCAGCGCCGCCGGGGCCGGCTGCTGCAGCTGGACGATGAGGGATCCGGCGGCCGAGATCGGGGCGGACGCGGCGAACACGTCGGTCTCGGTCACCAGCGTCGCGTCCGGGACGTGCTCGAGGTAGCGGCGGCGGCCGTGCTTGTCGACCACGTCGATGAGCAGCGCCGTCTCCGTGTCCGGCCGGCGGACCACGTGCGAGGTGCCGATCCGGTCGGCGCGGGCACGGGCGCGCAGCGCGTCGCCGACGGCGTCCTGCCCGACGACGCCGACCAGCGACACCGCCACCCCGAGCTGGCTCAGCGCCACGGCCTGGTTGGCGCCCTTCCCGCCGAGCATCTCCTTGCGGTGCTTCACCGGCGCCGACGAGTCTGCGCCGGGCGCATCCGGGACCTCGACGACCAGGTCACGGGCGATCTGCCCGACCACCACGACTTCGCTGAACATCACCGGTACCGCCGGTCCATGGCGCCTCCTCGGTTGGTGAAGATCGGTTACCCCGGTGTGGCTCGGGAGCAAACCGCCCGTTCGGGTCGCGGGCGAGCACGATCGGCGGGTCTTCACCAGTGCCCGGCCGTCCGGCCCGAGCCGGCGTCCACCGGGAAAGAGGGCGTTTCCGTTCCGGCGGTTTGGGTATCAAGATCCCGACCTTGATCACCCCTCTGCGTCGCCGGCCCACGCCGGCGCGGAAGGCCTGCCGAATCCGTGTCCCCCACGTTCCCGGTCCCCACGCGGTCCGCGCCGCTCACGGCGCGCCGGACCCAGTACCGCCCCGGTCTGCTGGTGCTGACCTTCGCCGGCGAGATCGACACTCTGACCCTGCCGGTCCTGCGGCGTGAGCTGGCTGCGTCGCCCCCGGGGACGACGGTGGTCGACCTGTCGCAGGTGGCGTTCCTCGGGCTGGCCGGCGCCCGCGCCCTGGCGGCGGCCGCGGAGCTCGCGGGCAAAGAGGGCGGGCGGCTGGTCGTCGTGGCGAACAGCCGGACTCTGGCGCGGCTGTTCCGGATCACGGGCCTCGCCGCGGTGGTCCCGATGTTCGCTTCGCTGTCGGACGCGCTGCGGGAGCTGTTGTCCGCGGGGATGCAGAACGCCGCCTGCTGAGCGAGCGCTCAGCGCGGTACCCAGCGGGCGACCAGGACGCCGGCGTCCGAGCGCGGCTCGCCCGCGCCGTGATCGGCGACGGCACGGGTCAGCAGGCGCGCGGCCTCCGGCGGCAGCCGCTCCTCCGCGAGGTACCCGGCCACCCGCTCCCGGCCGAACGGCGTCCCGGCCCGGTCGGTGGTCCCGGTCAGGCCGTGCGAGTACAGCGCGAGCACGTCACCGGGCCGCAGCCGCACCTCCACGGCCCGCGGCAGCTCACCCGCGGTGGCCTCGGCCGGGCCGGCCTCCGGCTCCGCCAGCGTCCGGCCGTCGCGGACGATCAGCGGTGCGGGGTGGTGGCCGGCGGTCAGCCAGCGCAGCGTGCCGGTCCGCAGGTCCAGCTCCGCGAGCACCCCGGTGACGACCGGTTCCGCCCCCGCGAGCTCCCGGCCGACGGCGGTGTACTGCTCCCCGAGCGAAGCCCCGTCGCGCCGGTTGGCGCGGTAGGCGGCGAGAGCGTTCACCACCGCGTAACCGGCCCCGTCCGTGCGGGTGCCCGCGTCGAACATCGCCAGCCGCGCCCGCCGTTCCGAGAGCGCGTAGTCGAACACCACCCCGCGCAGGTCGTACGCCGGCTGGACGCTCGCGCCGACGATGACGCAGTCGGTCGCGCCGGTCAGCGGCGGCAGGCTCTGCCACAGCAGCTCGGCGGGGGTCGCGCGGTGCTGCCGCCGGCGCCGCACGTCGAGGCCGTCGCCGTACTGGGTCGTGATCGTCACGAGGTGGCCGAGCAGGGTCGCCAGCCAGTGGCACTGTTCCCGCAGCATCGGGTCGTCCAGGTCGGCGTCGTCGGTGGGCACGATCTCCAGCACCCCGAGCCGTTCGACGCCGTCGAGCAGCACCGTCCACAGCGTGGGGGCGGGCCCGTCCCGCGTCACGACGGTCTCCGCGCGGCGGAAGACGTCCCCGGCGACGCTCGTCTCGATGTCCAGCTCCGCGGCGGCCTCCGCGCGCAGCGGCACCAGCGTCCGCTGGTCGTAGTCGGCGAGGTACATGCCGATCCGCAGGTCGAGCGCGCGGCCGGCTTCGGCGACGACCGCGGGCAGCCGTTCGGGCGGCGCGCGGTGAGCGCCCTCCAGCAGGTCCACGAGCGCCTTCAGCGGGCCGTGCAACGGCTTCCCGTCGCGGAACGAATGACTGTAGGGCGCGCGCGACGGCCCGGCCAGCTCGTCGAGCCGCTCGTTGACGGCGTGGGCCAGCATGTCGCGGTCGACCCGGGGCAGCGTGGTGAGCCCGTGGAGGTAGGCGTCCAGCTCCAGGAGGCTCTGGCCGCCGCCGAGCGCGAAGTAGCGCATCCACAGCTGTTCCGGCGTCAACCGGCTCCGCTCGTAGCAGGCGGCAAGCAGCCGCTGCTGTTCGTCCTCGGGCAGGTAGCGCATCGGCGGCTCACTCTCCCCGGGGCGCGGGGGAGAGCAGGTCGGCGGCGGCCTCGGCGGGACTGCGGGCGCCGGCGCGCGCCAGCCCCAGCAGCCGGTCGAACGCGGCGTCCTCGTCGAGGCCGTCGCGGCCCATCAGGAACCCTTTCGCCATGGTGACCGCGTCGCGCTCGCGGAGCGTGTCCTTGAACCGCTCGCTGAAGCGGCTCGCCCGCTCGTACGCGCGGGCGTTGGCGACGAGGACGGCGGCGCGGCCCGCGAACGTCCCGAGCGTCGCTTCGTCGGCGAGGCTGAACGCGCCGGCGGCGGTCGCGTAGATCTTGATGGCGCCCAGGCAGCCGTCTTCGGTGACGAGCGGCGTGCTCAGCACCGACCGCAGACCCGCGTCACCGGCCGCGGCGCACCAGCGCGGCCAGCGCCGTTCGGTGGCGACGTCGTCGATCCGCTTCGGCGCGCCGGCCGCGATCGCCGCCAGGCAGGGGCCCTCGCCGAGCTGGTACTGCTGGGCGTCCGCGTCGCGCACCCGGGGGTCGGACGCGCTGGTCGTGGCGGGGTGGCCCTCGTCGTCGACGAGCGTCACCCCGGCGCCCACCGCGGTGGTGATCGTCATCCCCGCGAGGGTGACGATCAGCTCGAGCACCGAATCGACGCTCTCGCGCGAGAGCAGCAGTCCCGACATCCGCGCGGCGACCCTCGCCAGCTCGCCGTCCAGCGGCAGCTCAGCCGCCTCTTCCGTCGCCATGGCGACGGATTACCAAGCCAGGGCCGTCGTCAAACGTGCGTGCCGGGACATGGGCGGGCGCGGAGTGGGTACCCGACCTTTTCGGCGTCCAGCGGGAGGAGCGGACATGGAAAGGCCGGAACCCACCACCACGACGGCCGCACCGGTGCTCGACGACGTCACCGGGGCCCTCGAAGCGCTGACCGCGGTGCTGCGGCAGGAGGACGACCTCCCGATCCTGCTGCGGCACGTGTGCCGGCAGGTGTGCCACGCCGTCCCGGGCGTGGACGAAGCGTCGATCACGCTGGTCAGCGGCGGCGTGCCGCACACGGCGTCCTCGACGGCCGCCGTCGTCGGCGAGCTGGACGGCGACCAGTACCGCCTCGGCGACGGCCCGTGCCTCGAGGCGGTCCGCAGCGGCAAGATCGTCCGCACGTCGGTGACGGGCGCGGCCGAGCGCTGGCCGCCGTTCGCGACCGGAGCCCGGGAAGCGGGCTTCGAGAGCTTCCTCGCCGCGCCGCTGGTGGCCGACGAGCAGTACTCGGGGGCGATCAACTGCTACGGCCGCCAGGACGGCGGCTTCGAGGCGATCGAAGCCCAGGTGCTCGAGCTGTACACGGCCGCGGTGGAAGCGGTGTTCCGCGTGTACCACCGGTACGTCGAGGCCCGCGAGACGGCCGAGCACCTGCGGACGGCGCTGACCTCGCGCGCGGTCATCGACCAGGCGAAGGGCATGCTGATGGCGATCCGCCGGATCAGCGCCGACGACGCGTTCGCTCTCTTGGTCGAGCAGTCGCAGCGCGAGAACGAGAAACTGCGCGAAGTCGCGGAGCGATTCGTGGAGCGGGTGGTTTCCAGCGGTGTGATGTGAATGTGGCCGGATAACTGATTGACGGTGCTGCGGGGCGGGTGCATGATGAATGCACATCACCTCGGAACTTCAGTGGGAGAAAGTCATGGCGAGCACGTGGGTGCGGGCGACGCGGCGGCGGGAAACCGTCGTGTGTCTGTCGTGCGCGTGGCTCGCCTGCCTGCCGGGTGGTGCCGGCTCTCCGCCGTGACGGGCAACCGTCAGGTCAGGAGCCGCCCCTCGGGAAACCGGACCGGGCGGTTTTTTGTTGTCGTTTTATCGGCGCGCCGGTGCTCATTGTTTTCGCCCCTGTAGCCCAACGGAAGAGGCAACGCGCTCAGAACGCGTCCAGTCCAGGTTCGAATCCTGGTGGGGGTACGAGAAATGCGGAGGATGGGTTCGGGAGACGCGCCGGAGCGCAGGCGGATCCTTGCACGATCACCGGGGAGGGTTCGACACTCTCGTCTTCCACGAAGTTCTTCGGCCTGCTTCACGACGGTCGTGCGCCGGCCTGCAAAGCCGGACGGTCCGGGTTCGACTCCCGGGTGGGCCTCCAGCAGTTCGGATCGGGCGCCATCGGGGTGGCGGCTGCGTCGTCGAGCGGGGCGATCGCCGCGAGTGAGGTCTTCTTCTGGTGATCGAGCTCGTGGTAGCTCTCGCGCCGTCCTTGCGTGAGCGGGTCGTCAGGATCTCCCTGGCGTGCCTGAACGCCCACGGTCGTGGCCGACCGCCGGATGCCGACGACCGCACGGCGGCGCGAAGTGCCGCTGCCGGGATCTTGATCCCGAAACCCGCCGGACCTCGGTCGGGAGCCGCTCAACGCGGCCTGCTCGCCGACCTGGACAACGGCCATTACTTCCCCGCCGGCTGACGGCAGCGACCCGAATGGCACCGACTGCGGCAAATGACCACGATACGGCTCTTCCGGAGGAACGCTGAATATGACGACTGGGATTCACCGGAAGCGGCAACATCGGCAGTACCATCGCGCAGCTCACACGGCACTAACCACCGCAACGCGGTAGTGGGGAGCTGACGCGGGCAGCGGTTCGACGGAGTTGCGGCCATCGGCCTGGACGAGCGGGTGTCGCCCGCACCCGTCGTCCTTATGTCTTGTCCCCCGTGAGAGCTACAACCGGATGTTCTCACCACGGGGATTCCCGGATTCCGGAGGATGGCTAGCTTTCCCGGCATGACAACGAAGACGGACACACCCAGCAAGTTCCGTTTCCCGATCCTGTTCATCGCGATGCTCGCCGTGGTGGCGATCGCGAGTCTCATCAACGCGGGCCTGTCGGGCCTCGGTCCCCTCTCGGTCGTCGGCGGTATCGCCACCGCGGCAGCCGGACTCTTCGTGTATACCCGCCTGTCGCGGCGGCTTGAACGCCGCCGCAGCATCCCGGAGCTGGCCCGAACCGAGGCACTGCCAGGGCTGCTCCGCGGAGCCGCGATCGGCGCCGGCGCCTTCATCACGACGATGCTGTTCATCGGGTTGTTCGGCGGCTGGGACCACTTCGCCAGTGGCTCGTTCTGGGGGTTTCTGACCAGCGTGGGCGTGATGGCCGGCGCCGCAGTCAACGAAGAGCTGCTGTTCCGCGGCGTGATCTTCCGAATGACCCAGAACCGGTTCGGCACATGGATCGCGGTGACGCTGTCAGCGGTCCTGTTCGGCGGCTCGCACCTGCTCAACACCGGAGCGACGCTGTGGGGCGCATTCGCGATCGCCATCGAAGCCGGCGTCACACTCGCCATCTGCTACGCCGCCACCCGCTCACTGTGGCTGCCGATCGGCTTCCACTTCGCCTGGAACCTTTTCGAATCCGGGGTCTTCGGCACCACCGTCTCCGGCGCTACGGGCACCGCGCACGGCCTGTTCACCACCACGCTGTCGGGCCCCGCGCTTCTCACCGGGGGCTCCTTCGGCCCCGAAGCGAGCCTCATCGCGGTGCTCGCCTGCTTGGCGCCCATCGCGTACTTCCTCCGCAAGATCAAGCGTGACAACCTGATCGTCCGGCGATCAGCAGCTCAGTCCTGAACCGCGACCAGCCCCGACTGGTACGCCAGCACCACCGCCTGAACCCGGTCACGCAGGTCGAGCTTCGTCAGGATCCGCGACATGTACGTCTTCACAGTCTCCGAGCCGATCACCAGCTCCGCCGCGATCTCCGCGTTCGACAGGCCCTGCGCGACCAACTTCAGCACCTGCCGCTCGCGGGGTGCCAGGGCCTCCAGTGCCTGTCGGCGCGGGGCCTCGTCGGCGGGGCGGATGCGTTCGGCGAACCGGCCGATCAGCGTGCGCGTGACAACCGGTGCCAGCAGCGATTCGCCCCTGGCGATCGTGCGAACACCGTTGATCAGTTCCTCCGGCGGTGAATCCTTCAGGAGGAATCCGCTGGCGCCGGCCTTGAGTGCCGCGTAGACGTACTTGTCGACGTTGAAATTCGTGACCACTAGGATCTTCGCCGGGTTCGCGACCCCCGCGCCCGCCAGCCGCGTCGTCACCTCGATCCCGTCCATCAGCGGCATCTGGATGTCCATCACGATCACGTCCGGCTCGAGCCGCAGCGCCGCCTCGAGCCCGGCCGGACCGTCCGCCGCTTCACCGACGACATCCAGGTCAGGCTGCGAGTTGAAGATCGTCGCGTAACCGGCACGGATCACCGCTTGGTCGTCGCAGATCAGGACCCGGATCATTCCCTGCTCTTCACCGGAATCCTCGCCCATACCCGGAACCCCCCATCAGCATCAGGCCCGGTTGCCAATTCGCCCCCCAAGCCCTCCACCCGCTCCCGCAACCCGCTCAACCCCCGCCCACCCGAAAGCTCCGGCATCGGTGTCCCACCTGCGTTGGCCACCTCGATTTCCACGGCCGTCACCGTGTAACCGATCCGCACGGCCGTCGGAGACCCCGCGGCGTACTTCACCGCATTGGTGAGAGCTTCCTGCACCACCCGATATCCCGCCAGCTCCACGTTCTCCGGCAGTACCATCGCGGCCCCCTCCACCGCCAACCGCACCGGCTGCCCACCGCTCTTCGTCAGCGCTACCAACTCCACGACGTCATCCAGCCCGGGCACCTCACTCGCCTCGGCCTGCTCACCCGTGGCCTCCAGCACGCTCAGCAACGACCGTAACTCCGTCAAGGCCCGCCGCCCCGTCACACCGATCGTGTCCAGCGACTCCATCGCGCGCTCCGGCAGGTCCGGCAGGTACTTCGTCGCACCGGCCTGCACGACGATCGCGGTCACGTGGTGGGTCACCACATCGTGCAACTCACGCGCGATGTGTGCCCGCTCCGCCGCCTTCGCGCCCTCGGCCTCCAACCGGCGCCGCGCCACCTCTTCCGCGCGTCGCGCCCGCACCAACGCGCCGATCCCCACGCACACCGCCAACGCCGCGTAGAACACCACGAAGTCCGCTATTCCCTCCGGCGAACGCCGCAGGACCAAGGCCAGGCAGAATCCGAGATACCCGGCGGTGCTCACGATCGCGACGGTCCAACGGTGCCTCTTCTGCAGCGCACCGACCGAATACAGCGCGGCCAGCAGCCCCAACGTGCCCGCCGTGGCGGGGTACGCGACCACCTCGTGCACCGCGAAACATGTCGCAATCACCGCGAACGACGCGGCGGGCCACCGCCGACGGCCCGCGATCGGCACCGTCATCCCCAGCGTGAGCAGGACGGCGAACACGTCGGGCGGCCGTTTCGGCAGATCCCCGAAACTCGCCCCGAGCACGGCCGTGAAGGGCAGGAACCCGAGAACGGTGAACACGACGGCCAGCACGGGATCGGCCATCAGGCCCGTGAACCAGCGCACGGGGCGCTTCGACATGGAGGCAGTCTAGCCTGGCGGTTCTGCTGGATTCGCCACGTCAGTGGATCTCTGCCACACCGGCGATGCGACTTCCGGACGACCTGGGCAAACTCGGCGAAGCGGCGGAAACAGGGGCGAATTCTTCCCGTGCACGGCGCACGCCGCTCTCGCCGGCGGCCAAGGCGGCTCCACTGTGCAAGCGGATGCAGTAGGTGCACCCGTTGAGCTGGAACAGCGCAGGCGGACGAGTTCGAGCAGACCTCGGGGGAGGTCGGTGTCGGCGTCGACGGTCGTGGAGAGGCCGATCAAGGCTGAGTAGCCGCGGCCGGCCTGCGGGTCGAGGGCGGTCATCGTTCTCCGTGGTGTGCGGTGGCGAGGTCGGCGAGCGTGCGCAGGCAGACCTTTCCGGTGTGGCTCAGGGGAAGCCGGCCGAGGACGAGCAGGCGTTCGGGGAGTTTGGAAGGGGTGATGCCGCCGTCGGTGCGCAGGAACGTGGTCAGCGCAGTGAGGTCGGGAACCGGGTGGCCGGCGCGGACGGTGACGCACGCGCACAGCCGTTCCCCGAGGTCGCGGTCGGGCACGGGCACGCACGCCGCGTCGGCGATGGCGGGGTGGCCGGTCAGCGCGGACTCGACTTCGGCGGGGCTGATGGTGTAGCCGCCGCGGATGACGACGCGTTTGATGCGCCGCAGGACGTGCAGCGTGCCGTCAGGGTCGAAGCTGCCCCGGTCGCCGGTGCGGACCCAGCCGCCGGGGAGCCGGGGTGGGCCGTCGCCGACGTGGTCGAGCGGGGTCATGGGCCCCAGGGCGCAGATCTCGCCGGCCACGATCCGGATGGCGGTCACGGCCGGGTCGGGACGGCCCACCCCGTGCTCGGGCGTGGTCGTGTGGCAGTTGACCCCGTCGGAGGAGCCGTAGACGTTGACCACGTCGACGCCGAACACTTCGCGGCACCGCCGCAGCGTGTCCGACGGCAGCACGTCACCGCTGGACACGACGGCCCGCAGCGACGAGGTGTCGAAGTCCGCCGCGTGTTCGGCGAGGCGGCGCAGCATGGTGGGCACGCCGAACACGTGCGTGGGCCGGTGCTCGGCGATGGCTCGCAGCGCGTCCACAGCGTCGAACCGGGGGCGCAGCAACAGTGTTCCGCCGAAGCGGCACAGGGTGATGGTGGCCCCGAACGACCCGTAGGCCGAGGACAGCGGCACGAGCACGAGGTCCCGCCACACCGGGGTATCGCCGTGCACGGCACGCAGGTAGTTGCCGCGGCCGCCGGCGAAAGCGTTGTGGGAGTAGGCGACGAGCTTCGGCTCAGCTTCCGAACCCGACGAAACCAGCAGTCTCGCCGGAGACTCCGGGTCCACGGTGACCGGTTCCCACCCCTCGCCTCGGGCGCGGGGTGACACCGTCGGCCACGGCAGGTCGTCGTCGGTGATCAGCCACGCGGCGCGGGCCCGGCCCAGCAGGTTCAACGCGTCGGCCCGTCCTCCCGTGAACGGCAGGGCGACCGCGCCGCACGCGGCGACGGCGAGCTCCGCGATCACGGCGTCGCGGCCGTTGGGCACGCGGACGCCGACGATGTCGCCCGGCCGGGCCGCCAGCGCGCCTGCCAGTCCCCGCACCTGCTCGGCCAGCTCGGCGTAGGTGAGTTGCCCGCGGTCGTCGACGACGGCGACCCGGTCGGGATGGCGGTCGACCCGGTCGCGCAGCAGTGAGTGCAGGTCCCGGCCGGGGCAGTGCCCGGCGCGGACCCAGGCTCGCCTCGCCGCGGCCGGCACCCGGTCGGTGAGCACGATCCCGTTGCGCGAGACCCACGTCATCGGAAGAACTCCCAAGGCGAACCCGGCAGCACGCACCGCTCCCGGACGAGGGCCCGCGCGAACCGCGGGTCGCGGCCCAGCGCCGCGAGGTCGGTGCACACCGGCACGGTCGGCGCGGACACGTCACGGTGCCGGGTGAGCGCGTTGAGGCGCGAGGCGGCGGACAGCAGCGACGACGCCACAGTCTGGCCGCGCCCGGTCCGTTCGCGGCGCAGTAGCGCGTCCACCACGGCGTGGGCGGCGACCACGCCACCGAACACGTCCACGACCGTCATGAGCGAGGCGGGCACGCCCGCGTGGGCCTGGACGACGAAGTCGGTGCCCAGCGGCGGCTCGAGACCGAGCTCGTCGCCCCAGCCCGACGCGTGCGCGTACACCGAGCCGGCCGGGAAGTCCTCGGCTTGCAGGCCCCAACGGGTAGCTTTGCCCGGCGCCCAGTTGTGCACGAACACATCCGCCGCCGCGGCGAGGTCGAGCACCTCGTCCCGCCCGGTGCGCAGGTCGATCTCGACCACCGCCTTGCCCCGGTTGAGGGCGAGGAACCGGGCGGAGGTGTCGCCGGCCGTCGGCGGTACCCAGCGCAGCGGGTCGCCCCCGGGCGGCTCGATGCGCACCACCGTCGCCCCGAGCATCCCCAGCAGGTGCCCGGCCAGCGGTCCCTGCACGCGCCGGCACGATTCCAGCACGACGATGCCGGACAGCGGCAGCTCCCCGGCCGACGGGACCTCGTGCCGGGCGATCCCGCGCGGGGAGATCCGGTAGGCGGGCAGGCTGTCCAGCGGCCGCTCCGCCCGGACGACCAGGGTCATGCCGACCCGTCGAGCGGTGGTCTCCAGGACCGCGAGCGGGAAGCGGGCCGCGGAGGCGGCGAACTCGGGCGGCAGCGGGCAGGTGGCGGTGGCGAAGCGGTGCAGGAAGGGGCGCCAGCCCCGTTCGACGGCCCGGGCCGGAACACCCAGCTCGGCCCAGAACGCATGCCACGGAACGGGATCCAGTGCCTCCACCTCGAACACCACGTCGTCGGACGACCGGAACGGCGAGCCCACGCCGGGGTGCCACTCGTCGGGCTCGTCGGCGGTCGCGGCCGCCAGGTACTGGGAGACCGCGAGCAGCGCGGCCTGCGCGACCGAAGTGGTGTGCCCGGCGAGCGGAATGCCGCGGGTGCGCCCCAGTTCGACGGCGAGCAACCCGATCGCGGACAGTTCGACGGCGACGGCGCGGGCGTAGTCCAGCCCGAGCGGCGCGGGACGGCCGAGCCGGCGGCCGTGGACGTGCATCAGCCCGCACGCCGCCTGCACGTCGGGTTCGCCGCGCAGCGGGAGGTCGACAGGTCCGCTCCAGCTCGGCGCGTCGACCGCGGTCATGCCGGGCGCCGGCCTTGGACGGTGTAGAAGACGCAGGACGTGGCGCGGAACGCGGGGTGCGTCATCGCGGCGCGGGCAGTCTGCAGGCCGGTGTCGGTGGCGCCCACCGCGAGCAGCTTGTCGCGGAGGTGATGGGTGTGGTGGACCAGCAGGTGCAGCCCGGGGGAGTCCGCGGTCCACAGCTGCACCACCGGTGCCGGGTCGACTTCCACCAGGCCGGCGGCGACCATCGAGGCGGCGACGCGGCGGCCCCAGCGGCAGTCCGCGCCGGCCGCGTCGAACATGCGCTCCTTGGCGGCCAGGAAATCCTCGTAGGCGGCGGCGTGTCCGGGGTCGGCAGCGAGCAGCACCGGTCCGTAGTCGACGTCGAACTCGTCCAGCTGCAGCAGGCCGCCCGGCTTGAGGGCGCGCACGAGCTTGCGCAGCACCTGTTCGCGCTCGGGCAGGTGCAGCAGCACGAGACGGGCGTGGACGAGGTCGAACTCGGCCTCGGGCAGCGGGTCGTGAACGGCGTCGTGCCGCAGTACGGTCAGCCCCTCGGCGGGCGGGACGTGCTCGGGCTTGACGTCGGTGGCCACGACCGACGCGCCGCGATCGGCGAGCCAGTGCGCGACGCTGCCGCCGCCGGCACCGACCTCCAGGCACCGCCACCCCGGTCCGACGCCGGTGCGCTCCAGCCGCGCGAGCGTCGTGGGGTCGTAGGCGGCGGCCAGGCAGCGGTGCTGCTCGGTGGCGTGCACGCTGTGGTTGTCGAAGGCGTAGCCCTCGTGGATCGTGGTCATGTCCACCTTCCGGTGCCGTGGGTGCCGGTGTGCCCGGCGATGCGGGTGAGCAGTTCGCGGCGGCGCACCTTGCCGGTGCCGGTGCGCGGGAGGTCGTCCCAGGTGACGACGCGCGGAGGCGCCAGCGGCGGCAGGCCGGCGACGGCGGATCTCCAACGCTGCGGGTCGAGGTGCCCGTCGGCGGTGACGACGACCGGGACGGGCGGGCGGCCCGGGGTGCCCAGGACGACGCACTCGACCACCTCGGGCAGCCGGTTCTCGAGCACGTCCTCGGTTTGCAGGCAGCTCAGGCCGGGCACGGTGTCGACCTCGCGGTCGAGCAGCAGCACGGCTCCGGTCCGGGTGCGCACGCCGAGGTCTCCGGTGTTCCACCAGCCGTCGCTGTTCTTGTCCTGCCAGCGGTCCTGCTCGCCCACGTACCCGGCGCAGAGGGCCTTGGTCCGGGCCAGCACGAGTCCCGGCCGCCCGCGAGGCACCAGCCGGAACGTCTCGGCGTCCACGACCGCGAGCTTCGCCCGGCCCGGCAGCGGGCGGCCGAGGTGGCGGGCGTGGGTGGCCCGGTCGACGGCGGCGCGGGTGAGGAAGCGGAAGGTCAGCGGCCCGGTTTCGGTCTGCCCCCAGCCCTGCATCCACAGTGGACGGCGGCGGCGCGACGCGTGGAGCATGGTGCGCACGACGGGCGGGTGCACGGCGTCGTAGGTGCTGACGAACAGGCGTACGTCGCGGAAGGGGTTGTCCGCCTCGCGCGCCAGGGGGCGCCACCGCACGTAGGCGGCGGGCAGGGCCTCGATGGTGGTGGGCGGGTGGGCGCCGAGCACTTCCCGTGCCGAGGCGGGGTCCGACAGCAGCACGATCTTGCGCGGGGCGAGGCAGAACACGCTTCCGGTCCAGCAGAAGGGGCGGCCGTGGGCGTAGGAGGAGGCGTTGGCGACGACGTCGTCGCGGCGGGTGCCCAGGACCGGGACGCGCAGCGCCTCGAACCGGGCGAGCCGGCCGATGATGGTGCGCGTGGTGTGGATGACCAGCTTGGGGGTGCCCGTGGTGCCGGAGGTGTGGTTGATCACCAGCGGGTCGTCGTCGGGCCGGCGCCGGGGCGCGGGAGCTCGGGTGCCCCGCACGTCGTCGAGCGCGAGTTCACCCGCGCCGGGGGTGGCCAGGGACAGCACGCGGCGGGCGTGGTGCGCCGGGACGGGCCGGTCGGTGACGAGGACCGCCGGCTCCAGGCGCTCGAGCAGCGTTTCCAGGACGTCGCCGGACAGCTCGCCCGAAAGCAGGGCGGGTACGGCGCCGAGCCGGATCGCCGCGCAGGCGAGCAGGTCGTAGTCGTAGTGGTTGCGTTTGACCACCGCGACCCGCTCTCCCGGGCGGGCCCCGGCGGCGTGCAGCCAGCCCGCGACCTCTTCCACGAGGTCGGCCAGCCGGGGCACCGTGAACTCGGTGCCCCGGCCGGGCGCGATGTCGAAGGGCCGATCGAGCACGACGGTGGTGTGCGTGCGGCGCGCGGCGACCTCGTCGAACAGGGCGCCCATGTCGTGGGGTCTCATACGGGTTCTCTCCTGGCGGGGTGGGTGGAGAGCAGCCGGGCGGCGGCGCGCTGTCCGGAGCGCACGGCCGCCTCGCTGCACGGCACGAGCCCGGTCCAGTCGCCGGCGTACTCGACCGCGGAGACGGGCCGGGTGGAGAAGGCGGCGCGCAGGGCCAACGCGCGCGGGGTGGCTTCGGGCAGGGCGTGGCGGAAGCGCGTGACCACGGCGCCGGTGGCCGTGCGAAGCGCGGGGAGGAACCGCAGGCCGGCGCCGGACAGGACGTCGGCCACCTCGGCGTCGGTCGCGTCGAGCAGGTCGGGAGTGACGGCGGGATTCGCCATCACGGTGACCAGGCCCCGTCCGGCGGGTGCCCGCCCCGGGTGCTTGACGTGGTCGAGGATGAGCGTGGACACCACCCGGTCCTCCGCGGTGGGGACGACGATCGCGTACGAACGCGATGCCGGGCGGGTCGGCAGCATGAAGTGCGCCTTGACCACCGGGGTGAACGTGGCGGCGGCGAGGAACTCCGCGTCCTGGGCGGGGGCGTCGAGGTGCAGGACGCGGGCCACCGGTGCGGGCACGGCGAGCACGACCTGCCGCGCGCGGATCCGGTCGTCGCCGCAGAGCACCACGACCGATCCGGGCTCCGGCACCACGCCGTCGACCCGGACGCCGGTGGTGACGTCCAGGGACCGGGCCAGGGCGCGCGCGAAGGTGTCCATGCCGTCGCGGTAGGTGCGCCAGGTGTTCGCCGGTCCGGCGGCGGCCAGCAGCGCGAGCAGCGGCGCCGCGGCCGAACGCTCGGGCCGCCAGCCGAAGAACCCGGACACGACCGGCTGGCACAGGTAGTCCAGCACGTCGGGGTGGAAGGCCCCGGCGAACTCGGTGACCGTGCCGAGGGCCGCGCGTTCCGGGTGGTCGAAGTCCGGGCGCACGCGCAGTATCCGCAGCAGGTCCAGCCGGGCCCGCGGACCGAGGCCGGCCCCGGTGAGCAGTCCGCGGGGGTGGGCGAGCCCCGGCCGCGCGCGGCCGCCGCGCCACACGGCGAGGTGGCGGCCGATGCGGGGCACGGCAGCCTGGTCCACACCCAGCTGCCCGAGCAGCTCCCACGTGGCCGGGTAGCCCCGTTCGGGCACCTGCTCGGCCCCGGTGTCGACGAGGAACCCGCCGGTGCGCAGGGTCCGCATCCGGCCGCCCACGGCGTCGGCGGCCTCCAGCACGCGCACCGAGCGCCCGGCGAGGCGCAGCCGGTGCGCGGCGGCCAGCCCGGCGACGCCGGCCCCGACGACGATGACGTCCTCTTCGGCGGTCACAGCAGGTTCACCACGACCAGCGCCACCACGGTGACGCGGTGGATGCGGATCCCCAGGAGGCGGGCGCGCAGGATGTCGCCCTGGCCGAAGGCGAGGTGCAGCTGCCAGGCACGCAGCAGGAGCGTCGGCAGCAGCGCCACCGGGAACCACCACACGGTGCCCAGCCACGGCCCGCAGACGATCAGCGCGGCCTCCACGGCCGTGACGGCGAAGATGAAGTGCATGTTCCCGCGCGGCGAGGTGAGCGCGGCGACGGTGGGCCGGCCCACCCGGCGGTCGCCCTTGATGTCGTTGGTGTTGGAGTAGACGCCGAACAGCAGCGGCCCCAGGCCGAACACCAGCGCCTGCACGACGACGTTGCCGTCGAGCGAGCCCACGGCCAGTCCGTAGGGCGCCAGCACGAGCGCCCAGCCCAGGGCGGCGATGAAGAACTCCTGGAACCCGTGGTAGCTGAGCTTGACACCCCAGGAGTACTGCACGGAAAAGAAGTAGGTGACAGCGATCAGCACAACTGTCCACAAGGGAGTGTGCGGTGCGGTGACCATCGCCGCGATCCACAGCAGCGCCCCGATGATCCCGGTGACCCACGCGAACCGCAGCACCTGATCCTCGGTCAGCGTCCCGGCGACGAGCGGCTTGCGGTGGCGGCGGCGCTTGAGGTCGTCGGGGGCGTAGTTGGCGACGTCGCTGCCGTCGCGGAAGCCGGTGAGGTCGTCCAGGGCCACCATCGCGGCGATGACGAACACCTCGCCGAGCAGGAACAGCCCGCCGGTGGCGAGCACACCGCCGTCGAAGCGCAGCGCGGCGGGCAGCAGCGTCCCGACGACCAGGACACCGAGGTAGTAGTCGACGATGTCGAGCTTGGCCAGCCGGACGTAGGCGCGGGTGGTCGTGGAGGTGATCGAGGTGGTCACCGGTGCCCCTCCAGGGCGATCAGGGCGGCGAACGACCGGTCGCCGCCGTAGAACACGTCGCGCCGCTCGACCAGCCGGGCCCCCGGCAGCAGCTCGAGGTAGGCGTCCAGGTCGCGCAGCCGCGAGTACTCGCCGACCGGGATGTCGGCGTGCTCGTACTCCACGAGCACCAGGTGCCGGGCGGAGGCGGCGATGCGGCGGCACGCTTCGGCGAGGTCGTCGTCGCCGAGCACGTGCATGAGGACCCACACGCACACAGCGACGTCGACCGGCTCTGCGGGTACCGGCAGCTGCTGGACGGCGGCGTGCGCGAACCGCACGTGCGGCAGGTCGGCGCACTCGGCGCGGGCGAGGTCGAGCATCCGGGGCGTCAGGTCCACGGCCAGCACGTCACGGGCGTGCGCGGCGATGGCGGGGGTGAGCCGGCCCATGCCGCAGCCGATCTCCAGCGCGGTGCGGGGCGCGATCGCCCGGAGGTGCTCGGTGAGGATCGCGCGGGTGCGTTCGGTGGTGGTCCCGGCGAGGCCGGCGGGCTGGGACGCGCGCATGACGCGCGTCAGGCCGGGGCGCGCGGCCCGGCGGTGCCACTCCAGGGCGACGGCGTCGGCGGTGGGAGCGGGGGTGGTGTGCGGCATGGGTTCTCCGTTTCAACAGCGAGCGAACCGGCACACTTCGTCGGCGATGTGCTCGACTTCGGTGTCGGTCAGATGGGGGTGGATCGGGATGGCGAGCTGCCGCGAGCAGGAGCGTTCGGCCGCCGGCCAGTCGCGGCCGGTGGTGCGGAACGCCGCTTGGCGCGGCAAGGGGGAGCGGTAGTACACGTGCGAGCCGATGCCACGGGCGGCGAGGTGGTCGTGCAGCGCGTCGCGGTGCTCGGCGAGCAGGGAGTACACGTAGAAGCAGCGTCCGTCGCGCCCGGGCGGCGGTGGCACGACGCCCGGCAGGCCGGTGAACCGCTCGGTGTAGTACTCGCCGATGCGGGCCCGGCGTTCCAGGCGCGCGGGCAACCCCGGCAGGCGGCGCAGCTGGAACGCCGCCATGATCTCGTCGAAGCGGCTGTTCTCGCCGATCCGGTGGTGCAGGAACCGGGTGCGGCCGTCCTGGCCGTGGTTGCGCAGCATGCGCACGACGCGGCCCAGCTCCGGGTCGCCGGTCACGACCATGCCGCCCTCGCCGGGCATCCCGAACGTCTTGACCTGGACGAACGAGTAGACGCCCGCGTCGCCCCAGGTGCCCGCGGCCCGGCCGCCGAGCACGCCGCCCTGGGCGACGGCGGAGTCTTCCAGCAGCCGCGCACCGGCGCCGTCGGCGATGACGCGCAGCGTCGGCATGTCGGCCATCACGGAGAACACGTGCGCGGGCAGGACGACCTTGGTGCGCCCGGTGACCGCCTTCTCGACCTCGACCGGGTCGACCACCATCGTGGCCGGGTCGACGTCGGCGAAGACCGGCGTGGCGCCGAGCAGTGCGGGGGCGGCCGCGAGCGGCGCACAACCGTAGGCGGGGACCACGACCTCGTCACCGGGCCCCACGCCCATGGCGCGCAGTACGAGCGTCAACGCCGAAGTACCGCTGGAGCAGGCGACCGCGTCGGCTGCTCCGACCGCGTCGCGGACGACGGTCTCGAAGTGCTCGGTGCGGCGTCCGAGGATGAACCGCTGCTCGGGGTCGAGCGCCACTTCCCGGACCACGTCCAGCAGCACCTGGCGGTCGTCTTCGAAGAGATCCGGCGGGAAGAACGGGATCTTCACGCCGCCTCCGTGGATCGGAAGAAGTCGCGGATCTCGTCGCAGACCCGGGCGACGTCGTCCTCCTGGAGGTCCGGGTAGAGCGGCAGCGCGAGCGCGTGCCGGCAGGCGGCCTCGGCGTGGGGAAAGTCCCCGGGCCGGTGGCCCAGGTCGGCGAAGCAGGGCTGCAGGGGCAGCGGGATCGGGTAGTACGTCTCGGTTCCCACGCCGCGCGCGGCCAGGTGCGCGGCCAGCTCGTCCCGCTGCTCGACCTCGACCGCGTACACGTAGAACACTCCGCGCACGTCGGCCCGGCGCGGCAGGACCGAGGGCAGCTTTCGCACCCCCGGCACGCCGGCGAGCAGTTCGGTGTAGCGCTGGGCGAGGGCTGCGCGGCGCTCGATGTCCGCTTCCAGCCGGCTGAGCCTGGCCAGCAGCACCGCGGCCTGCAGGTCGTCCATCTTGCTGTTGACCCCGACCGTGCCGGTGGTGGTGTTGATGGCGGGGAAGTGGTCGGCGGTGGGACCGAACCGGCCGTGGTGGCGCAGGGCGGCGACGGTTTCGGCGACGACCGGGTCGTCGGTGAGGACCGCGCCCGCGTCGCCGAGCGCGCCCAGGGTCTTGGTCGGGAAGAACGACAGCACCCCGCCCGCGCCGAGCAGTCCCGCGTGGGTGCCGCCGTAGCGCATCCCGATCGCCTCGGCGCTGTCCTCCACCACGGTCAGCCCCAGTCGCCGGGCCGCGTCGCCCACTCCCGTCATGTCCGCGGGTTGGCAGAACAGGTGCACCGGCATCACGAACCGGGTGCGCTCGGTGGCCACGGCCGCAAGTGAGGCGGGGGACAGGCCGTAGCCGTCGGGCTCGATGTCGGCGAACACCGGACGGCCGCCCGCGAGCACCACGGCGGAGGCCGAGGCGATGAACGAGAAAGCGGGCACCACCACTTCGTCACCGGGGCGCAGGCCGCACGCGCGCAGCAAGAGGACCAGCGCGTCGGTGCCGCTGTTCACCCCCACCACGTGCTTCGCGCCGGTATACGCGGCCAGCGCTGCTTCCAATTCGACGACCTTGTGGCCATGTGAGTACTTTCCGCGGTCCAGCACGTCGATAATGTGCCTGTTCGTGGTGGGCCACAATTCTGAAAACGACGCTGATTGGGTGAATAGTGGCACGGTCAACTGTTCGCCTCCGCTGTCGGAACTCTCCAGCGATCCTAATTCGGAGCCAAGCGGCGACCGGCAATGCGAGTTGTCTTCACTCTTCTTGGTCAACTACGAGAAGGCGGTGTTGACAAGTGTTGCCGGAACCGTGAAATCTCCCCTTGTTCGAATCGGATGGCCTTTCGGCGACCCGGGCGATATTCAATCCACAATGGACGGTGATCGGTGGTGCGGACACTTCTGGTGGGGCTGGGACGAGCCGGCGCGCAGCTGCACCTCCCGGTGCTCGCGGGCGCTCGTGCCGCCGCGCCGCAGTTGTTCGGCGACGAGCCGGTCGTGGGCTGCGACCCGTGGCGGAAGCCGTCCGAGCGACCGGGGCTGATCGTGCGGGCGAGCCTGGCGGCCGCCGCGGCCGGGGTGGACCCGGCGCGGACCGTGGCGCACGTGTGCACGCCGCCGGAAAGCCGATCCGAGGTGATCGCCGCGCTCGCGCGACTGGGGTTCCGGCAGTTGGTGGTCGAGAAGCCGCTGGCCATCGACACCGATGAGCTGTCCCGGGTGATCGAGCTGCGCCGGCAGCACGGACTGCGGATTGCCGTCGTCGAGCCGTGGCTGACCAGTTCGCTGACCGCGCGGCTGACGGCACTGGCGCGGGACGGGCGGCTGGGCGAGGCGCGCTCGATCGCGCTCGTGCAGAACAAGCCGCGGTTCCGGCGCTCGTTGACCACGACGTCGCACCGGACGGCGTTCGACGTCGAACTGCCGCACGGCGTGGGCTTGGCGTTGCGCCTGGCCGGCAACGCCCGGGTCACCCACGCCTGCGGCACCGACCTGGTGGTCGGCCAGACGCGGGTGCCCCGCATGGGTGGCGCCCGGGTGGGGCTGCGGCACACCAACGGCACGCGCACGGAGATCGAGTCCGATCTGACGTCCCCGGTGCGGGAACGGCGCGTTGTGCTGCGGTTCGAAAACGCTACGGCGGTCGGGCACTACGCGGTCAGCTCCGACGACCCCTACTCCCAGCTGACCGTGACCGTGGACGGCCGACGCGAGCACCAGGTCCTGCGGGACGACTCGCTCACCGAGTGGATGATCTACGCATACCGGTTGTTCCAGGGCAGCCGGGACCAGCACGCGAAAAGCTTCTCCGTCGCCTGCGACGTGGCCAGGCTGCTGTCGGTGGCCAAGAACATCAGTGCCGAGCCGGTGGTCCCGGCCGGTCACGTGCCGGAGGCCGTCAGTGCGGTCTGAGGCCCCGGCGACCGCGTCCCCGCGGCACGCCGGCGACGCCGTCCTGGCCGGTATCACCGACGAGGCGGCCCCGGACCTGGCCGGCCAGCTGGCCGTTCTCGACGAGCTGGGCTGGTCGGCCGTCGAACTGCGTACCGTCGACGGGCTGGCCGTCGCCGACCTGGACGACCGGCACTTCGCCCGGGTGGCCTCGACGCTGGCCGGCCACGGCGTGCGGGTGGTGTGCGTGGCGTCGCGGATCGGCGGCTGGGCCCGGCCGGTCACCGCGCCGTTCGAGGACGACCTGGCCGAACTGGCCGTGCTGGCCCGGCGGTGCGCCGTCCTGGGCACCCCCTACGTGCGGATCATGTCCTACCCCAACGACGGCCTGGACGAGCCCCGCTGGCGCGCGCAGGTGCTCGACCGCGTGGCGGTGCTCACCCGGACCGCCGAGGCCGCCGGTGTCGTGCTGCTGCACGAGAACTGCTCGGGGTGGGCCGCTTCGGACGCCGACCGGATGCTGGAGTTGCTGGACGCGGCGAGCGGCTCTTCGCTGCGGCTGCTGTTCGACACGGGCAACCCCGTCGCCCACGGCTACGACGGCTACGCAGTGCTGGAGCGCATCGCGCCGCACGTGGCGCACGTGCACGTCAAAGACGCCCGGGGGACCACGTTCGTCGACCCCGGCACGGGCGAGGCGCGCGTGCGCGACTGCGTGCGATTGCTGCGCTCGGCCGGCTACCCCGGGGCGTGGTCGCTGGAACCGCACGTGGCGCTCCAGCCGCACCGCTCGGACCGGCTGGCCGAGGGCGCGGCGGCGTCGTTCGTGGGTGCGGGACGGGCGCTGACCCGGCTGCTGCGGTGATCGCCCCGGACCGCGACCTGCTGCTGGAGCTGCTGCGCACGCCCACCGCGGGTCCGCTGGAAACCGACGGCGAAGTGCGGCTGTGGGACGCGATGCACACCTACGCCGAGGCCGCGCACGCGTTCGGCATGTACACCGCGCACCTCGGTCCCGCGTCGTCGGACGCGATCCGGGGGGCTGATGTCCCCGCCGCCGTGCGTGAGGCGGCGCGGCGTGATCCGGGCTTCCTGGAGTGCCAGCCGAGCCTGGTGCTGCGGCTGGGCCACGCCGAGCCGGCCGTGATGTTCAACGTGCACCTGGACACGGTGGCGCCGGCCGAACCGGTGGGCTTCGACGGCGGCCGGTTCCACGGCCGGGGCGCGATCGACGCCAAGGGGCCTGCGGTGGCCTTGCTGGCGGGCCTGCGGGAGGCGGCCCGCGATCCGGCGGTGGGCCGCGACGTCAGCGTGCTCGTGCAGGCCGTCTCCGGCGAGGAGGGCGGCGCGATGGGCGTCTTCGGCACCCGGCCGCTGGTGGAGGCGGGCTTCCACGGCACGCTCAACGTGTTCTGCGAACCCACCGGCCTGCGCTACCTGCCGCGCTGCACCGCCGCCATGACCGCGGCCGTCGTCGTGCGCGGCGAGGACGCGATCGACGACGAGCCGCACGCCGGGCACAACGCGACGGTGCTGCTCGGGTTCCTGGTCCAGCACCTCGCGCTGGTGCTGGCGGGGCGCGTTCCGGACGGCCGGGTGTGCGTGGCGGGCCTGCACACGGGGCGGCTGCACAACCGCGTCTACGGCTCGGGGGAGCTGCTGCTGAACCTGTCCTACGGAAGCGCCGAGTCGGCTGCGGTCCTGACCGCGGCGCTGGAGGAAGGGCTACGGGACGGTTTGGCGGAGTTCACCCGGCGCTTCCGGGACACGCAGCCGTTCCGCCGCACCGCCGTCGACGCGCGCGCGATCACGGCGCTGGAGTGGCGCAAACGCGGCCTGCCCGCGCTGCGCGACCACGACGTGCCGGACCTGGACGGGATCGCGCCGCCCTGGCCGGCCGGCGAGCCCGGGTTCACCTGTGACGCGATCTGGCTGGCCGACGTGCCCGGAACCCGGACCGCCGTGCTGGGGCCGGGATCGCTGGAAACCAACAACGCCCACGCGCGCGGCGAACACGCCGACGTCGAGGAACTGGACCGGTTCTCGGCGGTGGTGTGCGAGCTGGTCACGCGCTTCGCCCGCAACGGAGGATGATGAACGTCGTCGTGCCCTACCCCGAACTGGTCTCGACCGTGACGGGGGTGTTCACCGGCCGCGGCGTCCCGCCCGACCGCGCCGATACCGCGGCCCGGGCGCTCGTGCACGGGGACCTCGCCGGCGTCACCTCGCACGGCTTGGTCAACCTCACCCGGCTGTACCTGCCGCTGCTGGCGTCCGGTCGCGCCGATCCGGCGGCCGACATGGAGGTCCTCACCGATCTGGGAGCGTGCGTGCTGGCCGACGCCCACCGCACCCTCGGCCTGTGGTCGGCCGCCCAGGCGATGGACCTCGCCGTGTCCCGCGCCGAGCGGCACGGCGTCGGCGTGGTGTCCTTGCGCGGTGCCACGCACATCGGGTGCGCGGGCTTTCACGCCGCCCGCGCCGCCGAACGGGGCGTCCTCGGCCTGGTCACGTCCAACTGCGGCGGCCAGGCCATCGCCCGGCCGCCGGGTGGCCTGGCGAAGGTGCTGGGCACCAACCCCTTGGCGCTGGCCTGCCCTGCGGGCGACCGGCACCCGTTCGTGCTGGACATGTCCACGACCGTGGTGCCCACCGGCCGGGTCCGGGCCGCGGCGCGGGCGGACGAGCCGATCCCCGCCGGGTGGCTGGCCGCCGAGGACGGCACGCCGGTCACCGACCCGGCCGCCTACGACCGGGGCGAGGGCCACCTGCTGTGGCTGGGCAGCGCCCCGCAGACCGGTGCCTACAAGGGTTTCGGGCTGGGACTGGTGGTGGAGGCCCTGTCGGCGCTGGTGTCCGGTGCCGCGCTGGGCCCGGTGCGGGCCGGGGACACCGACGACGACATCGGCGTCATGGCGCTCGCCATCGCGCCCGCGCGGCTGCGGACGGGCTTCGCCGACGACGCCGACGGGTTGTTCTCCGCTCTCCTGGGCTGTCCGCCGGCCGACCCGCGCCGCCCGGTCGTCTACCCGGGCTGGCACGAAGGGGAACGGGCGGCGTGGCGGCGGACGCACGGCGTGCCGCTGCCCGCCGGCCTGTACGAGGAGCTGCTCGCATCGACCCTGCGGGCGGCGGGGTGATCCGGCTGGGGGTGGTCGGCCTCGGCGTCATCTCCCGCTTCTACCTCGCCGCGATCGACCGGCTGGCCGGGTTAGCCCTGGCCGCCGTGTGCGATCCGCGCCCCGAGGCCCGCGTCGGCCATGCGGTGCCGGCGTTTTCCGGCCACCGGGCGATGCTGGCCGCCGGCCTGGTGGACGCCGTGGTGGTGACCGCGCCGAACGATGCGCACGCGGCGATCTGCCGCGACGCGGTCGAGGCGGGGCTGCCGGTGTGCGTGGAGAAGCCGCTGGACATCGACCTTTCGCGCGGCCGCGAGCTGGCGGCGGCGGCCCGCGCGCGTGGTGTCGCGCTGTTCACCGCGTTCCACCGGCGGTACAACGACAACGTCCTCGCCTTACTGGCCGAAGTGGACGGCCGGCCGCTGGAATCGGTGACCGTGCGGTACTTCGAACGCATCGAGGAGCACGTCGGCACCGACCGCTGGTACCTCGACGCCGCCCGGTCCGGCGGTGGTTGCGTGGCCGACAACGGCCCCAACGCGCTCGACGTGGCACGCCTGTTCGCCGGTCCGCTGCGGCTGTGCGAAGCGCGCGTCGGCCGGGACGCGGCCGGGACCGACCGGTACGCCGTCCTCACCGCGCGGGGGAGGGCGCGGGTGCGGGTGGAGCTGGACTGGTCCCACCCGGGTGAGGTGAAGGACGTCACCGCGTGTCTCGCCGACGGCCGCGAACTGCGCGCCGACATGCTCGCCGGACACGACGGCTTCAAGGGCTCGTTGTGGCACGAGTACGAGGGCGTACTGCGGGACTTCGCGCGCGCCGTGGCCGCCGGCGGCACGTGGGCCGACGGTGGCTTGGCCGCCTTGGCCTTGGTGGACGAGGCGTACCGAAGGGAGAACACGTGATCGAGGACGGGCCGAAGCGCCCGGTGCGCAGCCGGGTGGTCAAGGTGCTCGTGCACCGCCGCGACGACCGCGGCATGCGGCTGGAGCCGTTCGCCAGCCGCTGCGTCCGCCAGGGGGAGGTGCACGAACTCGTCACGACCGACCACCCGGTGACCGCGGACCGGATCGACCGGGTGGGGTTCCTGGGCTTCGTGGAAATCGACGACGCCGGGGTGATCGACCGCGGCGACGAGGTGTGGCTGGAAGGCGAGCTGATCGGCACGGTGCTGGGGTTCGACGCGTGCCACCACCCCAACCACTACAACATCCTCATCTCCACGCCGCGGCCGCACACCGGGCCCGAGGTCGGGATGCACCCCGAGCGCACCGTGCGGTTCGGCCGGCCCACCGGCGTCGCGCGCTGACCGCACCCACGACGGACGGGCCCCGGAGGGATGCTCCGGGGCCCGTCCGTCGTGGGTGAACTCCTCAGCCGAGCAGCGGTACGTCCAGCGTGCCGAAGTGGTAGGCCTTCACCGCCGCGACCAGTTCGTCCACGGTCAGCGAGCCGTTGCCGTTGGTGTCGATGAGGCGGAACGACTCCTCGGCCTTCGCCCGGCTCACCCCGGCCGCCCCGAGCCACTTGGCGAACTCGGCGGGGTTGATCTCGCCGTCGCCGTCGGTGTCGCACACGTTGAGGATCGCCTGGATCATCGGCCGCACCACGCGCCCGAACCCGGCGTCACCCCCCTTGAACACCTCCGCCTCGATGACTTCGGTGAACTGACGGCGGTCCAGAGCGCCGTCGCGGCCGACCCCGGCTCGCTCGGCGAGGTACTCGAAGGTGCTGGTGAACGACTCCACCAGGGCGCGGCCCTGCGGGGTGGACGGCGGCTCGCCGAACGCCTCGAGGATCCGGTCGGCCTCCGCCTCCAGGTCGGACCGCTCGATGCGGCCGTTGCCGTTGCGGTCCCACTTGTCGAAGCGGAGTTCCAGGCGCTCGTTCTTGACAGCAGTGGTCATTTTCTGCGTGCTCCTTCAGCATGCGGACGGTGTCATGACCGCGGCCGGGGCTCCACCCGCGGCCGCGGGGTACTACAGGCGGTGGACCTCCTCCCCAGGTACGCGACCCGTGATGTCGAGCAGGAGCCGGGCGTTCCTGGCCAGGCGGCTCAGGTCGTACCCGCCGTGCCCGACGAGCAGGACGGTCACGTCCGCGTCGCGCAGGGCGGAGTCCAGATCGGCTACCGGTGGCCCGAGTTCGGGCACGGGGCCGGTCACCGGGTCGTGGTAGCGGACGCGCGCGCCGAGCGCGGTCAGTTCGGCCGCGACCCGCAGCGTCGCCGACTCGCGCGTGTCCGGCACCCCGGCCTTGTACGCCACGCCGAGGAGCAGCACCGTGGAGCCGTCGAGCTCGCGGCCGGCCCGGGCGAGCAGCCGGGCCGTCCGCCGCGCCAGATAGGACGGCATGGCGGAGTCCACCTCGCGCGCCGCCTCGACGACGCCCAACCGGCTCCCGGCGCGGCGCGCCTTGTCCAGCAGGTAGCGCGGGTCCACCGGGATGCAGTGCCCGCCCACCCCGGGGCCGGGCGTGAACGAGGCGAACCCGAACGGTTTGGTGCCCGCGCAGTGCAGCACGTCCCAGACGTCCAGGCCGAGCTGGTCGCAGAACATCGTGATCTCGTTGACCAGCGCGATGTTCACGTACCGGTAGGTGTTCTCCAGCAGCTTCGCCATCTCGGCCTCACGGGTACCCCGTGCCACGACCACGGTGTCCACGAAGCGGCTGTAGAACGCGACGCACTGCTTGGCGCACAACGGCGTGTGCCCGCCGACGACCTTGGGGGTGGTGCGGATGCCGTACCGCCGGTTGCCGGGGTCGACCCGTTCCGGCGAGTACGCGAGCGAGAAGTCTTCCCCCGCCACGAGACCGTGGCGCTCCAGGATGGGCCGCACCACCTCGTCGGTGGTGCCGGGGAAGCTGGTGGACTCCAGGACCACCAAGGTGCCCGGACGCAGGTGATCGGCCACGGCGGCCGCCGCGTCCCGCACCGCCGACAGGTCCGGGCCGCCGTCCGGCCCGAGGCCGGTGGGCACGCAGAGCACCACTGTCTCCGCCCCCGCGATCACGGACGGATCTCCGGTCACCGCGAACCCGGCCGAGCGCACCGCCCGCAACTGCGTGCTGCTCACGTCCGGCACGTGCGGCCGGCCCTGTCCCACCTGCTCCCGCACCGCCGGGGAGGTGTCGTAGCCCACCACCGACAAGCCGGCGGTGGCCGCGGCGACCGCGAGCGGCAAGCCGACGTACCCGACCCCGACCACGACGAGATCGACGGACACGGGCACCCTTTCGGTCAGATCGGAATGTGTGCGCACGACTGCCGATCAGACGCGGAAGCTCGCCGCGGCCGGGGGGACGTGCGATCCCCAGTTCGCTTTCACGGTGAGGATGGGCACTCCTAGGCATTCGGGCGTCCCGTAAACGTGCACCGGCCGGTCGGTGCGATTGGCGAGCACGTGCGCTCCCTCGGGAAGCGGGTAGCAGCCATGAGGGTTTTCGTGGACGTCCAGCGGGACGACTTCGGTGGTGAAGACCACGACTTCGCCCGTTGCGGCGACGGCCGCGGGACTGGCCGACACCAGCAGCGCAGCGACCGCCACCGTGCTCGAAAGGACTGCCGTGAACCGCTTCATCTTTCCTCCATGAGGGAAGTCCCGTCGTCCTCAGCGAAACTAACAGCCGATTCCGGGGAAACGCCGGTTCGATCGGAATGCCACTCGTGCAGGTCGCGGTGCGATCCGGGAGTTCAGTCGGATGGCGGCCTATTGTTCTTGATCGAGTACGCGAACTCCTCGCGGAATCGCCTTGGTTCACGATGTCGAGTGATTGGTGACGCGGACACGGTGATGCACAGTGAACAGTGGCAAGCCTGTCCGCTGACGCCGGCCTGCAGCCGAAACGCCGACGCGGCAATTCCCGAAAGGGTGATGGACGGCCCGGCGGACTCGAACCCGGACGTGGCCGACTATTCCGCGTCCGGTGGCTTGTCGAGCGTCCGCCGGAAGCGTGGTGCACACCACAAGGTGAAACGTCCCCCGGTGCGTTCCACCGAGGACGGCGATGGGTACCCGGGCGCTCGTCGGCCGATGAGTGGAGGATGTGGCATGGCGAACCGGGCCTTCAGTTGTGCGCGGGTGGCGCTGCCGGCGCGGCTGGAACTGGATGACGACGACGCGATGGCGGCGTTCGTGAAGTCGATGCCGTCCATGGCGACCGCCTCGGACGCCGATGTCGCCCGGCTGGTACGCACCATCCGCAACCTCGACGCGCAGCGCACCACCCCAGATGTCGCCGTGGCAGAGGGGCACCGGCGTCGCAGTCCACGCGTATTCCCCGCGAATGCCGCCATGCCGGCGTCCGACACACCAGGACGCCGTCGGCGCCGACTCCGATGGGGAAGTGGATGGACGTCACCGGGCGCCTAGCCGAATGCGACAGCAGCACCTCGGCGACACAGCCTCTCAGACCGTTTCCGTGGCTGGTGGTCGACGACGGTGAGCTGGTCGAACCGGCTCGCAGAAACCTGAACGACCTCGTGCGCTCGTTCACCCGCTGGAGCGCCGACATCCGGTTCTTGCCGAGGTTGATGCGCGACGCTTGCTCCGAGTTGCTCCGGACGGGAAACCATGGGAAGTCCGGCGTTCGTCGACCGGAAACCGGCTCGGCGGTTCCAGGCCTACGACACCGAAGCCGACGGCCGGATCAGTCCGGCCGAGTACGAGGTGGCCTCCGCGGCGGCGCCCGGCCGGTGCCGCGCCCGGAGCGGCTCCCTTGGGAAAGCCGGCGACCGCGGCTTCCGCCGCGTCCGCGGACTTCTGCCAGCCGCCGTCGCCGCTGCCTGCCGAGCCGCCTGGCGCAGTCATCCGCACCCAGCCGATGCCGGCCCTGGCGACCGCGTTGACCACGACGGCCACCACGGTCATGTACCACTCCCGCGACGCACGCAACGCCGACATCGCGGTCACCGGCACGGTGCTCACACCTCGGCTGCCTCGGCTCGGCGCCGGTTCCCGGCCGTGGGTCGACCTCGCGGTCGGCACCCAGGGGCTCGGGCCGCAGTGCGCGGCGTCCAAGCAGTTCGCCACCTCCACCGAGCAGGAACTGGAACCGGTCGCGCTGCTGCTGGCCCGGGGCTGGTCGTGCAGTTCGTCGCTCGATTCGACGTCGAAGCCCGAAAGAGCTGGCGTACTCACCGGCGCTGCGCCATCAGCATGAGCCCGGCGTGCCTCGTGCGCGAACCGCAGATCGATTTCGAACCGGGGTGATCCGGACAAGGCACCGGTCGTGGCGCTCTGCGGGTCTGGCTGGCATACCACTGCCCGACCCGGGATTGCTGGATGCTGGGCCGGCCTTCCGGGGTATCCCTGCGCGGGCAGCTTCCGGCTGAACCGAGCCGCGGCCGCGAGGTTGCCGTCCTCACCACGGCAAGGTCTTGTTCCGGTGGTCGACGAAGTGCAAACCGCCCTCGCCGACGCGCGCGGTGATCGTGTCGACGACACCGGGAACGCTCTCCTCGATCGCCAGGGACGCGCCGGGGCCGCCCAGCCCGGTCCGGACCCAGCCCGGGGAGATCAGCAGCAGCGTGCGCGGGTCGTCGGCGTGCCGGGCGGCGAAACTCCGCATCAGCTGGTTCAACGCCGATTTGCTCGCCCGGTAGACCTCGTAGCCGCCGTTGGCGTTGAGCGTGACGCTTCCCTGGCGCGACGACATGACCCCGATCGTCCCGGCCGGCGTGACGACGTCCTGGAAGGTCTCCACCACCCGCACGGGGCTCAGCGCGTTGGTCACCATCAAGCGGGCGAAGGTTTCGGTCGGCACGGCGGTGACCGGGACATCGCCGTTGCTGATCCCGGCGTTGACGAACAGCAGGTCGAACACCGTGCCGCCGACCCGCTCACGCAACGCGGCCACCTGCTCGGGCACGGTGATGTCCACGTCCTCTTCGACGGTCAGCCGGCCGCCGGCCGAGTCCGCCAGGTCGTGCAGCTCCGTCCGCGCCGTGCCGCGCACCGTCGCCGTCACCCGCCAGCCGCGGTGCACGTACTCCCCGGCCATCGCCAGGCCGAGCCCGCGCGACGCCCCGATGAGGAGGGCATGGTGTCCGGACGCTGTTGTGGTCATGTGCCGATGACAGCACCGGCGGCACGCCGACGTCCAAGACCGGTCCGGAGCCGGTCGATAACCTGGAGGCATGGATCGACTGGAGACCCGGGAGCTCGAGTACTTCGTCGCCGTCGCCGAAGAACTGCACTTCGGCCGCGCTGCGGCGCGGCTCCTGATCGCGCAGCCCGCGCTGTCGAAGGCGATCCGGCAGCTCGAACAACGGCTCGGTGTCCGGTTGCTGGAACGCAGCAGCCGGCACGTCTCGCTGACCGCGGCCGGCGAGGTCCTGCTCGACGAGGGACGGCGCGCGCTGGAAGCGGTGCAGGCCGCCGCCCGCCACACCCGGCAGGCGGGAGCGCCCGCCGCCCGCCTCAGGCTGGTGGTGAAGCCCGGCGGCGACGGCGGCCTCCTACCCGGCATCCTCGCGGCCTACGAACACCAGCCGGACGCACCGCCCGTGGAGATCATCTTCGGCGATGCCGCCGGCCGCGCGGCCCTGCTGCGTGACGGACGCGCGGACGTGGCGCTGCTGCACACCCCGCACGAAGATCTCCGTGGCCTCGACGCCGAACCGCTGATGGTCGAGCCCCGCGTGGCGGTGCTGCCCGCCGAGCACGTCCTGGCGCGGCGCACGAGCCTGCACTGGGCCGATCTGCGGGGCGAGACGCTGCCCCGCTGGCCCGGCCGGGCGGGCGAGGGAGCGACCGGCCCGGAAGTCGCCGACCTGGCCCAGATGAAGCACCTGATCGTCCTCGGGCGCACGATCGCCGTCCTGGCCCGGTCCGCGGTGGGAGAGGTGGGCCCGGAGCTGGTCTGCGTCCCGGTCCGCGACGCCGTTCCCAGCACCCTGGTCGTCGCGTGGCCGCCGAACCACTCCTCCCGCCACGTCGCCGCCTTCGTCCGCGCGGCGACGACGGTGGCCGCCCGCCGTCCTCTGACCGCGCAGTCGTAGCACGACTTGCCCCACCGCTGGCTGCGTTGCCGGCGGACTCGCGATCAGCATGAGCTCGGCCTGCGTCGGCGGAGTCTCATGCGCGAACCTGACTGCCACCGGCTCCGGACCGGAAGGCGTGGTCCTCTGTGTCTCGCCGTCCGGCTGCATCCAGCTGGAGTGGAACAGCGACGGCAACCCCGTACACCGACTTCGTCGGCACCGCGACCGTGCGGGGCAGGCCGCGGCGAACTCGACCGGCAAACGGCTGGACGGCGGCGGCGACTTCTACGCCGGCGCGTTGGAGGACGTGTGAGCGCGGCCGAGAACCGGTCGTCCGGTCAGGCCCGGTTCAGTTGCCACTGCTGGTTGGCCCCGCCGTTGGCGGCCCACTGCACGACCTGCGCCCCGTCGCTCGTCGCCGCACCGATCCCGGAAACCAGTCGATCCGCGACGGTGACACCAGTCGATCCGCGACGGTGACTCGGAAGCCGCCGCCCAAGCCGCCGCGGTCCACCTGGACAACACCGGTGCCCTGCGGTAGCCGCTTTGCGAGAGCGGCGAAATCCCGGGGACTCCCGCGCGGGTCGTTCCGGATCGCTCGCTGCTCGTCAGTTGCGGTGGGCGTCGGTGATCAATTCGGCCGGTACCGGGAGGTCGAGGTGCTCGAGGAGGGCGGCCAGCTCGGCGTCGAGTTCTCGCCCGACCTGGGCGATGCGCTGGTCGTGAAAGCTGTCGAATCGGGTGCCGGGCTGATCGATCGTGAACCAGGTACGGTCGTCGCGGTCCCCAGTACCTGATGCAGCTGTGCGGGGCGTTTTCCTCGGTGGCCTGCCGGACGACGTCCCAGCTGGCCCGTTCCTTCTTGAACTGCTCGTATCGGTCTACCTCGAGCGCCGGTACCGCGCGTTCGTAGCTGTCTCGGAATTCCGAAAGGTTGCCGTGACGGGGATGGCCAAGCGGACCACCTCGTGCGGGAAAGTCCGGATGGAAGGGGAATCACTGGCGGGCATGGCGTTGCCGTCCTTCGATGGTCATGGCTGCTGCTGCACGAACAGCTCGTGGTACTGGAAGATCCCGCCGTGGCCCGCGTCCGGGTAGATGCTCAACGTGGCGTTGGGCCCGGTCCGCATCCGCCGGGCTTCGCGACCGGCACGGTCACCACGAGCCTCGGTCGCAGGTGGACAGTGCGCTGGGGACAGGAGCCCAGGGACGAAGGCGGAACCCGTCAAATGACAGTGACCGCGGCGGTCCGGATTCAGTACCGTCCAGCGGAATGTCGGCGCGACCTCTGCGTCGGGAGCGAGGGTTCATGCCGAACGAGCCGATCGTTCTGCTGCACGGCTTCTACCACGGAGCATGGGCTTGGACGGAGGCGATCGCCTCCCTGTCAGGGTGGGCCGCAGTGTGGTCGCGGCCGACATGGCGGCGCACGGCCCGCACGCGACGGCTCCGGCGGCCGCGGTCGGGTAGGAAGGCGTCGGGGCGTTGTTCGGCATGCCGACGTCCGATGACGGCTTCGGTGATCGCCTCCAGCGCATCTTCCCGGTGAGCAAGGACCTGCCGCGCGCGGTTAGCCAGTACCTGAGTGATCATGGCCGCGGCATCCCCGAGTACTTGACCTGGCCGCCGTCGCGAGAATCCGGGCGCGCCTCGGCAAAGCGTCCTTGGAGCTGATCTGCCTGATGTGGACTCAGCCGGGGAGGACCGTGCCCGGCAGGGAGTTCAGCGCCGCTCGCGGCGATTCCGTTGTTCGCAGGGGAACCGGCGAGGTCGAACCGGCGGCCGCGGCGGAAGTCAGGGCCAGAACCTCGGACGCGATCGCTTGGCGGCGGGCTTCGAACGCCGGGTCGGTGAGCCCTGCCGGCTGGCCCAGCACCGGCGTGTGCAGGTGACCGCCCGCCACCGACGTCCAGCCCAACCCGAGCCGGACGCGGTTGGCTCGGTACATCGATTCGTTGGACAGGTAGTTCCCGCCGCCGCCCGAAGCCGCGATCTCGCCCGGCGCCGGGGCGTCCGTCCGGCACGCCGGCGTCCCCGTACCCGGGTGCGCGGAGTCCGGCCACACGCAGAACGCCTGGTTGAAGTTGACCGGATAAGCACCGGTCACCTCGAGCATCCGCGAGTACGGCAGCGTCGTCTCGATGAACTGGACGTCCGGCTGCGGCCAGCCCGCGGCCGGCGGGACCCCGCCCGTCACCGACGCGCTGTTGTTGTCCGGAAAGCCTCCCCGCCAGGCGCCGGCCCAGCGTTCGACGTCGAAACGGCCCGGACGGCCCTGGCTGATCGTCAGCACGACGTCCGGCCGCCGCGCGCGGTCGCGCAACGCCGTGCCGTACGCCGATTCCACGATGCCCTGGTCGAAGTAGCCCCACACGACCGGGAAACTCACCGCCTGCACCACGGCGGGGCCCGCCGGCGTGTCGAGGACGCGCCCGTCCAGCTGCAGCGCCGACGCCCCCGCCGGGTTCGAGATGGTGATCCCCGGGCCGTCGAGCTGGAACGGGTCGAAGCCGCTCACCATGACCCGCCGCGTCTTCCCGAGCGGGAACCGGACGTCGTCGAGGCCGCGGGAGCCGCGGTCGAACGCCGTCAGCAGCGTCGCCCGCTGCGACGAGGACGCGGGTGCCCACTGCCGGATCGCGCTGCTGAGCTGCAGCCGCGCCCAGTAGAGCGGCCGGTCGTCGAACCGGTCGAGCGTGCCGAGGTCCGGGCGGCGGCCCTGCGCGCGGTCGACGGCCGTCCGCCACAACCGCTCGCCGGCCCGCGTGACGACGCGCTCGGCCCGGCGCGGGGTGCGCGCCGCGCAGAGGTCGTGCTTCACCTCGGCGACGAGCGGGTCGAAGCCCGCCAGCCGCACGAGTTCGGGCCCGACGGCGGGGCCGCCCGCGGGCAGGGAAGCGGTCAGGCGCTGTTCCTCGACGGTCAGCGGCGCGGCCGGGTCGAAGCAACCGGACGCGCCGGCTGCGGGGGCGGGGAGCGCGAAGAGCGGAACGGCGGCGAGCAGGGGGAGCAGGGCGGTGAGGCGCACGGGTTTCCCTCCACGGCGTGGGTGACGCGGCCGAGTCTCCCGTCGATCGCACCACCCGCGGAACCCGCGGAAGTCGGGATCGGCCATACCGGTCTTCAGAGGGCTGCGCCCGCGGACGCCTCGGCCGGGAGCCGCAGCCACCAGTTCGCGCGGGCACGGACGACGGGGGCGTGTGCCCGCAGGAGCCGCAGCCCGTCGCGGTCGCCGTTCATCCCCACCGCGTAGAGCGCGGCTCGCCGGGTGCTCCCGCCGGTCGGCCGAGTGGTGAGCACGTGGTGCCAGAGCCGCAGGTCCGTCGACCCCGGATGCGCGGCCGCGCGTGGTCAGGTAGTGCTGCCGAAGGTGCCGATCCCTCCGGCCAGCAGGTCGAATACCTCGTCCATCACCTGTTTCTGATCCGCCGCCACGTCCGACCGGCTCCGCGTGGACCACCGACCACGGCTACTCATCGCGTCGATGACGGCGGAGGCCTCAGCGGTCGGCCCCCGGCTCATCGGGGGGAATTCACGATGCCTGCGAGGTAGATGTCGGCTTGGCGGCGGGCAGCGAGCTTCCAGTCGGGGACGTGCGGTAGGCCCTGCGCCAGCAACGCGCCGAAGATGACGACGTCCGCCCTGGTGACCTCGGTTCGGATCGTGCCGTCGTGCTGCCCTCGCTCCAGGATCGAGCCCAGTGTCCGATGGGCCTCTTCACGAACTGCGACCGTGGCCTGATCGGTGGGCGCCGGCCCGCCGTGCATCGGGAGTACGAGGTCCGAACCGTGCTCGATGGTCTGCTCCAGGAAGAAGCGGATCCGGTCGATCGCTGGCTCTTCCTGCTCTCGTTCTGGAGTGGGCGGGGCCAGCCGGGGGAGAACCGGTTCGGCCCACCGCCGCGGTGACGCGGCGTCAGCAGGGCGATACGGCATTTCGTAGACTGCTCGCCGTGACCAAGGGGCGAGTCGTGGCCGGCCGCTATCGGCTGGAGGAGGAGCTCGGCCGAGGTGGCATGGGCGTCGTCTGGCGGGCGGTCGATCTCGAGCTCGGCAGGCAGGTGACGCTCAAGCGAGCGCTGGGCGAGGATGCCGGGCAGATCCGGCGTGAGGCGCGGATCGGGGCCGGGCTGCTGCACTCGAACGTCATCACCGTGTTCGACACGGTCGCCGACGGGGACGCCCAGTGGCTGGTCACGGAGTACCTGGCCGCCCGAAGCCTCGAGGAGCTCGTCGACGACGGGGGCCCGCTACCCGAGGACCGGGTCCGGCGGATCGGCGCGCAGCTCGCCGCGGCGCTCGCGGGCATGCACTCCCGCGGCATCATTCACCGCGACGTCAAGCCGGGCAACGTCCTGGTGACCGCGGACGACGTCGCCAAGCTGACCGACCTGGGCATCGCCCGCTGGACGGAGGTCACCCGCACCGGCGGCGCCCAGCTCACCGGCACGCTCGGGTACGTCGCGCCGGAGGTGGCCGACGGCGCCGAAGCCGGCCCCGCCTCGGACGTCTTCTCCCTGGGGGCCACCCTCTACGCCGCGATCGAAGGCCGGTCGCCGTGGGGCTCGGGCGAGGACGGCCCGTTCGCGCAGATGCGCCGCGCCGCCGCCGGGCGGCCGGTGCCCCCGGAGCGCGCGGGACGGTTCGCACCGGTGCTCGCCGCGCTGATGGCCCGGCACCCGGCCGACCGGCCCGGCGCCGCCGAGGCGGTCACGCTGCTCACGGCGGACGCGCCCGTGCCCCGGCGCCCGCGCCGCAGCCTGCGCCGCCGGCTGGTGGCCGGGGCCGCGGTCGCGGCGGTGGCCGCGCTGGTGGCCGGGTTCGTCCTCGGCCGGCCGCTGTGGGCGACCACCACCGGTGGCGCACCGGCCGGGGCGACCACCCCGAGCTCACCGGCCGGGCCGAACACCCTCGGCGCCGACCCGGCCGGGACGGACCCGTGCGCGGCGATCTCGACCAACTCGCTCACGTCGTTCGGGGAGCCGTTCGTGGACCCCGAGGTGCTGAACTTCGGCAGCTGCGTGGTCACGACCACGCTGACCGGCAAGACCGGGCAGGTGCAGACCCGGCTCGATCTGACCGGCCCGCTGCGGTACCCGCCCCGGCCTCCGGTGCCCGGCAAGATCGGTGAAATCGAGCGTCCCGACCCCCACGACGGCTCGTGCGAGCGCGCCATCTCGCTGGCCGATGCCAACCGGATCGTCGTCACCTCACACCCGCTGGACGACCGCGCGAAGGACGCGCCGCTGTGCTCCTTCTCGGAGTCGGTGCTCTCCGGCGTGCTGACCACGCTCGCCAACGGGCCCCTGCCGCGGCGCGCCCAGCTCCCGGAGTGGTCACTGGCGCACGTCGACGCCTGCGGCCTGCTCGACGACGCCACGACGTCGGGCGTGCTGGGCCAGGCCAAGAAACCGGACCGCGGGTTCGGCGGCTGGGGGTGCACCTGGGAGCACGATCCGCGCACGATCACCGTCGAGTACAGCCGGGAATGGCCGATCGAGGCGGACGAGGACGTCCCAGGCGACCGGATCCGCGTGGGGAACCGCAACGCCGTCGTCGCGCCGGTGCCGGGCGGGCAGCCGGAGTGCGCCGTCATGGTCGTGCACCACGTCTACACCCCGGCGCTGCCGGTGCTGAACGGCACCCCTCCGGACCGGGAGGAAGTCGCCAAGGTCTCCGTCGAGGACACCACCGCGGCCGGTGGGGACGCACTGTGCGCGACCGCGCGCTCGCTGGCGGAGGTCCTCGTCCGGCGGCTGCCGTGAACCGGGGACCGGTCCCCGGCGCCCCCGGCTAGAAAGAGCGGGTGCCGGAAACGGCCGGAGGAGACGGGACGAGAAGTGTCGATACGGGTACTGGCCGGCGTGGCGCTCCTGGTGGCGGCCGCCACCGGTCCGACGGCCGAGGGGGCCGCCGGACCGGGACCGCGCACCCGGCGTGTCGGGCCGCACGGGACGTACCCCAGCGTCCAGGCCGCGGCCGACGCGGCCCGGCCGGGGGACACCGTCGCGATCGAGGCGGGCAGCTACCCAGGCGGGCTGACCGTCCACCGCGGCGGCGCCCCCGGCCACCCCATCCGGTTCACCGGCATCGGCGGCACCGCGGTGCTGACCGGCGCCGGCGGCCTGGCCGTGGGCAGGCACAGCTGGCTCGAGTTCACCGACGTGACCGTGACCGGCTCGACCGGCTTCGGGGTTTACGCCGAAGGCGCACACGACCTCGTGTTCGACCGCTTCGGCGTCGACGGCTCCCGCGACGGCGGGCTCGTGCTGGTCGGCACCCGGCGGGTGCGCGTCGTGGATTGCGACATCCGCGGCACCAACTCCCGCGGCACCTCGGCCGACCACGAAGCGCTGAGCGTCGCCTCCGGCTCGTCGGACGTCGAGGTGTCCGGCTGCCGCGTGCACGACAACGGCGAGGAAGGCATCGACGTCAAGTACGACGACGCCGCGCGGGTGAAGATCCACCACAACGTCGTCACCGGCAACCGCGGGCCGGACATCTACGTCGATTCTTCATCCACAGTGGACGTCTACGCCAACGTCGTCGGCGGTACCCGCGAGGGCACCAAGGCCGGGATCGGGCTCGCCGTCGAGGACTATTCGGAAAGCTGGCTTCTCTCGAACATCCGGGTCGTCGACAACCTGTCCACCGGAAACGCGCAGGCCGGCCTGAGCCTGTGGGTCGAGTCGACCGGCACGATGCGGGACCTGAAGATCGTCAACAACACCTTCGCCGGCAATGCCCGCGGCTCCCTGCTGATCGGCGCCGACCGGTTCGCCGGCATGAATCTCCTGCGCAACAACGTGTTCGGGGACGGCCCGGTCGACACCGGGCCGTTCGCCGCCGACTACAACCTCGCCGGAAACCCCGGATTCGCCGATCCGGCCCGCGGTGACTACCGCCTCGCCGAGGACTCGGCCGCGGTCGATGCCGGCAGCCCCGAGCACGCCCCGGGGTTCGATCTCGACGGCGTCGCCCGGCCCGCCGGCGCGGGCTTCGACATCGGCGCCTACGAACGGAGGTGGCCGTGACCACCGGACGTCTTGACCCGCACCGCCGGCGCAGCCTGCGCCACGGCGTCGCCGACACCGTGCCGGGCACGTTGAGCGCGCTGACCGTCACCGGTGGCGTCGCGGTGCCGCCGTCGCCCGGGAACCGGGTGACCTTCGGGCGCAACCGGCTGGAGGTCGACGTCTGCGTCGGCGAGGAAGACGTGCGGATCAGCCGGGTCCACGGGCTGCTCCTGCGCGAGCGGGACCGCTGGTGGCTCAGCAACACCGGCCGCTCGCCGATCCGGCTGTCCGACAGCGTCCTGCTGCACCGCGACAGCGAACCGCTGCCGCTGGCCGACGGCTACACCGCGCTGTTCCTGCGCGGCACCCGCGAGCACGTGCTGGAGCTGCTCGTGTCCGACGGCGAGGCCGGTGTCGCCACGCGCCGCCCGACCCACCCGACGGCGCCGCCGAAACGCTGGCGGCTGTCCCCGGAGGAGCACCTCGTGCTGGCGGTCCTCGGGCAGCGTTACCTCGGCTACGACCCCCACCCGCTGCCGCTGTCCCGGCAGCAGGCGGCCGCCGAGCTCGCCGAACGACGGCCGCACGAGAACTGGACGGCCAAGCGCGTCGAGCACCTCGTTTCCCGGGTCCGGCAACGGCTCTCCGACGCCGGGGTGCACGGGTTGCGGCGGGAGGAGGTGGGGGAGCCGGTGGGGCTGACCCTGACCGTGAACCTGCTTCGCGAGCTGGTGCTGTCGACGACGCTGGTGCCGATGGACCTGGAATGGCTCGAGCTCCCCGAGCCACCGCTGTTCCCGGGATGAGCGCGGTCGTGCTCCGCGATCTGCTCGGTGGCGGCCCGGCGAGCCGGCTGGCGCGCGCCACGGCACGGCTCGCGGCGGGTTTTCCCGAACCACCCGGCGGCGGCCCGCCGTCCGACCGCGCGGTCCGCGCCTACGCCACCGCCTTGCGACTGGCGTTGCGCCTCGACAGCGCACAGGCCGACGAGCTTTTCCGGCGCTACGACCATCGGATCCCGCCGGAGCGCTACCCGCTGAAAGCGGTCGACGAGTCCTGGCCGGCCGGCTCGGACCGCGACGCGGTGGCGGTCGTCTTCGAGGTGGCGACGCGGCTGGGCCTGGCCGGGCCGCAACTCCGCGCGCGGGACCGGCTGGCCGAACTGCTCACGGACGCCGCGTCGATCGTGCGCACCTTCGACCGGTGGCGTGCGCTGGGTGTGCTCGACCGTGCTGTCGTGACCCGGGTCCTGCGCGGCCACACGGCCGGGGACTTCGCCGAGGACGAGCAGCTGTGGCGCTTGTTCTTCGCGCATCTGCCACCCGAACTGGTTCCGGAGCAGTTCGAGGTCCGGCGGTTCCTCGGGCACGGCGCGGCCGCCGTCCGGCTGGCCGGTACGCCCGAACAGGAACGGCAGGCACTCGACGTCTGCCTGGCCAGTGCGGAGATCGACGACGTGACCGCCGGGCTTGCCCTGGCGCGTGAACGAGGTGACGTCGTCACGGCCCTGTGTGGGCGGCTGGCCGACCTGCTGTCCGGCGCCGGCCGGTACGCGGAAGCGCTCGGCCTGTTCGCCGAGGCACTGGTGACGTGCCCGCCCGGGCAGGACGAACGGATCGACGGGCTCGTGGACCGTCTCGTGGCGGGAGTCCACCGGCTGATCGAGGGAGAGGACTTCGCCGAGGCCGCCCGGCAACTGCAGCAGGTCCTCGACCACGGCGAACCCGCCGGGCACCGGGCGGCGCTGGCCGACCTGCGTGCCACGCTCCTCGGCGTGATGCGCAGGCACTTCGGCGAGCGCCTGCGCCACGGCGGCGACCGGCGGGACGTCCTCCGGGCGTGGAGCCGGGTCGAGGAGGCGGCGGGGGAGCACGCCCTGGCGGCCGCCAGGGCCGAGGACGGCGGCGACTTCTTCCGCGCCCACCAGCTGTTCCGGCGCGCCGGCCGGTTCGGCGAGGCCGTCCGGGTGCTGCGGGACGACGACACGCCGGACGCACTCGCCGCCCGCGCCGAGACGTGCGAGGCCGGGGGTGACGCGGCCGGCGCGGCCGGGCTGTACGACCGCGCCGGGCAGCTGGAGCGGGCCGTCCCGCTGTACCTGGCGGCCGGCTGGTTCGCCGCCGCGGCGGACTGTCTCGTGCGCCGGCTCGGCGACGCCGCGGCCGACGACATCCGGCTGGCCGAATGCCTGCGCAAGACCGGTGACCACGACGAACTCGTGCGGCGCTGCCTCGCTGCGATCGAGGCGCGCGGCACTGCGTCCCCGGCCGCGGACGTGCTGCGCGGGCTCGTCGACGACGGCCTGGTGCCGCCGGACCTGACCACGCGCGTCACCGAGGCGCTTGACGCGCTGGGCGCGCGCGAACGCGTCCGGTTCGAGGAGCGCGCGCAGGCGTGGGTCGCCCAGGCTCGTGCGGACGTCGACGCACGGTACAGCGGCATCTGGGGATTCGACCTCGGCACCACGACCTGCGCCGCGGCCGTCTACGACACCGAGACGCGGCAACCGGTGTTCTGCCCGTGGAAGGGCGAGGTGCACTTCGCCTCGACGGTGAGCCTCGACCGGGACGGCACCGAGCTGGTCGGCCTGCACGGCGAGGAAACGCTCGCGCCGTGGCTGGTCGGCCACATCGACGCCGCCAAGCGGAAGATGGGCCGCGGCACGGTCTTCAAGGTCCGTGACCGCACTTTCCGCCCGGAGGAGGTCGCCGCCCGCCTCGTCCGGCACGCCCGGAGCCTGGTCGAGACCTTCCTGTCGGGCCGGGTGCGGGAGCGCGTCGCGGATCTGGCCGCCGGCGAACTCGGCGCGGTACGGCCGGAGTGGCTGTCATGGGCCGAGCAGCACCACGACATGCGGCTGGAGCGGTCGCGGGTGGTCGTGACGATCCCGGCCTACTTCACCAACAACCAGAAAGCCGCCACGCGCGCGGCCTGCCGCATCGCCGGGGTCGACCTCGTCCGGCTGATCCACGAGCCGACGGCCGCGTGCGTCACCGCCGCGCGCGAACGGCGGCTCGGCGGCGCGATCGCCGTCGTCGACCTCGGCGCGGGAACGCTGGACCTGAGCCTGCTGGACGTCGGCGAGAACGTCTACGACGTGCGGGAGGTGGGCGGGGACAGCAGCTTCGGCGGGAAGGACTTCGACGCCGCGATCACCACGGCGTTGGCGGACCGCCTGGAACAGCGCGGCGTCGCGGTGCCGGCCGGCGGTTCGCCGCGGCGGCGCCTGGCGATCGCCGCGGAGCGCCTGAAGGTCGAGCTGTCCGCGCGGGAACACGCCGAGTGCGAACTGCGCGGCCTCGGCGACGGCGACGTCCGCCTGGAGCTGACCCGCGCCGAACTGGCCGGCATCCTGACCGGGCAGCTGGCGCACCTGCACGAGGTCTGCGCCGGGTTCAGCTCGTCGGTCACCACCCGCCCGGAGCACTTGGTGCTGGTCGGCCGCCCGATGTTTTCCCCGCTGGTGCGGGAAACGGTGGAACGGGCGTTCGGCTTGCGCCGGACCGTGGTGTCCGATCCGCGGACCGCGGTGGCCGGTGGCGCCGCGCTCCTCGGCGCGATGCGCGACGGGTCCCTGGACGACATCCTGCTGCTCGACGTGACGCCGTTGTCGCTGGGGATCCGGGTGCACGACGAGCACGACCGCGAGAGCCTGTCCGAGCTCGTGCCGCGCAACACGACCATCCCGGTGACGCGCTCGGACGTGTTCACCACCCGCGACGACAACCAGTCCGTGGTCCGCATCGAGATCTTCAACGGTGGCCTCGACCAGGAGTCGAAGATCGGCCAGTTCCAGCTGTCCGGGATCCCGCCCGCCGAGAAGGGCGTGCCCCAGATCGACGTCACTTTCGAGATCGACGCCAGCTGCGTGCTTTCGGTGAGGGCGCGGGACCGGGCCACGGGCCGGGCCGGCTCGATCGAGATCGCCGACACCACCTTGCTTTCGCCGCGGGAGATCGCCGAACTGGCCCGCAGCTACGAGCGGCAACGGGAAATCGAGCAGCGGCAGGAAGAGCTCGCCGATCTCCGCTACCGGCTGCGGGAACTGACCGCGTCCACAATGGACGACGACAGCGACGCGGCGTGGCAGGAGTTCCGGCACCGGCGGGACAGTCACGTGCCCGGGGCCGGCGGTGACGACGCCGGTGTCCTGGTGGAGATGTTCAACGAAGGTGACCAGACCGAGCTCGATCTGCGTCTGGCGCGGCAGTCGGTGCGCGAGGCCGCCGTCGCGGCGCTGAGCCACCTCGACCGTCCCGGTGGCGCGCTCGACACCGATTTCGCCGAAACCACGCGGTTGACCGGTGAACTGACACTGCGGATGACCGCGCTGCGCGACCTGGCGACCAGGATCGCCCGCTGGAATGCCGTCCTGGTGCGGCTGGCGTTGACCGACCCCGATCCGCTGCACCGGTTCCGGGCGCTGTACGCGGCCGGGGACTACCGGCAGGCGCTCGCCGCGCTCGACGAGCCGCCGCCGGACGCCGACGACCGACGGCGGTACGCCCGTTGCCTGGCCGAGACCGGCGATCTCGACGGCTACCGGAAATTGCGCCGGGCCGAGCCGCCCGTGGACGTGCGGTCCGCGCTGGTCCAGGTCCGGGTGGGAGAGGAGTCCCGTGCCGGGTTCCTCGTCTCCGAGCGGCTCGTGGTCACCCACCGGGCAGGGCTCACCGCGGACGCCGTCGTCGTCACCGGGTCCGGCACGAGGAACGTGAGCCGGATCCACCTGCCCGGCCCGAAAGTTCACGAGGCGGCGGTGCTCCGCTTGGCCGACCCGGTCGAGCCGCCCGCACTGTCCTTGGGCTACCCCTCGCTCGTGCGGGTCGGGGACCCGGTGCGGACGGCCGGGGACAGCACCGGCCTGGTCGACCGGTTCGAACCGGCGGCCGGTGCCCGCCTGTTCCACATCGGACTTCGGGTGCCCGCCGACCTGGGCGGGCCGGTGCTGGACGAGTCCGGTGAGGTCGTGGGTGTCGTGGTGGCCACCGAGCCCGGCGGGGCGCTCGTGCTCGGCATCGACGCTCTCGACGGCCTGCTGGCGGACGCGGGCCTGGACCGGCCGTGAGTGCTTCCCGCCTACCTCCGAAGTTCGCATGGGCGTGGTGTTCCGTCCGGAGTTGCCGCCGGAGGAGCTGCGGGAGACCGTGGTCGCGGCCGACGAGGCCGGCATCGACGATCTGTGGTTGCGGGAGGACTGCTTCTTTGAAGGCGGCCTGACTTCGGCTGCGGCCGCGCTGGCGTGGAGCGAGCGACTCAGCCGCGGGCCGGCCGGCGCCGGAGGTCATCGCTTTCGCGGAGATCGAACAGAACTTCCCGGCTCTGGGCGACCAGGCCCGCGCCCTGATCACCGACTTGGTCGCGGGCGGCGCAACCACCGTCATCCTGCAAGGCACTTCCTACAACCCTGACCTGGCCCGCTCATCGCCGCTTTGTCCCGTTGACCCGGGACCCGTCCCCGAGCTCTCGCGGTAGCGTCCGGACGTGGACAACGATTCGGGCGGCGATCAGATCGACTCCCGGTTGCATGCGTTCTTCCGCGGTGAACCGGGCACGGCGGGCCATCTCCACCTCGGTGCGGACTTCGTCCACTGTGGATCTTGTGGCACGGCCCTGACCGCGCACCGCTACTACGCGAGCGCACACACGAAGTCGCGGTCCGTCTACCGCTGCCGAGGGGAAGACGGCGGATGTGGGCGGACGAGCATCGACGTGACGGAGGTCGATCCGCTGCTGCGGGACTTCACCGTCGAACGGCTCGCCGATCCCCGGTTCACCCCGCAACGGGTGGCCATGCGGCTCGCGCGGGTGGAGAAGGAGATCGCCGCGCTCCGGTCTTCGATTTCCTACTGCACCGAACGGAAAACCCGCAAGGGGCTTCTGCGGTATTCGCGCCGGCGCTATCGCTGTGGCCGGTCCGAGGCCAGGAACAGCCTCGACGACTACGTCGCATCACTCGGGAGGAAGGTCTCGGACTTCGCCGCCGAACGGGAGGTGCTGGTGACGGGTGCGGCACCGCCGGACCTGCAAGCCGGCGCGGTTTCGACGCTGGCGGCCCAGTGGGACGGCTCCGGCACCCATGAACGGCGCGGCATGCTCGCCGCCGCATTGGGCGGTGACCGGCTCGTGCTGGAACAGGATCCGGACCGCGGACCGCGCGCTGTGGGAGTGCGGATCGAGGTATCGGCAGCCACCGGGAGCGAAGAACGGGCCGCTGACGACGTCACCGACGCCGTTGCGAGAGAAGACCGCGCCGACGAACACGGCACAACGCGGTGATCCGATCGCCGGTCCGGCGCCGTCCGTCGGATCCCTGGGCGTTCCCGTCCCAGCGGGTCCGGCAGGCCTACGACAGCCCGGCTCAACCGTCACGACCGGCCACCGAGCTGGTGATCACCCCGACGCAGCGGCGGCGCTCGGGCGAGGCAGGCGGCCTTTCGGCCAGGCGATGCGCAGGTTCGCGATCACCCTGGCAGCCGTGATGATCGGTGCTGTGGTGATAGTGATCGGGGAATTCGCCGGTGACAACGACGGCGAATCGCCGCCTTCCCCGAAAAGGGTGGGACTTGGCCGTCCGGCAGAGAGCGCTGACGTGTCGGGTCACGGCCGTCCTGCAAGTTCTACGTACAGGGGGCTGGCCACAAGAATGCGATGGACCGCTTTCGGATCAGCGGACGGCGTTGATACATTCGCGGTCACCCGGGCATACCCCGCCATCCATGCGGCGAAGTCGTCGGGAATTTCCCCCTCCAGCCTGTCGAGCAACTTCGCGACTTGCCAGCCGTCGACTTCGCGACCAGGTCGTCCCTCAAGCATCTGCACGAGATCAACGAAGTCATAAGCGGTCGACAGGCCCAGCGACAGCTGACCTCTGCTGGGTGGTCCGGCAGCTGCGTCCCTTTCAAGGTGCTCTGCGGCGCCGTGTAGCAGAAGACGAGTTGAGCTGTTGCGCTCGTCGGGAACAGCCCAGAAGAGCAAAGCCGATACTGAATCGACGCCTCGTCGGCGTACCTTGATGTCCATGATTCGGTAGTTCACGCGGGCCTCGAAATGCACCCAGTCGCCGACTGGTGTCCTCGGATAGTGCCAGCTTGCCACCTATGCCCAGCGGTCCCTTGACTTCCGCCTCCCGGAATCGGCGGAGGAACCCGAGTTTCGACTTATCGGGCTGAAATGAACGGAGTTTGCGTTCCGATAAGTAGATCAACTCGCGCATGACGTCATTCTCCCACGAAGCCGCGGTCGGCAGCGTCCGGTGTCGGCTGGCGGGCAGGAGGCGGTCGGGGTGATCAACGCGTCGTCTGCGATGTGGTGATCGTGGCGCGGGGCCGCCCGGCGTCTGCGGTGATCCCGGCCGGTGATCATCGTCGCGGCGAGCGGGCTGGACTACGTGTGCGCCCTGGTCGCTCTCGCCGGTCCCTGGATGCAACCGTTCGCACGAGCAAATAGCTCGGTGTCGTTTCGGCGGGTCCGGGCTTAGCTTCGGGCAATGGCGAACGAACTGACCATTCCGCTCCTGCCCTGTCCTTCCATCGACGAGATCGCGGCGTTCTACGAGATGCTCGGCTTCGAGGTCACCTATCGGCAGACGCGGCCGAACCCGCACGTCGCGGTGCGACGGGAAGACATCAACCTGCACTTCTTCGGCATGGACGGCTACGACCCGGCGCAGTCGTACAGCACGTGCCTGGTCATCGTGGCGGACACCGGCGAGCTGTTCGAGGCCTTCGCGGCCGGGATGCGTTCCGTGCACGGAAAACTGCTCGTCTCCGGCATCCCGCGCATGACCCGGCCGCGGCTGCGCAACGATCGGTACACCGGGTTCACCGTCGTCGATCCGGGTGGCAACTGGATCCGGATCCACAAGGCCGCCAAGGAACCCGAGGCGCGGACCAAGCTCGCCAAAGCCCTGGAGAACGCCGCCAGGCAGGCGGACGCGCGCGGCGACGAACGCCAGGGGTTGAAGATCCTGGAAGGCGCGTTGAAGCGGGCAACCGGCGACGAACCGGAGTTTCAGGCGGTGCAGGAGTACCGCGACGAGCTCATCGAACGGATCAAGGGGTCCTGAGCCGCGCTCAGCGAGCTGGATGAACCACTGCGCAGCGCGGTGGGCCAGGTCCTGGAGCGACGGCGGCGTGCTCACCCGGCCGACCCTGAAGCATTGCCTGACCGTTCCACCTCGAACGGCCCGCCGGAGCACCCCTCCGGCGGGCCCTCCGGCGTGCGCAGATTCGCAAGAAGGTTGTGCGTGGAGGTACACGGATCGTGCATCGGAGCAGTCTTCATGGTGATGGCTGACCACGAGGACTTCGTCCGGGCGCACCTGCCGCGGCTGCTGCGCTACGCGACGATGCTGACCGGGGAGCGGGAACAGGCCGCTGACCTGGTGCAGGACGTGCTGGTCAAGGCGTACCGACGGTGGTCACGGATCAGCGACGCCGAGCACCCCGACCGTTATGTCCTGCGGATGGTGACCAACGGCTACCTGTCCTGGCGGCGCAGCCGGTCGGCAGGGCTGATCGCCGTGGGCGACCCGCCGGAGGAGGCGCGGCCGGATGACTTCGCGTCGGACCACGCGGCACGCGAGGACATGTGGCAGCGCCTGGCGCGGTTGCCCCGGCGCCAGCGCGCGGTCGTGGTGCTCCGGTACTACGAGCAGCTCGCCGACGCCGACATCGCCGACCTGCTCGGCTGCGCCCGGGCCACCGTGCGGGCCCACGCCCGCAAAGCCCTGACGACCCTGCGACACGGCCTGAGCATCGACCGGATGGCCCAGGCGAAGGAGAGCTGATGGACATCGAGAACCTGATCAAGGACACCTTCACCGACCACGAGCACGACGCCCCCGACAGCGCCCAGGTGCTGGCGGCCACGCGTCAGCGCCTCGACCGCAGGCGCGCCGCGCCGAGCCGTCCGCTCGCGGCCGGCGCCGGGGTGGTCCTGCTCGTCCTGGCCGCGGTCGCCGTCGTCGCGCTGAACCGGCCCGCGCACGACAGCCAGGTGGCCACGGGCACCAGCCAGACCGGCGGTCCGGCCGCCGTCAAGGCGCCGGCCGAGGCGGCCGTCGCGGAGCTGACCATGCCCTACTCGCTCGGCTGGCTGCCGCCGGGCAAGGCCGACTACCTCGCGCGCCGGATCAACATCGGTGGCAGCGCGGCGAACCCCGACAAGCCGGTGTACGGCGGCGAGTACATGCTGACCGTCACGGCCGGGCGTCAGGTCCTGCTCGTGGACGTGCAGGAAACGCGGATGATGCCGGTCGGGCAGGCCGCCTTCAAGTCCGGTCCGGGCCGGCCCGTCACCATCGGCCGGCGGGCCGGCGTGGAGAGCTCGCACTCCGGCGGCCCGGGCGGTTACGAGATGTACCTGACCCACCCCGGTGGCGGCTCGCTCTACGTCAACGTGGCCGCGCAGCCGGGCAGTACGGCGTCGGAGCAGCATTTGATCGACGCGGGCCGCCGCGTCGCGGAGAATGTCGCCTTCCCGGGCACTGCCGCCGTCACCCCGGCGTTCGGCCTCGGCAAGCTGCCGGACGGCCTGCGGATGTGCGCGTTCGACGTCGAGAAGGGCAGCACGAGCTACTCGGTGGGCACGTGCAGCACCCTGCCGCCGGTCCAGGTGCGCGTCGGCGAGTCCGGCCGGGTGCACGGCACTGCGGGGGAACCGGTCCAGGGACACGCGACCCGCTACGTGGACGAGAACGGTTACCGCACGCTCTGGATCCTCAAGGCCGTTCACGACGCGCCGATCGCCGTCGCGGGCCCCAGCGCGCGGGCGGAGCTGTACGCCATCGCCGACCACCTCGTCCTGCCCCACTGAGGTCCCGCGGGTCCTCGTCGGACCCGACCGAGGAGGACCCGCGGTGGGCGGGCCGCTGGACCGGCGCAGGCGAGGTACTAGTCGAGAGAACGCAGGGACCGGATCAGCTCCGAGCGGGTGACGAGTGGCAGGTCACTGAAGACGCCCAGCTCGCCCGCGGCGGACTCGAAGGTGATCTCGGTGATCGTCTGCCCGGGCTCCGCTTTCGGGTCCGCGACCGCCGACGTTCCCGGGTCGATGGTCAGTGCCACCCGACCTTCCGGGCCGAACGGCCGGAACAGCTGATGCCGCAGGGCTTTGTGGCCGCTCGGTGCCCACTGCCAGCCCCGCCGGACAAGACCGGACAGCTTCGCGGCCGCGACCGTCCGCTGCCAGTAGGCAGACGGGTCCTCGCCGGCGAACACCTCGCGCCCGGCCTGGACGAACGGCTGCTCACCGCGCTGAGCGAGCCAGTCGGCCCACGGCGTGAAGTCGTCGACCGCCGGGTGGGCGAGCCGGACCCACGTGCCGTCGCCGGTCAGCCCGCCATCCGGGGCGACCAGGTCGCCGAGGGCGTCGACGGCCGCGGTCCGGTCGTCGAGTGCCCACACCAACCCGCGGGCGAGCCGGCCCAGCAGCGGATGCGCTGAGATCCGGGACCGGAAGTCGCCGCCGGACCATCGGCGCTGCACGACCATCGCTTCCTCCAGGCGCGCGACCTGGTCGGCGATCATCGGCTTTGCTTTACGGCGCAGGCTGTTCCACGCCGATGCCGCCGCCTTCTCCTCGTCGTTCGCCGCCTTGGGCAACGCGCTGAGCCTGGCTCCGGAAGGATCCCGCAGCACGAGTTCGCGTGTGCCGCCGAGGTCGACGGCGTACGACACGGTCCGGTACTCGACCTGACCACCGTCCAGCCCGAGATCCGGCGCCAGCAGGTCGTCGAGCTGTTCGGGCAGCAGCCCGTGGTCCGTGGCGACGCGGTCGAGCGCGGCAGCGGCGTGGCGGCGCAAGGGCCCGGACTTGGCATTGCGCGCCAATGCCGACAGGTGGCCGAGAGCCTGCTCGGTGTTCATCGCGGCCAGCACGTCAGCGCCGCGCTTCGCCCGTGGCGCCGCGCCTTCCGACGGCCACGCCCGGATGCGCGGTGCCAGCCGGCCGGCGACGGTGTCGTCACCGAAGTAGCCGAGGGCGTTCATGGCCCACGCGTCCTTCGACGGCCTGTCTTCGGCCTCCCAGAGCCGGTACAGCGACCAGACGAAAGCCGAGAGGCTCGCCGGGTCACAGTGTCCGGCGATCACTCGCAGGCCCTCGTAGGGCGCCTCGAGCTGGGACATCGCGATCATGCGCAGGAGTGCGGCGGTCGGCTCGGCCGGCAGCGCGTACTCGCCACCGGCCAGCAGGACCTGCGGTAGATGACGAGGGTCCGCCCACTTCGGTACGGCCGGGATCTTCGCGGGCACGAAGTCGAGCGGGTCGCGGCTGAGCAACGTCTCCACGGCCTCGACGCAGCCGAGGTCTTTCGCTGCGGCCCGTACGTCGTCCGCGTCGAGGCGGCTGAGGGCCAGCGCGGCGGTCGTCGCCTGCGCGCGCGCCGCGCCGAGCGCGGCCGGGACGAGCAGTGCGGCGGCGCCGGCGCCGTGGCGGGTGAACCATTCCTGCGCGACCGGGCGGAACTGGCGTGACCGGGTCAGCCAGCCCGCCATCAGCTCGGCGACCTCAACGGCGAGGTAAGGCATCAGCAGTGGGGCACCGACAACCGGCTTCTTGCGAGCCAGCCGCAAGAACGGGTCCAGCGCGGCAAGTTCGTACTTGGCGACCACCACTTGCGGCTTCTCGAGGTAGAACGAGGCCGATTCGGCCTGCCACCGAGCGAGCAGCGGACGGACGATACCGCCCGGCGCCCTGATGTAGAACTCCGGCGGAGCAACGCCTTTCTCGGCGAGCGGGAGATGCACGCGCATTTCCTCGGACCGGAACGCTCGCCAGTCGTACGCCCAGCGTTCCTGTTCACCGTCCTGCCAGACGACTCGAGGCTCGACCGCGACCGGGGCAACCGTGACCCGGGCCGGCGGTTCACGATCCCACGGCGGCGACGCGAGCAGCTTCGGGACGGCCTCGGGCGGCGCCTCCGGACGGCGGGTGAACTGCCCGGCCTCAGGGACTTCCGGGTGCCTGCGCACTTGACGTAGCAGCAACACGTCGATGAAGTCACCGTCCCGATGCGCGCCGAGCAGCCGCGCCGCGCGTCCAGGGAACCTGTCGGCCGCGGCACGCACCCCACCCGGCACCGCCGGAAGGTCCATGCGGTGCAGCAGTCCGCCGAACGCCGCGTCCGTCGGGATACGCGTCAGCACCTCGAGGACGTCGCGCCGGACGTCCGGCGCCCAGCGTGACCGGTCCAGCTGACGGAGCAGCAGTGGCACGACGTCCTCGCCGGCCGCGTCGAAGGCCGTGACGAACTGTTCCAGCGAGCTCATGTGCCATCGGGACAACTGCTCGGCCGTCGCCATGCTGTAGAAGAGCAGTTCCGGTGATCCCCAGTAGCCACCGGGGAGATCGTCGAGATCCGCGGCCGCCCACTCCGGCCGGGTGGGGACGAGGTAGGACGTGACGATGCGCTGGCGCAGCAGTCCGCCGCGGAGCGCGGCCAACCGGGCGACCGCGTCGTCGTACACGTCCTGCTGCGCGACGGCCAGCATCGACCGCAGCTGCCTGGCGGCGCCTGTCCACACGGGGTACCCGGCGTCCGTTGCGTCGCTGTGGCGCAGCAGCGGCATGACATCGCTCGCGCTGACACGATCGGCGGTGTAGTAAGCGCAGCTCGCCACGAACGCGGCAGTGGCATGGGCAAGCCCGCGGACGGCGACGAGATCGTCGATCGGCGCCATGGAGGCGCTGTGTGCGATGGCGCCGCGGCTCGGGTTCGGTGCGAGCGCCAGCCGAACGCCGTCGGCCTCGACGCTGGGCTCCGCGGAGAGCGCCAACGCGCGAAGCGCGGGATCGGTCTCCGCGTGGTGAAGAACTCCCTCCCGCTTGCCGTCCAGGTCCACGCCACGGGCGACATGCCGTGCGGTGAGCTCCGCGAGGCTTTCGTGCTTGACGTCGAGTGGTTCGAGCGCGGCCATCCCGCCACGGCGGGGATGCACGGCATAACGCCACGTGGCGGGGATGTCGATCCGGTGCTCACCAGGCATGACGCCATCATCCACGAGCGGTCCGGATCCCGGCGCGGGACCTACGACAACGCGCCGCGGACAGCTCGGTGACCGTCCCGCGTCGCGCTGCCGCAGCTGGTTCAGGTGACGACGATCTTGCCCGTGTTCTGGGGGAAGATCGTGATCTCCGTACCCACCGGGACTGTCAGGTTCTGCGGCGACATCGCGGTCTGGGCCACTGTGTTCTCGACCGCACCGGGAGCGCCGGCGGCGGAGTCCCAAACGCGACCGAGCGTCACCGTGCACTCGGCGGCCGCCGCCGTCACCGCCGCGGCGCGGATCTGGTTGCGCTTCGACGGCGGGACCGGTGCGGGTGCCGGGGCGACCTTGCCGCCGAGCTTGAACGCCCACAAGTGGTCGCCCTTGGGGATGTCGGGGTAGGGGAGGCCGTTGCCGCCGGCGAAGACCGCCAGGTACTGCTCGCCGTCGATCTCGTAGCTGATCGGGCTGGTGTGGACGCCGGCGCCGCACTGGAAGCGCCACAGCTCGCGGCCGTCGACGTCGTTCATCGCGAGGAGGTTGCCGTCCGGGCCGCCCTGGAACATCACGCCGCCGTCGGTGGTCAGGATGCCGTTGCCGTGGGCCAGGGACCACTCGCTGTCCTTGCTCCACACCAGCTTGTTGGTGCGCGGGTCGACCGCGGCGATCCCGCCCGCGAAGTAGCGTCAAAGGCAACCCGCCAGCGTCGTCAGCAGCAGGGAACCGCGCTCGTCCGTGTCCTCGGACTGCAGCTCGCTCGTCGTGAACGAGAACCCGAGACCCTCCTCCGGCCACGCGCCGTGTCGCCCACCACCCGCGCCGGAGTGGCCGAACGCGACCGGGGCCGGACCGTAGGTTCCGATGGCGTCCGCCAGCTCGTAGCCGAGGCCGAAGCGGAGCGGGCGGTCGTTGATCACGTCCGTGCCCGACGACCATTCGCGGGTCGCCGCCGAGAGGACCGGCGCGGGGACCAGGCCCGCGCAGATCCGGTCGTAGAGCCGTGCCATCGCCGCGGCCGTGCCGGTCGCGCCGCCCGCCGCGAGCTCCGCGCGCCGGTACCCGGCCGAGTTGATCGTGTCGGGCTCCAGGAGCCCGCGGTACATCCGCTCCACGATCTTCCGCCGCTCGGGGTCGTGCAGGAACGTGCTGATCCGGTAGTCCGGCGAGTGCGTCAGCCGTGCCACGCGGTGGTCCTCGGCCGCGGGCGTGCCGAGGTGGAGGTCGAAGCCGCCCAGCAGGGCACGCACGACCGCGCCCGCGTTCTGTCCGGTCACCCGGCGGATCAGCTCGGTGCAGAGGTACCCGTAGGTCGTCGCGTGGTAGGCGACCCGGGACCCGGGCGTCCACAGTGGCCGTTGGGCCGCCAGGGCCGCGGCGTTCGCCCGGTTGTCCGGAAAGGACACTTCCGCCTCGACGTACGGCAGCCCCACCGTGTGGGACAGCACGTGGGACACCCGAGCTTCGGCACGGAACTCCGGCCAGTACGTCGTGACGCGCTCGGAAGGATCGAGCAACCCTCGCGCCGTCAGCAGCGCCATCACGGTGGCCACCACGCCCTTGGTGCCGGAGAACAGGACCACCAGCGTGTCCCGCGTCCAGCCCGGCCCGCCCCACAGCTCCACGAGGACTTCGCCCCGGCGCACCACGCTGAACGCCGCGCCCCCGGACGTCTTGGCCAGCACGGTGGCGAACGCCTCCCGCACCGGCTCGAAGCCCGGCGCCACCATGCCATTCACAAGAGGGCCGTTCACAAGAGACCCCCTCACAAGCGCGGGGTCGCGGCCAGCAGCTCCCGCGTGTAGGCGTGCGACGGCGCGTCCAGCACGCTTCGCACCGAGCCTTCCTCGACGATCGCCCCGCCCTGCAGCACGGCGATCCGGTCGGCGACCTCGCCGGCCAGCGCGATGTTGTGCGTCACGAACAGCATCGCCATCCCGAGCTCACGACGCAGCTCCCCGAGCAGCTCGACGATCGTGGCCTGCACCGAAACGTCCAGCGCGGACGTCACCTCGTCGCACACCAAGACGTCCGGCGTCGTCACCAGGGCACGGGCGATGGCGGCCCGCTGCCGCTCGCCCCCGCTGAGCTGCTCCGGCAGCCGGTCGGCCGGCGCCCGCCCGAGCCGGACCCGGTCGAGCACCTCGGCAACGCGCTCGCGGCGTTCCGCCCGCGACATCGACGTCAGCCGCGTCAAGGGCACCTCGATCGACTGCGCCACCGTCTTGCGCGGGTTGAGCGAGGAGAACGGGCTCTGGAACACGTACTGGATCCGGCGCCGCTGCTCGTCGGACCGCTGCCGAGTGGACGCCGGCAGGCCGGTGCCCGCCAGGGAAATCGTCCCGGAGTAGGAGCTGGTCAACCCCGCGATGCACTGCGACAGTGTCGTTTTGCCGGACCCGGATTCGCCGAGCAGCAGCAGGCACTCGCCCCGCGCGACCGAGACGTCGACCCCGCGCAGCACCACGTGCTGTCCATAGGAGACGGTCACGCCCTTCGTCGCGAGCACGGGCTCGGCCGCGGGGGGAGGTGCGACCACCGCGTCGGGATCGGGCACGGCGTCCAGCAGCCGCCGCGTGTAGGCGTGCGACGGACTCCGCAGCACCGACGCGGCCGGCCCGCACTCGACGATGCTCCCGTGGTACATCACCGCGACGCGGTCGGCGATCTCGGCGACCACCGCGAGGTCGTGGGTGATGTACAGGGCGGCGACGCCGTGTTCGGCGGTCAGCGCCCGGACGGTCTTCAGCACCAGGGCCTGCGTGACGACGTCGAGCCCGGTGGTCGGCTCGTCGAGCACCACCATGGCCGGGCGGCACGCGAACGCCATCGCGATGCCGACGCGCTGCTGCTGCCCGCCGGAGAGCTGGTGCGGGTAGCGGCGCCGGTACGCCGGGTCCGCCGGCAGCCCGACCTCGGCCAGGACCTCGGCGACGCGGTCCTCGACCGAGCCCGGGAAGCCGTGCGTTTCCAGGACCTCGGCGATCTGCAGCCCGATCCGCAGCGCCGGGTTCAGCGACAACGCCGGATCCTGCGGAATGTAGGCGACCGTGCTGCCGCGCAGCTTCCGTCGCGCCGCGGTGTCGAGCGCGAGGACGTCGACGAAATCCTCGCCACGCGGGCACACGGTGATCCGGCCACCGGACACGGCGAGCCCGCGGCGGAAGTGGCCGAGCGCGGCCAGCCCGGCGGTGGTCTTGCCGGAGCCGGACTCGCCGACCAGGGCCAAGACCTCGCCGGGAGCCACGGCGAAGGACACGTCGTCCAAAACGGGCACCCCGGCCGTCGTGCGGACTGCGAGCCCGGTGACCTCGAGAGCGGCGTTCATGCGCGAGCCTCCCGCTTCCGGCCGGCGGCGGCCGAGGCCAGGGCGTCGGCCACCAGGTTGGTCCCCACGGTGAGCGCGGCGATCGCCAGCACCGGCAGGAGCACACCCCAGGGCTGGACGACGAGCGCGATCCGGTTCTCGTTGATCATCAGGCCCCAGTCGGCCGACGGCGGCTGGATGCCCAGGCCGAGGAACGACAGCGACGCGATGTACCCGATCGAATAGGTCAGCCGCAGCCCGATCTCCACCATGAGCGGCCCGGTGATGTTCGGCAGGATCTCCCGCAGCAGGATCCGCGACCGGGGCACGGCGTACATCTCGGCCGCGCGGATGTAGTCCTGGCCGCGGACGGCGACCGTCGCCTGCCGGGCGACGCGAGCCGTGCGCGGCGCGTGGGTCAGCCCGATGACCAGCACCAGCAGCCAGCCTTCCGGCCCGATCACCGCGATGGCGAGCAGCGCGATCACCAGCTGGGGGAAGGACAGCAGGACGTCGTTGCCGCGCATCAGCAGGCTGTCGAACCGGCCGCCGCCGTACCCGGCGACCATGCCGAGCAGCGCGCCCAGCACGATCCCGAGCACGGTGGCCAGCACGGCGTAGAGCAGCAACGTCGTCCCGCCGGCGAGGAACCGGGTGAGCACGTCGCGGCCGAGGCCGTCGGTGCCGGCGACCCCGTCGGGCTTGAACGGCTTCCCGGCGAAGTCCGTGGTGGTGTGCCCGGTGAGCACCGGCCCCAGCCACGGTCCGAGCAGCGCGATGAGCACCACGGCGAGAGTGAGCCCGGTGCCGATCTTGGCCTGCGGGAATCCCCACGCGGTCCGGAAGAGCCCGCCGGAGCGGGCCGGCGGCGCGGCTTCGGTGACGGTCCCGGGGAGTTCGACGGCGGTCATCGGCCTGCCTCCGTGCGTAGTTTCGGGTCGGCGAGGATGCCGACGACGTCCGCGAGCAGGTTCACGACGATGTACACCGCGGCGATGAGCAGGGTGATCGCCTGGACGACGGCGACGTCCCGCTTGCCGACCGCGTCGATGAGCGCCTGGCCGATCCCGGGGTAGCGGAAGAGGAACTCGACGACCACGACCCCGCCGGCGAGCCACGCCAGCTGCAGCGCGACGACCTGGGCGACCGGCCCGATCGCGTGCGGCAGCGCGTGCCGGACCAGCACGGTCCGTTCGCGCACGCCCTTGAGCCGGGCCATCTCGACGTACCCGCTGTCGAGGACCTCGTTCATCGTCGCCCGCATCATCCGGGTGATGTAGGGCGTCACGACCAGCACGAGGGTCAGCACCGGCAGCACGAGCTGGGCCGGCTCGTCCCACACCGCCTCGCCGGGCGCGGTGATCGTCACCGACGGGAAGATCTTGAACACCGTCGTCGAGAGCAGCACGACCAGCGCGACGCCGATGACGAACTCCGGCAGCGCGGCGATCACCAGGCTGATGCCCGAGACCACCTGGTCGGCGGCGCGGTCGCGGCGGATCGAGCTCCACGTGCCGAGGCCGAGGCCGAGCGGGGTGGCCGTCACCGCGGCGACGACCAGCAGCACGAGTGACGCCGAGATCCGGTCGCCCAGCAACGCCGTCACCGGGCCCTGGGTGGACGTCGACGTGCCGAGGTCGCCGGTGAACAGGCCACCGAGCCAGTCGAGGTAGCGCTGCCACACGGGCAGGTCGAGGTGCAGCTGGTGCTGCAGCGCGGCGACCCGCTCGGGGGTGGCCTGCTGGCCGAGGATGGCTCGCGCGGGATCGCCCGGCAGCAGCAGCGTCGCGACGAAGACCAGCAGGGACACCACCCAGAGCACGAGGACGCTGACGAGCAGCCGGCGCAGGATCAGCCGTGTCATCTCACGCCTCCTTCGTCGCGGGAGAGCCAGGCGTTGCGGAACTGGTAACCGCTCAGCGAGATCCCGGTGCGGTCCGGAACGAGCCCGGCGACGTACTTCTGGTGCGCGTCGACCTGGTTGACGAAGCCCCAGACGATCAGCCCGCCCCGCTCGTACTCGATCTTCTGCGCCTGTTTCAGCAGGCCCGCGCGGGCGGCCGGGTCCACTGTGGAACTCGTCCGGGTGACCAGGTCGACGAACTCCGGGTCCTGCCAGTGGGTCTCGTTGTACGGCGCCTTCGGCAGCGTGCCGGAGGCGACCTGGGGGAGGTAGTTGCGGGTGTACCAGAAGTCCTGCGCGAAGTCCCAGGACAGGTAGTTCTCGCCGTAGAAGGTCGTGGTGTCCAGCTTGCGGATCCGGACGGTGATGCCCGCCGCCTTGGCCTGCTGCTGGAACACCTGCGCCGCCTCCACCGCGCCCGCCTGGATCGGCGCGGTGACCAGTTCCACATCCAAAGTGGAGTGCCCGGCCGCGGCGAGGAGCTGCCGCGCTTTCTCGACGTCCTGCTTGCGCTGAGGGAGCTCCTTTGCATAGGCCGGGTCGAAGGGCGCGTAGAGGTCGTTGCCGAGCCGGCCCTGTCCACTGAGGACCTGGTTGATCATCTGCTCCCGGTCGACGACCAGCCGCATGGCCTGGCGCACCCGGACGTCGTCGAACGGCGGCCGGTCGACCCGCATGGTGAACGGCAGCCAGGTGCCGGTCTCGGCGGCGAGCACCTCGATCCGCGGGTCGCTGCGCAGGACGTCCACCAGCGCCACCGGCACCTGGTCGATGGCGTCCACCTGGGACGAGAGCAGCGCGTTGATCCGGGCGTCGTCGTCGGCGAAGTTGATCAGCGCCAGCTCGTCGAGGTAGGGCTGCCCGGGGCGCCAGTAGTGCTCGTTGCGGGTGAACGTGCTCTGCTGCCCGGCCGTGAACGAGCCGGCCTTGAACGGGCCGGTCCCGATCGGGCGCTTGACGTCGAAGTCCGCCGGGACGATGCCGAGCGAGTACTGGCCGAGCAGGTCGTCGAACCCCGCGTCGGGCGAGCTCAGCCGGAACTCGACGGCCCGGTCGCCGCTCGGCGCCACCTCGGCCAGCATGGTCAGCCCGGCCGCGCCGCTCTTGGGGTCCTCCGGGTCCATGATCCGCTTGAAGGTCGCGACGACGTCGGCCGGCGTCACCGGGCGGCCGTCGTGGAACCTCACGCCGTCGCGCAGCACCGCTGTCCACGTCCGGGCGTCGGGGGACGACGTCAGCGACTGCGCCACCAGGAACTGGAGTTCGTAGTCGTGGTCGCGGTTCAGCAGCGGCTCGTACAGGTTGATGGCCCGCGCGATGTCCGGGTTGGTCGCCGGGGTGTGGGGGTCCAGGGTGTCGGATGCGCCGCCGCCGGTGACGCCGACCCGCAGCGTGCCCCCGGCGCGGGGCGGCCCGGTCGGCGCCGGCGCGGCGTACGTCGCCCCGCACCCGGCGGCCAGCAGCGCGACGCCGGTGACGCCGAGGAACCTTCGTCGGGTGAATGGCCTACATCGCTCTTCCATGGTGGGGACTTCCGGTGGGAGCGGGTGTTCGGGTCAGGTGATGGCGCGCCCCGCGTAGTCCGGGACCGGTCCGAGGTGTACGCGCAGCCGCTCCGCGACGTCGTCGGGAAGCGGCGAAGCTCTCGAGTCCGTGACGTGGATCGCCAGGATCTCCTCGGTGGCGACGAGGTCACCCGCGACCCGCATCTCGTGGCAGAGGCGGACCTTCTTCGCGCCGAGGCCGACCACCGACGTGGTGACGGCCAGCTCGGCGTCCGGCCCGACTTCGCGCAGGTACCGGACGTGGGCTTCGACGGTGTACAGCGAGGAACCGCTGCGCTCCGGGCCGAGGCCGACAGTGTCCATCAGGTGCGTTGTCGCGTCGCCGAAGACCAGGACGTAGTACGGCTCGGACAGGTGGCCGTTGTAGTCGATCCACTCCGGACGGACGCGGTCGTGGTAGGACAGTTCAGCCATCGCGTGCCTCCTCGACGGCCCGCTGGACGGCGATGATCGCCCGGTCGCGCTCGGCGATCAGATCGGCGATCGTGCGGTCGCCGGCCTCGTCTTCACAGCCCTCGACGACCGCGTCACGCAGTTCCGGCGTCAGCTCGGGTGCTTCGAGGCGGGTCCACGGCGCCTTCAGCGACGGGCCGAAGTGATCGAGCATGTGCGCCATGCCGCCCTCACCGCCGGCGAGGTGGAAGGTGAGCATGGGGCCCTGGACGGGCCAGCGCAGGCCCGGTCCGGCGGTGATGGCGGTGTCGATCTGCTCGACGGTGGCTTCGCCGTGGTCCACCATGTGCAGGGCCTCGCGCCAGAGCGCCTCCTGCAGCCGGTTGGCGATGAAGCCCGGGACCTCGCGGTCCATGGTGATCACGGTCTTGCCGACCCGCCGGTAGAAGGCCGCGGCGTGCTCGACCGCCCACGCTTCGGTGCGCTTTCCGCCGACGACCTCGACCAGCGGGATCAGGTAAGGCGGGTTGAACGGATGCCCGACGACCAGGCGTTCCGGCGTCACGGCGTCGGCCTGCATCGCCGTCATGCCGTAGCCGGACGTCGAGGACGCGATCACGATCCCGGCCGGGGTGGCCGCGTCGATCTCGGCCAGGAGCTTCTGCTTGAGGGGGAGGTCCTCGGGGGCGCTCTCCTGGACGAAGGTCGCTTCGGCGACCGCATCGGCGAGGGTGGCCACGACGCCCAGGTTGTCCCGGCTCGCGCCCTCGGCGAGGCCGAGCGAGGTCAGCGCGGGCCAAGCGGCGTCGACCAGCCGTCGCAGCTTCGCCTCGGCGTCCGGCGCCGGGTCCCAGGCGCGGACGTGGAAGCCCTGGGCGAGGAAGTGCGCGACCCAGCCACCGCCGATCACGCCGGCGCCGACGCACGCGATCGTCTCAGGCATGGACGCGCTCCTTCAGGCCGAGGATCTCGCGGGCGCGGGAAGCGCTTGCCACGGTGGCGCCGAGGTCCTGCACGATCCCGACGGCGCGCTCCACGAGCTGCCCGTTGGTCGCCTTCACACCCTTCGCCAGGTAGAGGTTGTCCTCGAGTCCTACCCGGACGTGCCCGCCGAGCAGCACCGACTGCGCGACCCACGGCATCTGGTCCCGCCCGACGGCGAACGACGCCCACTGCGCGCCGTCCGGCAGCAGCCGGACCATCGCCTGCAGCAGCCCGGGATCGACCGGCGCGCCGTAGGGGATGCCCATGCAGAGCTGGAAGAGCGGGGGAGCGTCGATCAAGCCTTCGTCGACCATTTTGGACGCGAACCAGAGGTGCCCGGTGTCGAAGATCTCCAGCTCCGGCTTGACACCGAGTTCCTGGATCCGCTTGGCGCCGGCGCGCAGCATGTCCGGTGTGGACACGTAGAGCTGGCTGCCCTCACCGAAGTTGAGGGAACCGCAGTCGAGCGTGCAGATGTCCGGTAGCAGCTCTTCGACGTGCGGCAGCCGGTCCATCGCGTTCACGAGGTCGGTGCCGTCGACCGGCTTGAGCGGGTCCTCCTGGTCGATCACCAGGTCGCCGCCCATGCCGGCGGTCAGGTTGACCACGACGTCCACACCGGACTCTTTCACCAGGCGCACGACTTCGCGGTAGAGCGGGACGTCCCGCGACGGTGCCCCGGTCTCGGGATCCCGGACGTGGATGTGCACGACGGCCGCCCCGGCGTTCGCGGCCTCGACGGCACTCGCGGCGATCTGCGCGGGCGTGACGGGCACGTGCGGGCTCCGGCCGACGGTGTCCCCGGCCCCGGTGAGGGCACAGGTGACGATGACCTCGTGGTTCATCAGTCCCCTTTCACGATGGACCTCTCGATGAAGTCGTGCAGGTGTTCTCGCATGCTCTCGGCCGTGCTGCCCGGGCGGCCGGTCAGCACCTGGATGCCGAGGCCGTCGATCAGCGCGGTGAGCCGGGTGGTCGCGGCGTCCGGGTCGGCCACCGAGAACACGCCCTGCTCGCGGCCGGAGCGGATGGTCATGGCGATCGTGCGTTCCCAGCGGCCGATCGAGTCGTGGTACAGCGATCGGAACGACGGGTCGAGCGCAACCTCGTTCCACACCTGCAGCCACACCGACCACTCGGCACGCAGGACGCCGTCGGTCGGCAGCTGCAGCTCGACCAGCCGGTGCAGCCGCTCGTGCGCGTCCTCGATGGAGTGCAGTTCCGCGACTTGCCGGTCGAAGGCGAGCTTCACGTTGCGCCGCAACGCTTCGTTGAGCACCTCGGTCTTGCTCGGGAAGTGGTAGTGGATGGTGGCGGTGCTCGTCCCGCACGCCTGGGCGATGTCGGCGATGCGCACCTTGTGGTAGCCGCGTTCGGCGATCAGTGCCCAGGCCGTCTCGAGGATGCGACGGCGCGGCTCGGACTGGGCGAGGTGGTCGGGATCGTCGCTCACCGGGCGGGCGGCGGGTGCGGGCACCGCCGTGACGGTGACCGCGTCGTCGCTGCCGTTGAGCAGCCAGTTGACCGTGACGCCGCAGTGCTCGGCGACGCGGACCAGTTCGTGCGGCGAGAACCGGCGGGTGCCGTTCAGCGCCTTGGACAGCTTCGTCTCGTCGAGCCCGATCGCGGCCGCGAACTCCCGCTGGGCCCCCGGCACGGCCTTGACCAGGCCGCGGACCCGGTCCCGCAGCTCGGCGGTTTCGTCCATGCCAGGAGACGGTAACCCCACCTTGCGATAATCGCAATATCCGAGCGGGGAAGCTTGTGGTTGAGGGAAGTTGCGAAGCCAGACTGACTGATGAGTCAGTCGGCCGGCGTCGCCGGGCGCCTCGGCGCATGCCCAGCTTCCCGACGTCGCAGTACCTCGATCGAAGGCGCAAGACGGTCCTGCGGCATGCACCTTATGGCCGGGAAAGCAAAATAAACGTCCCGACCGGGTGATGGCGTCCCCCGCTTTTCTTGCCTGAAAGAACGGGTTATTCCACCGAAAGTGGTTTGGCGCACCGATAGGGGTTTTTCGGATTGCCGGTGACCTCGACCTTGGCGACAATCGGGGCATGGAGAACACGGTTTCCGAACCCGAGGCAGCGCCGGAGTCCGACGTCCGGTTCCCGATCGTTCTGCGAGGGTACGACCGCCGGCAGGTGGACGAGTACGTGCGGGTCGCGGAGAAGCGGGTGGATCGGCACGAGAAGGCGCGGCGGGTCGCGGAGCGCAGGTTGGCCAAGGCGCAAGTGCCGGCCCCCCGGACGCCCCAGCCGGACGATGCCGCCGGGCTGGGCAAGCGGATCGACAAGATCCTCCAGGTCGCGAAATCGGAGGCCGCGGAGATCAAGGAGCAGGCTCGTAAGGAGCGTGAGGCGCTGCTGGCGGCCGCGGAAAAGACCGTCGCCGAGGCGGAAAGCGCCGCCGCGGAAACCGACCGCACCGCGCAGCGGGACGCTCAGCTCGTCATCTCCCGCGCGGAGGAGGAAGCCGCCGCCATCCGGGCCACGCACCGGGCGGTGCTGGACCAGCTGGGCCGGATCGTCGACACCGTCGAGGAGCTGCGCGAGCGGTTCGGCGGCGAGGCCGACGCCGGCGGGGAGAGCCCGGCCGAGCCGGCGACCACGGACTCCGTGCCGTCTCCGGCCTGACCGCCGCACGGCCACGACGCGCCTTCGCGGCGAGGGCCAATGGGGTCACTGCGGTCACGCCCGCCGAACCGCCCTGCCGCGGGAGGCAGCTGGTGGGGCACCGCGCGGGTGGCCGGCAACGGGGCGAGCAGCGGGACGCCCGCCGGATCGAGGTGGTGGGCGACCAGGTTGCGCAGCAGGTCGACCGGTTCGCCGA
>NZ_JBVHUL010000007.1:0-142461 GCF_055565395.1 Amycolatopsis sp. NPDC028719
CAAGGCCAGTGCGATGCCGCCGGGGCGGGGGAATCTGCTGACTCGTAAGAACGGTAAGCAGCTGATCCAGGTGTCGTGGATCCAGCCCGACTGAGGTAACGCACCGGACACTGTGGATCCTTCCGGGTTCATCCGGTAGCCAACGTCTCCGCGAAGTTGTAGAGTGAGCGCTACATACAGAGATGCCGGGGGGCGTGACCGACCGCCGCAACGAAGCGAGGTTTCCCTTGAACGTCCTCGAACAGGTGAAGAACTCACCGATGAGCCGGGCCCAGGTGAGAGCGGTCGCGCTCTGCCTCGTGATCAACCTGATCGACGGGTTCGACCTCCTGGTCACCTCCTACGTCGGCCCGTCGATCACCCGGCAGTGGAGCTTGTCGCCCTCGTCGGTGGGGGTGCTGCTCAGCGGCGGGCTGGCCGGCATGGCCATCGGCGGGCTCTTCCTCGCCCCGCTCGCCGACCGCGTCGGACGCCGCCGGCTCACCCTCGGCTGTCTCGCCTTGGCCTCGCTCGGCATGCTCGCTGCCGCCGCGGCGCAGGACTTCGGCCAGCTGCTCGCCTGCCGGGTCGTGACGGGGGTGGCCGTGGGCGCGATGGCGGCCAGCCTGCCGGTGCTCACCTCCGAATACGCGAACCACCGGCGCCGGGGGCTGGTCGTCGCGCTCATCACCACCGGCTACGGCCTGGGCTCGGTCATCGCCGGAATCGCGTCAAGCCTGCTGCTGGGCTCGTTCGGCTGGCGGTCGGTGTTCGTGTTCGGCGCGATCGTCACGGCGCTGCTCTTCGCGGTGGCGCTGCGCTCCCTGCCGGAGTCGATGGACTTCCTCGTCGCCCGCCGGCCCCGCCAGGCGCTGGACAAGCTCAACCGGATCCTCGTCTCGATGGGCCGCACCCCGGTCGCGGAGCTGCCCGCGGTGCCGTCGGCGGCGACGGCGCGCAAGGTGGCTCTCGATGCGCTGTTCCGCGGGAGCAACGCGGTGCGGACCGTGCTGGTCTGGGTGGCGTTCGTCGCGGCGCAGCTGATGTTCTACTTCGCCAGTTCATGGACGCCCAGCTTGCTGCTGAAGGTCGGGATGTCCAGCCGGCAGGGGATCAGCGGCGGTGTCCTCCTCAGCCTCGGCGGGGTGACGGGCGCGGTCCTGCTGGGACTGCTGGTGTCCCGGATCGGCCCGCGGCGGCTGACCGCGGCCTACTTCGGCATCGGCGCCCTCGCCCTCATCCTGTTCTCCGTCTCCCTCGGCACCCTGGCGATCGCCTTGGTCGTGGCGGTGCTCGTCGGGCTGTTCCTCAACGGCACGGTCACCGGCATCAACGTCATCGTGCCGAGCCTCTACCCGGCCGAGGCCCGCGCGACCGCCCTCGGCTTGGCGGTCGCGGTGAGCAGGCTCGGTGCCGTGCTGGCGCCCCTGCTCGCCGGCTTCCTGCTGCAGGCGGGCTGGACCCCGGCCTCGATGTTCCGCTTCTTCGCGATCCCCGGCGTCCTCGGTGCCGTCGCGACCCTCCTGCTCGCCCGGTTCGGGCGGGCCTCCCGGACCACCACGGACCGGCCGGCCGAAAGCGCGGTGGCGGACGCATGACCGAGTTCGACCCGGACCGCACCGCCGTGCTGGTCATCGACATGCAGAACGACTTCGTCGAAGAAGGCGCGCCGCTGGAGTTCCCCGAGGGACGGCGGGTCATCCCCGCCATCCACCGGGTCCTGGCGGCCGCGCGCGACCGGGGCATGCCGGTCGTCCACGCCGCGCACGTCCACCGGCCCGGCGGCGCCGACCTGGGGATCCACCGCGAGCTGTACCCGCCGGTGGCGGCGGGAGAGGCCCTCGTGGACGGCGAGCGCGGCGGGGAGATCCACCCCGACCTCGCGCCGCGGCCGGGGGAACCGGTGATCAAGAAGCACCGGTACAACTCCTTCTACGCCACCGACCTGGAGATCATCCTGCGCGGGCTCGGCGTGGAGACGGTGGTCCTCACCGGCATGACGACCGAGTGCTGCGTCCTCGGCACGGCCCGCGGCGCCCTGGAACGCGGCTTCCGCTCCCTGGTGGTCTCCGACGCGTGCGCGTCCTGCGACTACCCGGACCTCGGGGCCGGTCCCATGTCCGCCGCCGAAATGCACCTGGCCGCACTGCGGGTGATGGCGCTGACGTCGTCGCGGCTGATCGCCACCGACGAGTTCCTGGCGCGGCTGCCGTGAGGCGCGAACGGACGTACGATCCACAAAGGAGGACGGACGTGCCTACCCTGGTGTTGCTCCACGGCGGCGGGCCCGGCGTGGACGCCGCGAGCAACTGGGCGAGCGTGCGCGCCGGGTTCGACGGCGAGTTCCGCTGCCTGGCCCCGGATCTCCTCGGGTTCGGCAGGCAGATCGTCGGGACGGGCGGGCTCAAGGGGCCGCGGGCGTGGGCGCTCGCCCGGGCCCGGCAGGTGCTGGACCTCCTCGACCACCACGGGCTGGACCGCGTGCACGTCGTCGGCAACTCGGCCGCCGGTGGCGCCGCGGCACTCGCGCTGCTGTCCGTGGCGCCCGGCCGGGTCGGCCGGGCGGTTGTCATGGGCGGGGCCGGGACCGGGCCGCTCCCGCCCGCGGTTCCCTTCTACGACAACCCGACCCGGCAGTCCATGCGGGCCACCCTCGGCCGGCTGGTCGCCGACGAAAGCGTCCACGAAGGACTGCTCGACGAGCTCACCGACGTGCGGCTGAGGCAAGCCCTCCGTCCCGGCGCGGAAGCGGCGTTCCGGTCGATGTTCGCCGACATCGTGGGCGGCCCGCCGCCGGTCGGCCTCGCGAAGATCACCACGCCGGTGCTCGCCCTGCACGGCGAGCGTGACCGGGTGTCGCCGGTCGAGGTCTCCGAGCGCCTGGCCGCGTCCCTGCCCGGCGCTCGTCTCGAGGTGGTGGCGGGGGCCGGGCACTGGATCCACGTCGACCGGCCCGACGAGTTCACCAAGCTGGTAGGGGAGTTCCTGAGCGCATGACCGGAATCCTGATCGTGGGCGCCGGTCCGGCCGGCCTGACCCTCGCCATCGACCTCGCGCGGCGCGGCGTGCCCTGCCACGTCGTGGAGGCGACCGGAACGCGGCCCGTCAACCCGCGGTGCAACACCACGTCCGCGCGGTCGATGGAGATCTTCCGCCGGCTCGGGCTGGCCGACGAGATCCGCCGGGCCGGGCTGCCCGAGGACTACCCGACGTCCATCCAGTACCGCACCACGTTGGACGGCGAGGAGATCTACCGGATCGACCTCCCGTCCGCGCACGACGTCTTGACGGGCGAAGGCAAGGACGGCCGGCCCACCCCGGAGCCGCAGCACCGGATCTCGCAGCTCTACCTCGAGCCCATCCTGGAAGAGCACGCGAGCAAGCTGCCCGGGCTGACCCTCGAGCGCGGCACCCGGCTGGTCGAGCTGCGGCAGCACGACGACCACGTCGAGGCCGTCGTGGAGACCGGCGGGCAGACGCGCACCTTGCGGTGCGCGTACGTGGTCGGCTGCGACGGCGCCCACAGCACCGTCCGGCGGCAGCTGGGCATCCGGTACGAAGGCGTCGACGCGATCCAGCGGTTCGTGTCGACCTTCGTCCGCTCGCCCGAGCTGGGCCGGCTGGCCGCGAAGGACCGGGCCTGGACGTACTGGACCTACGGCCGCCGGATCGCGTCGCTGATCGCCATCGACGGGGAGTCGTTGTGGCTCAACCACGTCGCCTTCGCCCCGGACCACGACACCGAGGGCGAGGACCCGGAACAGCTGCTGCGGGAGTCGGTGGGCAAGCCCGTCGAGCACGAGGTGCTCGGCGTGGTCCGCTGGACCGGCCGCCGGCTGGTCGCCCGGAAGTACCGCGCCGGCCGGGTGTTCCTGGCCGGGGACGCCGCCCACATCTGGATCCCGGTCGGCGGGTTCGGCATGAACGCGGGCATCCAGGACGCGGCGACGCTTGCCTGGATGCTCGCCGCGGTCCACCGCGGGTGGGCGCCGCCGGAGCTGCTGGACGCCTACGAGCTGGAACGCAAGCCGGTCGGCGAGCAGTTCGCCGCCGCCGTGGACGCCCAGGCCCGCACGTCCTTCGCGGACGTCTCCCCGGACATCCACCTGACCGGCCCCGAAGGCGAGCGGGCCCGCGCCGAACTGGCCGGGCGGCTGGCCGAAACCGAGCCGCGGCGGTATTCCCCCGACGGCTTCAGCTTCGGCTACCACTACGCGGGTTCGCCGCTGGTGGTCGGCGGCGAAGACCACGCCGAGATCACCATGGGGGACTACCAGGACCGCGCGCGGCCCGGGTACCGGCTCCCGCACGTCTGGCTCGACGACGGCCGGTCGGTGCTCGACGTCCTCGGCCCCGGCTTCACCCTGCTGCGCACGGACCCGGGCGTCGCCGTGACGCCGTGGACCCTGGCGGCCCGCGATCTCGGGATCCCGCTCACCGTCGTCGACCTGCCCGGCCGGTACCCCGCCGAGCTGCTGCTCGTGCGCCCGGACCAGCACATCGCCTGGATGGGCGGCGCCGACGCGCATCCAGGCGAGCTCCTCAGCACAGTGACCGCCCGCCGGCGTTAACGAACACCAGGAGAAACGCAATGCCTTACGCACTCGGCATCGACGTCGGCGGCACGTTCACCGACGCGGTCGCCTCCGACGGCGCCGGCCGGATCGTGTCGGCCAAGACGCCGACGACCCCGCCGAACCGCGAGGCCGGGGTCATGCGCGCGATCGAAGACCTCGCTGCCGAGCTGGACATCAGCGTCGGCGAACTGCTCTCGCAGACCGACTACATCGCCCACGGCACGACCGCGTCGATCAACGCCCTGGTCCAGGGCCAGGTCGCCGACGTCGGGCTGATCGCCACCAAGGGCCACCGGGACGCGATCTACATCATGAACGCCGAGGGCCGCACCCTCGGCCGCTCGGCCCACGAAATCCAGGACACGCTCCGGCAGCGCAAGCCCGCTCCGCTGATCCCCAAGTACCGGGCCCTCGAGGTCACCGAGCGGATCGACCACGCCGGAAAGGTCCTGGTGCCCCTGGATGAAGAGGAAGTCCGCCGCGTCGCACTGTCTCTTGTGGACCAGGGGGTCGAAGCGATCGCCGTCTGCCTGCTGTGGTCGTTCAAGAACGGGAGCCACGAACGGCGTGTCCGCGAGCTGATCCACGAGATCGCGCCGGACATGTACGTCACGCTCTCCTCGGAGGTCAGCCCGCGCATCCGCGAGTTCGCGCGGACCTCCACGACGATCATGAACGCCCAGGTGGGGCCGAAGCTACGTACCTATCTGCTCCCGCTGCAGAAGCACCTCGAGGAAGGCGGGCTCAAAGGCCCGCTGCTGGTCATGCAGAGCGAGGGCGGCACCATCACGGCCGACCGGGCTCCGGAGCACGCCATCACCACGGTCGGGTCCGTGCTGTCCGGTGGCGTGATCGGCGGGATGCGCCTGGCCGGGCAGCTCGGCCACCGCAACGTCATCACCACCGACGTCGGCGGCACCACGTTCCTCGCCGGGCTGATCGTCGACGGCGAGCCGGTGATGGCGCCGGGCTCCATCGTGAACCAGTTCCCGATCAACGCGGCGACGATCCGCGTGCACACCATCGGCTCGGGCGGTGGGGCGCTCGCGTCCGTGGACGAGGGCGGGAATCTGCGGCTCGGCCCGCAGAGCGCCGAGGCCGTCCCCGGTCCGGCCTGCTACGGCAACGGCGGCACGCGGCCCACCAACACCGACGCCAACCTGGTGCTGGGCATCCTCAGCGAGCGTGGCCTGCTCGGCGGCCGGAAGCCGCTGCGGATGGACCTGGCGCGGGAGGCGATCCGCGAGCACGTGGCCGAGCCGCTCGGCCTCACCGTCGAAGAAGCCGCCATCGCCATCCACGAGGTGCAGAACGCCCAGGCGGGCGACCTCCTGCGCCGGGCCGTCGTGCAGGCCGGCTACGACCCGCGTGACTTCGTCGCCTACGCCTTCGGCGGCGCCGGGCCCGCCCACTGCGCCGGCTACTGCCAGGACCTCGGTGTCAGCGAGGTCGTCGTGCCGCTCGGGCCCGTCGCGTCCGCCTTCTCCGCGTACGGCCTCGCGGCTTCGGACGTCGCGTTGAGCGCGGAGCTGTCCGATCCGTCGTCCTTCCCCGTCGACCACACGGTGCTCGAATCCCACTTCGGCCGGCTGGAGGCCGACCTGCAGCGCGCGCTGGACCGGCAGAAGGTGAAGTTCCACGACGTGTCCCTGCACCGCGAGATCGACCTGCGGTACTCGATGCAGGTCACCGAACTCGCCACGGCCGTCCCGGACGCGAAGTTCACCGAGCGCACCGGCGACGAGATCCTCGAGCGCTTCGAGGAGCAGTACGAGCGCATCAACGGCAGCGGCGCCGGCTACCGCGAGGCCGGGGTGCAGGCGATCACCTACCGCGTGCGGGCCAAGGCCGGGCTCGGGTTCCCGGTCGCCCTGCCGGAAATCCCGCTCGCTTCCGGTCCGGATCCACGGGAGGCGCTGCTCGGGGAACGCTCCGTCTGCCTCGGCTCGCAGACCGGGTTCGTGATGACTCCCGTCTACGACTACGCCCGGCTGCGGGCGGGCCACGAACTCGCCGGACCGGCGATCGTCGACGTCCCGGCCACCGTGGTCGTGGTCCCGGCCGGGGTCACCGGCCGCGTCGACCACCTCGGCAACCTCGTGCTGCGCTACCAGTGAGGACACCATGACATCGAAGATCCCCGGGGCGGACGAGTTCACCAGCCGCCCGATGCCGCGCGAGGAACTGCTGCGGCAAATCTCGCCCAGCCTGCCGCTGCACCAGATCAGCGACGACCGGGCCGAACACGTCGACGCGCTCACCTACGAAGTCGTCCGGCACCGGCTGTGGGCGATCACCCAGGAGATGGGGGAGACGCTGCGGCGCATGTCGGGCTCGCACGTCGTCACCGAGTCCAACGACTTCAACTTCTCCATCTGCGACGAGCTCGGCGAGCAGGTCCAGGTCGGCACCTACAACATCGGCCTGATCGGCTCGATGGACCTGGCCATCACCTGGACCCTGCGCCACCGCGGCGACAACCCCGGTATCGCCGAGGGCGACATGTTCCTGTGCAACGACCCGTGGATCGGCGGCGGCCTGCACCAGAACGACGCCGCGATCCTCGCGCCGATCTTCCACGACGGCAAGCTGTTCGGCTGGACCACGGCCATCGCCCATCAGGTCGACCTGGGCGGGCCGCGGCCGGGCTCCTTCAGCCCGTCCGCGCAGGACGTCTTCGGCGAGGCCGTCCCGACCCCGCCGATGAAGGTCGTCCGCGGTGGGGTCCTGCAGCGCGACATCGCCGACGCCTGGGTCCGCCGGTCGCGGCTCCCGCACCTGGTGGGTCTCGACCTGCGCGCCAAGATCGCCGCCAACAAGAACGCGGCCGAGCAGATCCTGCGGCTCATCGGCAAGTACGGCGCCGACACCGTCAAGTCGGTGATGCGCCGGATGATGGACGACGCCGAACACCGGCTGCGCGCCAAGCTCGAGACGCTGCCCGACGGGACGTGGAGCGCGGTCGGCTACCAGGAGCAGTCGCGCAGCGGTGACCGCGGGCTGCACGCCATCAAGGTCGCGATGACGAAGGAGGGCGACAAGCTCGTCTTCGACTTCCGCGGCACCGCCGCGCAGACCGGCATCATCAACTGCCCCTACCCCGGGCTGCGCGCCGGGATCGTGTTCACGATGCTTCCCTTGCTGGCCGGCGACATCCCGTGGGCCGCGGGCGGGCTGATGCGCTGCTTCGAGATCATCACCGACGAAGACACGATCACCAACGCGTCCTTCCCGGCCGCGGTCGGCAAGGGCCCGTTCGGCCCGGCCTGGGGAGCGGGCAACCTGGTCGCGGAGGTGCTGGCCAAGATGCTGGACGCCGAACCCGGCCACCGCACCGACGTGCAGTCCATCTGCAACGGCACCACCGACCTCTGCGTGGTGTCCGGTGTGGACACCCGCGGCGGCGGCAGCAAGGGCTTCGTCTCGCCCATCTTCGACGTCATGGCCGGCGGCTACGGCGCCCAGGTCCACCACGACGGCGTCGACACCGGCGGCCGGCTCATCATCCCCGCCGCGCGGGCACCGGACGTCGAGATGACCGAATACCTCTACCCGCTGGTCGCGCTGTGGCGCCGTGAGCAGATCGACTCCGGCGGTCCGGGCCGGCAGCGGGGCGGGATGAGCGGCTCGGTCTGCTACGTCCAGCACCCGGACCAGCGGGGGACGATGTCCCTGGTCGTGTCCGGCACCGGCAAGGTCGCGAACCAGAACGTCGGCCTGGCCGGCGGCTATCCGGGCAACTCCCAGCTCGACCTCGTCGTGCGCGGGGTCGACCGGCCTCAGCTCGCCCAGGCGGTCACCATCCCCGGTCACCTGGGCGAGCTGGGCGGGGAGATCGAGGTGCTGCCGTGCGAGGGGGAGTCGGACCTCGGCCCCGGCGACGCGCTGTACCTGCACTGGCAGGCCGGTGGCGGGTACGGTGACCCGCTGCTCCGCTCGCCCGAGAGCGTCCGTGAGGACGTGCAGCAGGTCCGGGTGACGGCGGACGCGGCCGAGGACGTCTACGGCGTCGTGCTCCGCGACGGCGAAGTGGACGGGGCCGCGACCGACGAGCGACGCGGGAAACTGCGGCGTCGCCGGGCTTCCGGCGCCGGACTGGCCGGGCTCGCGCGCATCGGCACGCCGGAGCTGGGCGAGGTGCGGCGGCTCGACGACAACCTCGCGGTGCTGGCCGGCGGAGTGGTGGCGTGTGTCCACTGTGGAACCGAGATCGGGCCCCTGGCCGGGGGCGCGTTCGTCGCTTCGCTGGCCCGCCGGGAGGCGCCGCCGACCGAAGCGGGCCCGCACATCTGGCACGACCCGCTGGAGTACGTCGACGCGGAGATCGTCTTCCGGCAGCTGTGCTGTCCCGGCTGCCTGACCGCGATCCATTCCCGGGTCGTTCCCGTCGACCACCCGCTTCCGGCCGACGAATACCGGAGCTGGGCCTGAGCCGACCCGGCGGATTCCCGCGGATCCGCCGGGTCTTCCGGCGCGTAAGACTTCGGATAGAACGTTCTGTCTTGACAACGCGCGACCGGGGCACCATGCTGAATTGAGATAGAACGTTCGGTCTTGTCGGGGAAGGTTTCCCCGCATGGTGAAGGGATCATGGTGACTACTGTCGACTCGCCCGCCGTAGGTGGGTTCGCCCCGGCGCTGCGCCGGTTGTACTTCGTGCGGTTCGCGTTCGCCATCGTGTGGGCGGTCCTCGTGTTCCTGACGACCAAGTCGGGGCTGGGGGCGGTCGGCGTCGTCCTGGTCGTCCTGTACCCGCTGTTCGACGTCGGATCGGCCATCGTGGACGCCCGGTCCGCGAAGGGCGCCGGCTCGGTCACCGGGCTGTACGTGAACATGGCGATCAGCACGCTCGCCACCATCGGCATCGGTGTCGCCGCCGCCTCCGGGATCCCGGCGGTGCTGCGGGTCTGGGGTGCCTGGGCGATCGTGGCCGGTCTCGCCCAGCTGATCGTCGGTGTCGCCCGCCGCAAGATGGGCGGCCAGTGGCCGATGATCCTCAGCGGCGGCATCTCCGTGCTGGCCGGCGGGTCGTTCATCGCCGGTGCGTCCGCGGCGAACGCGTCGCTGTCCAATGTGGCCGGCTACGCCGTTCTCGGCGGCATTTTCTTCCTCGTCTCGGCGATCCGGCTCGGCCGCGCCGCCAAGGGGAACTGACATGACCACGTACGACGTCGTCGTCATCGGTGCGGGCCCGGTCGGGGAGAACGCGGCCGACCGGGTGGTGCAGGGCGGGCTGACCGCCGCGATCGTCGAACGCGAGCTGGTCGGGGGCGAGTGCTCCTACTGGGCGTGCATGCCGACCAAGGCGCTGCTGCGCAGCGGCGCGGCGCTCCGCGCGGCCCGCCAGGTGCCCGGAGCGCGGGAAGCGGTGACGGGCGAGCTGGACGTGGCGGCCGTGCTCCGCCGTCGCGACTCCTTCGCCTCGGACTGGAACGACGAGGGCCAGGTGTACTGGCTGGAATCGGCGGGCATCCCGCTGTACCGCGGCCACGGCCGGATCACCGGCCCCCGGGTCGTCGAGGTGACGGGTGCCGACGGCACCACCACGACGCTGACCGCGCGGCACGCGGTGATCGTCGCGACCGGGAGCAGCGCGCTGGTCCCGGACATCGAGGGTCTCCGCGAGGCGGCCCCGTGGACCAGCCGGGAAACCGTCGCGGCGAAGGAGGTCCCGGGCCGGCTCGCCGTCATCGGCGGCGGCGTCGTGGCCTCGGAGATGGCGACCGCGTTCAGCGAGCTGGGGTCGTCGGTGACGATGCTGGCCCGCGACGGCGTGCTGCACCTCAACGAGCCGTTCGTCGGCGAACGCGTCGCGGAGTCGTTGCGGGAGAAGGGGGTTTCGGTCCGCGTCGGCGCCGAGGCCGGATCGGTCAAGCGCAACGACGACGGCACGGTGTCCCTCACGCTCACCGGCGGCGAGCAGATCGACGCCGACGAGCTCCTCGTCGCGATCGGCCGCACGCCGAACACCCAGGACATCGGCCTGGAGACCGTCGGCCTGAAGCCGGGTTCCTGGCTCACGGTCGACGACACGATGCGGGTCGCCGAGGTGGACGGCTGGCTTTACGCCGCCGGCGACGTCAACCGGCGCGTTCTGCTGACGCACCAGGGCAAGTACCAGGCCCGCGCGATGGGCGACGTCATCGTGGCGCGCGCCAAGGGCGAGCCGGTCGACGACGCCCCCTGGGGGCGGCACGCGGCGACCGCCGACGAGCGCGCGGTGCCGCAGGTCGTCTTCACCGACCCGGAGATCGCGTCGGTGGGGCTGACCGCGGCCAAGGCCGAGGCCGCCGGGCTGCGGATCCGCGTCGTCGACTACGACCTGGCCGCCACGGCGGGATCCGCCGTGCACGCCGAGGGCTACCGCGGCCACGCCCGGATGGTCGTCGACGAGGACCGCAAGGTGATCGTCGGCTTCACCCTCGTCGGCCCCGATGTCGCGGAGCTGCTGCACGCGGCGACGATCGCCGTGGCCGGCGAGGTCCCGCTGGACCGGCTCTGGCACGCGGTCCCGGCTTTTCCCACCGTCAGCGAAGTGTGGCTGCGGCTGCTCGAGGCCTACGGCCGCTGACCCGCCCGGTGTCCCGGCCCCGCCGCGAACCGGCGGGGCGGGACCCCGGCACACTTCTTCCCCCGAAAGGGGTATCCCCGTGCGTTTCCGCTTTTCCCGCTTCGCCGTCGCCGGCGTCACGGCCCTCGCCCTGCTCGCCACCAGCGCGCCGGTCACGGCTTCGGCCACCGGCGGCCCGTCCGGCGCCCCGAAGCCGACCATCGTCCTCGTCCACGGCGCGTGGGCGGACTCCTCGAGCTGGAACCCCGTCATCGAACGGCTGCGCCGGGACGGGTATCCCGTGCGCGCCATCGCCGATCCGTTGCAGGGCCTGACCAGTGACACCGCCTACGCCACCAGCTACCTGTCCACGATCGACGGTCCCCAGGTGCTGGTCGGCCACTCCTACGGGGGCGCGGTCATCACCAACGCCGCCACCGCCGTCACCGGCGTCAAGGCCCTCGTCTACATCGCCGGGTTCATCCCGGTGCGCGGCGAAACCATCGGTGACCTCGCCGCGAAGTCGGCGACGCCGCTGCCGTTGCTCACCACCCCGGTCCCGGCCGGCGCCGAGGTCGTCATCGACCCGGCACAGTTCCGCGCGGTCTTCGCCGGTGACCTCGACCGCACCACCGCCGCCGACCTGGCCGCCACCCAGCGGCCGGCCGACACCAGGGCGGTCACCGACCCCAGCGCCACCGAGGGCTTCCGCGCGATTCCGTCATGGGCGCTCATCCCGCGCCAGGACCACGCGATCAGCCCGGACCTGCAGCGCTTCATGACCGCCCGGGCGGGTGCCCGCACCACCGAGGTGGACGGCTCCCACGCGGTCCTGCTCAGCCGGCCCGACGTCGTCACCGAGCTCATCGAGCGGGCCGCACGGTGAACCGATGACCGCCGAAGCCATCCCACGGACCGGCACCGCCCCGATGACCCGCAAGCAGATCCTGCAAGCCCTGTCCGGCCTGTACATCGGCATCTTCGTGGCGATCCTGTCCTCGACGGTCGTGACGAACGCGCTGCCGACGATCGTGGCGGAGCTGCACGCCGGCCAGAGCGTCTACACCTGGGTGATCACCGCGACGCTGCTCGCCACGACGGTGTCCAGCCCGGTGTGGGGCAAGCTGGCCGATCTCGTCAGCAAGAAGCTGCTCATCCAGGCCGCCCTGATCATCTTCACCGGCGGCTCGGTGCTGTCCGGGCTGTCCGCCGGGCCGGGCCTGCTCATCGCGGCGCGCGTGGTGCAGGGCATCGGCGCGGGCGGCCTGCTCGCGCTGATCCAGGTGATCATCGCGACCATGATCCCGCCGCGGGAGCTGGGGCGCTACTCCGGTTACTTCGGCGCGGTGTTCGCCGTCGGGACCAGCGCCGGGCCGCTGATCGGCGGCCTCATCGTCGACACGGACTGGCTGGGCTGGCGCTGGTGCTTCTTCGTCGGCGTGCCGTTCGCGGTCGTCGCCCTGGTCGTGCTGCAGAAGACCCTCGACCTGCCGGTCGTCAAGGGCTCGGTGAAGATCGACTGGGCCGGGTCCGCGCTGCTGACGGCGGCCGCGTCGCTGCTGCTGATCTGGGTGACGCTCGCCGGTGACCGCTACGCCTGGCTTTCCTGGCCGACCGCGCTCCTGCTCGGCGGCACCGTGGCGCTGGCGCTGGCGTTCGTCGCCGTCGAACGGCGGGCCGCGGCCCCGGTGCTGCCGCTGTGGCTGTTCCGCACCCGGACGGTCGTGCTGGCCATCGTCGCCGGGCTCGCGATCGGCGTCGCCCTCTACGCCGCGTCGACGTACCTGAGCCAGTACTTCCAGCTGGCCGAAGGCAAGACGCCCACCCTGGCCGGCATCCTCGCCCTGCCGCTGATCCTCAGCCTGGCCCTCGCGTCGACCATCGCGGGCCGGGTCATCTCGGCCACCGGCCGGTGGAAGCCGTTCCTCGTCGCCGGTGCCGTGCTCATCGCCGCCGGGCTGGGCCTGCTCGGCTTCACCGAGCGGGACACCCCGTACTGGCAGCTGGCCCTCGCGATGGGCCTGCTCGGCCTGGGGCTCGGCATCATGCTGCAGAACCTCGTGCTGGCGGTCCAGAACCAGGTGAGCCCGCGTGAACTGGGCGCGGCGACCTCGTCGGTCTCGTTCTTCCGCACGCTCGGGGGCACGATCGGCGTTTCCGCGCTCGGGGCGGTCCTGGCCGCCAGGGTCGGGCACGTCGTCACGGACGGGCTGGCGAAACTGGGCGTCCCGGCCGGCGCCGGATCCTTGGCGCGGCCGGCCGAGCTGCCCGCGCCGGTCCGGGCCGTGGTCGAAGACGCCTACGGGCAGGCGACCGGCGCCCTCTTCCAGTACGCGGCACCGCTGGCGCTGGTCGCGCTGGTGTGCGTGCTGTTCATCCGGGAAGTGCCGCTGCGGACCACCAACGCGATCCCCGGCGACGGTCCGCGATGACGCTCGACGAGGAGACGATCGGGGACCTCGAACGCGAGTTCGCCGTCTTCGTCCGTCAAGACCGGGTCGCGTCGGGACGGCTCGGCCGGGATGTGCACCCCGGCCTCAAGGTCGCCGCGTACCGCCTGCTGGCGCACCTGGCCGAGCACGGGCCGTGCCGGCCGACCGGGCTCGCCTGCCACGTCGGCGTGACCGCGCCGACCGTCTCGCGGCAGCTCCACGAGCTGGAAGGGCTGGGGCTGATCGAACGCCTTCAGGCGGCCGACGACGGCCGGGCGTACGTGGTGCGCCTGACCGGTGCGGGCGACCGCCGCGTCGCCGAGGTCCGGGCCGCCCGCGGCGGGCGGCTGGGCGCGCTCCTCGCGTCGTGGCCGGAGCACGACGTCCGCGCGTTCGCCGAGCTGCTGGCGAGGTTCAACGGCAGCGCCGCCCGGCCGTCCCGCCGGTGCGGTGGGCGAGAGTGAGGGAATCCATTGTGGACACATACCCAGCGGGGAACGTCGACTGGCGGCAGCGCGAGATCCCGCTTCCGTTCCCGGCACGCCGGCACCCGCGCGGGGACGAAGCCCAGGCGGCCACGCGACAGTGGGCGCACCGCCTCGGCCTGATCCGGAGCGAGGGCACGCTGCGGAAGTTCGACGCGCTCGGCTACGGCCGCCTGATGTCCTACGCGGCGGCGGACGCGCGCGACGAAGACCTGCGGCTGCTGGTCGACTGGAACACCCTCTTCTTCGTGTTCGACGACGTCCAGGACGACGCGCTGCCGGCCGGCAAACGGGTCGAGTACGAACGGCTCCGGCGCCAGGTCCTCGAAACGATCGACCAGCGAGGGCGGCGGCCGTCCTGGCACCCGGCCGTCACGGCGGTCTCGGACCTGTGTGACCGCACTTTCCCGGCCGGAGTGCGGAGTGGGCCCGGCGTTTCGCGCTCGACCTCGAAATCCGGCTCACCGGCCACGCGCGGGAAACGCTTTCCGCGCGGCGGCGGTGGTGCCGGGTTTCGCCGAGTACGCCCGGCTGCGGCGGGACGCCTCGACCGTGCTGCCCAACTGCGACCTGATCGCGCTGGCCGCCGGGGCCGAGCTACCCGACGCGCTCCACTTCCGTTGCGCGTACCAGGAGATCGTGGCCGCGACCGCGGACATCATGTGCTGGACCAACGACGTCCACTCGCTGGCCGCCGGGCTGGCGGCGGGTGACCCGATCAACCTCGTCGTCGTCCTTGCCCGGGAACGCGGGCCGGGACTGGGACACCTGCCGAGGCTGGTCCGAGACCCGTTCGGCTTCTTCGTCTCCCTCGCCGACGCGGGCGAGGTCGTGACCGTCCTCATCGGACGGAAGCCGGTGCACCTCATCACCACACCCCGGCTGGTGCGTTCGGTGCTGCTCGCCGGGGGCGACGTGTTCCGCCGCGGCCGCGTCTTCGAGAAGGCGGCCAAGACGTTCGGCGGCAGGCACCGCATCGCGTCCTACGTGCCCGAGATGCGCGACGCGGTCGAGCGGGGCGTGGCGAAGTGGCGGCCGGGCACGCTGCTCGACATCCCCCGCGTCACCCACGAGATGGCGGTGGACGCGCTCGTCCACGCGCTGTTCAAGGCGGACCTGGCGGCCGGGGCCGCCGAGCGGATCATGGCCGCGTTCCCCGGCGTCGTCTCGGGGATCATGGCGCACACGCTCTATCCGGCCGACTGGATGGAGCGGTTGCCGCTCGGGGTGAACCGCCGGTACCAGAAGTCGTCCGGCGAGGTCCGCACGATCGTCGACGAGGTCATCGCGCGCAGCGCCGGTTCGGACGCCGGCCTGTTGGGTCTGCTCCTTAAAGCGCACGAGGACGGTTCCGCTTTCGACGGGGATCTGCTGCGGGAGACTTCGCCCGGCTACCTCTCCTGGACCGGGTGATCAAGGAGGCGCTGCGCCTGCACACACCGAACTGGCTGCTGACCCGCCGGGCGACCGAGCCGATCAGCCTCGGCGGCTACCGGATTCCGGCCGGGGCCGAGGTCGGGTTCAGCCTGACCGCCCTGCACCGCGACCCGAGGGTGTTCGGCTCCCCGCTGGAGTCCGACCCCGATCGGTGGCTCGACGAAGACCTCGCCGGGCACGCCACCGGCGCCTTCCTCCCGTTCGGGGTCGGCAGGCACCGGTGCCCCGGTGACACGTTCGCGTGGGCCGAACTGGGCGTCGCGCTCGCGACGATTCTGCGGGAATGGCGTCTCGTGCACCGGCCCGGGGCGAAGGTCCGGGAGCTGCCGATGGTGACCGTGCAGCCGTCGGGGTTGCGGATGGTCGCGGAGCGGGGGTGGCAGGCCGAGCTGGCCGGTATCACGTGCGGAGTGCGGGAGCGTCGGCGAAGGCCCGCACGAACGACGACACGCAGTCCTCCGGGGTCGACAGCGAGGCGACGATGTGGCCGTCGATGGTCAACGGCGGGTCGAGCGGGATGGCGCGCACCCGGCGGGCGGCGAACCCGGTCAGCTGTTCGGCCGGCAGGAGGGTCCACGCGTCCTGTCCGGCGCCGATCTCGATCAAGATCGTCAGGATCGAGCCGTCCGAGCGGGCCGCCGACCTGCCTTCGGCCTGGCGCAGTGCGGCGAGCACCGCGTCGTGCATCGCCGGGTCCTCGTCGTGGGCGGGCAGGCGCAGCGGGGTGCGGTCCAGCTCTCCGAGCGTCGCGCGGGTGTGGCCGGCCAGCGGGTGATCGCCGGACACCACGGCGAGGAGGGGCTCCGACCAGGCCCGCACCACCCGGACGCCGGTCGGGTCCACCGGGCCGCGCACCAGCGCGAGGTCGAGCTCGCCGGCGCGGACGGCCGCGAGCCGGGCGGGCACCGGCAGGTCCACCAGCGCCGCTTCGGCCGGTCGTTCCCCTTCGCGCAGGAGCTCCGCGGCGCGTTCCAGGCGCGCGGTCACTCCGGGAGCGACGCCGATCCGCGGCCGGGCGGCGGGCTCACCGGCGACCACGCGCACGCGCGCCGCCGCGGCGAGCGTGTCCCGGGCCGCCGCCAGCACCCGCTCACCGGCCGGCGTGAGCCGGACGTGCCGGGGCGACCGGTCGAGCAGCCGGGTCCCGAGGTCCCGCTCGAGCCGCGCGATCTGGTGGCTCACGGCCGGCTGCACGATGTCGAGCCGCTCCGCGGCCCGCCCGAAGTGCAGCTCCTCGGCGACCGTCACGAAGTACCGCAACGAGCGCAGTTCCACCGTTCCTCCCGGGCCGCACGATGACGAAAAGTGATCGCTGGACAGTCTAAGTGGGTCTGGTTCGAGGCCGTCCCGGCGACTGGAATCGGTTCATGCACATCGGAACCGCTTTGATCGATCCCTCGTCCCCCGCGGAGGTGGTGGCGGCCGCGGCCGACGCCGCCGAGCGCGGTTTCGCCGGCTTCTGGACCAACCAGAAACCCGGCGGCTGGGACCCGCTCACCCTGCTGGCCTCCCTGCGCCGGCGGCCACCCGAAATCGGGACGGCGATCGCCGTCACCTCTCCGCGCCACCCGGTCACCACGGCGGCCGAAGCCCTCACCCTGCAAGCCGCCGCGGGTGGTCTCGTCCTGGGGCTGGGCCCGAGCCACGCCTGGTACGTCCGGGACCAGCTCGGCCTCGGCTACACCTCCCCGCTGCGCCACACCCGCGAGTACCTGACGGTCGTGCGCGCGTTGCTGCACGGCGAACCGGTCCGGCACGACGGCGAGTTCTTCACCGTCGACATCCGCCTGGACATCACCGCCCCGGCACCCGGCCTGCTGCTGTCGGCGCTCGGGCCGCGCATGCTCGAGCTGGCCCGTGAACTCGCCGACGGGGTGGTCGTCACCTGGATCACGCCGCGGATGATCGCCGAGACCATCACCCCGCACACCGCCCGCGGCGCGCGCGTCGTCGCCCAGCTCATCACCCTGCTGAGCCCGGACCCCGACCGCGCCCGGGCCGGGCTGGCCGACCGGCTCACCGCGGTGGGGCAGATGCCCGCCTACCGTGCGTCGCTCGGCCGGGCCGGGTTGTCCGGCCCGGCCGACACGGTCGTCATCGGGGACGAGACGGCGGTCACCGACGCCCTCAAGCGCTATGAGGACGCCGGCGTGACCGACCTGATCGTCAGCCCGCTCAACGAGCGGAGCCGGACCCTGGACCTCCTGAGCTGACGTCGGCGGCCGTCAGGACCCGGTTCCACACGGTGACGTCGTCGATGCCGCCGGGCCAGAAGTCGCTGTGCCGGCCGCCGGAGACGGCACGGCCGAGGGCCAGCGGGCCGGGGGCGGCGTCGCCGGTGGGCTGGCTCCAGGTCCTCGTCTGGGCCACGCCGTCGACGTAGAGGACGTAGGTGCCGGCGTCGGCGTCGTGCACGCCGACCAGGTGGTACCAGCGTCCGGGCACGGGGGCGACGTTCGACAGCGCGCGACCCGCACTGGTCGAGAACGCCAGGCGGTCGTCGGCCGCGGAGTACTGGAGGTAGAAACCGCTGCTCGGGTCGCCGTCCTGGCTGACCGCGGTGGCCCACGAACCCGTGCGGTCCAGCCGGACCCGGGCGCTGACCGAATAGTTCCCGGTGGTGTCCACGACCGGGCCGCCGGTTTCCGCGTACTGGCCCGATCCGTCGAGCTGCAGCGCGGTGCCGGTGACGCCGGGGACCCAGCCGGGGGAGCCGGCCAGGGTGGCGTCGTGGGATCCCGCGCTGTCGTGGGCGGTGGTGCCGCTGCCCTCGTCGAAGCTCCAGGCGCCGACCGGATCGTGCTGGCCCGCCGGGTGGGCGACCTGGACGCTCTGCCGCCGGTGCGTCGTTTCTTCGCCGCCACCGGGGCCGCGGTACGACGCGGTCGCGGTCAGCGTCGCGGCGCTGCCCGGCTCGGCGCCCGCCGGGGCCGTCAGGGTGTAGGACCACGTCCGGGACTGGCCGGGCGGGATCGTGGCCGGCGGGCGTCCGGCGGCGGTGGCGGCCCAGCCGGCCGGGACCGCGAGGCTCACGCGCGGGGAGAGGAGCGGGCGCTGCGTCGTGTTGCGCACCGTGACGTCGAGCGGGGTGCTCCGGCTGATCGTGACGACGCCGTTGGCGTTGGCGGGCCCGACGTCGATGCGGGCGTCCGGGCTCGAGGGTGTCCAGGACTGCAACTCGGTGACGCCGACGAAGGCGCCCGGCGGGTTGGTGAACACCAGCCGGACCTTGCTGGTGGTCAGGGTGGGGAACGTGATCCGGTTGACGCCGTTGCCCACCGGCTTCGCCGGTGCGCGAACCTGGCCGGGGATCTCCTGCCAGGCCGAGCCCGTCCAGTACTGGAGGCTGTAGGCCGCGGCCGGCTTGACCCCGCCGCCGTCGTCGTAGCCGTGCCAGCGGATGTCGCCGACGGGCGTGGGGGCGCCGAAGTCGACTCCGTAGAAGTCGTTCGCGTTCGGCGAGGCGTAGTTCGTCCACCGGGTGTTCTCCGGCACCTCGTTGTACCAGACCTTGCCGTCGAGGGCGTTCCACGCGTTGTCGTAGGTCCAGGTGTAGGAGGTGATCGGCCGGGGGTAGCCGGTGCGCAGCGGGTTGGCCGCGTCGTCGACGAGGCCGTCGGAGCGGGGGAACAGGGCGCCGCCGACATCGATGCTGGTGTTCCGCACCGTCGCCGAGGACTGCACGAGCCGGCCGTCGACGTAGAGCCGCATCCCGGCGCCCTGGCCGTAGTGCTTGCCGTCGCGGTCCCACAGCACCGTGACGTCGTGTCCGTGGTACGGCACGTTTTCGGCGGCGAAGTGGTCCCATGTGGACGGTACGAGCGGCCGGACTTCGAGCGTGTTCCCGGTTTGCGGGCGCAGCCCGATCAACCCGGACAGGACCAGGTCGGTGTAGGTCGAGTGGTTGTAGTCCTCACTGTGGTTGCGCCCGTCGTAGATCCACGCGTCGCGGTCCGGGTCGTGCGCCTCGGCGACGTAGGGCTTGCCGTCCTTGGTCTGGGTCCGGGCGTAGGTGGCCAGCGCGGCCGCGTAGTCCTCTTTGGACACCGTGCTCTGGGCCGGGTAGTCGTCCAGCAGGTTCGCCATGCCGGTCAGGGTCTGTGCGGTGGCGAAGGGCCAGCTGGGCCCGTCCCAGCGGCAGCAGGATCCCGCGTCCTTCATGAAGTACGGGCTGCGGCGCTCCGCGGTGGTCGGGCCGTAGGCGCTCGCGAATCCGCTGGGGTCGCGCAGCTGGGCCCACGCCGTGCTGTCGGCCGGCTGGGCGGCGCCGAACATCCACGGGAGGTAGCCGATCTGCTCGCGGCTGCCGGACAGCCGGTGGCTCGGGTTGTCGTCGCGCGCCATGGCGTAGTAGAAGCCGCGGTTCGGGTCCCACAGCCATTTCTGCAACGCGGCCTTGAGCTGCGCGGCGCGCTGGGCGTATTCGGTGGCGAGCTGGTGGTCGCCGACGGAGTCCGCGATGCGGCTGATCGCGACGGCGTCGCCGTACTGGTAGGAGTTGAGCGTCGGGCGGTACCCGGCGCCGCCGTGGTACGGCTCGGCCGACTCGTAGGACGAGGCGGAGAACTCCATGGCGTCCCAGACCGGCACCGACCAGTACAGGCCGAGGTCGGCGTTGTACTGCTTGTCCCAGCCGCGGTACTGGCGCACCAGCGCCGGCAGCAGCTCGCGCAACGGCGCGAAGTCCCCGGTCACCTGGGCTTGGCCGTAGGCCGAGGTCGCCAGCCACACGCTGTACTCGTGCGCCCAGTCGGTGGTGTCGGCGTTGACGTCGTCGGTGGCCGGCTTGGGGCCGGCGCCGGGTCCGGTGAGCCAGAACTTGAGGTAGTCCCGGCCGTAGGACGGGTCGCGCAGCCAGCGCCCTTCCGTCAGCTGGTGCCCGGTGGCCGCGTTGATCGCCTGGTAGGGCGCGGCGTACCCGCAGCAGTCGAGGAACTCGGTCGAGATCCAGCCGTCCGTGGGATTGGTGTAGCGCAGGTGTTCCTTGAAGACGCGCCACCGGTAGTAGTAGACGTTCTCCATCGTGGCGTCGGGCAGGTCCACGAACGGGATGTTCGCTTCGTACCAGGCGGGATCGGCGTAGCCGGCGAGGGCGGAGCTGTGGTCCAGGAAGTGCGTCCCGGCTACCGGCGCGGCGGGAGCCGCGGTGGCCTCCGCCGCGTCCGCGACGCCGGCGAGAGCGAGTTGAGCGGCGAGGCCGGCCGCGGCCAGCCAGGCGATCGCGCCGCGTCCGCGTCGGTTACGTCTCCAGGACAGCCGCTCGCGCATCGAGCCTCCCACGAGGATTTACAACGTTGTAAAACACAGACTCGACCACTATCGCTCAGGAAAGCCCAAAATGGAACACCTTCGTGGCTCAGGGGCCGGCGAGCTGGGTCCGGATGACGCGCTCGACGATGTCTTCGAGGTTCGCCGGGATGTCCCGGCCGGCGCCGAGGTAACGGCGCACGGCGGCGTAGGGCAGGTCGAGGACGACGAGGAGGATTTCCGCGGTCTCGTGCCCGGTCGCCGTCTTGAGGCCGGTCACCAGGTGGCGGATGTGCTCGTCCCAGCGTGCTTGGTCGGCCTCTCGCGCGGTTCGGCTTTCCGCGGGCCACGCGTCGGGCTCGAAGGCTCCGAGGCCGGCCAGCAGCACCCGCGCGTCAGCCGGGTTGGCGCGGCACCACGACACGGTCCGCCGCCCGAGAGCGGCCGCCGCGGCCACCGGCTCGCCGGCGAAGAGCGGGTACAGCTCGGCGTGGAAACCCCCGACGGCCCGGTTCCAGACGGCGGCGAGCAGGGCCGCGCGGTGGGGGAACCGGTGGTAGACGGAGCCGCTGGACACGGCCGCCTCCCGGATCACGCCGGCGATGGTGATCGCGTCGGGGCTCCCGGCCGCGAGCAGCCGTACTGCGGCGTCGAGGATCGCCGACGTGTCGTGGACGAGGCGGGGCACGGGTTGACGATACCGAACCCCGCTCTCTAGAGTCGTCTCTCTAGAGAGAACCCTCTAGTCAACGGCGGGAGACCCATGCAGAGCCTCGTCCTCACCGGTCCCCGCGGCCTGGAATGGCAGGACCGGCCGGCGCCCCGCCTCTCCGCCCGCGGGGACGCGCTGGTGCGGCCCATCGCCTCGTCCGCCTGCGACCTCGACCGCCGGCTCGTGGTTTCCCCCGCGCCGTTCGAGACGCCCTTCGCGCTCGGCCACGAGGCGGTCGGCGAGATCGTCGACCTCGACGGCGACGACTCGTCGCTGCGGGTCGGCCAGCGGGTGGTCATCCCCTGGCACATCAGCTGTGGCACGTGCGAAAACTGCCGGCGTGGCCTCCCGGGTGCGTGCGCTTCGGTACCCGGGCTCGCGTCCTACGGCACCAGCGCCGGCGGCCTCTGGGGCGGGTTGTTCGACGACCTGGTGCGCGTCCCCTGGGCGCGGCACAACCTGACGCCGCTGCCGCCGGCCGTCGAGCCCTTCGTGGCCGCCTCGGCCGCCGACAACCTCACCGACGCCTTCCAGGCCGTCCGGCCGACGCTCGAAGCGCGGCCCGGCGCCGAGGTGCTCGTGGTCGGGGGAACGGCCAGCCTCGGGCTGCTGACCGTCTTGTGCGCCGTCGCGCTGGGGGCCGCGAACGTCACCTACCTCGACGTCGACGAAGGGCGTCGCGCCCAGGCCGCCGCCGCGGGCGCGACCGTCGTCGCCGTCGACGCGTACCCCGACCGGCTCGACGGCGGTTTCGACCTGGTCGTGGACGCCGCGGCGGCGGCCGCGGGATTCCGGTGCGCGCTGCTGTCCACCCGCCCCGGCGGCACGTGCGTCGTCCGGTCCGTCTACTTCGGAGAGCCGCGCCTGCCGTACTTCGCCTTGTACGCGACGGGTCTCAACCTCGTCATCGGACCACCGCACGCGAGCCCGCACGTACCGGACGTGCTGAAGCTCATCGCCGAGGGAACCCTGGACCCGGCACCGGTCCTGGCCGGCCCGTTCGGCTACGACGAGGCGGTCGGGGTCCTGCTGGACCCGCCGCCGGGCAAGCCGGTCTTCACGCGCTCGTGAGCCGGGCCGCTCACACCGGTCGGGGCGTCTGCTCGAGGCCGGAGAACACGGCGGCGACCAGGCGCCGCCCCTGTGCGGCGCCCTCGTCGTTGTTCGCCACCCGCCACAGGAAGCTCATCAGCATGATGATGTCCGCCGGGTCGTGCCCGGCGGCGATGGTGCCTTCGGCCACGCAGGCGTCGACGAGCTTCTTGACCGCCGCGGTGGTCGGTGCCCAGGAAGCGTCGATCACGTCCTGGGCGGCGGCGCTGTGCAGCGCGTCGCCGAGGCCGTGCTTGATGCGGATGTAGGCCGACAGCGTCTCGAACCACTCGACGAAGGCGGCTTTCGCGGACGAATGCCGCTCGAGGACCTCGTCGGCGGTGGTGGTGAGACGTTCGATGTCGTGCTGGTAGGCCGCGAGGATCAGGTCTTCGCGGGTGGGGAAGTGGCGGTAGAGCGTCCCGGCGCCGACGCCGGCACGCTTGGCGACCTCGCTCAGCGGCACCAGCGGGTTCTGCGCGAACAGCTCGTGGGCGGCCTCGATGATCGCGACACGGTTGCGCGCGGCGGCCTTGCGCTGCGTGCCGTACGTGCCCGGCGTCTGGTCGGTCATGCCTCGATGATGCCCCACGCTTTGACTCGCGGACGATCCTCCGCTAGTTTCGGACCAACATGCGGAGAATCGTCCGCATGTTGGATCCCAGGAGCCTCTCATGCGCTACCGCAAGCTCGGCACCACCGGCCTCGACGTCTCGCCCATCGCGATCGGCGCGATGACCTACGGCGAACCCGACCGCGGCCACCCCGTCTGGTCCCTCGGCGAGGCCGACGCGCGTCCGCTGATCAAGCACGCGCTGGACGCGGGCATCACCTTCTTCGACACCGCGAACATGTACTCGAACGGGTCGAGCGAAGAGATCCTCGGCCGGGCGCTGAAGGACTTCGCCGACCGCGACGACGTGGTGATCGCCACCAAGCTGCGGCACCCGATGCGTCCCGGCCCGAACGGGAAAGGCCTGTCCCGCAAGGCGATCATGACCGAGGTCGAGCACTCCCTGCGGCGCCTCGGCACCGACTACATCGATCTCTACCAGGTGCACCGCAACGACCACGCGACGCCGCTGGAGGAGACGCTCGAAGCGCTCAGCGACCTGGTGAAGGCGGGCAAGGTGCGCTACCTGGGCGCGTCGTCGATGTTCGCCTGGGAGTTCGCCAAGGCGCTGCACCTGCAGAAGCAGCACGGCTGGGCCCGGTTCGTGTCCATGCAGGACCATTACAACCTGCTTGCCCGCGAGGAAGAACGCGAGATGATCCCGCTGTGCCTGGACGAGGGCGTCGGCACGATCGTCTGGAGCCCTCTCGCGCGTGGCCGCCTCGCTCGCGCTTGGGGCGACGCGAAAACGACCGCCCGCTCGGAGACGGATGGCGGCTACGCCGACCTGCTCTACTCGCCCGCGGAAGAGGCGTCGAACCACGCCATCGTCGACGCGGTCGGGAAGGTCGCGGCCGGCCACGGCGTGAGCCGCGCGTCCATCGCCCTGGCCTGGCTGCACCGCCAGCCGGTCGTCACCGCTCCGCTCGTCGGTGCCGGTTCGACCAAGCAGATCGACGACGCGATCGCTTCGCTGGACGTCGAACTGAGCGACGAGGATGTTCGCGCTCTGACTGCCCCGTACACGCCGCGGTATGACTGGCAGGGCGTCTCGGACGAGGCGACCATGGACGCGATCCGGGCCCGGGTCCCGGGAATGGCGCTCAAGTAGGGCTCCGGCGCGGCTGCCCGCTGTTCGAACGCGGAGATCAGCCGGGTGCGGTCAGGGCTTGCAGCTGGGCGAACGACTGGTCGATGGCGTCGCGCAGGTCGAGGTCTTCGGTGGCGTCGACCCACTGCTGGAAGGCGACCCGGTACACCGCGGCGCCCGTTTCGGTGGCCAGGGCGGCTTCGGCGGCGCCGATACCTCGCCGTCGGAGGCCGTCGGCGAGGGTGGCCGACATCTGGGCGAGCTTGATCAGTTCCCGTTCCCGGAGGTCGGCGTTGGCCATGATCACCGCGTGCCGCTTCCGGGCGAGCTCGCGGTCGTGCCCGATGGTGTCGGCCACGGCGTCGAGTGCGGCCGTGACGATCTCGAGCGTCGACGTCGTGGCGGGCGCCGCTTCCAGTGCGGCCAAGGACTTTTCCTCCAGTTCGGCCGCGGCGTCGAAGAGGACCTCGCGCTTGTCGGCGAAGTAGCGGAAGAAGGTGCGGGCGGTGACGCCGGCCCGCTCGGCGATGTCGGCCACCATGGTCTGCTCGAAGCCGCGCTCGAGGTAGAGGGTCAATGCGGCCTCGCGCAACCGGTCACCGGCTCCTGGCTCCCATCGTCCCATGCTGCCGAGTTTAGTGCGGCCGTCCGCGCAGTGATGTCAGCTGATGACATCGGCGTGGTACGGTGATGTCATCAGCTGACATCACCGTCATCGAAAGGCCTGAGCACATGTCACCGACCCAAAACACCGCCGAGACGTCCACGTTCATGGTGTTCGCCACCCTGCGTGACGACACGGACTTCGCGGAATTCTCCGCGCGGCGAGAGGACGAGCAGAAGCAGCTGGAGGTGCTGCGTTCGGCCGGGCGGATCGGCGCCCACCACGTTTCCCCCAGCCGCCGGGCGACGTTCGTCGAGGTCATCGCCGCCGACGAGGAAGAAGTCGCGGAGACGCTGGCCACCCTGCCCTTCGCCCGGTTCTTCGAAGCCGACGTCTACCCGACCACGCCTCCCGACGCCGCGGAGACCGCCCACCGGCTCGCGATCGCGAGCCGGCAGCCCGCTGTTCCCGCAACGACGGCTTGACGGAGAAGGACATGGCGAATCTCAAGGTCGGGAAGTTCCCCGTCGGCAAGGTGCTCATCTCCTTGTCCGCGGCGGGAACCATGGTCGGCGCGTACATCGCCGACTGGAACGAAACCCACATCCACAACCCGACGTGGCCACCCCACGCCAAGTTCCACAACGCGCAGACCATGAGCATGGGTGCCGGCCTGGCCCTGGCGGCGTTGTACCACTTGTGGAAACCGGGCCGGTCACGCCAGTCGCTGGACAGCGCGGCGATCATCGCGAGCCTGTACGGGCTCACCCAGCTTTCCGCCGTGCTCTACCCGGGAACCGCCAGCGTCGACCCGCCCCGCGAAGACGACTGGCCGCAGCTCAAGTCCACTCTGTCCAGTCTCGGGCTGGTCCTGCTCGGCTATGTGACCGAGCGCCGCCGGATCACCCGGGAAATGACGATGCCGTGACTGCCGAGGACCGTCCGGATCGGACCGAGATCTTGGTTGCGCTTGGTGAACCGCCAGAGGCTCTCGTCCGTTTCGGACCAGTAGTCGCTGAACAGCTCGGACGACCCAGCCGGCTTCGCTGTCCCCGAGCAGTCCGGTGGTTTCGGCCTGTACTCGCGGCTGGGCGCGGCGGAAGTCGAGCGCGGCGACGGGCCGCAAGGAGATCACTGCGCTGGTTGACCGCGTGTTCCCGTTGGAAGAGGCCGCGCAGGCGCAACGCCACCTCGCCGAGGGCGGCCCGTTCGGCCGCGTCCTCCTGGCCCTGTAGCCGGCCCGCGTCGTCACGGCCTGGGGCCGGGGGAGCGTTCTAGCTGCGCGCGCAGGAGATTCGGATCGTCTCCGGCCAGGTTGGCGCCGTTGGTCACGTACACGCGGTCCCCCCGGACGGCGACGGCCGTGGTCCCTTGCATGCCGTTTCCGGCGTCCAGCAGGGTTTCCCGGGTGCCGTCCGCGCTCACCCGCACGAGTTCGCTCGCCTGGTTGACCGCGGCGAGGATTTCGGTGCCCCGGCCGGTGAAGTCGAAGTCGTCGATGCCCGCCAGCCCCGCGGCCCGGACCTCGGCGCGGCCGGCGCCGCCGTCCTTCGTCACCGGGATGCGGAGCAGGGTGCCGTGGTCGGAGTTGCTCGCCCACACCGCGCCGTCGTGGATCTTCATGCCGTTGGCGCCGAAGAAGCCGCCGGGCGCCAGCGCCGGGTCCGCCGACCACACGGAAGCGGGGCCGCCCCGCAGCGGGGCCTGCCAGATGCGCCCGCCGGTGGAGTCGGTCACCAGGAACCGGTTTCGCTCGCCGTCGATGACCAGGGCGTTCGGGAAGGTGCCGGCCGGCAACGGCACGACGAGCCGGGGCTCCCCGGACGAGCGGGCCTGCCAGATCCCGGTCAGCCCGCCGCGCCCCGAGCTGTAGAGGAAGTACACGGCCCCGCTGCCGGATCGGGCGACCCCGGTGACCACCGGCGTCCCGATGACCGGGGTGGTGCCGCCACCGCCCGGGGGCAACGGCATGGTGACGAGGGCGTGGACGGCTCCGTCCGGGGCGACCCGCACCACCTGACGGGCCGCGATCATGCCGATGACCGCACCGCCATCGGGTTCCGGGGCGATGCTTTCGGCGACCTGGCCCGCGGCCCGGTCGAAGTGGGCGACGACGCGCACGTCGCCCAGCCGGATGCCGGCCGCATGGACAGGGTCCGCCAGGGCCGCCGGGGCCGCGGCGAGCAGCGCGGTGAGACCGAGCGCGGCACACCGCCGCAGCCCGGTAAGTCGTCGGATCGACATGGTTTTCCTTTCGGTCGTGCGGAAGGGGAAGTTCCGGGCAGGACGGAACGCCCAGCGGCCCGCTTGGGGTCGTCGGGTCCGTGCCCGTGGTGCCGCTCAGCCCGGGAGGTGTCCGTCGCTTCCGGAGGGGGTGAACCGTTCCTGGCCGAGCACGGCCAGCAGCTCCAGCTGCGAGACCGCGGCGCTGCCGGGCGCGGGGGAGTACACGATCAGGCGCTGGTCCTGCCGGGCGGTGGCGAGGATGTCGAAGTCCAGCTCGATGAGCCCGACCGCGGGGTGCCGGATGCGCTTGCGGTCGCCGCGCCGGACCGAAACGTCGTGTCGGGCCCAGAGTTCGGCGAACTCCGCGCTCTCCGCGCGCAACGCACCGATCAGCTTGCCGGCCGCGGGATCGGCCGGGCGGGCCGCCAGGGTCGCCCGCAGGTCCTCCACCTGCGCCCGGCTCTCGTGCTCGTGGTCTTCGGCGGGATACCGGCCGCGCATCTCCGGATCGGTGAACCACCGGTAGGTGCAGCTGCGGGCGAGGCCGCGGAACTGCGTCTGCGCCCCCACCAGCGCGTCCGCCATCGCATTCTGGGCGAGCACGACGTTCAGGTCGGACGCGATCAGGGCGGGCAGGCCCGGCAACCCGTCCACGAGCCGGAGAAGGCCGCGGCTGACGTGCTCGTCACCGCCGGTGCGCGGCGGGGCGTGGTGCCCGGCGAGGCGGAAGAGGTGGTCGCGTTCGTCGATCGTCAGCCGCAGCGCGCGGGCCAGCGCGGTGAGCATCGGGACCGACGGTCGCGGGCCGCGTCCCTGCTCGAGCCGGGCGTAGTAGTCCGGTGACATGCCGGCGAGCTGGGCGACTTCGAAGCGTCGAAGTCCCGGCGTCCGGCGCCGCCCCGCGGCCGCGACACCGACGTTCTCCGGCTGCAGCAGCGCACGCCGGCGCCGGAGGAAGTCCGCGAGTTCGTTCCGTTCCACACTTCCAGGATGACCCCCGCGCGGTGGGACAACCAGGACTCGTCGATACCACCTTCGCGAGGCCGCGCCGGACATCGCGAAAGCGGCTTCGCCGGACTAGGCTCGGATCGAGAGCGAAACTCTTGGACAATCACGGTCAACGCGGACCCGAGGGAGCCATCGACGTGGTCGAGACGCACGACATCGTTCGCCCGCCCGCCGAACTCAGCGCGGCCCTCGCGGCCATCGGCAGCGCGACGGCCAGCGGCGAGCTCAGCCGCATGGGCATCCGCAGCGCGTTCATCCGGGGCCCGGTTTCGGTGACCCCCGGCGTGCGCGTCGCCGGTCCGGCGCTGACGCTGCAGTTCCTGCCGAAGCGGGAGGACCGCTATCCCGTCGACGAGTACGAAGAACCGGAGAAACAGCTGCACCGGCACGTCATGTACCACGCGCAACCCGGCGACATGATCGTCGTCGACGCGCGCGGCGACATGGAAAGCGGTGTGTTCGGCGAGATGATGCTGACCTACTTCAAGGGCCGCGGCGGCGCCGGCGTCGTGATCGACGGGTGCCTGCGCGACATCGGGGAGGCCAAGCAGCTCGGTCTGGGGCTTTGGATCCGGGGCGCCACCCCGAACTTCCACGCCCAGACCGGCATCGTCCCGGCCGCCGTCAACGTGCCGGTGGCGTGCGGTGGCACGCTCGTCGAGCCGGGCGACATCGTCGTCGCCGACGACGACGGGGCGGTCGTCGTGCCGGTCGAGCTCGCCCCGGCCCTGGTGGCCCACGCCCAGGAACACGCGGACTGGGAGGAGTTCTCCCGGATCCGGCTGTCCGAAGGCGGCGACATGCGGTTGTACTACCCGCTTTCGGACGAAGCGCGGCCCGAGTACGAGCGGTGGCGCGCCGAGCAGGGCGGGGCCTGACAGCGCTTTCCGCCCGGCCTGGTCGTGAGTGTTCAGTCGGGTTCTGACCCGACTGAACACTCACGGCTCAGCTCCACAGGCGGTCGTGGCTCGACTCCTTGTCCCAGTGGGTCGTTTCGGCGAAGAACACCGGATCGCGCGGGTCGAGGTGGCGGCGCAGCAGCTCCTCGTTCAGGTCGCCGAACCCCAGTCCCGGGGTGTCCGGCACGGTGATCCGGCCGTCCTGGATCAGCGGGCGGGGGAGCCCGGTGACGAGGTCGCTCCAGAAGTCCACCTCGGCCGCGTGGTGTTCGAGGGCGAGGAAGTTCTCCGTGGCGGCGGCCAGGTGCACGCACGCCATCGTCGCGATCGGCGACGCCGCCAGGTGCAGCGCCATCGCGATCCCGCGCTCCTGCGCGTAGTCGCCGAGCCGCTTGGTCTCCGCGATCCCGCCCGCCGTCGCCGGGTCGGGGTGCACGACGCGGATGGCGCCGGCGTCCAGCAGCGGCCGGAAGCCGTCGAGCAGGTAGATGTCCTCGCCCGTGCACGTCGGGACGGCGACGGCCGCGGTGAGCTGCCGCCACTGGTCGGTCAGCTGCCACGGGATCAGGTCCTCGATCCAGGCCAGGGTGAACGGTTCCAGCGCGCGGCCGATCCGGACGGCCGAGTCGAGGGCGATGTGGCCGAAGTGGTCGGCGGCGAGCGCGACGTCGTACCCGACGACCGACCGGACGATGTCCGCATAGGACACCAAATGCCCGACGCCTCGAGCGGTGACCTGGATGCCGGTGAACGGGTGCATCGTCGTCACGTCCTCGCGGGCACCCGGCGGCGCGATCAGCGCCCCCGGCACGTCCCACAGCAGGTCGATGCCCACGTCCATCTTCAGCATCGTGAACCCGCGCTGCTTGCGCTCCAGCAGCCGGGCGCCCATCGCGTGCGGATCCTGCAGCGACGGCGTGTCCGCGTAGCAGCGGACCTCGTCCCGGAACCGGCCCCCGATCAGCGCGTACGCGGGCACGCCGTACGCCTTGCCGGCCAGGTCCATCAGCGCCATCTCGACGCCGGAGACCCCGCCGCCCTGGCGGCCGTGGAACCCGAACTGCTTGATCTTGCGGAAGATCTTGTCGACGTTGCAAGGGTTTTCGCCGACGAGCCGGCTCTTGAGCACGAGCGCGTACGTGGCGCTGGCCTGGTCGCGCACCTCCCCGTAGCCGGCCAGCCCCTGGTTCGTGTCGATCCGGATGATCGACGAGCGGAACGGCACGCCGGCCAGGTTGGCCACCCGCACGTCGGTGATCCGCAGGTCGCTCGGCCGGGACGCCGTCGCGACGTGCTCCTCCGTGATCTCGCTCATCCCTTCACCGCTCCCGCGGTGAGGCCCTCGGTCAGGAACCGCTGCCCGAACCCGTACATGAGCACGACCGGGATGCTGATCAGCAGCGAGGCCGCGGCCAGCTGCCCCTGCGGCACGACGTCGCCGAAGATCATCGACTGCATGCCGACGGGCAGCGTCTTGTAGTCGTCCTTGGTGATGAACACGAAGGCGAACAGGAACTCGTTCCACGCGTTGGTGAGCGTGAACAGCGCGACCGCGAGCAGGCCCGGCTTGGCCAGCGGCAGCACGATCCGGCGGAACGCCCCGAACCGCGTGCAGCCGTCGACCAAAGCGGCCTCCTCGAGGTCGGCGGGGATGGACTTGAAGTAGCCGACGAGCAGCCACGTCGCGAACGGCAGGGTGAACGTGGGGTAGGCGAGCACGAGCGACCACAACGAGTCGTTGAGCCCGATCCCGCTCATCAGCTCGTACAGCGGGATGAACAGCAGCGCGCCCGGCATCACGTAGGTGAGCAGGATCGTCACCGTGAAGCTCTCCGAACCCCGGAACTTCAGCCGTGCCAGCGCGTAGCCGGCCGATGCCGCGCAGACCACGGCGATCACGGTGGACGCCACCGACACCAGGATCGTGTTGACGTACCAGGTGCCGAACGCGCCCGTGAACAGGTTGGTGAACTGCTCGGTGCTCCACGGCGTCGGCCAGAGGTCGTCGGTGCGCGCGACGATCTGGTCGTCGGACTTGAACGCCGTGACCGTCATCCAGTAGAGCGGGGCGAGCACGAAGCCCAGCAGCCCCACGAGCGCGACCCCCGAGCCGGTGCCGCCGACCAGGCGTGCGGCCAGCCGGTTGCCCCGCGTCGCGAGCACCGAGACGACCCGGCCGACGGCGGCCGCCAGCACCACGAACACGCCCAGGACGAGCGCGGCCTTCCACACGATCTGCGGCGACGCCCAGATCAGCACGAGCACCGAGCCCACGACGATCACCCACGGCAGCGCCCGGCGCTGACCGGGAGTGAGCCGCCGGCGCCCCAGGTCGCTCGCGCCCGGCTGGTCGCTGCGGCGCATCATCCGCACGAGGATCACCACGAGGACGGCGATGATCGGCAGCATCACGAGCGTGACCGCGGCGCCCGCGCCCAGCTGCAGCTGCTGGATGGCCTTCGAGTAGGCCACCAGCACGTACGGGGCGGTGGCGTCCCCGGGCCCGCCCTGGGTCATCAGCCAGATCAGGTCGAAGTTGTTGAACGTCCAGATCGACGACAGCAGCACCGTCACGATCATGACGGGACGCAGCCCCGGCAGCGTGATGTGCACGAAGCGCTGCCACGGCGAGGCGCCGTCCATCATGGCCGCCTCGTGGAGACCGCTGTCGATGGCCTTGAGCCCGGCGAGGAACGTCACCGTGAAGAACGGGATGCCCTTCCAGACGTTGACCAGGATGACCGCCGGCATCGCGAGCGCGGGATCGGACAGCCACTCCGCGGGCCACTTGTCGACGAGACCCATCGCGGCCAGGGCGGGCCCGATCCCGGAGTCGGTGAGCAGGACGTTGACGCTGCCGAAGATGGGGTCGAGCAGGGACCGCCAAGTGAAGGCCGTGACGACCGTCGGGATCACCCACGGCAGCAGGATCACCCCGGCGATGATCGCCTTGCCGCGGCGCATGTGGTGCAGCATCAACGCGGCGATGAGCCCGAAGACCACCTTGAAGATCTCGGCGTACGCGGTGAAGACGAACGAATTCAGCACGCCCTTGTGGAACAGGGCGTCGCCGAAGAGGGCGGTGTAGTTGTCCAGCCCGACGAAGACCGTCTCCGACCCGTGGCGCTCGGTGGCGCTGGTGAAGATCGAGCTGATGATCGGCACCAGGATCAGGCCGGCGACCAGTACCAGCGTCGGCCCGATGAACACCGCGGCGAGGCGCCAGTCGCGCCCGAGCCTCCGTTGTGTCGGGGTGAGCGAGGACGACGTGCCCGGCGCCGGACGGGCCGGCGCCGACTCTGTCCCCTTGGGACGCAGGATGGTCACTGCCGGTAGCCCTGCTGCTCGAAGATCTGGACGATCCGGCCGTGGGTCGCGGCGACGGCGTCGGCCGGCCGGGTGCCCTGGATGACCGACTGCATCATGTCGGTCAGCAGGTAGGCCGCGGTCGCGGCCTGCTCGCCGGGACTCGGGGCCTGGGGGAACGCGTACCCGGTCTTGGTGGTCACCGGGAGCGGCGCGCGGGTCTGCTCCCGCAACGCGGGGAAGGCCGGGTCACCGCTCGTGTAGTACGGGTCGGAGTCCCACACCTTGCTCCACGACGGGTTGACCAGGCACGGTGCCTCCTTCGCGACCCCGAGCAGCGCGGTCCCGCCGACCATGAACTTCGCCACCACCTTGGCGAGGTCGGGTTTCTTCGCGCCCTTGAACACGACGAACGAGTTGGACTCGCCGTACGCGAGGGGCCGGTCGAGCGCCGGTCCGGTCGCGCCGTTGAACACGTGCGTGTTGGCGTAGACCGGGTTCTTCTTGGTCTTCGAGTCGGCGTAGACGCTGAACTGGTTGAGCGTGAGGCCCAGGATCTGGGCCAGCCAGTTCTCGTTGTTGCTCGAGTCGGTCCAGCTGCCGATCCCGGGCGGCAGCATCGGCTTGTACTTCGGGTTCGTGTAGATGTCGCCGATGAACGTGACGGCGGCGACGGTCTCCGGCGAGTTGAACACGACCTTCGTGCCGGTGTTGTCCGCGATCGCCCCGCCGTAGGTGTTGATGACGTTCGCGATGAAGCCGTTGGCGTCGCCGGAGCGGTTCACCGTCAGCCCCCAGCCGAAGCGCCGCTTCGCCGGGTCGGAGACCGCCAACGCGTTGTCGCGCAGCTCTTCCCACGAGTAGTAGGGCTTGAGCGGGAGGCCCTTTTCCTGGTACCAGTCCTTGCGCAGGTACATCCCGGTCGCGATGAAGTGGTAGGGGATCGCGAACCAGCGCCCGTCGAACACGCAGTAGTCGTTCGCCTCCGTCGCGGGCTCCCCGTAAAGCGCTTTCATCTCCTGGACCACGTCGGTGACGTCGGTGAGGGCGCCGAGGTTGTGCAGCTGGCCGACGAACCGCCGGTCGCTCAAGAAGGCCAGATCGCGGTTGGTGCCCGCCTTCACCTCGGCGTCCATCTTCGCGACCATGTCACCGGCGTCGCCGGAGACGAGGTCGTTGCGGACGGTGGTGCCGGTGGCCGAGGCGAACACCTGCAGCGACTTGTCCAGCGCCTTGTTGGCGGCCTCCGAATACAGCTTCTGCGAGAGCATCCCCACCGACCCGCCGCGCAGTTTGGAAGCTTCATCGAGCAGCGCCTGGGGGACCTGGACGTCGACCTGCGGCGCGGGTGCGGGGCCGCTCGAGCACCCGGCGAGACCGAGCACGCCCAGTGCGCTCACCCCCGCGCTCATCCCGAGGAACGTACGCCTCGACAGGTCATTCTTCTCTTCCATGACAACTCCTCGTACCGACGGGGCGACGGTGCAACCGGCGGGACAGCGAGGCGAGCGCCCCGCTGTGGATCTTTCGAGCGTGGATCTTTCAAGCGTGGTTGTTCACGCGGCGAAGGACGCCGAACTGCTGATGCGCTGTCCTGGCAGCCCGTCGAACAGCCCGGCCGAGCCACGGGGCCGCCACAGGGGTACCGGGCCCGCGCCGGGCACGGGGTCGAGTGCCAGTGCGGCCGCCCGTTCCGCGGAGTCGAGCGCCCGGTGGACGACCATCGTGTTGGCCACGCTCTGCGCGACGCTGCCGACCGGCCGCACTCCGAACTGGACGGCGTCGGCGAAGTCGACGAGCTCCGCGCGGTAGCCGTTGTCGCTACCGCGGAAGACTGTGGTGTGGGTGGTGGCGTCGGAGCCGCTGCGCGTCACGTGGCGCTCCGACTCGGAACCGGCGAGCACGAGCACGCCCTCGGTGCCGTACAGCCGCATTTCGTTGGGTTCGGGCGGCACCGGGATCTCCGGGTAGGACGCGGTGTAGTTGCCGATGGCGCCTCCCGTGAACACGAGGTTGAGCGCGAGGTCCGACGGTGCGTCGATCGTGCTGTTGGCCGCCTGCACGGCACCGTGCACCCGCGCGATATCGCCGCAGAGCAACCGGATCTGGGCGATGTGGTGCACGCCGAAGTCGAGGTGCACACCGCCGCGGTACTGCGGCCGGTGCCGCCACGGCGTGCCGCTGAACCCGCCCTCGCGGGGCACCACCCGGCCGGCGTGTCGCCACGCCATCAGGTGCGGGCGCCCGATCGCGCCGCTGTCGAGCAAGGCGCGGGCGTAGCGCAGATCGTCGCGGTAGAAGAAGTTCTCTCCCACCACGAAAGTGCGGTCCGGATGCCCGGCCGCCAAGGCGAGGAAGGCCGCGGCCTGCTCCGCGTCGACGCCGGCCGGCTTCTCGCAGAGCACGTCCTTGCCTGCCGTGAGCGCGTCGCGCGCCACTTCGTACAGGTTCGGGATCGGCACCGAAATCAGCACCGCGTCCACGTCGTCGCGAGCCAGCAACGCGGCCCGGTCGGCGACGGCCCGGGCGGGATCGACCCCGCTGTAACCGGCGAACCGCCCGCGCTGCTCGGCGGAGATGTCGGTGAACGCGGTGACCGCGAACCGGTCGGCGAGCGTGCGCAACGCCGGCCAGTGCAGCTTCTCGACCGCTAGACCGGTGCCGATCAGGCCCAGCCGGATCGGCGGGATCGCTGAAGCTGCCATGCCTCGTCCGTCCTCGTCATCGGTTCCGGAACTCGGTCGTGCAGGGGTTGTCCGTCAACGCCGCCGGGCGGCCCGCTTGCTTCGCTGCTCCTTCTCCGCGAGGAGCGTGGAGTAGTTGTTGCTCAAGTGCTTGCGCATCGCCGCGCGGGCGCCCGAGGAGTCGCGCGCCACGAGCGCCTCGTAGATCTCCGTGTGCTGGGCGGTGGCGCGGCGCAGGCCGGCCGGTGCCTCGTTGGTGAGGCGCCGGCTGGCCGTGCCCAGCCAGCGCGCGGAGTACATGATCCGGTCGAGGATGCGGTTGTCGGCCGCCCGGCAGATCTCCATGTGGAATTCGTGGTCGACCTCGAGGTAGGCCTCGGGATCCGCCTCGAGCGCCGACATCCGCTCGATCTCGTTCCCGAGCCGGGCCAGCGTTTCGTCGGTGATGCTGACCGCGGCCATCGCGGCGAGTTCGGGCTCGAGCAGTACGCGCATCTGGTGCAGTTCCTGCAGCAGTTCGTCGACGATCTCCGTCGGCAGCCACTCGATCAGCAACGGGTTCAGGTAGTCCCATTCCGCGCGGGGACGCACGACGACGCGGCGGCCCTGCGCGACGTCGACGATGTCGAGCGAGGCGAGGATCTTGAGCGTCTCCCTCGCCACCACGCGGGACACCCCGAACTCCTGGGTGATGTCGAGCTCCGACGGGGCCCGGCCGTCCTCGATTTCGCCGCGCACGATCCGCCGGGTCAGGTGGGCCGCCACCTGTACCGGAAGGGTCCGGACCTTGACAGCGTCCGGAGACTCTTGTCTCCTTTGCATGTCAGCAGCTTATAGGACAAGTTAGACATTGCGACAGTCCCGTTCTTCGGCACTACTCAGCGGCAGGAGTGCAATGCGGATCGTGAACGTCACGACAGCCGTGGTGGCCTACCACGGCCAGGCCACGCTGGTGCGGATCGACACCGACGAGGGCATCAGCGGATTCGGCGAGGCCAATCCCGATGCCGGCGCGGGCGCGGTCGTCGGAATGATCAAGGACCTGACGCCCCTCCTGATCGGCGAGGACCCGCGCAACGTCGAGCGGTGCTGGGAAAAACTGCGCCGCAGCAAGGTTTTCGCGGGCCCTCAGGGCGGCGTGTTCGTGATCGCCTTGTCCGGCATCGAACTCGCGCTGTGGGACCTCGCGGGCAAGGCCGCGGGCCAGCCGGTGTACCGGTTGCTGGGCGGCAAGTTCCGCGACCGGATCCGCCTCTACGCCGACTGCGGCGACGGCGACGACCCGGCGGGCTCGGTCGCCGGGTGCGTCGACCGGGCGCAGCGGATGGTCGCCGAAGGCTTCACCGCCCTCAAGTTCGACATCGACGACCTGCACCACCCGGCCAAGTTCGACGCCTTCAACCACACGATCAACGCCGCCGAGCTGCACTCGATGGTCGAGCGCGTGGGCGCCGTCCGGGAAGCGATCGGCCCGGACGTCGATCTGGCCATCGACCTCCACGCCCGTTACGACGTGCCGAGCGCGTGCCGGATCTCGTGGGAGCTGGAGCCCTTCAACCTGATGTGGCTCGAAGAGCCGCTGCCGGCGGAGAACATCGACGCGCTGGTGCGGGTGCGCGCGCAGACCCGCACCCCGATCTGCGCGGGAGAAAACCTGTACCTGCGCTGGGGATTCCGCGAGCTGCTCGAACGCGGCGCCGTGGACGTCATCGAGCCCGACGTGCCGAAGTGCGGCGGCCTCGCCGAGGCCAAGAAGATCGCCAACCTCGCGGAGCTGCACTACATCCCGTTCGCCCCGCACCTGGTGTCGACGCCGCTGGGCACGATGGCGACGTCGCACCAGTGCGGAGCGATCCCCAACTTCTTCGTCCAGGAATGGCACGCTCTCGAGGAGCGCGCGGTGTGGGACAGCTACGTCCACGCCCCCGACGGAAGCGGCTCGATCGTCAAGGACGGCTACATCACGCTGCCCGACACTCCCGGCATCGGCGTGGAGCTCGACATGGACGGCGTCCGGGCGAACGCCGTCGCGGGTTACGGGATTTTCGAGTAGCCGCGGCGTTCGCGCTCACCGGGCCCGGCAGGTCCTGAGGTAGCTGAGGAACGAGGCCTGCAGGCCGGTCACGTGCGTTTCGCTCAGGACCGCGCTGGTGACGGTGTCGCCGCGTGAGATCAGGCGGTGCAGGACGGTGGCCGTGTTCTTCGCGAGGTTCTGGTAGATGGCCAGGTCGCCGAGCAGCTCTTGTTCGTTGAGGGTCACGTGGAGCTGGGCGGCCTGCTGCCGGTCACCCATCTCCTGGAGCTGGGCGAAGATCCGGCTGTCTTCACCGGTGACGCCGGGGCTGCCCGCTCCGACGCTCTCGAAGAGCGTGCTGCCGGTGAGCCAGGTGTAGAGGCTGAAAAGTCCGCCGTAGGAGTAACCGAAGAGGCCGTGGCCGCTCGTGGCGGTGCCGTAGTCGCGTTCGATCCGCGGGTGCAGTTCCGCGGTGAGGAACTCCAGGAACGCATCGGCGTGGGTGTCGCGCAGTTCGGCGAGGTAGGCGTCGGCTTCCTCGCGGGTCCTCGCGCCCGCTTGCACTCCCAGCTCCACGGCATCGATGAGCTCCTGGGCGACGGGCTCGCCGGGGGGCACGAGGTCCCGGTTGCGCAGCCGGTCCCAGTGCTGCGCCTCCTCGCCCGCGTAGCCGACGCTGACCTGGATGTAGGGCCGGATCCGCTGCATGGGGTCGAGCTGGGTGACGATGAGCGGAGCCGTCATGCCCACGGCCCAGTTGCCGTCGAGCACGTACACGGCGGGCGCTGGTGTCGTGGCGGGGTCGTAGCCGGGTGGGGTGGTGACCCAGACGCCGTAGTCGTGCCCGCCGCCCGAGCGCATTTCGAAGTAGTCGGTGTCGGCGAGGCAGCCCTGCCACATGGTGCTCATCGGAGGTCCTTCACAACTCGGCCGGCCTTGAGAACGAGGACGGCGTTGGCGGGGTCGGCGAAGAGTTTCGGATCTTCGAGCGGGTTGCCGTTCCAGAGCACGAGGTCGGCCTGCATGCCGGGAGCGATGAGCCCGACCTCGCCGGACAGGCCCAGGATCTCGGCGTTGGTCTTGGTGGCCGCCACGAGTGCTTCCATCGGCGTCTCGAGTTCTGCGCGCAGCTCGAGTTCTTCGCCTCGGCGGTCCTGAGCCGGGCCGATGAGATCGGAACCCAGCCCGATCCGCACTCCGGCCTCCTTGGCGACGGCGAGCGCCTCGGTCATCCGCTCACGAACGCCCTGCACCCGCTCGCGGGTCGTCTCGCCGAGGCCGGCTCCGGCGGTGTCGTGCAGCAGTTGCTCGACGACGGCGAACGTCGGCACCAGGGCGACGTCGCGAGTGGCCATCAGGGTGGCCGTGGACTCGTCGAGGCCGGTGCCGTGTTCGACACAGCGCGCCCCGGCCTCGATCGCGTTGCGGATGCCTTCGCTGTTGTGGGCGTGCACCGTCACGTAGGTGCCGCGTGCTGTGGCTTCCTGCACGGCGACGGCGATCTCTTCCACGGTGAACTGGGTGTCGGTCAGCCGATCGTGCGCGCCGACCACGCCGCCGGTCACGCAGAGCTTCAGGAAGGAGGCTCCGCGACGGAAGGCCTCGCGCACGTTGCTTCGCAGCTCGTCCGCGTTGCCCGCCATCATGGACAGGGCGCACAGGCCGGGTACGTGATGGCTGCTCCACAGCTCGGTCGGTTCCCACTCGGCGCCGTAGTAGCCGTGCCCGCCGGTCTGGCACTGGACCGGTCCGCACGACAGGACGCGGGGCCCCCTGACCTTGCCCTTGGCGATCGTGGTGACGACGCCGCCGTCGATCCCGCCGGTGTCCCGGACGGTGGTGAAGCCGGCGTCGAGCGTCGCGCCGGCCGTGGCGAAGATGTCCGCCGCGAGCTCCGCGGCGCTGATCCGGAACGAGAACTGCGGCTGGATCGGGCTCGACAGTCCCCAGTGGACGTGAGCGTCGATCAGGCCGGGCGTCATCGTCAGGCCGCCGGCGTCGAGGCGTTCGCCGGGTGCGCTGGAGGCACCCAGCTGGGCGATACGCCCGTCTTCGACGGTGACGGTGACGTCGACGGGGTCACGACCCGACCCGTCGGCGACCGCCGCGCCGGCTATCTGAAAAGGTCCCACAAGCCATGTCCTCCACCGTCGTTCTTTTCCAATGGATAAACTGTGGGAGTGATCCTGTCAAGCACGGAACGCACCGGCGACGCGCGCGAGCGTCTCCTGGCCCGGCTCCTCGACGCCTTCGACGAGGCCCTTCCCGCACCGGAGGTGTCCCTCCGGGAGGTCGCCGCCCGGGCCGGGACCAGCCACGCCCTCTTGCGCTACCACTTCGGGTCGCTTCCGGGCGTCCTGGCGGCCATGCTCAAGGCGCAGCGATCCCGGGACAACGAGGCGCTTTACGAGGTGGCCCGGCAAGGCACCTTCGACGACCTCGTCGTGGCGATCTGGCGGACGTACACGCGCCCGGAGCAGCTGTCGCGGGTCCGTGGCTTCTTCCACGTCGTGGGTCTGGCCGCGTACCGCCCGGAGAACTTCCGCGAGTTCATCGATTCGCTCGACGACCTGACCAAGATCCTGGCCTCGCTCGCGGAACGCGAAGGGCGCGGCGCCGAGGAGGCGCTGACCACGGCCTCCGTCACCATCGCCGCGATTCGCGGCCTGCTCCTGCAGGAGGTTTTGACTCCGGCGGCCCACTCGGAGGACGCGGTCGCCTTGATCCTGCGCATGAGCAAGGGCTGATTCACGGAATCGTCACCACGCACCGGCAGGCACCGGCCGCGTGGCTGACCCGGACCGGATCGGCCGGCGAGAACTCCCCGTGTTCCCCGTCCTCGAAAGCGATCCCGATGATGTCGGGCGAAGGCGGGTCGAGCACCGTTGCGCGCCGGACCCGGCGGCGGCCGTTCGCCGGGTCCGGCGCGCCGAACACCAGTACCCGGTCGCCCGGGGTGAAGTGGCTCCAGTAACTGCTTTCTGTAGTGCTCCAGGCGGCCGTGAACGCCTGCCGAACCACCGTGAAGTCCGCGCCCAGCGCCACCGCCAGCCGCAGCAGGACCGACTTCGGCGGGGGAGCGGCCGGAGGGCCGGTCTCCTCCGGCGTGACCCACGACCGCAGGTACCGCGCGGGAATTCCCGCACTCTCGGCGATCGCCTGGACCGTCCACCCGGGACGGAAGCACGCGAAGAGCTCGGCGACGCGCGACTCGGGGTCCGCACTCATGTGATCGTCGCCCAGAAGCCGGCCAGGACCGCGGCGCCGCGAGCCGGGTCTTCGGTCATCCACCAGTGGCCCAGGCCTTCGAGGACCGCCACCGGCGCACCCGCGCGGCCGGCGGCTCGCCGGCGTTGCTCTTCGGTGCCGACGACCTGGTCCGCCGTGGCCAGGATCGCCAGCCCCGGCCGCTGCGCCGCGCGCTCCAGGTCCAGCCCGAGCCCGCGGGAGCCCGGATCGGCGGCGGAGCGGTACAGCGCGAGGACCGCCCGCCCCATCGCCGCGTCCTGCCCGGCCGCGACGCGAGCCGCGACCGGCCGGCTCATTCCCCGCTGTACCAACACTTCTGCGCGCTCCTCGGCCGTACCGCCGAACCGCGCCGCGACGTCGGCTTCGCCGACCCCCGGTGCTTGCCACCGGCGCGCCAGGTCGTGCCACCGGTAGCCGGGGTCGTAGGTCCCGAGCACGTCGCTGACCCAGCTGCGGACGAGGTCCGGGCGGCTCAGCACCAGGTTCACGACGTGGCCGCCGCCGCAGTCGTGCCCCACCAGGTCGACCGGCTCGCCCAGCGCCGTGAGCTCCTCGGCGAGCCAGTCCCGGTAGTCCGCCTGGGTGGCGCCGAACCCGGCGGGCAGCGGCGCGCCGAAGCCGGGCGGGGACAGGCAGATCAGGTCGGACCGGGTGGCCGCGAGCTCGGCCAGCAGCGGCTCCCAGACCGCCGCCGTCTCCGGATTGCCGTGGACGAAGACCGCGGGCATCAGACGGCGACCGGTGTGGTCGGCTGCAGGACCGCTTCCAGCAGCGCTTCGCTGCGCAGGTGGGCGGCCGCTTGGTACTCGGGGTCGCGGATCATGGCGGCGAACGCCCGCCGGTCCGGGTAGCGGACCAGCACCACCATGTCCCAGGCCTGCCCGTCCTCGGCGACCAGTGCTCGCCCGCCGTCGCCCAGGTACTCCACGCTCAGGCCGTAGCGGGCGTTGATCGACCGGCCGAGGGCCTCCGCGTAGCGCTGGTAGCTCTCCCGGCCGCCGTCCGGGCGGAAGCGCAGCAGGTTGAGCATCACCACCGGGCCGCCCGGGTCGTCGGCCAGCAGGGCGTCGAGTGCGCGGTCGTCGATTTCGATCATCGGAACCTCCTGGATTCGGTACTCGCTCGTCAGCGTACACATACTTGTTGGTCGACACGCAAGTTACTTTGCTAGACTGCGGCGCATGGCCGCCACCCGTCGCACCCAGCAGGAACGTCGAGACCAAGCCGAAGCCGCGCTGCTGGCGGCCGCCGCCGAACTGGTCGTCGAGCAGGGGGTTCGTTCGCTGACGCTGGCGCGAGTCGGGCAACGTGCCGGCTACAGCCGCGGCATCGTCACCCATCATTTCGGCGGTAAGCAGGCGCTGGTGGAGCGGCTCGCGCGGGCGACGCAGGCCGGGTTCGTGCCGGGCCTCGACGATCTGCCACCCGGGCTCGACCGCCTCCTGCGGCTGGTCGACGGTTACCTCGGCGAACTGGCCCGCATCGGCGTGTTCAACCAGGCCTTCCTGCTGCTGTGGGCCGAGGCCGCCACGCAACCCGACTTGGCCGCGATCTTCCGCGAGCGCGACGACGCTTTCCGCGCCGAGCTGCGTGCCGACGTCGAGGCCGGTATCGCGGAGGGTGTGCTCGACCCCGGTCTGAGGCCGGACGACGTCGCGATCGCGATCGTCGGGCAGCTGCGCGGGATCGCCCTGCAGCGGCTGCTGGACCCGCGTGGTGTCGACGTCGAGGGGATGCGCGGGAGTGTCACCGGCTACTGGCGCCGGGCGCTCGCTCCGGCATAGCCGCTTGCGCCTCGACAGGGGGCCACCTTGACCGATGTCAGGAACCTGACATACAGTGACGGTTGTCAGGAACCTGACATGAACAGAAGGAGCAGCGCCATGCCCGCCACCGGCCCCGACTTCATCTCGCTCCAAGCGCGCGACCTCGCCGCTTCGCAGGCGTTCTACGAGCAGTACCTGGGCCTCGTCCGCTCGCCGGCCGGACCTCCGCACGCCGTGGTCTTCGAGACGAAGCCGATCACGTTCGCACTCCGCGACATCGTTCCCGGCACGGATCTGGCCTCCGTAGCCCAGCCGGGCATCGGCGCCGCGATCTGGCTCCACGCGACCGACGTCCAGGCCATCCACGACGCGCTCGCCGCCGACGGCCACACGATCGTCGCCGCGCCGATCGACGGCCCTTTTGGCCGGACCTTCACGTTCGCCGACCCCGACGGCTACCACGTCACGCTCCACGACCGCACCTGACAGCCGAACGCCGCCGGACGTCGCCGAGGAGGAGATCGGGGGAGGGCTGGTCCGGCGACAGGGTCAGGCTTCGTACAGTCCGGCCGCGGTCACGGTGAGGTGCCGTACCAGCGATTCGGCCGCGGTGTTCGCCGACGTGGTCGTGGCCGGGGAGGGGTGATCCGATCGTCGGCGCCGACTCGGCGACAGGGTCAGGTTTCGCGTAGTCCGGCCGCGGTCAGAGTCAAATGCCGCACCAGTGCCTCGGCCGCGGCGTCGGGATCACGTGCCAATGCCGTTTCCTCCAGCCGGCGGTGTTCGCCGATGTGGTCGCGCCCTGGATTGCGGTGTGCCGACCAGCGGCGGGCCAGCTCGCTCGCCGTCCACATCCGGTCGAACGTCTCCAGCAGGAGGGGGTTGCCGCACCCCTCCAGCAGTGTGCGGTGGAACACCCGGTGGGCTTCCGACCAGGCGGCGCTGTAGTAAGCGCCCTCCTCCTGCTTGAACGGCGGCGTGCGGGCCAGCCGGTGGTGGGCGGCCCGGACGCGGGCTTCCCAGTCGAGGTCGCCGCGCTCGATGGAGGTGCGCAGCAGGACCGGTTCGAGGGTTCGGCGGGCGTCCATGACCTCCTGCCACCGGCGGTCGGAGAAAGCCGGGACGGCGAAGCCGCGGTTGGGCAGCCGGTCGGCGAGGCCGTCGCCGACCAGGCGCACGAGCGCTTCGCGCACGACAGCCAGGCTCACGCCCTGCCGGCCGGCGAGGTCCTGGGGTTTGAGCGCCTCGCCGGGCTTGTGGTCGCCGCGCATGATCGCGTCCTTCAGGTGCGCGTAGACCTGCTCGGAAAGCATCTGTTTCCCCGATGAGGGGGAGGGGTGGGCGGTCCCTGGCATGGCTACAGCATAGACGATCGGACAGATAATCGATTATCCGTGTTATGGTCGATCGGTAAGCGACGGAGCGGCCGGAGCCGCCTCCGTGGATCGGCTTGGAAGGAAGCACGCGATGAGCGCCAACGACCCGTTCGCCCGCCTCCCGGAGGCGGCGGCCTTCGCGGTCACCAGCAGCACCGTCACCGACGGCGCCGCTTTGCCACCCGCACAGTTCTCCGGCATCTTCGGCGTCCCCGGCGGCAAGGACCTCTCCCCGCAGCTGTCCTGGAGCGGCGCCCCGGACGGCACCAAGAGCTACGCCGTCACCGTCTACGACCCCGACGCCCCCACCGGGTCCGGGTTCTGGCACTGGGCGGTCGCCGGCATCCCCGCCACCGTCACCGAACTGCCCGAGGGCGCCGGCGACGACACCGGCTCGGGCCTGCCCGAGGGCGCCTTCCAGCTGCCCAACGACGCCCGCGCGACCCGCTTCCTCGGCGCCGCCCCGCCGGCCGGGCACGGCCCGCACCGCTACTTCGTCGTGGTGCACGCCCTCGACGTCGAGTCGGTCGACGTCCCGCCCGACGCCACCCCGGCCTTCCTCGGCTTCACGATGTCCTCGCACACCCTCGGCCGCGCCGTCCTGATCGCCACGGCGGAAACGCCGGGGCCCGACGAAAACCGGGACCGCATCGAGGTTTCCCGGCTCATCCCCGCCTCCGCCGACGCCGTCTTCGCGGTCCTGACCGACCCGAAGGGTCACGTGGACATCGACGCGTCGGGAATGCTCATCGACGCCGAAGGACAACCGGTGAAGCAGCCCGGCGACCGGTTCCTCGTCCACATGGACCGGGAGGCCCTCGGCGACGTTCCCCTGGGCAAGTACGACGTCGAAGTGGTCATCACCACGCTCGTCCCGGACGAGGAGATCGCCTGGACCGTCGAAGGCCGCGTCCGGCCCCATGCCCGGCACCTCTACGGCTACCGGCTGGAACCGGCCGAGGGTGGCACCCTGGTCACGTCGTACTACGACTGGTCGGAAATCGGCGAGGAGTGGAAGCGGCGCCTCGTCTTCCCGGTGGTTCCCGAGTCCGCATTGAAGGCCACGCTCGGAATCCTCGAGCGCACCGTCCGCCGGCGAGCCGCCGCCTGACCCTCAGGCCGGGGTGATCGGCCCGGTCAGGCAGTGCTGCACGAGGGCGCCGAACGTGGTGACCACCTCGTCGACGGACGCGGACGCGATCGGTTCGATCTGCGCGATGTACCGGGCCACCGCGAGACCCAGGAGCTGGACGTCGACCATGCCCGCCCGCCGCCTCGCGTCCGGGGTGCCGAGCAGCGCCGCGAGCCGGCCGGTGATCTCGCGGTCGATGAACTCGCGCAGGAGCGCCGCGGACCGGGGGTCGGCGGGAGCCGACCGGGTCAAGGTCACCAGCGGCAGGTGGTCGGACTTGTCGAGGTTCTCCACGAGCGTCCGGACGATGCGCTCGCCGAGGGTGGCGAGGTCGCCGGCGAAGATCGCCTCGAGGGCCGGCGGGACGTCGCCGGACATGTCGGTCACGGCGCCGAACAGGCCCTGTTTGGTGCCGAAGAAGTAGAAGACCATCGCCGGGTCGACGCCCGCCGCGGTGGCGATCGCGCGCACGGTCGTGCTGCCGTAGCCGTGCTCGTGGAACAGCTCGCGGGCGACCCGCAGGATCCGCTGCTTGCTCTCCGCGCCGGACCGCCAGCGTCCGGGGCGGCTGCTGTTGTCGTGCTCTGTCATGACCCCCGAAGCTTAACACCCTTTCTTCATCGGCCGGTGGAGTTTTGCCCGAACTCGCCGTACGGTGTTCTTCATCAGGCGATGAAGAATGGGGATGGTGACATGCGGGTGGTGGTGGCCGGCGCCGGCTTGGGCGGGTTGACCCTCGCGCACGGGTTGCGCCGGGAGGGGATCGACGTCGCGGTGTACGAGCGGGACACCGCGACGGGACGTCCGCAGGGGGTCAGCCTGCACGTCGACGAGCGCGGCGCGTCGGCGCTGCGTGCGTGCCTGCCTCCGGCGCACGTCGCGATGGTGGAGGCCACGACGGGAGGTCCACGCGAACAGACGCTGACACTGTCCGATGTGGACGGAGAGCTCGCCGTCACGGGTGCGCTGCCCTCCGACGGCACGGCGGGGCGGGCCCGGCCCGGCCGGCAGGTCCACCGGCCGCTGCTGAAGGCGGTGCTGCTGACGGACCTGGCCGACGTGGTCCGGTTCGGCGCCGAGTTCACGCGGTTCGAGCGGCGCGCCGACGGCACGGTCCGGGTGTGGTTCGCCGACGGCCGCACGGACACCGCCGACGTGCTGGTCGGCGCGGACGGGATCGGGTCGGCCGTGCGCCGCCGGTACCTGCCCGATCTGCGGGTGGTGGACTCGGGACGCCGGATGATCATGGGCGCCACCCCGCTGCGTGCCGTGCTCGGCACGGGGCTGCCCGGCCTGATCGGCGACAGCCCCGCCGCCGCCCACGTGCGGGACACGATGATGGTGCTGGGTGTCCTGCGGTTCACCGAACCACCCTCGACCGCGCGGCAGCGGTGGTTGCCGGCCCTGCGCCGGAGCGCGGTCGACGGGATCGAGGACTACGTCATGTGGGCGTTGCCCGTCACGCGGGAGCAACTCGGCCGGGCCGAGCCGTGGCACCGGGCGGGGGAGCTGACCGCGGCCCTGCCCGCCGCCCTGCGATCGGTCGTCGCCGAGGCGTGGCCGGACCGCACCGTCGCGCTGCGCATCGGGCACATCCCGCCGATCCCGGCCTGGTCCGCCGGTCCGGTGACGGTGCTCGGCGACGCCGTCCACCTGGCCCCGGGGTTCGGGGGCAACCTGGCGATGCAGGACGCGCACCGGCTCTGCGAGGCACTGGCCGGGGCGTACCGCGGCCGGCTCGGCCTGCTCGACGCGATCGGCGCCTACGAGGACACGATGCGCCGCACCGGTTTTCCTGCTGCCGGCGCGAAGGCGGGCGTATGAGCCTCGGCCTGGTGACGCAGAAGTCGCTGTCGTTGTTCAGCGCGGCCGGTGGCTGGCGCACGGTCGCCGAAGGCGTCGCGTCGCGGGCGCTGTTCCTCGTCGCGTACCTGGTGACCGGGCAGGTGCTGACGTCCGCGCTGGTCGCGGTCGGCGGCGTGGTGGTGCTGGCCGTGGTGCGGCTGTGCACCGGCGGCAAGGTCTGGCAGCCGGCGGTCGGGGTGCTCGTGGTCGCGGCGTCCGCGGTGCTGGCCGGAACCACCGGCAACGCGGCCGACTTCTACCTGTCCGCCGTCGTGGTGCAGGCGGTGGGCGGCGCGCTGTTCCTGGTTTCGCTGCTGGTGCGCTGGCCGGTCATCGGCGTGGTGCTGGGCACCGTGCGCGGCGAAGGCGTCGCTTGGCGACGCGATCGCCGGCAGCGGCGCCGGTATGCCGTGTGCACGGCGGTGTTCCTGGCGAAGTTCGCCCTCGCCACGGCCGTGCTGGTGCCGCTGTACTCGGCCGGGACGGTGCTCCCGCTCGGCATCGCCGCCACGGTGCTGGGAGGTGCCCCCGCCGCCGGTGTTTGCGTCTACGTGTGCTGGCGGATCCTGCGCGAAGACCCGGGGACGGCCCCATAGCGCCGGGCGAAAGGAACCCCAGCCGGTGGCCGGCTGGGGTTCCTGGGCGGGAGGGGTGCTCAGCGCTGCAGCGTCAGCACTCCCGGCCGCCACGGCAGCTGGTCGTACGGTCCGCTCGCGCTGGGGTTCTTGCCCTGGTAGAGGAACTGCAGGTTGCACGGATCGATGGTCTTGGTCTGGTCGGGGTTGGTGCGGACCAGGTCACCGTGGCTGATGTCGTTGGTCCACGAGGCGCCGCTGTTGGCCTTGCCGGCGAAGGGGTTGCTTTCGCTGGCGGCCTGCGGGGTCCACGACCCGCTCAGGCTGCTGGAGGTGAACGAGCGGAAGTAGCGCCCGTTCGCGCCCATCGCCTCGACGATCATCAGGTACTGGTTCTGGCCCTGCACCTTGTAGACCTCGACGGCTTCGAAGAGGTTGGCCTGCGTGTCGCTCATGATCGTCGTGTAGTTCGAGCCGAAGCTGCCCGGGAAGTTCCCGATCGGCATGCTCGCCCGGTAGATCTTTCCGTTGTCCCCGGCGAAGAACAGGTACATGTTCGAGCCGTCGGCGATCAGCGTCTGGTCGATCGGGCCGGTGCCGGAGCCGGAGATGCTGCCGGTGAACAGCGGCTGCGGCGAGGACCAGCCGTTGGGGTTGGTGGGGTCGCTCGAGGTGCGGTAGATGAACGGCCAGGCACCCCACTGGTACGCCAGCACCCAGATGTTCTTCGGCGCGAAGTAGAACAGCGTCGGCGCCACCGTGCCCTGGTTCATCCCGTTCTGGCCGGCCGAAGCCATGTCGGACCAGTTCGTGAAGGGGGTGAAGGCCATCGAGCCGTACGACGATCCCGCGACGTTCGACGCGTAGACGAGGTGCTTGCCGTTGTAGACGACGTTGGTGAAGTCCTTGAGGGAGACCCACCCGTTCTTCGGCTGTGCCAGCACCCCCGTCGACGACCAGCGGTAGGACGAGGGAAGGGAGCAGCCGCTGCCGCCGCCGGTCGTGGTGGTGGTCGTCGGGGTGGTGCCCGACAGGCCCGTCCACTTCTGGTTGCTGCCGCCGTTGCACGTCCAGATCGCCACGGCGGTGCCGTTGGCCGTGCCGGCCCCGGTGACGTCCAGGCAGAGCCCGGACTGCACCCCGACGATGGTGCCGTCGGAGTTCACCCGCCACTGCTGGTTGGCTCCGCCGTGACACGTCCAGGTCTGCACCCGGGTACCGGCGGTGGTCGCGCTGCCGGGCACGTCCAGGCACTTGCCGCCGAACACCGTCAGCAGGCCCGCGTCGGTCAGCGTCCACTGCTGGCCCGCGCCGCCCGAGCAGTCGTAGATCTGCAGAGCGGCACCGTCGGCCTGGCTGGCGTTCGCCACGTCCAGGCACCGGCCCGATCCGACGCCGTGCAGGGCGCCGGTGACGTCGGCCAGGGCCGTGGGGGTCCCGAGGGTCACCCCCGCCACCACCGTCGTCGCGGCGGCGAGCACGCCGATCAGGGATCTGATGGTTCCTCTTTTCATGACAACCTTTTCCCAGCCTGCTTCAGGCCCGCTTCCGAGCCGACTGTTATCGCTAACATGGGTTGCGCCAGCCTGGACTTCCGGGCGGAGGGTTGTCAATCGACGCGCCCGGGCACCAGAGTGCGGGGACACCGCGCCGGGTGGTCTTGGCACCTCACGGCCACGGTCCCGGATTCACGACGAGAGCCGGGCCGTGAAAGTTACACGAACGCGGACGCGCCTAGTGGCCACCCTCGAGCCGGTATTCCGCGTGCACCAGCTCGAGGAGCTCGGTCACCGAGGTGTCCGAGGATCTCCGGTCGAAGGTGATCTCGCCGTGCTGCAACAGGTTGACCCGGTCGCAGACGTCCATCACCTGCCCGTAGTTGTGCGCGATGAGGACGATCGCGATGTCGCCGCGCTGCTTCAGCTCCCGCAGCAGGCGCAGGATCACCGTGCTTTCCTTGGCGCCCATCGCGGCGAGCGGCTCGTCGAGCAGCAGCAGCTTCGCCTTCGAGTACACCGACCGGGCCACCGCGATCGCCTGCCGCTGGCCGCCGGAGAGCATGCCCACTTCGGCGGTCACGGACGGGATGCTGATGCCGATCGAGTCCAGCGCCTCGCGGGCGCGGCGCTTCATCTCGCGGCGCCGCAGGAACGGCAGCGGGCGGTGGGTCAGCTCGCGGTTCAGGTGCAGGTTCAGGTACACCGGCAGGTCGTTGATCATCGCCAGGTCCTGGAACACCGTCTCGATGCCCAGCGACCTCGCGTGCACCACGGACTTCAGCGTCGTCGGCTCGCCCTCGAACACGATGCTTCCGCCGTCCGGCTGGTGGTAGCCGGTGAGGATCTTGATCAGCGTCGACTTGCCGGCGCCGTTGTCCCCGATGAGCCCGAGGATCTCGCCTCGCCGCACGTGCAGGGTGATGTCGGCGAGCGCCGTCACGGGGCCGAACTTCTTGCTGATGCCCTCGACCCGGATGATCTCGCCGGCCGGCTCTTCGCTCATGTCCGCTCCCGGGATCCGACGCGCTTGCGCACCACGATCAGCGTCACGTTCAGCACCATGGCGCCGAGGATGGCGGCGCCGAGCACGACGTTGAACGCGTTCGCGCTGACGCCGGTCAGGTTGAACCCGTCGAACACGATGCCCAGCAGCAGTGCGCCGAGGAACGCGCCGACCACCGTGCCGGAGCCGCCGAGCAGCGCCGTGCCGCCGATCACGGCCGCCGCCACCGCGAAGAACATCGTGGTGAACCCGCCGTTGGTCGGGTCGTACGAGCCGACCCGCGTGCCCTGCAGGATGCCGGCGAGCCCGGCCAGGGTGCTGGTGATCGCGAAGTTGACCACCTTCACCCGGTTGACCGGGATGCCGGACTCCGCGGCACCGACCGGGTTCCCGCCGGTGGCCTGGGTGTGGATGCCGAACCGGGTCGCCGAAAGCACCACCTGCATGACGACGACCACGCCGAGGGCCCACAGGAACTCGGTCCAGCGCGCCCCGCCGAACACCTCGAGCACCCCGCTGTCCTTCGGCGTGCCGACCGGACGGGCGTTCGAAATGATCAGCACCAGGCCCTGCAACAGGAAAGCCATGCCCAGCGTGGTGATGAACGACGGGATCCCCAGCACGGTCCGGATCAGCCCGTTCGCCACGCCGACCAGCGTGCTCACCGCGACCGCGCCGAGCAGCGCGAGCCACAGCGGCCACCCGTTGACGAAGAACTGCATCATCGTGAACGGGGCGAGGGTGAACACGAAGCCGGCGGAGAGGTCGATCTCACCGCAGATCAGCAGCATCACCTGCCCCGCGGCGATGATCGACCACGGTGCCACGTACTGGGCGATCGTCTGGTAGTTGTCCAGGGAGTTGAACGCTCCGCTCGTCACCGTGAAGTAGATCCCCGCGGCGATCGTGACCAGCAGGATGCTCAGTTCCTTGACCTGCATCACGCCGAGCAGCGCCGGTTTCGACGGCATCGCCCCGCCTACCGGCTCAGCACGGACGGCGGGGGCAGGGGGATCGAGCCCGGCATCGCGAGCACGTCCTTGTTGTCGCCGCCTTCGAACCGGCTGCGGGCCGTCGCGTACGGGCCGACGTTCTCCTTGGTGACGAACGTGAGGCCGGTGTCGGTGACCGGCGGCGCGACCAGCGTCCCGGACAGCCGGAACAGGTACAGGTAAAGCACCGACAGGAAACCCTGCAGGTAAGGGGACTGGTCGATGGTGAAGTCGAGCGCGCCGTCCTTGACCCCGGTGACCGTGTCGTCGAGCAGGTCGAACCCGCCGCTGCCGAGCTTGCCCGACAGCTTGCGGTCGGCGATCAGCTTCGCGCACGCGGCGGTGCTGCCGGCGTCGACCGCGTAAATCCCTTTGGCCGCGGTGTTCCCGGTGTACGCGGCGGTCATCGCGTTGAGCTCCCCGGCCTGCTCGGCCCCGGTGTTCACCGACTGGACGCGCACGCCGGGTGCGGCCTGCTTGAGCGCGTCGGTGATGCCGTCCAGCCGCGGCTGGACGTTGTTGCCCCCGGGCTGGGAGATGCCGACCAGGATGTCGCCGGAGGTGACCCTCTGCGCGATGCGCTGCCCCATCCGGAACCCGGACAGGTACAGGTCCTGGCCGACGTAGGCGAGCGGGTAGTTGCCGGCGGCGCTCGCGTTGTACGCGATCACCGGGATACCCGCGCCCAGCGCGCGTTTGGTGAGGTCGACGAACGCGTTGTCGTCGGTCAGCGCGACCGCGATCCCGTCGGCCTTGCCGGTGATCGCGGTTTCCATGGCACTTGCCATCTGCGCGACGTTGCCGTTCTCCGAGCCGGTCCACTGGGGCTCGGGCACGCCGAGCAACGCGGCGGCGTCGGCGAGCCCGCTTCGGGTCGGGACGAAGAAGGAGTTCGTGGTGACGTGGTTGACGAACACGAACCGCCACTGCGGGGTGCTCGGGAACGGCCCGGACTTGCCGCCGTTCTGCGCCTCCTGGACGCCGGTGCACGCCGCGAGCAGGGCGCTCGCGGCCACCGTCCCGCCACCCATGCCCAGGTACTTCAGTGCGGTTCTTCGGGAAGTGGAGCCGGTCTCAGCCGTCATGGTGTCCCCGCGTTCGTCTCAGTGGACCGGAGCGGAACTGCCGTAGACCGTAGCAGACGTATGATGTCTCGACCAGCTCTTCCCGGGAGATCGCCGGACTTCTGGACAATCCGAGGGTCGAGGCGTACCTATACGTATGTTGTCTGTCCCTTGTGTTCGCGTGAGAGGTGGCGACCTTGCCCGAGGTGATCAGCGCGATCGAAGCCGTGGACGTGCGTTTCCCGACTTCGCTGAGCCTGGACGGGTCCGACGCGATGAACCCGGAACCCGACTATTCCGCCGCGTACGTCACCATCCGCACGAGCGCGGGGGACGAGGGGTACGGCCTCGCGTTCACCGTCGGGCGCGGCAACGACGTGCAGGTCGCCGCCGTCCGGGCGCTGGTGCCCCTGGTCGCGGGCATGCCGGTGGACGACGCCCTCGCCGATCTCGGCGGCTTTTCGCGCCGGCTGACCGGCGACAGCCAGCTCCGGTGGCTGGGCCCCGACAAGGGCGCGATCCACATGGCCGCGGCGGCGATCGTCAACGCCGTGTGGGACCTGCGGGCGCGCCGCGAAGGCAAGCCGGTCTGGCGGCTGCTCGCCGAACTGCCGCCGGCGGAACTGGTCGACCTGATCGACTTCCGGTACCTCCAGGAAGCGCTTACCCGGGACGAAGCGCTGGACATCCTCCGGCGAGCCGAACCGGGCCGCGCGGCTCGCCAGGCCGAGCTGCTCGCGTCGGGCTATCCCGCCTACACCACCACTCCCGGCTGGCTCGGCTATTCGCCGGAGAAGCTGGCGGCGCTCGCGGCGGAGGCGGTCGCCGACGGGTTCACCCAGATCAAGCTCAAGGTCGGGGCCGATCTCGGCGAGGACGTCCGGCGCCTGCGGCTGGCGCGCGAGGTCGTCGGCCCGGACGTGCGGATCGCCATCGACGCCAACCAGGCGTGGGGGGTCGGCCAGGCCATCGCCTGGCTGCGGCCGCTGGCGGAGTTCGACCCGTACTGGATCGAGGAGCCGACCTCGCCCGACGACGTGCTCGGCCACGCCGCGATCCGCCGGGCGGTGGCGCCGATCAAGGTGGCCACCGGGGAGCACACGCACAACACGGTGATGTTCAAGCAGCTCCTGCAGGCGGAGGCGATCGACATCCTCCAGCTCGACGCGAGCCGGGTCGCCGGGGTCACCGAGAACATCGCGATCCTGTTGCTGGCCGCGAAGTTCGGCGTGCCGGTGTGCCCGCACGCCGGCGGGGTCGGGCTCTGCGAAATGGTGCAGCACCTGGCCATGTTCGACTTCGTCGCGGTGAGCGGCACCCGTCACGACCGGGTCATCGAGTACGTGGACCACCTGCACGAGCACTTCGTCGACCCGGTGCGGGTCGAGCGGGGGAGGTACCTGGCGCCGGACCGGCCCGGCCTCGGCGCCCGCCTGCACACCGAGTCCGTGGCGCGCTACCGGTACCCCGACGGTCCGGCCTGGCACGAAGAAACGGTGGTGGTCGCGTGACCATCCGCCCGCGAATCCTTTCGCAGCCTGTCAACGAGGAGAGGTCATGAAGATCCGCTACCTGTGCGCGGCCGCCGTCGTCGCAGCCGGTGTGCTCGCCGGCTGCAGTGGCGGCGGGGGCACCGCCGCCTCCGGGGGAACCGTCGTGGGCGTCGACTACCCGCGCTCCGACACCGACTTCTGGAACGCCTACATCAAGTACGTGCCCCAGCTGGCCGGCCAGCTCGGCCTGGAGCTCAAGACCACGAACTCGCAGAACGACGTCGCCACCCTGACCGCCAACGTGCAGACGATGATCAGCCAGGGCGTCAAGGGGGTCGTGATGGCGCCGCAGGACACCGCGGCGATCATCCCTACCCTGCAGCAGCTGGCCGGGAAGAAGATCCCGGTCGTGTCCGTCGACACCCGGCCCGACCAGGGCACCGTCTACATGGTGGTGCGGGCGGACAACCGCGCCTACGGCGAAAAGGCGTGCCGGTTCCTCGGCACGAAGCTCGGCGGCCAGGGGAAGGTCGTGATGCTGCAGGGCGACCTCGCGTCGATCAACGGGCGGGACCGCACCGAAGCCTTCAACGACTGCATGAAGCAGAACTTCCCCGGGATCACGGTCTTCGGCGAAGCCACGAACTGGGACGCCAACACCGCGGCCCAGAAGCTGCAGACCCGGCTGACCGCGAACCCGGACATCAAGGGTGTCTACATGCAGTCCAGCTTCGCCCTGTCGGGGACGCTGCAGCTGCTGAAGCAACGGAACCTGCTCGTGCCGGCGGCCGACCCCGAGCACGTGTTCATCGTGTCCAACGACGGCATCCCCGAGGAGCTCGGCAAGATCCGGGCGGGGGAGATGGACGCGACCGTTTCCCAGCCCGCCGACCTGTTCGCCAAGTACGCGCTGCAGTACGTCAAGGACGCGATCGCGGGCAAGACGCCGGCACCGGGCAAGACCGACCACGACAGCACGATCGTCGCGGTCCGCGACGGCCTGATGGAGGACCAGCTGGCGGCGCCCCTGGTCACCGCGGACGGGGCGAGCTTCGGGCCGGTCGCGAGCGTCAAGGTCGACGACAAGTCCCTGTGGGGCAACGCCAAGAGCTGAGCGGATCGCTGCGGAGAGGAGGTGGACATGAGTACCGTGCCGGTCGTCGAAGCGCGGCAGGTGGTCAAGCGTTACGGCGCCACCGTCGCGCTGGACCACGCCGACCTCACCGTCCTGCCGGGACAGACGCACGCGCTCGTCGGCCGCAACGGCGCCGGGAAGTCGACGCTCGTGTCCGTCCTCACCGGACTGACCGAGCCGGATTCCGGTTCCGTGCTGGTGAACGGGGAACCGGCGCCAGGACAGTCCGATCGGGACAAGTGGCGGTCGCTGGTGGCCTGCGTGTACCAGCGCTCGACGATCATCCCCGACCTTTCGGTGGCGGAGAACCTGTTCCTGAACCGGCAGGAGACCCGCGGCGGGTTCGTCCGCTGGTCCGCGGTGCGCCGCGAAGCCACCCGGCTGCTCGAACGCTGGTCGGTGGACGTCGACGTCCGCCGGCCCGCGGGCGAGCTCGGCGTCGAGCAGCGGCAGTTCGTCGAGATCGCCCGAGCACTGTCCTTCGGCGCCCGGTTCGTCATCCTCGACGAGCCGACCGCGCAGCTGGACGGCGGCGCCATCACCCGGCTGTTCGGCCACGTCGCCGACCTGCAACGGCAGGGCGTGACGTTCCTCTTCATCAGCCACCACCTGCAGGAGGTCTACGAAATCTGCGACACGGTCACGGTCTACCGCGACGCCCGGCACGTCCTGACCGCACCGGTCGCCGAGCTGCCGAAGGCCGACCTCGTCGCGGCCATGACCGGCGAGAACGCCGTCGTCGCCGAAGAACGCGCTTCGTCGACCCGGCTCGAAGTGCCTCCAGCGCTGCAAGTGCGTGAGCTGAGCCTCGCCCCGAGCTACGAGGGCGTCTCCTTCGACGTCGCGCCGGGGGAGATCGTGGGCCTGGCCGGGGCCGGCGGCAGCGGCAAGACCGAGGTCGCCGAAACGCTGACCGGGCTCCGGCGGGCGAGTTCGGGAACCATCCTCGTCGGGGATCGCCGTCCTCGCCCCGGCGACGTCCCGGCGGCACTCGCCGCCGGAATCGGCTTCGTCCCGGAAGACCGCCACCACCAGGGACTCGTGCCGGAGATGTCGATCGCGGACAACACCACCCTGTCCGTCATGGACCGGCTCGGCCCGGGCATCTTCGTCCGGGCGGCGCTGCGCGACCGGCTGGCCGGGACGATGATCACCCGGCTGGCGGTGAAGACACCCGGCCCGGAGCTGCCGGTGTCGGCGCTCTCCGGCGGCAACCAGCAGAAGGTCGTCATGGCCCGCGCGCTCGCCGGGGATCCCCGGGTGCTCGTGCTGATCACCCCGACCGCGGGGGTGGACGTGCGGTCGAAGGAGTTCCTCCTCGGCAAGGTGGCCGAAGCCGCCGCCGCGGGCACCGCGGTACTGATCGCCTCCGACGAGCTGGACGACCTGCGCCTCTGCGACCGCGTGCTCGTCATGGTCCACGGACGGCTCACCGCCGAACTACCCGCCGGCCGGCCGGACCGCGAAGTCGTGGCCGCCATGGAAGGAGTCGACCTCGATGCCTGAAAGCCCCACCGTGCTGCGCCCCGAGGAGCAGACCGAGCCCGGTGCCGCGCGCCCGCCGCGGCGCGTCGCCGTCGCCCGCCTGCGCGATTTCGCCCTGGTACCCGGGATCCTCGCGATCGCCGTGGTCGGCCAGCTGGTGAACCCCGTGTTCCTGCAATACGACAACGTGCTCAACATCCTGCAGACCATGTCGGAGATCGCCCTGCTGGTGCTCGCCCAGACCCTGGTGCTGGTCGTCGGCAAGATGGATCTCTCGTTGGAGTCCACATTCGGCCTAGCCCCGGGCGTCGCGGCCTGGCTGACGATCGGTGGCGGCCATTCCCTCGGCCTGCTCCCGTCGTGGGCCGCGGTGCCCGTGGTGCTTGTGGTCGGCGTGCTGGTCGGGGCGCTCAACGCCCTGCTGATCGTCCGGTTCGGGCTGAGCGGGTTCGTGGTCACCCTCGGCATGCTGATCGTGCTGCGGGGCCTGCTGACCGGGATCTCCGGCGGCCAGACGTTCTTCGGCATGCCCGAATCGATGCTCTACCTCGGCACGACGCTGTGGGCCGGGATCCCGGCCTCCATCTGGATCTGCGTGCTCCTGTTCGCCGGGGGGATCGTCCTGCTCGGCCACACGCGGTTCGGCCGCAGCCTCTACGCGATCGGCGGCAACGAAGACGCGGCGAAGGCCGCGGGCATCCGGACCGATCGCATCGTGTGGATCGTGCTGATCGGGGCGAGCGTGCTGGCCGCGCTCGGCGGGCTGCTGCTCTCGGGCCGGCTCGCGTCGGTGGCGGCGGCGCAGGGCAACGGCTACATCTTCACCGTCTTCGCCGCGGCGGTGATCGGCGGCGTCAGCCTGAACGGCGGCCGCGGCACGCTGTTCGGCGCGTTCACCGGCATCCTGCTGCTGTACATGATCCAGAACGTGCTCACGCTGGCCGGGGTGCCCGCGCAGTGGATCGGGGCGCTCAACGGCACGATCATCCTGGTCGCGCTGGTGATGTCCCGCATCACCAGCGGCAAGCGGCAGACCTGAGGCGCTACCCGTCTTCGAGGTTCGGGAAGTCGGCCAGGTGGGCGCGCAGCCAGCGTTCGGAGGTGTCCACGTGCAGCAGCGCGGCCGCGGTGGCCACGGCGGGATCGCGGCCGGCCAGCGCGTCGTAGATCGCCCGGTGCTGGGACAGGGTTTCGTGCGTGACGCCCCGGTCGACGGTGCCGCGCCAGATCCTCGCCCGCAGCGTCCGCGAGGAGATGCCGTCCAGCAGCGCCGTCAGGGTTTCGTTCCCCGACGCGGTGACGACCGCGCGGTGGAAGGCGGCGTCGAGCACGGTGAGGCGTTCGACGTCCTCGACCGCCTCCTGCATCGCGTCGAGCAGGTCGGCGACGGTGGCGAGCTGGGCGTCGGTGATCCGGGTCGCGGCGAGCCCGGTGGCGGCGGGCTCCAGGAGCCGGCGCACCTCGGTCAGCTCCAGCACGGTGCCGCCCCGCATGAGCGCCACGGCGTTGCCCAGGCCTTCCAGCAGGAGGCTGGGGGCGAGGCTCGTGACGTAGGTGCCGTCACCGCGGCGGACCTCGAGGACCCGGGCGAGCGCCAGCGCTTTCACGGCTTCCCGGGTGGGGCTGCGGGAAATGCCCAGTTCGGTGGCCAGCTCGTGCTCGGGAGGCAGCTTGGCACCGGCGGGGAACCGCCCGGACCGGACGAACTCCCGGATCCGGTCGATCGCTTCGTCGGTCAGGGACCTCGCCATGGTGCTCCTCGGGCATCGATTGCCGAGGACCCTATCAGTCATATGATGAATCCGGAGAAATGCCTCCGCTGTTCGCTGAATTCGACGGCTACAGGCTTGTTCGCTGTCGAGACATGTGATGTTCAGTGGTCCGGGTTCGTCTTCTCCAGCACCCGCAGGAAGGCGCGGGACCACTCGGGCAGGTCGGGCCAGCCGCGGCAGGACACCATCGCGCCGTCGACGACGTCGGGTGCGTCGGCGAACGTGGCGCCCGCCTGCTCCATGTCCGTCTTCAGCGGCGGGAACGCGGCCGTGGTGCGGCCGCGCAGGAGACCCAGCGCCGCCGGCACCTGCGCGCCGTGACAGATCGTGCCGACCGGCAGCTCGCGCTCGAAGAAGTGCGGGACGATCCGGGCCACTTCCGGGTCGGTCCGCAGGTACTCCGGCGCCCGTCCGCCGGGGATCACCAGCGCGTCGAAACCGGCCGGGTCCACGTCGGCGAACGCCAGGTCGACCGGGAGCAGGTGCCCCGGTTTCTCGGTGTAGGCGTCCCACCCGGGTTCGAAGTCGTGCACCACCAGGTGCACCGGACGCGTCGAGGGGGCGGCCACCACCGCCTCGTGGCCGCCTTCGCGCAGGCGGAAGATCGGGTACATCGAGTCGAGCTCCTCGGCGGCGTCGCCGGTCAGGATCAGCACCCGGGCCATGTCGTTCCCCTTCTAGCGCAGCGTCCACTGCTGGTTCGCCTGTCCGCCGCAGGCCCACAGGATCAGCTGGGTGCCGTTGGCGGTGCCCTGCCCGGACGCGTCGAGGCACAGACCCGACTGGACGCCGGTGATCGTCCCGTTCGCGTTGACGGCCCACTGCTGGTTGGCCTGGCCGTGGCAGTCCCAGACGATCACCGGGGTGCCGTTCGCCGTGCCGTGGCCGGAGGCGTCGAGGCACTTGCTCCCGCCGACGGTCAGCGTCTGGCCCGCCCGCGTCCACGCCTGGCCGGCCTGCCCGCCGCAGTCCTGCAGCCGGACCTGGGTGCCGTTGGCCGCGCTCGCGGCGTCGGCGCAGCGGCCCGACTGCGTGCCGACGATCTGCCGCGCCGTGGACGTCCCCGGCGTGCCGATGCTCCCGGGCACGGACTGCAGGGCGCCGAACCAGGTGGCGGCCATCTTGTCGTACCCGCCGGCCGTCGGGTGGACGCCGTCGATCAGGTCGGCGGTGGTCAGCGCGGCGTGCATGTCCACCAGGTGCACGTGCTTCCCGGCGTTCCGGTTGCTCTGCACGATCCCGGGGATGGCGGAGTTGAACGTCCGGGCGGCGGACTCCTGCCCGGAGTTGGCGATCGGGATGATCGTCGCGACGAAGACCTCGGCGTCCGGCGCCGTCGCGGTGATGTGGTCGATCAGCGCGGACAGCCGGGCGGGCGCGCGGCCGACGTCGTAGTTCTGCAGGACGTCGTTGGTGCCGAGGTGCAGCAGGACGGTGTGCGAGCCGGTGTTCCGCAGCCACGCCACGACGTTCGCGTCGACCTGGTCGATGCGCCAGCCCGGGTGGCCCTCGTGGTCGTGGTCGCCGAGGGAAGCGGGACCGTTGTACTGCGAGCCGGTGAAGTCGACCTGGTAGCCGCCCGCGCTCAGGCGTTGCCACAGCCCGATCCGGTACCCGCCGGGGACTTGCGTGCCTTCGGTGATGGAGTCGCCCAGTGGCATGACCCGCACGCCGCCGTTCGAGTCGGCGGCGGCCGGGGTGCCCGGGAGGAACGCGCTCAGGAACAGGGTCGCCGCGGCCGCGATGAGCCGGATTCTCATGGTTCTCCTCGATCGATCAGCCGAAGGTCCACTTCTGGTTGGCTTGCCCGGTGCACGTCCACAGCCGGACGGCGGTGCCGTTCGCCGTACCGCTGCCGGTCACCTCGAGGCACAGTCCGGATTGGACGCCGGTGACGGTGCCGGCCGAGCTGACCTGCCAGCGCTGGTTGGCGCCGCCGTTGCAGGTCCAGATGACGACTTTGGTGCCCGGCGTCGTGCCCTGCCCGGACGCGTCCAGGCACCGGGTGCTGTCACCGCTGTAGACGGTCAGCTCTCCCGCGGTGGTGCGCGTCCAGGACTGGTTGCCGCCGCCGGTGCAGTCCCAGATCTGCACCTGGGCGCCGGGGGTGGTGCTGACGCCGTTGACGTCGAGGCACTTGCCCGCGCCGGCCGCGCGCACCGGGCTCGCCGCCGACCCGGTGCCACCCGGGCCCGCGGCGGCGATGACCTGCTGCGCGCCCGAGGGCCAGCTGGTGCCGCTCACCTGGACGTTGCCGCTCAGGACGTTGTTGTGCGGCGACCCGGTGGCCACGTTGGTAGCACCGCCGTTGTACCAGTTCCCGCTGAAGGTGCTGTCGTTGGTGTTGTTGCTGCCGCTCGCGTTGGTGAAGGCCCAGACCCCGGAGTCCTGGATCACGTTGGCCGACAGGGAAACGTAGCGGGAGCCTTCGTCCAGGTAAAGGCCGACCGTGTGGTTGTTGTCGTACACGTGGTTGTGGTCTATCGAGCTGCCGGGGTTGGCGGAGAGGTTGTAGAGGCTGCCGCCGTCGTGCATGAGCTTCTTCGTGCCGTGCACCCGGTTGTAGCTGACGACGGTGTCCCGCAACGTCGTCGGCGTCGTGTAGACCGGCTGGTAGCTGTACAGGCCGCGGTTGCGGTAGTCCTGGCTGCCGCCCGGGTCGTTCGCGCCCCAGCCCCAGCCGACGTCGATGCCGTCGTAGGTGAGGTTGGCGACGTCGTTGTGCGTGATCACGGCGTGCGTCACGTACGTCGACAGGATGCCGGCCATCTCCCGGTAGTCCAGCGCGACCCGGCTCACCGTGTTGTTCGACAGCGTGATGTCGCGGTTGGCCATCGCCGCGTTCGACGGGTGGTGGGCGTCCGGCCGCACCCCGCCGACGACGATGCCCGCGCCCGAGTCCTCGGTGAAGGTGTTGCGGTCCACGGTGATCGACGACGCCCCGAGGCCGACCCCGGACGCGTGCGCGTTCGCGTCGTTGCCGATGCCCAGCGCCACCTGCCCGAGGTGGGTGAAGGTGTTGCCGCTGAACGTGATCCCGGTGGCGGCCGAGACCTGGACGGCGGCCGGCGCCTGGGCCCAGTTGTTGCGGGCGCCTTCGAACAGCGGGCAGCCCGACTGGCAGGAGCTCAGGAAGTCGCCCGGCATGGTCGCCGCGGCCGGGAGGAACGTGCCGCTCTGCTGGTTGGCGTAGCCCACCGACGTGCCCGGCGTGAGCCAGGTCGTGTGCTCGAAGTGCAGGCCGCTGAAGGTGAGGCCGCGCACCGGGTTGTCGTAGCTGCCGCTGATCCGCAGCAGCGACGTCAGCCGCGGCAGCTCGACGTCGTGGCTGCCGGGCACCCAGCCGCTCGGGGCCTTGTAGTAGAGCTTCCCGGCTTGCGGGTCGAGGTACCACTGGCCGGTGTTCTTGAGGAACGAGTACGAGTTCTCGAGGAACAGCTGGCCGCCGCCGAAGGGCTTGGCGAGCGTGTCGTAGCCCCAGTTGTTGTTGTTCCACGCGGGTTGCTGCATGACGATCGACGTGCCGCTGACGTGGTCGACGGGGGAGAACCGGTCGGTGAAGGAGTTCTGGCTCTCCACCTCGATCCGGTTCTGCTGCGGCAGGGTCGCCAGGTAGTTCAGCGCGGAGTTGACGATGGTCAGGCCGGACGTCGTGATCTGCACGTCATTGCGCGAAATCGGGATCGACGCGCGCGGCGCCAGCGCCCCGTCCACGAACAGCTGCCGCGAGTCGGCGCCCTGCGGCACGGACGCCACCCAGATGTTCTGGCCCGCGTCCTGCACCGCCCAGCCGGTGACCTGCGTGCCGCCGGAGAGGATCGGCGTCTGGCCGGCCGCGGCCTGCCAGGTGACGGTGTGGCCGTTCTGCCCGGAGTCGGCGCTGGTGAACGTCAGCGGGGCGGAGAGCCAGTAGGTGCCGCCGGCGAGCTGCACGACCACGTCGTTGGCGGCCGATTGGGCGCGGGCCACCTGCTGCGCCTTCGCCGGAGTGGCGACGGGCTGCTCGGGGGTGCCCGGGTTGGCGTCGTCGCCGGTGGGTGCCACGGCGACGGTGACGGTCGCGGCGTGGGCGGGCGGCGCGGCGAGCGCGGTCACCACGAGTGCGGTGACGAGCGCGGCGGCGACGGATCCGGTGCGCGGCGGCATGGCGGCTCCCTCTCCGGGGACGGGTCATCGGGCACCCGGTGTCCACAGTGGACCGGGTGGGCCCGGGAAGGATGTGTACGACTCATACGAGGTCAAGGTCGGGCCGGCGTCAAGGGACGAACGGACGCATCGACCCCGTTCGACGATTTCACCTGCGGCAACGCATGTAAGTTTCATTCCGGGTGCCGCCGGTGTTGACCGTGCCCGCGGGGTGCGGGATACAGTCACTGGCCGGCACCCACTGAGTCATACTCATCGGGTGACTCGCAACGAGGAAACCGCACCGCCTGCCCCGTACCGGCCCGGCTACGAAGTGGTGGCCGAGCAGATCCTGCACCTGATCGCCGAGCTGGAGTTGCGGCCCGGCGACCGGATGCCGACCGAGGTCGAGCTGGCGGCGCGGATGGGAACCAGCCGGACCGTGGTGCGGGAGGCCGTCAAGATCCTCTCGGCGATCGGCCGGGTACGAGCGCACAAGGGACGTGGGCTGTATGTCTCCGACGACGAGGGCATGCTCGGCGCTTCCCGCTGGGGAGGCTTCTTCCTGCCCGCCGACCTCGACCACGTCTACATGCTCTTCGAGTTCCGCCGGGTGCAGGAGACCGCGGCCAGCCGGCTGGCGGCCGCGAACGCCACCCCGGTCGAGCTGCGCGCGATCGAGACCGCCGCCGAGACCTGCCGCCACGGTCACCTGACCGGCCAGAGCGCGCTGTTCGACCGCGGCGACGACGACTTCCACCTCCGCATCGCCGCCGCGTCCCACAACCAGTTCCTCGTCGCGGCCGTGCGCGAAGCCCGCCGCCTGCAACGCCAGACGAACATCATCGGGATGTCCGGCGCGGTCGGCGGCCACGCCGCGGGCGCGATCGAAGAGCACGACGCGATCTACCGGGCGATCCGGGACGGCGAACCGGAGGAGGCGGCCCGGGCAGCCGCCGTCCACCTCGACAACACCCTGGAGGACTACCGGCGGGAGATCCAGCGGCGGCTCTTCGAGCAGTGAGCGCAGGAGTGCGTACCGGGGCCCGGCTTCGGGTGCGCAGTCCTGTGCTCATTCCATTGTGGACGCCGTGATCGTGAGACGGCCGCGATGTGTTGCGGGTGAGTACTAATCCGGCCAAAGTAGGCCGACCCCACGCGGCACGCAACCGTCGCTACGAAGCCATTCGGCCGTGACTGTGGTCGGATCAGGACCGATCGGCACAGTAAGTTTCACCGCGCATTGACCTTCGCCGCCGACCGCTTCTATCTTGGCTCTTGCCGTTCGGTTCGGTAACTGAGCGATTTCGGAGCGCGCACCCCGCGTGCCCCCTTCCACTCCTGAAGAGGAGTACCCGTGACGACGCTGTCCCGCACTCTCCGCGCGGTTGTCCTGGTCGCCGCCGTGGTCCTGGGGTTCGCGGCACCCGTGTCCGCAGCTCCCGCCGCGCCCGCGGCGGCCTTCAAGGTCCTGGTGTTCTCCAAGACCACCGGCTTCCGCCACGACTCCATCCCCGCCGGGATCGCCGCGATCCGGCAACTGGGGCAGCAGAACGACTTCGCGGTCGACGCCACCGAAGACGACGCGGTGTTCACCGATGCCGGCCTGGCCCCGTACGCCGCCGTGGTCTTCCTCTCCACGACCGGCGACCCGGTCGGCACGCAGGCCGGGAAGGACGCCTTCCGGCGGTACATCGAGCACGGCGGCGGGTTCGCCGGCGTCCACGCCGCGTCCGACAGCGGGTACGACTGGGCCTGGTACGGCCAGCTCGTCGGCGCCTACTTCAAGCAGCACCCCGCGCGGCAGAACGCCCTGGTCAAGGTCGAAGACCAGGTCCACCCGTCCACGCAGGGGCTGCCGGCGCAGTACTCCCACTACGACGAGTGGTACGACTTCCGGACCAATCCACGGTCTTCCGTCCACGTGCTGACCACTGTGGACGAATCCAGCTACTCCGGCGCCACGATGGGCGCGGACCACCCGACCACGTGGTGCCACGACTTCGACGGCGGCCGTTCCTGGTACACCGGCATGGGCCACACCAGCGAAAGTTTCAGCGAACCGAACTTCCTGCACCTGCTGCTGGGCGGGATCCGCACCGCGGCCGGGGCGGTGTCCGCCGACTGCTCGGTCACCACGACACCGCCGCCCTCGGGCAAGCAGGTGGTGGGCACGCAGTCGGGCCGGTGCGTGGAGGTGCCGAACGCCTCGACGGCGAACGGGACGCAGGTGCAGCTGCGCGACTGCGTGGCGGGCCAGGCGAACCAGACGTGGACCTACACCGCGGGCAAGCAGCTGACGGTGTACGGCAACAAGTGCCTGGACGCCTCCGGTCGCGGCACGGCCAACGGAACCCAGGTGATCATCTGGGACTGCACCGGGCAACCCAACCAGCAGTGGAATGTTAGCGCGAACACGATTACCGGCGTCCAGTCGAACCTCTGCGTGGACGCCTCCGGCCGCGGCACGGCCAACGGCACGAAGATCATCCTGTGGTCCTGCGGTGGGCAGGCCAACCAGCAGTGGAGCCTCCGCTGAACCGCCACCCGTCTGCCTCGAGGAGACCCGTCATGTCCGGATTTTCCGCGCTGCGCCGCGGCGCGCTGGCGGTGGCCGGGGTCCTGGCCGCCGCCCTGATCCCGGTGCTCACGGCCCCCGTGAGTCCGGCCGCTGCGGCGCTGCCGCCGGACTCGAAGTTCCAGAAGGTCACGCTGCACACCGAGACGTCCAACCCGATGGCGCTCGACGTGGCCCCGGACGGCCGGGTCTTCTACATCGACCGGCTCGGGGACGTGAAGGTCGTCAGACCCAACGGCACGACGGTCCTCGCGACGCATCTGAACGTCTTCACGGCCAACGAGTCCGGCGGGCTCAACATCGCGGTCGACCCGGGTTTCGCTGACAACCAGTGGGTCTACGTCTACTACTCGCCGAACAACGCGGGCAACGTCGACCGGCTGAGCCGGTTCACCGTGAACGGCGACACGATCGACCAGTCGACCGAGAAGGTCGTCCTGGACGTGCCGGTGCAGCGCGCCGAATGCTGCCACCACGGCGCGGGCCTGGTCATCGACAAGAAGAACGGGAACCTGTGGTTGTCGCTGGGGGACAACACCAACCCGTTCGCCTCCGACGGCTACAGCCCGCTCGACCAGCGCTCGGGACGCGCGTACTGGGACGCCGAGCGCACCGCGGGCAACACCAACAGCCTGTCCGGCAAGGTCCTGCGGATCCACCCGGAAACCAACGGCACGTACACGATCCCGTCGGGCAACCTCTTCGCGCCCGGCACGGCGAACACGCGCCCCGAGATCTACACGATGGGGGAGCGCAACCCGTTCCGGATGGGGCTCGACCCCAAGACCGGCTACCCCCTGGTCGCCAACTACGGCCCGGACGCGCCGAACGCCAGCTCGACCCGCGGCCCGCAGAACACCGTGGAATGGGACGTCGTCAGCAAGCCCGGCAACGCCGGCTGGCCGTTCTGCGTCGGCCCGAACCTGGCCTACAACCAGTACAACTTCGCCACCGGTGCCTCCGGCGCGAAGTTCGACTGCGCCGGCGGGCCCACCAACAGCTCACCCAACAACACCGGCCTGACCAAGCTGCCGCCGGCCATCCCGGCCCAGGTGTACTACCACTACCAGGCCGACTCGGCGCACTTCCCGCAGCTGTCCGGCGGGGCACCGATGGCCGGGCCGGTCTACCGGTTCGACCCGAACCTCGCCTCCACCCGCAAGTGGCCGGTGGACTTCGACGGCCGCGCGGTCTTCGCCGAGTGGAACACCAGCTCGATGTACACCTTCCAGCTCGACAGCGGCGGCACGAACGTCACCTCGATCGACCCGCTGCTGCCGTCGCTCAAGTTCAACCGGCCGATGGACTTCAAGTTCGGCCCGGACGGCGCGCTCTACGTCGTCGAGTGGGGCACCGGGTACGGCGGCGGCAACAGCGACGCGTCGATCGTCCGGGTCGACTACCTCGGCGGTGGCTCGGCCGCCCCGGTCGCGAAGGCCGCCGCGGACCGCACCAGCGGGCCCGCACCGCTCACAGTGGCCTTCTCCAGTGCGGGTTCGACCGACCCGGGCGGGTCCACGTTGCGGTACAACTGGAACTTCGGGGACGGCGCCACGTCCACCGCCGCGAACCCGAGTCACACCTACGCCGCCGGCAACTACACCGCCGTGCTCACCGTGACGAACGCGGCCGGCGCCACCGGCACCGCGAGCGTCGCCGTCACCGCGGGCAACACGGCCCCGACGGTCACCATCACCAGCCCACCGACCGGCGGCCTGTTCGAGTGGGGCGACAAGGTGAACTTCGCCGTCACGGTCAGCGATCCCGAGGACGGGACGGTCGACTGCTCGCAGGTGACCGTCCAGGCCTACCTCGGCCACGACGAGCACGGGCACCCGCTCGACCAGTACCACGGCTGCACCGCCGAGGTGCAGACCACGCTTTCGACGGGGCACAGCGAAAACGACAACATCTTCTACGTCGTCGAAGCGTCCTACACCGACAAGGGCGGTGCCGGGGGAGCCGGCCCGATCACCGGCCGGTCCCAGGTGATCCTGCAGCCGAAGATGAAGCAGGCCGAGTTCTTCACCGCCACCGGCCGCACCGCCGACGGGAAGGGCACCGACACCGCGGGCGTCACCGTGGAAACCGCCACCGACCCGATGGGCGGCGGCGACAGCGCGGCGTTCGTCCAGGACGGCGACTGGTGGTCCTTCGACCCGATCGCCCTCGACAACATCACCGGCCTGCACGTCCGGGCGTCCTCGGGCGGCTCCGGCGGCACCCTGGAAGTGCGCCGCAACGCGCCGGACGGCGCCCTGGTCACCTCGGTGCCGATCACCGGCACCGGCGGCTGGCAGACCTGGCAGGACTTCGCGGTCAACCTGACGAGCCCGCCCACAGGCACCGGGAAGCTCTACTTCGTGGCGCGGAATCCTTCCGGCCAAAGCGGCGCCGCCTACCTGTTCAACGTCAACTGGGTGCACTTCACCGGCGCCGGCGTCGGCCAGCCCGGCACGACGCCGACGGGCAAGCAGATCGTGGGGACCCCGTCCGGCCGGTGCGTGGAGGTCCCGAACTCCTCGACGGCCAACGGGACCCAGGTGCAGCTGCGGGACTGCACCAGCCAGGCCACGAACCAGCAGTGGACCTACACCAGCGGAAAGCAGCTGATGGTGTACGGGAACAAGTGCCTGGACGCGTCCGGGCAGGGCACGGCCAACGGTACCCAGGTGATCATCTGGGACTGCCACAACCAGGTGAACCAGCAGTGGAACGTCAACAGCAACGGCACGATCACCGGCGTCCAGTCGGGGCTGTGCGTCGACGCGAACGCCCAGGGCACGGCCAACGGCACGAAGGTCATCCTCTGGTCCTGCGGCGGCCAGGCCAACCAGCAGTGGAGCCTGCGGTGAAACGGCTGCTCGCGTTCCTCCTCCTGCTGCCGCTGGCCGTCACCGGGCTGTTCGTGACGGCCGGCCCGGCCGGGGCCGCCGCGCTGACCCGCGTCACCGGCTTCGGCGCCAACCCGACCAACCTCGGCATGTACCTGTACGTGCCGGACACCGTGGCGCCCAAGCCGGCCCTGCTCGTGCTGGTGCACTACTGCGGCGGCTCGGCGAGCGCGATCTTCAACGGCAACGGGCACGACTACGCGACGGCGGCCGACCGCTACGGCTACCTCGTCGTCGTCCCCGAGGCGACTCGGGACGGGCACTGCTTCGACGTCTCCACCAAAGCGGGCCTGACCCGCGACGGCGGCAGCGACACCACCGGCATCATGGCGATGGTGGCCTGGACCCGCCAGCACTACGACGTCGATCCGGGCCGGATCGTGGTCAGCGGATTTTCTTCGGGCGCGATGATGACGAACGTCCTGGCCGCGCAGTACCCGGACGTGTTTTCCGCCGGATCGGCGTTTTCGGGTGTGCCCGCGGGGTGCTTCGCCACCACCGACGGTTCGCTGTGGAACAGCCAGTGCGCGGGCGGGAACGGCGTCAAGTCCGCGCAGCAGTGGGCCGATCAGGCCCACGCCATGTACCCCGGCTACGCCGGCGCCTACCCCCGGATGCAGCTGTGGCACGGGAACCAGGACACCACGTTGGCGTATCCGAACTACGGCGAGGAGATCAAGCAGTGGACGGCCCTGCGCGGGCTGAGCCAGACGCCGTCGGCCACCGACCACCCGCAGTCGTCGTGGACCCGGAACCGCTACGGCGGCACAGGGACCCAGGCTGCCGTCGAGGGCATCACGATCGCGGGGACCGGCCACACCCTGCCGCAGGCCGGGATGATCGCGTACGCGATCTCGTTCCTGGGCCTCGACGGCGGTGGCGGGACGAGCACCGGCGCTCCGGTGCGGTCGGTGGCCGCGGGCCGGTGTCTCGACGTGCCGGGCCAGTCGACCACCCAGGGCACCCGGCTGCAGGTCTGGGACTGCCACGGCGGCACGAACCAGACGTGGACGGCGACCGCCGCCGGGGAGCTGACCGTCTACTCCGGTGGCACGCAGCGCTGCCTGGACGCCGAGGGCGGCGGGACCGCCCCGGGCACGGCCGCGATCATCTGGGCCTGCCACGGCGGGGCCAACCAGAAGTGGCGGGCGGCCTCCGACGGCACCGTCACCTCGACCCAGTCGGGACTCTGCCTGGAGCTCGCGGGGTCGACCGCCAACGGCACCGCCGTGCGGCTCGGAACGTGCACCCACGCCACCACCCAGCAATGGACCCGGAACTGACCGGAGGGAACCGCATGATGGGAAAGTTCAGACGGCTGTTCACATCCGTCGCGATCGGCGCGCTGCTGGCCGCGGGCGGGACCGCCGAAGCCGCGGTGCCCGGTGAGGCTTCGACATCGGCGCCCGCGGCCGGGACCGCGGGCTGCGGGCAGGCCCCCGGCCTGGCGAGCGGCAGCCACACGATCTCCAGCGGCGGCCAGAACCGCAGCTACATCCTGCGGGTCCCGGCCAACTACGACAACAGCCACCCGTACCGGCTGTTCGTCGGGCTGCACTGGCGCGGCGGCACGGCCAACGACGTCGACTCGGGCGGGACCGACGGCTACAACTGGTCCTACTACGGGCTCCGGCGGCTGGCGGACAGCGCGGGCAACAACACGATCTTCGTGGCGCCCCAGGGCAACGGCAACGGCTGGGCCAACCCCGGCGGCCAGGACGTCACGTTCGTCGACGACCTGCTGCGGCAGCTCGAGTCGGCCCTGTGCGTCGACACCTCGCAGGTCTTCGCGGGCGGCTTCAGTTACGGCGGTGCGATGAGCTACGCGCTCGCCTGCGCGCGGCCGACGGTCTTCCGCGCGGTCGCCGTCTACTCCGGCGCGAACCTCAGCGGGTGCAGCGGCGGTACCCAGCCGGTCGCCTACATCGGGATGCACGGCATCGGCGACAACGTCCTGCCCATCGCGTCCGGGCGGTCGCTGCGCGACCAGTTCGTCCGGAACAACGGCTGCACCGCGCAGAACCCGCCGGAGCCCTCGAGCGGCAGCCACACCCACATCGTCACCGCCTACTCCGGCTGCCGGACCGGCTACCCGGTGGTCTGGGCCGCGTTCGACGGCGGCCACGACCCCGGCCCGCGCGACGGGTGCACCTGCAGCGGCTGGCAGACCTGGACGTCCGGCGAGGTGTGGAAGTTCATCACCCAGTTCGACTCGTCCACCCCGCCGGCCGGCTCGCCGGTGCAGGTCGGCGTGAACTACACCCTGGTCGCCGAGCACAGCGGCAAGCTCCTGGACGTCAGCGGCGTCTCCACCGCGGCCGGCGCCCTGCTGCAGCAGTGGCCCGCCACCGGCGGGCAGAACCAGCAGTTCGACTTCCTCGACTCCGGCGACGGCTACTACCGCGTCCGGGCCCGCCACAGCGGCCTGGTGCTCCAGGTGGCCGGTTCCGCCACCGGCGCGGACATCAGCCAGCAACCGGACTCCGGCGCCACTTCCCAGCAGTGGCGGGTGACCGACCTGGGCGGTGGCGTCGTCGGCCTGGTCAACCGGCTGAGCGGCCTGTCCATGGACGTGTGGGGAGCCTCGACCGCCGACGGCGCCCGGATTTCCCAGTGGACCGCCACCGGTGGCGCCAACCAAAGATTCCGGGTCCAACGCGCCTGAACGCCCGTTACCCGGCGGTATTCTCAGTGAGCCCTGCAGAGACAAAGACGTCTTGGGAGAGCGAACGTGTCGTCCGTCGAGTTGCCCCAGCTCCGTCCGACCCTGGCCGACGTCGCGCGGGCGGCCGGGGTGTCCACCGCCACCGCGTCCCGCGTGCTCAACGGCTTTCCGCGGGTCCGGCCGAAAACGCGCAAGCAGGTGGAGTCGGCGATGTCGGCTCTGGGTTACGCCCGGCAGAGAGCCGCGCGGGCGACGGCCGGGCGCACCGGCTCGGTGGCGCTGGTCGTGTGCGAAGAGGTGCTCCGGCTGTTCGCCGATCCCTACTTCGCGCGGATCTCCGCCGGAGCGGGGAAGGAGCTGACCGAGGCGGGTCTGCAGCTCGTCCTGCTCACCGTGCCCGCGACGGAGAACTACCAGGCCCCGGTGGTGCGGTACCTCGACGGCGGGCACGTCGACGGCGCTCTCGTCGTCGGCATGCACGGCCGCCGTCCGCTCGACCTCGACTGGCTCGGCATCCCGGTGGTGTTCGGCGGCCGCCCGGTCCGCGAAGGGGGCCGCTCGTCCTATGTCGACGTGGACAACCGGGGTGGCGCGCAACGGGCCACCCAGCGCCTCATCGACGCGGGCCGGCGCACGGTGGCGACGATCGCCGGGCCGCAGGACATGACCGCCGGCGTGGACCGGCTGCTCGGCTACCGGCAGGCGGTCGCCGGCGCCGGGCGCGGCGACCGCGGGCTGGTGGTGTTCGGCGACTTCGGCCAGGCCTCCGGGGAACATGCCACCGCTCGCCTGCTGGACCGCCGCCCGCACGTCGACGCCATCTTCGCCGCCTCCGACATGATGGCGGTCGGCGCGATGCGGGCCCTGCACCGCGCGGGGCGACGGGTGCCCGGGGACGTCGCCGTCATCGGGTTCGACGACCTGCCGATCGGCCGCCGGACGGATCCGCCGCTCACCACGGTGCGCCAGCCGATCGAAGAGATGGGCGCCCGGATGACGGGTGAGCTGCTCGCGATGCTCGGCGGCTCGTCCGCGCCGCGCTGTGCCGTGCTGGACACCAAGCTGGTGTTGCGCGCGACGGCGTGAACCTCTTGATGTTAGCGCTAACAATGCGCTCGCGGGAGATCCGCGGCGCTCGAAGGAGGATTCGTGACCACTCGAGTTGGCAACGATCGGCACAGTAAGCCGGTGCGCGCCGTCCTGGTGCTGGCCGCGATGCTGGCGGCCGCGCTGGCCGGCGCGGCACCGGCGTCCGCGGCGCCGACATCCCTTACGAGCGCGGCTTCGGGGCGGTGCCTGAACGTGACGGGCGGCGCCGACACTCCGGGAACGGCGCTGGAGATCCGGGACTGTTCCGGCCAGGCGAGCCAGGCCTTCGAGTTCACCTCCGCCGGCGAGCTGCGTGCGCTGAGCGGGACGCGGTGCGTGGACGCCACCGGCAACCAGACGGCGCCCGGCACGGCGGTGATCATCTGGTCCTGCACCGGCGGGGCGAACCAGCAGTGGCGGCAGAACTCCGACGGGTCGATCACCGGGGTGCAGTCGGGGCTGTGCCTGGACGTGAACGGCGCCGGCACGGCCAACGGCACCGCGGTCATCCTCTGGACGTGCCACGGCCAGAGCAACCAGCGGTGGAGCACCGGGGCTCAGCCGCCCACCGGCGCGGGCCCTTGCGACATCTACGCGTCCGGCGGCACGCCGTGCATCGCCGCGCACAGCACGGTCCGCGCGCTCTACGGTGCCTACAGCGGAAACCTGTACCAGGTCCGGCGCGCGTCCGACAACACGACCCGGAACGTCGGCGCCGTGGCGGCGGGCGGCGCCGCCGACGCCGGGATCCAGGATGCGTTCTGTTCCGGGACTTCCTGCGTCATCACGGTGGTCTACGACCAGTCCGGGCGGGGGAACGACCTGTGGTACCAGGGATCGAGCGTGGTCCCGGGGTCCAGCCAGAGCAGTCCCGCCAAGGCGACCACGGAGTCGCTCACGGTCGGCAGCCGGAAGGCGTATTCGCTGTACATCAACCCGGGCAACAGCTACTGGCGCGACGGTCACCTCACCGGCGTGCCGACCGGCAGCGCACCCGAGGGCATGTACATGGTGACCAGCGGAACGCACGTCAACAGCGGCTGCTGCTTCGACTACGGCAACAGCGAGACGACCCGCAAGGCCGACGCGGCCGGCGCCATGGACGCGCTCAACTTCGGCAAGCAGTGCTGGTTCGGCGGGTGCTCCGGCACCGGTCCGTGGGTGCAGGCGGACCTGGAGTGGGGGCTCTACCCCGGCGGCAGCCAGACGTGGAACCCGAACCAGCGGGCGTTCGGCAGCAAGTTCGTCACGGCGGTGCTGAAGAACAACGGGACGTCCCGCTTCGCGATCAAGGGCGGCGACGCCCAGTCCGGCAGCTTGACAACCCTGTGGGACGGCGCGCTCCCGAGCGGCTACAGCCCGATGAAGAAGCAGGGGGCGATCGTGCTGGGGAGCGGCGGCGACTGCTGCAAGCCCGGTGGCGGTGCGAACCTGAGCGCGGGGACGTTCTATGAAGGGGCGATGGTCGCGGGATATCCGTCTGATGCGACGGAGAACGCGGTGCAGGCCAATATCGTGGCCGCCGGGTACCGCTGAGGCTGTATTGCCGGGGAGAACCGAACGCCCGAGCCGCCGTGGACGGCTCGGGCGTTCGGCTGTCCGCGGGGACGCCCAGGCGGCGCGCCTCCGGGATGCAGTGAATGACTCATTCCTGGCGCCGGACGCCAGGAATGAGTCATTCACTGCACGGAAAGCACCCCGCGCAGAGCGGCGAGTGGGCTCAGGCGCGGGACCACCGCTGGTTGGCCTGTCCGTTGCAGCTCCACAGGATCGCGTGGGTCCCGTTGGCCGCACCCGCCCCCTCGGCGTCCAGACACAGTCCCGATTGGACGTTCCGGATCGAGCCGTCCGCACCGAACGTCCACTTCTGGTTGGCCTGCCCGCTGCACGGCCAGCTGATCACCCGCGTGCCGTTGGTGGTGCCCTGGTGGTCGGCGTCGAGGCACTTGTCGCCGAACACGCGGACCTCGCCGGTCTCCCACGTCGTCCACAGCTGGTTCGCCGCGGTCTGGCAGTCCCAGATCAGCGTGCCCGCTCCGGCGGCCGTCGAAGCGTTGTCGACGTCGAGGCAGCGGCCGGAACCCGCGCCGCGCAGCCGTGAGGTCGTCGCAGCGAGAGGGGTGCCGCCGGACACGCGGTACGCCGCGGCACCGTGCGCCGGCACGCTCGCGGAGATCGCGCCGCCGGTCGTCGAAGTCGCGCCGGTCCACACGTCGGCCAGGGTGAACGACGTGCCGGAGAGCCCGATCTGCGCGGCGGTCGTGCTCACCGTGGTCGTCGCGCTCCCGCGGTTGAGCAGCCCGACCGCGACCGACCCGTCCGCGAGGGGCTTGGCGAAGACCTCGACGTTGCCGTCGTCACGCACCCGGCGGCCGCCGGCGCCGAGCCGGTCCTGGTCGATCGCCACCAGCCGCGGGTTCCGCAGCACCGCGCTGATGTCGGCCGACATCGTGCGGATGTCGTTGCCCGCCATCAGCGGCGCGGCCATCAGCGCCCACAGCGCGAAGTGGGCGCGCGACTCGGTCAGCGACAGCCCGGGCCGGCCGACCACGAGCATGTCCGGGTCGTTCCAGTGGCCCGGGCCGGCCTGCGCGGCCAGCGGGGCGGTGACGTCGAGGACGTTGCCGACCCCCATCGGGTAGCTGTTGGTGTTGCCGTTCTGCCAGATGTCCAGCAGGTCCTCGGTGGTGCGCCAGAGGTCCGCGACCTGGCCCCAGTCGTACTTGTCCCCGGTGATGGCGTGGTAGCTGTTGGGGTTGATGCTGTAGACGATCGGACGCCCGGTGGCGCGCACCGCGTCGCGCATGATCGTGAACCGGGCGACCTGCTCGTCGCGCGTGCCGGCGGGGGAGCACCAGTCGTACTTGAGGTAGTCCACCCCCCAGGACGCGAAGGTGTTCGCGTCCTGGACCTCGTGCCCCGCGCTGCCGGTGGAGCCGGGGTAGGTGCCGGTGCGCTGCGCGCAGGTGCGGTCGGTCGGCACCTGGTAGATGCCGAACTTCAGGCCGCGGCCGTGGATGTAGTCGCCCAGCGCCTTCATCCCGCTCGGGAACTTCGACGAGCTGGCCCGCAGCGCGCCCGAGGAGTCGCGTTGCGGGTCGAACCAGCAGTCGTCGACGACGATGTACTGGTAGCCCGCGTCCTTCATTCCGGACGACACCATCGCGTCGGCCGCCTGGCGGATCGCGGTCTCGGTGACGCCGCAGCCGAAGCTGTTCCAGCTGTTCCAGCCCAGCGGCGGGGTGAGCGCGGGACTGCCGGGCGCGGCCACGGCGGCCGGGGTCACGGTGGCCACGGCCAAAGCGGTGGCCGCGGCGATGAGCAGGTGCAGGATGCGGTGACGTGGTCGAACGGGCATCGTCGCCCCTTTCCGGGAGTTCGAGCGGAGTGGCGGCCGGCCGGTGCCGAAGCGCTCGTTCACCCGGGCCGGCCGCCGTGGTCGTGCCGTCAGGAGGTGAACTGCCACCAGTTGACGTTGAACAGGTAGCCGCTGCCCCCGGTGAACCGCAGGTACAGGTCGTGCGTCCCGGTCGCCCCGGTCACCGGGCAGGACACGCTCGTCCACGTCTGCCAGCCGCCCGTTCCCGGCACGGTGCACGTCCCGGCCAGGGTGCCGCCGGTGCTGTCCAGCCGGAGCTCGATCCGGCCGCCGGCGGCCGCGGAGGCCACTCGCGCGGTGAAAGACCGGGCACCGGCGCCGAACGCGGCGCCCTTGACCTTGATCCAGTCACCGTTTTCGAGGTAGCCGACGTTCATCCCGCCCTCGGTGGACGCCTCGGTCTCGACGCCGGACTCCCAGGCGATCGTCTCGGCTTCCTGCCGCGTGTACGGGTTCAGCGTGCCCACCTGCGGCGCTCCCGTGGTGCTCATGGTGAGCGTCGGGATGCTGCCGTCGGCGTTGTAGGAGAACTTCTCCACGGCGACCGAGCGCGTGTAGCCACCGCCGCCCGGCAAAGCGCCGTTGTGGTAGAAGAAGTAGGAGTTCCCGTTGAAGTCGATGACGCCCGGGTGGTTGGTGAAGCTGCTGCCCTGGGTGGGCATGACCGTTCCGCGGTAGGTCCACGGTCCGGTCGGGCCGGGAGCGGTCGAGTAAGCGATGAACTCCGAGCAGCACTTCGCCGCGAAGACGTTGTAGTACAAGCCGTTGCGCTTGTAGACCCACGGTCCTTCCTCGAACAGGGTCGGCCGGTTCGCGTCCCCCGTGCGCGTGCCGAATCCGGCGGTGGTCAGCGGGATCTGGGCCGGTCCGCTCGAGTAGGAGATCATGTCGGCGTTGAGCTTGACGTACCACAGGTGCGGGTTGCCCCAGTACAGGTACGCCTGCCCGTCGTCGTCGACGAACACCGTCGGGTCGATCTCGCCGTTGCCGACGAGCGGGTGCCCGAGCGCGTCGCGGAACGGCCCGGTGGGGCTGTCCGCCACGGCCACGCCGATGGCCATCGCGCCGGTCGCCCGGACCGTCATGGGGACGTACCAGTAGAACTTTCCGTTGCGGTAGACGGTCTGTCCCGCCCAGGCGTTGGCGCTCGCCCAGGTGAAGCCGGCCAGGTTCAGGGGGGAGCCGTGGTCGGTCCAGTTGACCATGTCCGCCGACGACCACACCCGCCATTCCTTCATGGTGAAGTACGTCGAGGCGTCTTCGTCGTGGCCGGTGTAGAGGTAGACGCGGCCGTTGTACACCAGCGGTGCCGGGTCGGCGGTGTAGCTGGTCTGGATGATCGGGTTGTCCGCCCGCGCCACCGCGGGGAAGAGCCCCAGCAGGCACAGCAGTCCGGCGATCAGGGTGAGTCCGCGCCGGGGCTTGAAGAGCGCCGAAGGTGAGGACGCGACTTTCACGGGTGCTCCTTGGGTTGTGGTCACCGTTGCTCGCGCTCCAGAGCCAGGCGAAGAGCAGTGTGGCACGGCGATGTTCACGCTCACAAGCATGGGTCGCGGCGCCTGAAAGTTTCACCTGGCCCGTACAGTCCACGCTGGGGTTTCGCTGCGTGTCCCGATTGGTTTCGCCGCTGGGGTTGACCCTCGGCTTCGCCTGAGCCTAAACAGTGTTAACGCTAACGCGCTCCGAAGCCGACCGCCCGCACCCTTCGTCGGAAGCGAGAACTGCCATGCTGCCAACCCTGTTCCGGAGGGTGCGAGCCTCGATGGTCGCGGTCGTCGTCCTGGCCGGGACAGTGGTGGCCGGCGCCGCGCCGGCCGAGGCCGCCACCTCGATCACGGTCAACGGCGGTTCGGCCGGCCGCACGTTCGACGGCGTCGGCGCGGTCAGCGGCGGGGGTGGCAACAGCCGCCTGCTGATCGACTACCCCGAGCCCCAGCGCGGCCGGATCCTCGACTACCTCTTCAAACCGGGGTACGGCGCCGCGCTGCAGATCCTCAAGGTGGAGATGGGCGGGGACACCAACTCCACCAGCGGCGCGGAACCCAGCCACGCCCACTTCCGCGGCGACCTCGACTGCAACCGCGGGTACGAGTGGTGGATCATGGAGCAGGCCAAGGCACGCAACCCCGGCATCAAGCTCGTGGGCCTGCCTTGGGGAGCACCGGGCTGGATCGGCAACGGCACCTTCTTCTCCGACGACCTCACCGGTTACTACCTCTCGTGGCTCGGGTGCGCCAAGCAGCACGGGCTGACGATCGACTACCTCACGAGCGTCCAGAACGAGAAGCAGTGGAGCGCCGACTGGACCGTCACCCTCCGCAACGCGCTCAACGCCAACGGGTACAGCGCCGTCAAGGTCATCTCCGGTGACTCGTGGCCGGGGGACTGGGGGCCCGCGAGCGCCGTCTCGACGAACACGGCCTACCGCAACGCCACCGACGTGCTCAGCGCCCACTACACGTGCGGCTACCTCAGCGCGCAGACGTCCTGCAGCGTTCCGGCCAGCGTCACCAACACCGGCAAGACGCTGTGGTCGAGCGAGAACGGCTCCCAGGACTACAACGACGGCGCCAAGCCGCTGGCCCGGGGCATCAACCGCGTCTACCTCGACGGCAAGATGACCGCGTACCTCAACTGGGACCTCATCGCCGCCACCACGCCCAACATCCCGTGGCCGACGGTGGGGCTGATCCTGGCCAACCAGCCGTGGTCGGGGTACTACTCGGTCGGCAAGGACGCCTGGGCACTGGCGCACACCACGCAGTTCACCGCGCCCGGCTGGAAGTACCTCGACGCCTCGAGCGGCTACCTCGGCGGGAACCGCGCCAACGGCAGCTACGTGTCGCTGAAATCCCCGAGCACCAACGACTACAGCACGATCATCGAAACCATGGACGCCACTTCGGCGCAGACGCTGAACCTGAACGTCACCGGCGGGCTGTCCACCGGCCAGGTGCACGTGTGGGCGACCAACCTGAACTCGAACAACGCGGCGGACCACTTCGTGCACACCACCGACATCACGCCGTCCGGCGGAGCGTTCACGCTGACCGCCCAGCCGGGCTACCTGTACACGATCACGACCACCACCGGGCAGGGCAAGGGCACCGCGACCAGCCCGGCACAGGGTTCGCTGAACCTGCCCTACAGCGACGACTTCGACGGGTACGCGAAGGGCAAGGAAGCCAAGTACCTGATGGACATGGAGGGCGCGTTCGAGACGTCGGCCTGCGGCGCCGGCCGCGCGGGCACCTGCGTGCGGCAGGCTTCGCCGCAGAAGACGATCCCCTGGAAGAAGTTCGTCGATCCCTACGCGCTGCTGGGCAACGTGGCCTGGAGCAACTACACGGTCAACGCGGACGTGCTGCTGGAGAAGGCCGGGTACGTCGAGCTGCTCGGCCGGGTCGGCTCGCAGGACACGGGCAACCAGGGCGCGGTGAACGCCTACTACCTGCGCGTCAGCGACACCGGCGCCTGGTCGATCCGGCGCAACAACACCAGCCAGCAGGTCACGACGCTGCGCAGCGGCACGACGACCGGGCTCGGCACGAACAGCTGGCACAAGCTGTCGCTGGGCTTCTCCGGCAGCACCATCACCGCTTCCGTGGACGGCGCCGTGCTCGGCACGGTCACCGACAGCACCTTCCCGGCCGGCCAGGCCGGGATCGGCACGAGCACGGGGGAGACCGCCCAGTTCGACAACCTCGCCGTGACCGGTTCGGGCGGCGGATCGACGTCGGTGCTGCGCAACACCGCTTCGAGCCGGTGCCTCGACGTCCCGAGCGCGTCACAGGCCAACGGCACCCAGGTGACGTTGTGGGACTGCAACGGCGGCGGGAACCAGCAGTGGACGCTCACCTCCGGCAAGCAGCTCCAGGTGTACGGCGCCAAGTGCCTCGACGCCGAGGGCGCGAGCACCGCGGCCGGCACCCGGGTGATCATCTGGGACTGCACGAACGGCACCAACCAGCAGTGGAACGCGAACGCCGACGGGACGATCACGGGTGTCCAATCAGGACTGTGCGTCGGCCCGAACGGCGGCGGCACCGGCAACAGCACGCCGGTGACCCTGCAGGCCTGCACGGGCAGCGGTGCCCAGAAGTGGACACGGAGCTAGCCCCGGCGATGACCCCTTTCGACGACGGAACGAGGTTGTGATGACCATCAGCCCATCCCGGTGGCGGACCACGCTGGCCGCCACGGCGGCCGCGGGGCTCGCGGCGAGCGCCCTGGTGCTGGTCCCCGGCACCGCCGCGGCGGCGAGCACGCTGGGGGCCGCGGCGGCGCAGAGCGGCCGGTACCTCGGCGCCGCCATCTCCACGAGCCACCTCGGGGAGTCGGCTTACGTGAACACTTGGACGTCGGAGTACAACGGCGTCACCCCGGAAAACGAGATGAAGTGGGCCACGGTCGAGCCGAACCGCAACCAGTTCAACTTCGGCCCCGCGGAGCAGATCGTCAGTCAGGCCCGGAGCAAGGGGATGAAGATCCGGGGGCACACGCTGGTGTGGCACGGGCAGCTCGCCGGCTGGGTGAGCGGGCTGGACGCGAACAACCTCCGGTCGGCGATGCAGAACCACATCAGCCAGGTGGCCGGCCACTGGAAGGGGCAGCTCTACGCGTGGGACGTCGTCAACGAGGCGTTCGAGGAGAACGGCAGCCGCCGGCAGTCGGTGTTCCAGCAGAAGCTCGGGGACGGCTACATCGAGGAAGCGTTCCGCGCCGCCCGCACGGCCGACCCGAACGCGAAGCTCTGCTACAACGACTACAACACCGACGGCGTCAACGCGAAGAGCACCGGGATCTACAACATGGTCCGCGACTTCAAGAGCCGCGGTGTGCCGATCGACTGCGTGGGCTTCCAGAGCCACCTCGGGTCGACTTCGAACCTCGGCAGCTACCAGGCGAACCTGCAGCGCTTCGCCGACCTCGGTGTCGACGTGCAGATCACCGAGCTGGACGTCGGCGGCTCGGGTTCCGGTCAGGCGAACGTGTACCGGCAGGTGACGCAGGCGTGCATGGCGGTCTCCCGCTGCACCGGCATCACGGTCTGGGGCGTCACGGACAAGTACTCGTGGCGTTCGGGTGACACGCCGCTGCTGTTCGACGGCAACTACGGCAAGAAGCAGGCCTACACCGCCGTGCTCGACGTGCTCGACAACGGCGGTGGAGGCGGCGGCAACGGCGCGGTGCGCGCGGTGGCCGCCAACCGGTGCCTGGACGTGCCCAGCTCGTCGACCACCGCCGGCACCGCGCTGGCGATCTGGGACTGCCACGGCGGCACGAACCAGCAGTGGACCCGCACGAGCGCCGGAGCGCTGACCGTCTACTCCGGCGGCTCGCAGCGGTGCCTGGACACCGCGAGCGGCGGGACGGCCGCCGGCACCGCGGCGGTGATCGCGAACTGCACCGGCGGCAACGGCCAGAAGTGGGCGTCGAACGCGAACGGCACGATCACGAACGGCCAGTCGGGCCTGTGCCTGGACGTCACCGGCGCGGCGACCGCCAACGGGACCGCCGTGATCGTCTGGACCTGCAACGGCGGGGCGAACCAGCAGTGGACCTGGCCGGCCGCTTAGGAGGGCGGCGGTTCGGCGAGGGGGCGCGGGCGTCAGGTGCGGTCGATGTCCGCGTAGAAGGAGTGAAGAGCCGCGGCGAGCCGGTCGGGGGCTTCCATCGCCACGTAGTGGCCGATCTCATCGAGGCGCACCGTGGTCACGTCGGTGGCGACCTGGCGCAACGTCATGGGCGTCAGGTCGGAGAAGCTCGCCACCGCGAGCACGGGCATGGCGAGCTTCCCGGCCGCGAGCCGCCGAAGTTCTTCGCCCTCCGAGAGCAGGGACCGGTACAGACCGGCGGCGCCGGCGAACGCGCCGGGCCGGGCGTAGGAACGGACCAGTTCGTCGATGTCGGCGCCGGTGAACGCCTCGGGGTTCGCGGCGAGGGACGGGATCGCGTAGTCGGCGACGAACGCGCGCTCGCGTCCGGCGAGGAGCATCTCCGGGATGCCCGGGGCGGCGAGGACACCGATGTGCCAGGCGCCGCCGTGGGTGACGTCGGCGAGCGCCTCGGCGCCGAAGCCCGGGAGCGCGGTCTCGATCCCGGTGTAGCTGCGGACGAGTTCCGGGTGGGTCGCGGCGACGCGGAACGTCGTGGGGCCGCTGATGTCCTGGCCGGTGAGGTGGACGGGGCCGACGTCCAGGGCGGTGATCAGGCCGGCCAGGTCGTTCGCCGCGGTCGCGCTGTCGTGGTCCGGGCCCGCGACGGCGGAGTCGCCGAATCCGCGCAGGTCGACGGCGAACACCCGGTGGTTCTCGCTCAGCAGGGGGATCAGCTGGTGGAAGACCCACCAGGTCTCCGGGAAGCCGTGCACCAGCAGCACGGGCGATCCGGCGGTGCCGGCGGCCACGTAGTGCAGTTCGGTGCCGTTGACGCTGACGCGGTGGTGGTCGACGGCGGGGATGGTGGCGGCGAGCTGGTGCACGAAGGGCCTCCGGCTGGATAGACAAGTAACTTGTCGAACCCTAGGGGATGGACAAGTGGCTTGTCTATACCGGGGGTCGTCGTATGATCGGCCGCATGGCGCAGTCCAGCGGCGCCGAGCTCGCGCTCCTGCTGCTCGGCGGGTTCCACTCGATGGTCGACGAGGTCAACGTGGAGCTCGCGAAGCGCGGCCACGACGGTGTCCGCCCGGTGCACGAGTTCGCGTTGCGGGCCGTGGACGCGGGTGCGGACACCGCCTCCGAGCTCGGTCGCCGGCTCTCGGTCACCAAGCAGGCCGCCGCGCAGACCATCGCCGTGCTGGAGGGGTTCGGCTACGTCGACCGCGAGCCCGACCCGAGCGACGCGCGCCGCAAGCGCTTGCGGGTCACCCCGCGCGGCCACGAGCTGATGACCGTCGGTGGCGCCCTGTTCGACGACGTGCGCAGCCGCTGGGCGGCCCGCATCGGAGACGACCAGCTCAAAACGCTCGAAGGGCACCTGGCCCGGCTGACCGGGCGCCGGTCGTTCACGGCGGAGGACCTGCAGGACTGATCCGGCGTGCGTCACACCGGGCGGGCCCGGGCTTTCGCGAACCGGGGCGATGCACCATGATGGCGCCGAGAACGCGGTGGGGCTGACCGCAAAGGATGCGCGTGGTAGTGGAGTCGGTCCCTTGTCGTGGTGGGCAGCCGCTGGTGGACGGTGATCCGGCGGCTGTGCTCGGCAGAGCGCAGCGGGGCGACGAGGAAGCTTTCCGCGCGCTGTACCGGGCGGTACATCCCGGCCTGTGCCGGTACCTGCGGATCCTGGTCGGGCAGGACGCCGAAGACGTCGCGTCGGAGGCGTGGCTGCACATCACCCGGGACCTGGCGTCGTTCCGGGGCGATCTCGACGGGTTCCGCGCCTGGACCGCGACGATCGGACGGCACCGGGCGCTGGACCACCTGCGGCACCAGCGCCGCCGCCCCGTCGCCGACGCGCCGGCCGAGTGGTTCCCGGACCGGCCCGCACCCGACGACACCGCCGGCGCGGCGATCGAAGCGGAGGCGACCGACGCGGCGCTGGCGCTGATCGCGACCCTGCCGCGTGACCAGGCCGAGGCGGTGGTGCTGCGGGCCGTCGTCGGCCTGGACGCCAAGGCCGCCGCGGCCGTGCTCGGGAAGCGCCCGGGTGCCGTGCGCACCGCCGCCTACCGGGGACTTCGCACGCTCGCCGACCGCCTCGGCGGGCAGGTGTGACACTTTCGGGCCGCTCGGCGCTGAAGAGGGTGTGATGGGCAAGCAGCAAGGGCGCCGGATCGATCGGCACGCCGCGGAGCAGGTGCTCCGGGGTACGCGGGTCGACGCCCCGGACGCGTTGACCGGCTTGCTCGCCGCCGCGGCCGCCCCACCGCGCGACGGCGAGCTCGGCGGGGAACGAGCGGCCGTGACGGCGTTCCGCGAGGCGGCCCGGCACGCCCACGCCCGTCGACCCCGGAGTCCCTCGATGATCAAGAGCAGGTGGGCGAAGCTGCTCACGGCGAAGGTCGCGGCCGCCGTGGGGGCGGTGTTCGTCCTCGGCGGGGTCGCGACGGCCGCCGTCACCGGAGCGCTGCCGCTCCCGGCCGGCGGCTCGGCGCCGGCCCCCTCCGCGTCCCGCCCCGCGCCCTCGGCCGCCGTGCCGCCGGCCACGCCGGCGACGACGTGGACGCGCGACGAGAGCGGGCCTGCTCACCCGCCGGCGCCTTCGCCTTCGCCCTCGCTGGTGGGCCTGTGCCACGCCTACCGTGCCGGCGACAAGGCCGAGCACGGCAAGGCGCTGGAGAGCCCCGCGTTCACGGCGCTCGTCACGGCCGCCGGGGACAAGTCCAAGGTCGACGGCTACTGCGAGGTCCTGGTAGAAGCCTCGCCGCCGTCCCACGCGACCGGCTCGCCCGCGGCGCCTCCCTCGGCGGGCCGTCCGGACAACGGCAAGGACCACCCGACCGGCCCGCCGGATACGCACCCGACGGGCCCGCCGGCAACCCGTCCGACGGGGCGGCCCACCCGCTGAGCCGTCCCACCACAGACCGGCGGCGATCCCACCACCCCCATTCCGGGATCGCCGCTTCCGGACGGGCGGCGGCCACACCCCCAATTGCGGCCGCCGCCCGTTCAGCCACCGGCCACGGGCTGAGCGCGACGGGCATCAGTGCGGAGATCGCCGACGCCCGGCAAGCGGGGATCACCGAGATACCGGCTTGCTTACCCAGAGCCGATCACTGGGTCCCGCCATGGAGCGCTTCCGGTTCCCCTTGATTGTCGACTTGTCGCTGACCGCCCGCCCCTGTGACGGCGCGGTCTGTCACCGCCTGGCAGGTTTCCCTGTCGCCGCAACGGTGTTAAGCGGACGCCGGGCGAAGCGCTACGTCCGGAAATGGCTCGCGGCGATGGCGGGCGCCGGCCCGCTCCCGGGCGGCGCGCCGGCCCGCCGCTGCACCTGGACCGCGGCGGCCGAAGCTCCCTTGCGGTTCTCTCGCGCCGTGTGGTTCCCGGGCAGGCAGGCCGGTCCTCGGTCGCGGCGTCACGACCGCCTTTGGCCGCACAGCTCCTGCGGGCGACGCCGGCCCGGTGGGTCCTGCGTGCGCCCGCATCACGATTCCTCGAGACGGGTGCCCCTTCGCCAGACCGCGCGGGTGTCGAGGGTGGCGCCGATGTTCGCCGTCGGATCGCCGTCGACGAGCAGGAGGTCGGCGCGGAGTCCTTCGGCGATGCGGCCCCGGTCGCCGAGGCCGAAGCGGCGGGCCGTGGTCGCCGTCGCGGCGCGCAGCGCCTGCGCGGGCGTCAGGCCGGCCGCGACGAGGTACTGCAGTTCCTGGTGCAGGCTGGCGCCGTGCGCCAGGCCGCCGAAGAAGGTCTCCGCCATGGAGGCGTCGGTGCCCGCCAGCACGTCCACGCCCGCGGCGGCCAGCGCGCGGACGGTCTCCAGGACGTCTTCGAGCTTGCCCTGCGGGTACCGGTTGTAGCTGGAGCGCAGGGTTTCTTCCCAGTTGGCGTCGAGGCGGCGGGCGACGCGGGGGTCGTCGGCGAGGGCGCTGCCGGTGATGCCCGTCATCGACGCGTCGAGGCAGACGCACGGCACGACGAACGTCCCCGCCCCGGCGATGAGATCGATGATCTCCTCGGTGTGCGGGCGGTCCATGAACACGTGGACGAGGCCGTCGACGCCGGCCTCGACGGCCATCCGGGTGGCGTCGAGGGTCAGGGCGTGCGCGACCGTGAGGGCGCCGTACTTCTTGGCCTCGGCGACCCCCGCGTTCAGCGTGGCCTGGTCGAGCATCGGCAGCCCGGGATGCCCCTCGACGCTGCCGTCGTCGACCATGAACTTGATGTAGTCCGAGCCGCGGGCCAGGAGCTGCGGGACGTACGCGGCGGCTTGCTCCGGCGTGGTGGAGAAGGGCATCAGCGGCATCACCGGCGGCAGGTCGCCGGCCGGCCGGAACCCTTCCGGCATGAGCTCGCTGGGGTGACCGCCGGGCGGCGTGATGGCGAAGCCGGAGGACCGGACGTCGGCGACCGTGTCGTCCTCGGTGATGTGCGCCCGGTTCTCGCGGGTGTTCATGCCCTGCATCTCCAGTTCGGTGGTGACGCCGAACCGCAGGGCCAGCGCCAGCGTGCCGGGACCGGAGTGGACGTGCGCGTCGATCAGCCCGGGCAGCAGGGTCGCGCCCCGGCCGTCGACGACCTCGGCGCCGGCGGGCACTTCGCCGCCGACCTGGCGGATCGTGCGGCCGTCGACGACGACGGTCCGCACTCCCAGCGGCTTCTCCCCGTCGAACACCCGGGCGCCGGTGATGGCGGTGGTGGCCATGGCGGCCTCACTCTCACTCGTAGTTACATACCCAATGCTATGCATATTAGCACTGGTATGCAAATGCGCCGGGTACTACGATCCACCAGGTGAGCGGTGACGACCTTCTGCTGGACCAGATCGGGCCGGCGCTGTCCCGGCTGCGCCGGCGCACCCCGGCCACGGGCCGCGACCTGTCCCGCAACCTGGTGCTGAACGTGGTAGCCGACGCCCCGGGCGAAATGACCGTCGGCGGGCTCGCCGCCGAGATGGGCGTCGCGCAGCCGGTGGCCAGCCGGACGGTCGCGGCCTGCATCGCCGACGGCCTGCTGCGGCGGGCGGCGTCCCAGGCGGACGGCCGCCGGACGGTGCTCGAGCTGACCGAACGCGGCGAGGCCGAGCGAACCCGGTTCGCCGCCGAGCAGCGCGCGGCGTTCGAAGACATCACGGCCGGCTGGGCGCCGGAGGACCGTGCGCAGTTCGCGCGGTTGCTCGTGCGCTACACGACCGATGCCGGTGCGTGGTCCCGCCGGCGGGCGCCGAAAGACCGCTGAAGACCGCCGCGGACGAGATCGGCCGCGGTCATCGGTGGGCGGCCAGCACGGCCGCGAGGCCCTCTCGCAGATCCCGGACGAAGTACCCGGGAACCTCCAGCGACGGGAAGTGCCCGCCGGCTTCGGGCGCCCGCCAGCGGACGATGCGCCGGTACCGCTGCTGTGCCCAGGGGCGTGGGCACTTCTCGATGTCGCGGGGGTACACGGTGAGCGCGGCCGGGACGTCGACCCGGAGTCCGGGGTCGAGGGAGTTGTGGCTCTCGCAGTAGATGCGGGCCGCCGACGCGCCGGTTCGCGTCAGCCAGTACAGGGTGACGTCGTCGAGGACGCGGTCGCGGGAAATCGTCTCGAACGGGCTGTCTTCGGTGTCGGACCACTCGGCGAACTTGTCCAGGATCCAGGCGAGCAGCCCGACCGGCGAGTCGACGAGCGAGTACCCGATGGTCTGCGGCCGGGTCGCCTGCTGCTTCGCGTACGCCGCGCGGTGGCGCCAGAAATGGCGGGTTTCCTCGGTCCACCGGCGCTCGGCCGCGGTCAGCCCGTCCGTCGTCAGCCCGGGCGGTCCCTCCGCGAACGTCGTGTGGACGCCGAGGACGTGCGCCGGGAACCGGCCGCCGAGGACCGTCGTGATGTTGCCTCCCCAGTCGCCGCCGTGGGCGGCGAACTCGCGGTAGCCGAGCCTTCCCATCAGCTCCACCCAGGCGGCCGCGATCTTTTCGGTTCCCCAGCCGGTGGTCGCCGGCTTGTCGCTGTAGCCGAAGCCGGGCAGCGAGGGAACCACGACGTGGAACGCCGGCGCGTCCGCGTCGTCCGGATCCGCCAGCTCGTCCACCACGTCGACGAACTCGGCGATGCTGCCCGGCCAGCCGTGGGTCAGGATCAGCGGCGTGGCGTCCGCGCGCGCGGATCGGCGGTGCAGGAAGTGGATGCCCAGGCCGTCGATGGCCGTGCGGAACTGGCCGATCCGGTCGAGGCGCTCTTCGAACGACCGCCAGTCGTACCCGGTTCGCCAGTAGTGCACGAGCTCGGCGAGGTCGGCGAGCGGAACGCCCTGTCCCCATCGGCGGCGGCCGGACACGGCGCGATCGACCGTCTCGGCCTCCGGCAGCCGTGCCGCGGCCAGCCGCGCGCGCAGGTCGTCGAGGTCGGCGTCGGTTGCGTGGGCTTCGAATGCTTGAACGTCGCTGGTCGGACGGGGCATGGGACCTCCTCGTTGTCGCGGAGCTGGGAACCGGCTTAGACGGTTCTAACATTTCTTCCGGCCGGACAGCAACCTGCTAAGGTGGTTCCATGCGTGTCGAGTTCCCCGAATTCCGCCTAGGTACCGTGCTGGCGACCAGCTTCACGGGGACTTTGTCGGAGCGTCACGGCGACGCGGTGGAACGCATTCCCACGCCGGGCCGGCTGGCCGACTGGCTGGCGGTGAACGGCCTCGCCGTGGACGCCTGCACCCCCGCCCAGCTCGAACTCGCCCGGGAACTGCGGGAATCGATCCACGCCGCCGCGACGGCGGCCGCGAGCCAGGAGGCTCTCCCCGCGTCCGCTGTCCGGGTCATCAACGCCCGCAGCGCCCAGGGTGGGGCCGCAGCCGTCCTGACGCCCGAGGGCGAGCGGCGGTGGCAGCTCGGCTCGGCTTCCCCCGTGGAGGACGCCTTCGGCGTGATCGCCGCCGACGCGATCAGCATCATCGCGGGCGAACGAGACGGGAAACTGGCCTTGTGCGCCTCACCGACGTGCCGGGCCGCCTTCTTCGACACCAGCCAAAGCCGCACCCGCAAGTGGTGCGACATGAACACGTGCGGCAACCGTCAGAAGAAGGCTCGCTTCAACGCCAACCACCGCAAGAACCCCGCCTGAGCGGCACGGCGGCGTCCGGCCGTGGAGGATGGCCGGCATGACGTTGCCTGCCCTTCCCGACGAGTCCTTCCAGCGGGTGCTCTGCGTCGTCGCGCACCCCGACGACATGGAGTACGGCCCGTCCGCGGCCGTCGCCCGCTGGACCGCGCGCGGCATCGAGGTCGGTTACCTCCTGCTGACCCGCGGCGAGGCCGGCATGCCGAACCCGCCCGAGGAGACGGCGCGCCTGCGCGTCGCCGAGCAGCGGGCCGCCTGCGCCGCCGTCGGCGTCGAGCACCTGACCGTCCTCGAACACCCCGACGGCGTCCTCGTCTACGGCCTCGACCTGCGCCGGGACATCTGCCGGGAGATCCGCCGGTTCAAGCCCGACGTCGTCCTCGGCACCGCGTACGACATCGAGACGCCCTACGGCTTCGACCAGGCCGACCACCGGGCGGCCGGGCTCGCGACACTCGACGCGGTCCGCGACGCGGGCAACCGGTGGGTCTTCCCGGAGCAGGTCGGCGACGAGCACCTCGAACCGCATTCCGTGCGCTGGTTCATCATCCCGGGGCCGGCCGGCTCCGGCGCGACGCACGGCGTCGAGGTCACGGGCGAGCCGCTGCGCCGCGGCGTCGCCTCCCTCGAGGCGCACGCCGCGTACCTGGCCGCGCTGCCGGACCACCCCGCGCCCGCGGACTTCATCCCGCAGTTCGCCGCGATGAGCGGGGAAGCCATGGGGGTCGAGCACGCTGTGCTGTTCCGTGCGTACGACCTGCAGGCACCGCCGGACTTTTCCTCCTGAGCCGTCAGTTCGACGGAGCGTGCGGTCCCCTCGAGCTGGACGGTGTTTTCCGCCGGGGTCGCCGGGTAACCGGGGTGCTCCCGGACGAGGAGCGGCGAAGCCTCGGGGGTCGGGCACGCCGTGCTTTTCGTGCGTACGACCTGCAGGCGCCTCCGGACTTTCGTCCTGAGCTGCGGCCCACTGGCCGAGCTGATCCTGCCGCGCGGGGCGGACCTCGGCGGGGCCGCCCGCCCGGCCGGCCCAGCGGCGTGCGGCGTGTTTTCCGCCGGGGTCGCCGGGTAACCGGGGTGCTCCCGGACGAGGAGCGGCCATGGCGACCAGCGAGACCGCGGGCGGTTCCCGCACGATCGAGCTGCGGGTCGACGGCACGGCGTACCGGCCGGCCGTCGATCCGCGACGCACCCTGCTCGACCTGCTGCGCGAACAGCTCGGCGTGACCAGCCCGAAGAAGGGCTGCGACCACGGCCAGTGCGGCGCCTGCACGGTCCTGCTCGACGGCCGCCGCGTGCTCGCCTGCCTGGTGCTGGCCCTGACCTGCGACGGCGCCGAGGTCACCACCGCGGCCGGGCTCGCCGAGGGTGACCACCTGCACCCGCTGCAGCAGGCGTTCCTGGAGCACGACGGCTTCCAGTGCGGCTACTGCACCCCCGGCCAGATCTGCTCCGCGGCCGGCCTGCTGGCCGAGTTCGACGCCGGGGCACCCAGCCACGTCACCGCGTCCGTCTCGGACACTCCACAGTGGACCGACGAGGAGATCGCCGAACGGATGAGCGGCAACCTCTGCCGTTGCGGAGCCTACGTCGGCATCGTCGCCGCGATCCGGCAGGCGGGAGAGGCGCGATGAAGCCCTTCACCCTCGACCGGCCGGAGACCGCGGCCGACGCGGTCCGGGCGGTCGCGGCCGATCCCGCCGCGGTGTACCTGGCCGGCGGGACCAACCTGGTCGACCACCTCAAGCTGGGCGTCGCGGCGCCGGACCGGCTCGTCGACGTCAAGACGCTCACCTCCGCGGAGATCCGCGACCACGACGGCGGGCTGGCGATCGGCGCGGGCGTCCGCAACAGCGACCTCGCGGCCGACTCCCGGGTCCGGGAGCGGTTTCCGGTGCTGGCCGAGGCCTTGCTGTCGGGTGCGTCGGCGCAGCTGCGGAACATGGCGACCACGGGCGGGAACCCGTTGCAGCGCACGCGATGCGTGTACTTCCAGGACGTCACGACGCCGTGCAACAAGCGGTCGCCGGGCTCCGGCTGCTCGGCTCGGGGCGGCTACACCCGCCACCACGCGATCCTCGGCGCGTCCGAGCACTGCGTCGCCACCCACCCGTCGGACATGGCGGTGGCCCTGCTGGCGCTGGACGCCCGCGTGCACGTGCTCGGGCCCGAGGGGGAACGCGTCGTGCCGTTCGCCGACCTGCACCGCCTGCCGGGAGACCGGCCGGACCGCGACACCGTGCTCGGCCACGGCGACCTGATCACGCAGATCACGGTGCCCGCCGCGCCCTGGGCGCGCCGCTCGCGCTACCGCAAGGTGCGTGACCGCGCGTCCTATGCCTTCGCCCTCGTCTCGGTCGCCGCCGGGGTGTCTCTTGTGGACGGTGTGCTCGACGAGGTGCGGGTGGCGCTGGGCGGGGTCGCGCACAAGCCGTGGCGCGCCCACCGCGCCGAAGACGTGCTGCGCGGTGCGCGGCCGTCCGCGGAGGTGTTCCGGGCGGCGGCCGACGCGGAACTCGCCGACGCCCGCGCGCTCGACGGTGTCGACGGGGGAAACGCTTTCAAGATCCCGCTCGTCCGGCGCACGCTCGCCGCGGTGCTGCGTGACCTGACCGACGAGCCGACCGCCGATCCGACCGCCGAGGAGCCGGGCCGATGACCGAACCCCTGGAGCCGGCCGCGATCGGCCGGTCGCACACCCGCCGCGACGGACCCGCGAAGGTCACCGGCACGGCGCCGTACGCCTTCGAGGTGCCGGTCGACGAGCCGCTGCACTGCCACCCCGTCCAGGCCACCATCGCGCGGGGCCGCTGCAGCCGGGTCGGCACCGTCGCGGCGGAATCCCTCGACGGCGTCGTGCGCGTGCTGACGCCGTTCACCGCCGAGCGGCTCGCCGACACCGAAGACGCCGAACTCGCCGTGCTGCAGGACCGCGAGATCCCGTTCCGCGGCCGGGTGATCGGGCTCGTGGTCGCGGAGACGTCCGAAACCGCACGGCACGCCGCGGAGCTCGTCGAGGTCGACTACGAAGAAGAGCCCGCCGACCTGACGCTGTCCGCCGACCGCGACGACTTGTACAAGCCGGACAAGGTCAACCCGTCGTTCCCCACCGACACCGCGGAAGGCGACGTGGACGCCGCCTTCCGCGGCTCCGACGTCACGGTCGAGCAGACCTACACCACGGCGATGTACCACAACAACCCGCTCGAACCGCACACGACGACGGCGCTGTGGGAGAACGGGACGCTGACCCTGTGGGACTCCACGCAGGGGGTGCACCCGGTGCGGCAGACCGTCGCGAAGGTGTTCGGCCTGCCGGAGGACCGCGTCCGCGTGATCGGCCCGTACGTCGGCGGCGGGTTCGGCTCGAAGGGCACCGCGCACGCGAACGTCGTCCTCGCGGCGCTGGCCGCCCGGGCGGTGCCGGGCCGTCCGGTGCGGCTCGCCCTGACCCGGCAGCAGATGTTCGGCCTGGCCGGCTACCGGACGCCCACGATCCAGCGGATGCGGCTCGGCGCCGGCCGGGACGGACGGCTGCGGGCCCTCGGGCTGGACGTCGTCGAGCAGACGTCGCGGATCAAGGAGTTCGCCGAGCAGACGGCGCTGCCCGCGCGGATGATGTACGCCGCCCCGAACCGCGCCACGACGCACCGGCTCGCCGCGCTCGACGTGCCCGTGCCGTCGTGGATGCGGGCGCCGGGGGAGTGCCCGGGCATGTTCGGTCCCGAAGTCGCGATGGACGAGCTCGCCGTCGCCCTCGGTATCGACCCGATCGACCTGCGTGTGCGCAACGAACCCGAGCGCGACCCCGACACCGGGAACCCGTTTTCCAGCCGCAACCTCGTCTCCTGCCTGCGCACCGGCGCGGAGAACTTCGGCTGGGCGGAGCGGGATCCGCGACCGGGCGTCCGGCGCGACGGAGATTGGCTGGTCGGCACCGGTGTCGCCGCTTCGGTGTACCCGGCCAGGCGATCGCCGGGCTCGACGGCGGTCGTGCGGTTCGAGGACGGCCGGTACCTCGCCGAAATCGGGGCCGCCGACATCGGCACGGGCACGTGGACGGTGCTGCCGCAGATCGCGGCCGACGCCCTCGGGGTGCCCGTCGAGCGGGTCGAGGCCCGGATCGGCGACACCGCCCACCCCACCGCCACGGTCGCCGGCGGCTCGACCGGGACGGCGTCCTGGGGCTCGGCCGTGGTCGCGGCCGCACGGGCGTTCCGCGACAAGTACGGCACGGACCCGGAAGACGGCGCCGAAGCCGAGGCCGGCACGCCGGAGAACCCGGACGAGGAGCGGTACGCGATGTACGCCTTCGGCGCGCAGTTCGCCGAGGTGCGCGTCAACGCCGACACGGGGGAGATCCGGGTGCCGCGCCTGCACGGCACGTTCGCGGCGGGGCGGATCGTCAACCCGCTCACCGCGCGGTCGCAGCTCCTCGGCGGCATGACCATGGGCCTGTCCATGGCACTGCACGAGAACAGCGTGCTCGACCCGCGCTTCGGGCACGTCGTCAACCACGACCTGGCGGAGTACCACATCGCGGCCAACGCGGACGTCGGCGACCTGCGGGCGGACTGGCTCGACGAGCACGACCCGCACCTCAACCCCATGGGCAGCAAGGGAATCGGCGAGATCGGGATCGTCGGCACGGCGGCGGCGGTGGCCAACGCGGTGTTCCACGCGACGGGGGTGCGGGTGCGGGACCTGCCGATCACCCTGGACAAGGTGCTGGCGGCCTTGCCGGACTGACGATCACCGCCCGGTCCGGCAGGGCCGGGCGGTCACATCCGCAGCCACCCGATCGCCAAGGACACGACGAACGCCGCGGCCATCAAGGTCAGCACGCCGATCACCACGAGCCAGGCGACCGGCATGGCCTTCGACGGCATCGGCTGCGGGTGCGACAACCCCGACGTCTGCGCGGAGTCCGGCGGCGTGCTGCCGGGCGGGACGCCGCCGCCGGGCTCCAGGTCGGGCGTGACGGCAGGTTCCGGGTCCGGGGGCGTGGCCGTCCCGGGTTCGTCCTCGCGGCGGTTCCGGTCAGGCGACATCGAGCACCGTCTTCAGCCAGCCGGACTCGCGCCGGTCGAACGTCCGGTACGCGTCGATCGCCTTCGCCGGCTCTTCGTGCTGGGTGATGAAGGCCGTCGGGTCGACCGCGCCGGACGCGACGAGCTGCAGCAGCCGAGGCACGTACCGGCGGTGGTTGCAGTTGCCCGAGTGGATCGTGAGGTTCTTGTTCATCGCCGTGCCGAGCGGGAACCGGTCGAACCCCGGCGGGTAGACCCCGATGACGCCGATCGTGCCGGCTTTCGCGACGACGTCGACGGCCCAGCGCGCCGCCAGGCTCGGGGCGTTGCCCGGCACCCACTGGTCGCCGTCCGGCGCCGCGTCGGGCGCGGCGAGTTCACGCTCGGCTTCGAGGTCCTCGCCCTGGCCGGCCGCCGGTCCGCGCGCCGGGCGCTGCGCGTCCACGCCGACGGCGTCGATCACGCGGTCCACTCCGATGCCCCCGGTCAGCTCCCGGACCACGGCCACCGGGTCCTCGGCGTTGAAGTCGACGGTCTCGGCGTTCTGCCCGCGGGCGAGGTCGAGGCGGGAGGCGATGCCGTCGACGGCGAAGACGCGGCCCGCGCCCTGGTGTTTCGCGGACGCGATGGCCAGCTGGCCGACGGCGCCGGCGCCGAGCACCAGGACGCTGTCGCCCCGGCCGACCTCGGCCAGCCGGGCGCCGAACCAGGCCGTGGGGAAGATGTCCGACACGAGGATCGCCTGGTCGTCGCTGACGGCGTCCGGGATCCGGACGAGCGTGGTCATCGCGAAGGGGACCCGCGCGTACTCGGCCTGCAGGCCGTCGACCGGGCCGGTGGTCTCGGGCCCGCCGAAGAAACTGGTGCCGGCGGCGGGGCCGTTCGGGTTGGCCGTGTCGCACTGGGCGTAGTAGCCCGCGCGGCAGTACGAGCAGGTGCCGCAGCCGATCGTCGAGCACACGACGACCCGGTCGCCCGGGGTGAACCCCCGCACGGCGGGCCCGACCTCTTCGACGACGCCGACGGCCTCGTGACCCAGCACGGTCCCGGGCACCATCCCCGGCATCGTCCCGCGGACGAGGTGCAGGTCCGTCCCGCAGATCGCGCTGCGGGTGATCCGGATGACGGCGTCACTCGGCTCGAGGATCTTCGGGTCGGGCACCTCCTCGGCACGGATGTCCCCGACGCCGTGCCACACCACTGCCTTCACGGGTTCGCCTCCTCGGCTCGGTTGTCCCGCCCCGGTTGCCCCGTCGGCCGCCCCCGAAACGTCCGGGACTCCCGGCAGCGCGGCACCTCGCCGGCACGTGCGCGATGATGGGGCCCGGCGGAGGTGACGCTCCGCCGGGTGGACGCCGGACGCGGAGGTGGCGAGCGGTGGACGGTCCACGCCGTGAGCGGCTCTCGCGGCTGGTGAGTGAGCGGGCACACGAGGGGGCCGGCTGGGCCGGGGTGGTGTGCGCCGTCGTGGTGGCCGAGGTCGGGGTCGACGGTGCGGCGATCACCGTGCGGGCGGGACCGCGGACGCAGGACCTCGCCGCGGCGAGCGGCAAGTGGGCGGCGGGGCTCGAGGAACTGCAGTACACCGTCGGCGAGGGGCCCGGCGTCGAGGCGTTCGAAGCCGGCAGCCCGGTCCTCGTGGGTGATCTGAGCGAGCAGCGGGACCGGTGGCCGGGGTTGTCCGACAGCGTGGTGCCCGCCGGGGCCGCGGCGCTCTTCGCCTTTCCGCTGCGGGCCGGTGCGATCCGGCTGGGCACGCTGGCTCTCTACCGGCGGCGGGCCGGTGATCTGACAGGAGCGGAACTCGCCGACGCGCTGGTGCTGGCGGAGCTGGCCACGGCCGCGCTGCTGGTCGACCGCGCCGGAGCGACGGCCGCGGGAACGGAGTCGGCCGGTTTCTACGACGACGTCAACGTCGCCACCGGCATGCTGGCCACCGAGCTGCGGGTGAGCCTCGAAGACGCGCTGCTGCGGCTGCGGGCGCACGCGTTCAGCCACCGCGTCCCGGTGACCGAGGTCGCCCGGGCCGTCGTGACACGCCGGCTGCGCTTCGACACGTCGCCCGAGTGACGGGCGGCTGGACCGAGGAGAGTGACCACGCGGTCGGCAGGGCCGGAGCTCGCGTGGGCGGTACCGATCGGCTGCTGGATCCGGGCCCGGCGTCGCCGGGGCCTGAGCGGGGTCCGCAGCGGAGAAACCAGGCTCGCGCGCTACCGCGGCTCGACGACGCCGGGATCGGCCACGATGACGGCGGCGAGGTCGCGGACCTTGCGGTTGGTCCGCTGGGACACCGCGACGAGCCAGGCGAACGCCTCGTCGACGGTGAGGTGGCGGCGAGCCATGACGATCCCCTTGGCCGTCGATATCACGTCCCGCGACTTCATCGCGGTGATCAGGCTCCGGGCTTCCCCCCCCCCCCCCGGGGCGCCGGCCCAGCGCGCCGCGGTCAGGATCACCCCGGACATCGCGGTGGTGAACACGGCGAGCAACGCGGCGTGGACCGGGTCGAAGCGGCCCGGGCTCCGGCTCCACACGTTCAGCGCACCCGACAGGTGGTGGTGGCAGGCCGGGTCCCGGCCGGCGTCGTCGGCGCGGACGAAGAGGGGGCAGGACAACATCGTCCGGACCCCGGCTCCGGCCGCCGCGTCGGCGAACACCGGCCACCGCGTGCGCGCGTCCTCGAAGTCGGCGCGCACGACGGTCTCGGTGCGGGCCGCCTGGAGACAGGGCCCGTCGCCGGCGGAGTACTGCGCCGTGTCGAGGGGGAGCACGCTCTGCTCGGTCGCCGCGACGGTGGCCGGCACCCCGTTCTCGACCAGCGTGACGCTCGCGGCGTCGGCGCCGGGCACGAGCGTCACCGCCCGGGCCGCCATCCGCGCCAGCGTTTCGTCGCGCGGCTGGTCGGCTCGCAGCGACTCCGTCAGCTCCAGCAAGGCCGCCGACACGTCGTGAACGTGGTCGATCGTCACGTCTGGTTCAGCGCCCTTCGCCGGCGAACGTCCGTATCACCAACCTGGCACGTTCGCCGGTGCGGCGCCAGAGGGCCTACGCACGCCACTCGTCGTGCCAGTCCGGGTGGGCCTCGTAGACCGAGGCGATCAGCCGCACCGACGCGTCGTCGTGCCCGTCCCGGATTTCGCGCCTGAGGAACTCCGCCTTCTCCGGGAACGGCACCGGCACGCGCTCCTCCATCGCTTCGACCGGTCCGGCGGCCAGCAGCAGCCCGTCGCCTTCGCGGGCGCGCATGATCCGAAGCCGTCCACGCCGTTCCGCTTCGTCGAGCAGCGGCAGCTTTCCTTCGCGCACGCGGTTTTCGTCTTCGGTGAGCCGGGCCAGGACGAACTCGTCCAGCGCGGCCACGGTGGTGTCGTCGAGGTTCTCCATCGTCGGCGGTTACCCGCTCGCCGGGCCGGGCACACGTCGTGGCGGCGGCGGCGCCGCTACGCGGGCGGCTTCAGCGGGTCGTGGCCCAGCGACATGAGGCGCCGCCGCCAGTGGTCCTCGCCCCCCGTGGGTTCGAGGTCGTCGCGGCGCTGGGCGAGGACGCGGTCGACGACCGTGCGCATCACCTCGGCGTCGTGGGTGTCCACATCGGACCTCCGTTTCCGGAGGATGCTCAGGACGTCGTGCCCGGTCGGTGTGCCCGCCTGGTCGGGCAGTGCTTCCGCCTCGGGGCCCGAGTCACGGGTGCGGAGCCAGTCCGCGAGTTCGCGGGAAGTCATGTTGACCACCCGGTGGAACTCATCCCACAGTTCGTCGTCCACCGCTGCCTGCGCGGCCATGCCGATCACCTCCGGAACGTTCGTCCGGCGCGGGTACCCGGCCGGGCGCCGGGAAAACGAGGGGCCGCGCGGCCGGGAGGTGTAGGCCCGCGCACACCGGGTAGCCGGACGAAAAGACCCTCCGGAAAGGAGAAGAACCATGACGACCGCCCGGGACATCATGACGTCGGGTGCCACCTGCGCCCGCGAGTCCGACACGGTGCACGACGCGGCGCAGATCCTGGCCAGGGAAGGTGTCGGTGCCCTGCCGATCTGCGGTGAGGACAACCGGCTCAAGGGCATGCTGACCGACCGCGACATCGTGGTGAAGGTGCTCGCCGAGGGCAAGGACCCCCGTGCGGTGCACGTCGGCGAGCTGGCCCAGGGCGAAGCCGTGACGATCGGCGCGGACGACGACGCCCAGGAGATCCTGCGGACGATGACCGAGCACCAGGTCCGCCGGCTGCCGGTGATCGACGGCCACGAGCTCGTCGGGGTGGTGGCGCAGGCCGACGTCGCGAGGGCGTTGCCGAACCCGCAGGCCGGCGAACTCGTCGAAGCGCTCTCGTTCGGCTAGGCGAGCACGATGCTGAAGATGGACCCCGACGCGGCCGGCACCATCGTCACGATGGTCCGGCAGGCCGGCGCCGCCCCGGAAGGCGGGTTGCGGATCCACGCGCTCGCCGGCGCGACCCCGCAGCAGCCCGGTGTGACGGCGTCGGTGTCGGCGACCCCGGCCGACACCGACACGATCTTCGTGGACGACGACACCGGCGCCCGGGTGTTCGCCGACCAGGCGACGGCCGACGTCGTGGACGGCCGGACGCTGGTTCTGGCGCCGGGCGGCGGAGAACAGCCCGCGTTCGGCGTGGAGTGAAGTAGTGACGTGGAGGGCCTCCGGGCGGAGGCCCTCCGTCGCCCGAGCACAGACGGGAAGGTGGGCCGTGGAGACCGATGCGCTGCTCCAGAGCCTCACCCGGGTCGTGACCGCGCTCGACGGTCACGGCATCCGGTTCGCGGTCGCCGGCGGGCTGGCGGTCTACGCGCGGGGCGGGCCGCCCTCGGACCACGACGTCGACCTGTTCCTCAAGGCCGAGGACGCCCGGCGCGCGTCCGAACTGCTCGTCGACGCCGGCCTGCGAGCCGTCGAGCCGCCGGAGGACTGGCTCACCAAGGTCTACGACGGTGACCGCCTCGTGGACCTGATCTTCCGGCCCAACCACCGGCCGGTGACCGACGCGCTGCTCGACCGCGCCGCACTGATGCGGATCGGCCCGACCGCCGCGCCGGTCGTCTCCGGCACCGACCTGCTCGTGGACAAGCTGCTCGTGCTCGACCCGCACCGGTGCGACTTCGGTCCGCTCCTGCGGATCGCGCGTGATCTCCGGGAGCAGGTCGACTGGGCCGAGGTCGCGGTCACCACCGCCGGCTCGCCGTACGCGGCCGCGTTCCTTTCGTTGCTCACCCGGCTTTCCGTGATCGACCCGATCGGGGGAATCATGACCGAAACCCGCCAGTACCTGATCGCCCGGCTGACCCGGGCGCTCGCCGAAGACCCCCGGACCGCCGAGCTCGGCGTCCACGTGACGGTGCGCGGCGAGCACGTCCACCTCACCGGCGAGGTCACCTGCCCCGCGCGCAAGGCCGACGTCGACGCCGTCGTGTGCGAGCTGGTGGGCCGGGAGCTGGTGCACAACGACCTGCGGGTGGCCGACGTGCGGGAACCGGGTGTGGCCGAGGAGCTGGGCCGATGAGGATCGCCGCGGTCGGGGACGTGCACCTCGGAGAAGACTCCCGGGGGTCGCTGCGCCCCGTGCTCGACAACGTCGGCGAACACGCCGACATCCTGCTGCTGGCCGGTGACCTCACCCGGCACGGCACGCCCGAAGAGGCGGCGGTCGTCGCCGGCGAGTTCGGCGGCCTCGACGTCCCGGTCGTCACGGTGCTGGGCAACCACGACCACCACAGCGACGCCGCGGACCGGGTCGCCGGCCTGCTGACGGACGCCGGGATCACGGTCCTGGAAGGGACTTCGGCGCGGTTCACCTTCGGCGGGCGGAGTCTCGGCGTGGCCGGGGTCAAGGGCTTCGGCGGTGGTTTCGCGGGCAAGTGCGCGAGCCGGTTCGGGGAGCGGGAGATGAAGGACTTCGTCGAGCACACCATGGCGTCGGCCGCGTCGCTGCGGCACGCGCTGCTGGAGCTGGACACCGATGTCGTCGTCGCGCTGACCCACTACTCGCCGGTCGACGGCACGCTCCACGGGGAGCCGCCGGAGATCCACCCCTTCCTGGGGTCCTACCTGCTGTGCGAGCCGATCGACGAGGTCGGCGCCGACCTGGCCCTGCACGGCCACGCGCACTTCGGCTGCGAGCAGGGGATCACGCCGGGCGGCGTGCGGGTGCGCAACGTCGCGCAGCCGGTGATCCGGAAGGCCTACGCGGTCTACGCCTTCGAACCGGTGGCGGTGCGCTGAGCCGATCGGCGGAGGGAGGTGGCGCGATGACCGACCCGGACGATGACCGGAACCGGGCCGCGCTCGACGGCGAGCCGGGCCCGCTCGCCGGGCAGTTCGCGGAGCTGACCGCGCGGCTGCTGGACGCGGCCACCGTCGGCGAGGTCCTCGAGCAGGTCGTGAGGGCCGCCCGGCATACGGTGCCCGGGGCCGACCTGGTGTCGGTGACCCTCCGATCACCGCAAGGGAAGTACTTCACCCCGGTCGAGACGGATCCCGTGGCCACCGAGCTGGACCGGGTGCAGTACGAAACCGGGGAAGGCCCTTGCCTGGAGGCGTCCCGCGAGGACGGCCCGGGCCACGTCCACAGCGACGACCTCGCGGCGGAGCCGGCGTGGCCGCGCTTCGGTCCGCGCGCGGCGGAACACGGGTTCAAGGCGGTCCTGTCGACCGCGCTGTACCCCTTCGCCGCGCCCGAACACCAAAGCGGCGCGCTGAACATCTACGCCCGCGGGACGGCGGTGCTCGACGACCGGGCGCGGGACGCGGCGCTGTTGCTGGCCACGCACGCTTCCCTGGCCCTGGCCGGAGTCACGGCCCGCACGCGGGCCGAGCTGGAGGCGGAGAACCTGCGCCGCGCGATCGACAGCCGTGACGTCATCGGGCAGGCGAAGGGCATTTTGATGCAGCGCCGGGGGATCGGGGCTGACGAGGCGTTCGGTTTGCTGCGGTGGACTTCCCAGCAGCTCAACGTGAAACTGGCCGAGCTGGCGCGCACGCTCGCCACTCGCCACAGGGAGCTCGATCTGCCTCGCGTCGGCCGAGACTGACCGGGCCGCGGCTTACCGCTGATCGCGCCCGGCGGGGCCCCGTCACGGTGCCGGGGTGACCCACGAATTCGGCCGGCACACCGCGCCGTCCGGGTGGACGCGTACGGCCGCGCCCGGGTCGGACTGGTTGAGCTGGGCCAGGTAGGTGTTGGACAGGCCGAACGTCTGCTGCATCATCACCGGGGCCGGCGCGCCGGGGGCGGGGCAGCCGACGTGCGTGTGGCCGAGGGCGTGGCCCACCTCGTGGTTGATCGCGTAGCGGTGGTAGCCCGCCAGGTCGCCGTCGAAGGAGTGGGCGCCGCGCAGCCAGCGGGCCAGGTTCACCACGACCCGGTGCCGCTTGCGCAGGTAGCACGAGGAGTCGTACGGGATGGCGAAGCCGCAGAGGTCCGGGCGCCGGCTCGTGCCGGGGCTGGTGAGGCCGATCCGGACGTCGGGCTCGGCGTCCGTCCCGTCGACGCGCCGGAACGACACGTCGCCGAGCCCGGTCCAGCCGCGTGGATCCGCGAGGATCGCGTCGACGTCCGCGGCGAACGACGGGACGTCGACGCCGTCCTCGACCTCCACGGTGTAGGTCAGCTGCCGCGCGGCGGTGCCCGCGACGGTGCCGGTCGCGCCGGGCACGACGTGCCACGTGCCGGCTCCCGACGGCGTGACCGGGACGCCGCCGGGCAGCTCGGCGGGTTCCGCCGGCGCCGGGACGACGGCCGGGCGCGGGCGGCTGACCTGTTTCGGGAACGGGGTCCCCGCGACCACCCGGGGCGTGACCGCGAACGGCATCAGCAGCATGGCCACCGCAAGCAGGATGGCGAACGCGAGCAGCCCCGGCTGCCACCACGCGGCGGACGCGACCCGAGGCGAAGCCGCGGCGACCGGGTCGGCCGCGACGACCGGCTCGGCCGGGGCGACGGGCTCGGCCGTGGTGGGCGGGACGGCCTGCGGCGGGACGGCCTGCTGCGGGACGACCTGAGGCGGGACGGGTCGGGGGCGAGGCTGTGGCAGCCAGTCGGCCCGGTGGCCGTCGCTCCGGACCGGGAGCTGGTCAGTACGCAAGGCCCACACTCGCACAAGCCGGCGCGGGGGCGCTCTCGGACCGGGGGTAGGCGACCGTCGCCGGGTCGCCGTCCGACGTGTACCGGCGTCCCGTCGGGGACGCGAGGACGTCGAGCCAGTGCGTGGAACCGTAGTTCGCGTCCGTCCCGGTCGACTGGGATCGGATCCGCGGGATCGCCACGGGGTCGAAATCCTGCGAGCACGGCGAAGGCGCGGGCCCTGCTCCGACCAGCAGGACGCCGCCGTAGGAGTAGCCCGCTCCCCGCAGCGCGAGCTCACGGTGGCGAGGCTGTGCCCCGTACGGCAGAGCCAGGGTGGCCGGCTGGTAGCCGGGCACCGCTTGCCGGATCAGGCCGTCGCCTTCGACGATCGCGGCAGTCGCCGCGCTTTCGGTCGCACTGCGCAGGTTCGTGTGCCGCCGGGTGTGGTTCCCGATCTCGAAGTGGTGCTCGGCGAGCCAGCGCAACGCGCGTTCGTCGCCGCCGAACGGGCTCTCGTTGACGTACACGCTGGCGACGGGCCGGAAGGCGGGGTGCGCGGCCGCGACGTCGAGCAGGATCCGCACGGCGGTGCCCGGTGCGGGCTGCCCCTCGGGAGTGAGGGTGAAGACGCTGGGGTCGCCGTCGTCGAAGGTCAGGACCACGGGGTGCGCGCCGGCCGGCAGGTCCAGCCGCCGGGCCACCAGGTCGGCGGTCGTGACGGGGACGTAGTTCTCGGCGGCCAGCCGTTCCAGCTCCGCGGTGAAGTCCGCCGGGGTGCGCTCGTAGACCGATTTCGGCCGGTCGGTGATGCGGTGGTACATCAGCACCGGCACCCGGCCGAGCTCGTCCGCGCCGAGACCGCGCGCGGTCTCGGCGGTGACGTGGACGGGGGCCGCGGCCGGCGCCGGCCGCGGTGCCGCCGCCGGCGCGGCCGGAGGCGGTGGGGTCCCGCAGGCGGAGGCGGCGAGAACGGCGGTGCACCCGGCCACCAGCCGGAAAAGGGAACGCATGCCGGAAGTGTGCGACCGCGCCCGCCGCGGCGCGTGCGGGCCCACCGGGTCGGGTGACGGCGCTTTCCGCTGGCACAGCGCGAAAATCCCCGTTTCCCCTGGTCGGAGCCCCGGGTCCGGGGCAGGCTCCGGCACGATGCGGTGATCGTCGCCGCCGGGGTTTGCCAAAAGATCACCGCGGGTATTCCCTTTGCTGGCCCCGGATCCGCGCTCGGCAGCCGGCGCGGAGGGCAGCCCGAAGGAGTCCCGCATGCGCAATCTCAGTCGTCGTCTCCTGCTCACCACCGCACTGGCGGGTCTGGCCGGAAGTGCCTGTGGTGCCCAGCGAAGGGAGCGGGCCCTCGCGGTGCCGGTGACGGCTTCCCCGGTCGCCGTGGCACCGGCGCCACCCCCGCCGAACCCGCTGGAAAAGAGCCTGCTCGTCGGGTTCTGCGGCGCCCCGGGCGCGAAGGCCCTCGGCCGGATGACCGGCGATCTCACGGCCGCGAGCGACGAGCTGCGACGCCGCATCGCGACCTTCCCGCCGGGGCGGCCGGTCACCCCGGTCGTCGAGCTGATCGCCACGACCGTGCACCGCACGCCGGGCGCGGACGGCATGTACCGGAGCCGCTGCGAGGACGAGACGGTGCGGGACTACCTCGACGCCGCCCGGGCGATGAACGGCCTGCTGCTGCTGAACATCCAGCCCGGTCGCGCCGACTTCCTCCCCGAAGTGCGGGCGTACGAGCGCTGGCTGACCGAGCCGGACGTCGGCGTCGCGCTCGACCCGGAATGGGCCGTGGAGCCGGGGGTGGTGCCGGGCAAGAAGTTCGGCCGCACCGACGGGTCCGAGCTCGACGAGGTCGCCCGGTACCTCGCCGGCCTCGCCGTGGCGCACCGGCTGCCCGCGAAGGTCATGGTGTACCACCAGGTCGCGTCGTCGGTGGTGCGGGACGAGGCCCTGCTGCTGCCGCACACCGGGGTGTCGCCGGTGAAGGTGGTCGACGGCATCGGCTCGGCCGCGGCGAAGAAGGCGACCTGGAAGACGCTCATGACGACCAAGCCCGGCCACGTGCGGCCCGGGTTCAAGCTGTTCTTCGACGAGGACACCCGCCGTGGCGCCGCCCTGATGACCCCGGCCGAAGTGCTGGCCTTGCCGCCGACGCCGGCGTACGTGGTTTACGAATAGTCGTGGCCCAGCGAAAAGGCCGGTGCGGAGACTCTCCGCACCGGCCTTTTCGCCGTTCCCGGCCGGGCTCAGCCGGCGGGGACGATGTGCGGTCCGCCGAGGAGGTCGTTCACGAGCGAGGACAGGCTGAGCAGCAGCCGCTGGACCAGGGCGTTGAGCAGGTCCGTCACCGACGGCAGCCCTTGGCGGGCCTCGACCCGGGTGGCCAGCTCGTCGACGCCCTTCCGGGCTTCGGTGTTCTCCTGCCGGGCGGTGGCCGCGGTGTCGCGGGCATCGGCCTGGATGGTGTACCGCTTGCCCTGCGCCAGGTCGGTGAGCAGGGGGTCGAGCCGGGCGAGCGTGGCCTGCGTGCCGGGGACGTCCCCGTGATCCGCGCGGGCGGCCAGTCCGTCGCGCAGCGCCTGCACCTCGGCGGCCGCGCTGGTGGTGCTGGACGATCCGCTGCCGCCGGGGCCGCCGGCCAGTGCGACGCCCGAACCGGCCACGCTCACGAACGCCGCGGTGACGATCATCGCGAACGTACGGATCAATCGTTTCTTCATGTCGTACTCCTCGGGAATGACGATGCGGACGCGATTATCGTGATCGCCTGACGAGAATGACGCCAGTAGACGCCGGAACCGGCGGGCCGCCGGTGAATCCGGACGGTGCGCGGCCCTCGCGGCGCCGCCGGACAAACATCGACTTCGCGTGAAACGCGAACCCGGCAACGCGCGGCGCTGATCACGGAGTGTATGTGCGACCCTCTTTCGGGGGACCGCAACGGGAAATTCGGCTGAATCCAGTCCGATTTTCTCACGCGGGGTGCGGTACCACCTGGTCTTCGTGGCCCGGTGCTGGTTCACTCGTTCGCGAAGTTTCATCTTGGAAATACGGGGTACCCATGCAAATTTATCTGTCGCAGGAAATCCACTCTTAAGAAGGTTACGTCGGAAAACCCCTTCTTGCGCGGCGAATGTGACGCTAATCTGGGCGCCGGTCGAAACCGGTTCACCGCCGGCGGATGGCCTCCTCGGTGCCGGGACCTGACACGACGGCGCCCGCCGGATGGCACCAAAAGAAGAACGTCCCGGCGCTGACAGCGCCGGGACGTTCTTCGTGAAGAGGAGCGGGGAATACGTGCTGGCCGTTTCGCCCGGCGGAAGCCGTGCTCAGGCGCCCGGCGGGTTCCGCCGCGGCTCGGCCGGCGGGTACGCGTTCGCGGGCGGCGTCCCCGCACCCGCGGCCGGGTACCCCGCCATGGCCCCGGCCTTCGGCCCGCGCCGGACCAGCCCGGCGAGCCCGAGCAGGCCGACGAGCCCGAGCAGGCCCCACAAGCCGTTGTCCCCGTCGTCGTCCCGCGTGGTGTCCCGGTTCGTGCCGTCGTCCGGGTCGTCGGCCTGGTGTGCGATCGTGACGGGTGCCGGGGCGGGAGCGGAAGCGGCGGGCGTCGCGCCGGCCAGGGCGATGGCGGCGGACGCGACGCACCCGCAGATCAGTGTCCGTGCTGTGCGGTTCATCGGGAACCGTCCTTCCTGCGTGGGGTGGATGGTCGATCACCAGCGTTTTCCCGAAGATCGCGGGGTTCACACCAGTCGTCACGGAAACGGGCGAATCCGCCGCGCCCCCGACCCGGTTCCCGGCGCTGCAGCGGCCTTTGTAAGATGTTCTCAGGTTCAAGCAAGAGCCGTGGAAGGGCGTGCCGCGCGTGCACGACCGCCCCCGGCCGTTCTTCCTTTTCGCGCCGTTGCGCGCCCAATCATGGAAACAGTGTCCCACTGTCGTGGGCCCGGGGGAGGAATGAACCGTCATCTCGAGGTCGCGCCGGTCGGCGCGGCATTCACGGCACGTCTCATCTGCATGACCGGCGATCGCCTGATCCACCCCGCCGATCGCCGCAACGACCTCGCTCGGATCGTCGTGCGCTGGGCCCGGTACTGGGTCCCGGAAACCTGGTCGGCCCGCCAGTACTTCACCGCGCTGGGGATCGGCGACGACGAGAACCCTTGCTACGCCGACGAAGACGTCTCCGGCTGGCGGCTCTTGGAGCCTCGGCCGGACTCGCTGGCGTGGCGCGTCCGGTCCGGGGAAATCGACGTGACGACCGCGCTGACCGCGGAAGCCGAGGCCTGGCCCGCCTGACGCCGGCACGAGAAGCAGCCCTGCGCCGTCTCGGTGGGCGCAGGGCTCTTCGGCGTGCGCGTTTCCGTTGGGCCGCAAGCTCCACATTGTCGTGCGGTTCCGCAATTATTTGTGGCACGAGGAGAACCGGACTAACTCGATCGGACCACACCCGGCGCGGTCAGCGGGTCGCGACACCCACACGATGGGGGCACGAAGTGGAAATGTGCGCCGGAACACCAGTACTTTTTCCTCACTGAGGCGGGAACACACCTTCACTGCCGCCCTGTTCGACGCAATCGTCAACGATCGTCACCATGTCAGCACCGTCATTCGAGGAGTCAAACCCATGCTGAAGAAGATCGGCTTCGTCACGGCCGCCATGGCCGCCGGCGCGTTCGTGGCCGGTGGCGTCGCCGCCGCCGACACTCCCGACGGCCACCACTGGAACCACCACCACGGCGGCTACGACCACAGCGGCCAGGTCGGCCTGCTGAACCTGAACAACACCGACCTGCTGCACAACGTCAACGTCACCCCGGGTATCTGCGGCAACGACGTGAACGTCCTCGGCGTGCAGGTGCCGATCCGCGACTCGCTCAACGGCATCGGTGTGCCGATCCTGTCGCCGGGCGCGTCCGAGGCCAGCGGCGAGTCCCCGTACAACTGCGCTTCCGGCGCGGTGGTCGACGGCGGGACGAGCCAGGACAACTGAGCTTCCACGCCGACGCCGCCCGCTGTGTGTGCGGAAGCCGGCCGAGGCGTGGGATCCGGCGATTCGCGTCGACGTCGTACCGCGTGCCCGGAACCCGGAGCGAGCCGCACACTCCGGTTCCGGGTTCCGGGCACGTCGCGACGCCGAGCGACGCCGGCACGGGTGGGACCGGCCGCGCGACTGGAGAGTGCACCGGTCCCACCCGGCGTGACCGCACCATAACCGAGATCTTCGGGCCCGGCGATCGGAAGCCGGGCCCGATCGCCCCGCCGACGTCCGGCGGGGTCTTTTCCTAGGAGTCATTTCTCGTGATCAAGCAGCTCGGCTTCGTCGCCACCGCCCTTGCCGCCGGCATGGCGATCATCGGCGGCTCGGCCTCCGCGACCAGCCTCACCGTCGCGGGACACCCGGTCGACCACAACGACCAGGTCGGTCTCGGTAACGTGCAGAACCTCGACGCGGTGCACAACCTCAACGTGGTCGGCGGTGTCTGCGACAACAACGTCAACGTGCTGGGCGTCCAGGTCCCGGTGCGCGACGTCGCCGAGGGGGTCGGTGTCCCGGTCCTGTCGCCGGGTGAGCACGACGCCGAAGGCGAGACGCCGTACAACTGCGCCGCGGGCGACATCCAGGACGGCGGGACCGTCCAGGACAACTGACCGGTTCCGGTCCGGGCCGCCGCGCGGATTGCCCCCCGCGCGGCGGCTTCACGTCTTGTCGAGCCGGTGCACGGCCACCTCGCGCCCCACGAGGAGCGCGGCCGCCGCGACCGGGACCGCCACCAGCGCGCCGACGACCCCGAGCAGCTCGAACCCGACCAGCACCGCGACGACGGTGACGAGCGCCGGGATCCGGACTGCGCGGCCGACGATCTTCGGCAGCAGCAGGTAGTCCTCGAGCAGCCGGTACCCGACGAAGAACCCGGCGGTGGCCAGGCAGACCGGCACGGACACGGTGAGCGCGACGAGACTGCTCCCCACCCCGGCCGCGATCGACCCCGCCACGGGCACCAGGTCGAGCACGGCGACGAGCAGGGCCAGCACCAGCGGATAGGGCACCCCGAAACTCCAGAACCAGACGAGCGACGTCACGCCGGCGACCAGCGACACCACGACGTTGCCGAACAGGTAGGCGCCCACCTTCTTGAAGACGGCGTCACCGATCAGGATCACCCGCGGCCGCCGTGATCGCGGCGCCAGCCGGTACAGCGCCGTGCGCACCCGCGGGAAGTCGGCCACGAGGTACGCGGTGAGCACCACGACGATCACGGTGTCCCCCAGCAACCCGGCGATCCCGGTGGCCACGTCGGCGAGCTCGATCGATCGCACCGCGGCCTCGAGGTCGAGCTTGTCGTTGAGCGAGCCCAGGAAAGTACCGCGGTCGTGCAGCTGCGCGAGGTAGCGCGGGGCCTGGTCCGCCAGCCGCCCGGCCTGGTCGGCCAGGGGAACGGCGACCGCCGCGACGGTGCCGCCGAGGACGGCCAGCACGCCCGTGACGACCACCGTCGCCGCGAGCGCCCGCGGCATCCGGCGCGCGAGCCGGCCGGTGATGGGTTCCAGTCCCACGGCGATGAACAGGGCGACGCCGATCAAGAGCAGCACGTGAGCCGTCGCCAGCACGACTTCGACCACCCCGACCGTGACGGCCACGCCCGCGGCGGCGGCCATCCCGACGAAGAACGGCGAGCGCCGGTCGAGCGGCCGTCCCGGCGAGCCCAGCGGGCGGTCGTGGTCTTCGGCCGCCGCGGCCTCGGCCTCCCCGACGGCGTGGCCGGCGCGGTGAGCCCCTCGTCCCCTCGTCGTGTGCATGAGGCGGGGCTACCCGTTGGGGTGCACCGAAATCCACTCGATCCGGCGAGCGGGGAAGGCATGCTTCCCGGTGACTAGGGGTGTTCGGCGTTGCCGAACCCGGCGCCGGCGTCGAAGTATTGAGCATGAGCCCCAGGAGTCTCTCGCTCGTTCCGGTGATCACCGTCCTGCTCGCCTTCGGGCTCTGCCCGGTCGCGTCGGCCGCCGGCGCGCCACGGTTGCTGCTCAACCAGGACTTCCCCGACCCCGACATCGTGAAGACGGACACGGGCTACTCCGCCTTTTCCACGAGCACCGGATCGGTGAAGATTCCCGTCGCCGGTGCCCCGGCGGCGGAAGGCCCGTGGCGCGTCACGGGGGACGCGCTGGCGGCGGTGCCGTCGTGGGCCAAGCCCGACGGCGGGTTCTGGGCCCCGGAGGTCACCCGGCTGGCCGACGGCACGTTCGTGCTGTACTTCTCCGCGGTGGTCGCCGCGGGCGGAGAGATGTGCGTCGGCGCCGCCACGGCGGCGAAACCCGAAGGCCCGTACACGCCGGCCGGGGAGCAGCCGGTCGTCTGCGTGCCGGGCGACAGCGGCGACATCGACCCGCAGGCCTTCGTCGACGCCGACGGAACCCGTTACCTGCTCTACAAGAGCGACGGCACACCCACCGGTGCCCCGGCGGCGATCTGGTCGCAGAAGGTGGGCCCCGACGGCCGTACCCCGGTGGGCGCCCGCGTGGAACTGCTGCGGGCCGACCTCAACGCGGAGAAGGCCGTCGTCGAGGCGCCGTCGATGGTCAAGACGTCGACGCGCTACCTCCTCTTCTATTCCGCCGACACGTTCCAGAGTTCCGGCTACCACACGAGTTATGCCTCGGCTCCCACGGCGAACGGCGCCTTCGTCAAGGCGGACGCCCAGTTCCTCTCCACCGAACTGCTCGGCGGGAAGGTCGACGCGCCGGGCGGTGCGGACGTCGTCGACGGCCACATCTTCTTCCACGGCTGGCTCGGCGGTGGCCGCACGGCGCGGGGGCTGTACGAGCTGCCCATCAGCTTCCCCGGCGACGTCCCGCAGCTCGGCTGAACGAGCGAAGAGTCCGTCGTGCCCGGCGGGGAGGTCCCCGGAGTGAGCGCGCTGCGGTTCTTCGCGGGCGCCGCTGTCACCCACCCGGGTAGCGCTTCGGTTGACCGTCCGGATGCGGGCTATCCCCGGTGGGTGAAGTCCCTGCGGTGACGAGGAAGCGAGGACCGCCATGACGGCGTGGTGGGGTTTGGCGGGGTTGGCCGGCCTGCTCGGTCTTTTCGGGCTGGTCCGGATCCGGGGCCGGCGGACGCGGGCGCCGGCGGGGGACCCGCTCGCCCGGTACCCCGCCGCGCGGGAGCCGGCCGTTCCGAACGCCGATGCCGCGCACACGCCGCTGATGACGCCCGCGATCACGCCCCGGATGCTCGCGACCCCCGCGCCAAGGCCGGCGCCGCCTCCGCGCGTGGTCCCGAAGAAACCCGCGGAGCCCGATCCGGCCGCGTCCGGAACCCTCGCCGGTGAGATCCCGGCGGACCGGGTCGAGCGGGTGGCACCCGTGGCACCCGCCGTCGCGACACCGGAACCCGCTGCCGCTGCACCGGAACCTGCTGCCGCTGCACCGGAACCCGCTGCCGCGGCGCCAGAACCTGCTGCCGCGGAAACGAAACCCGCCGCCGCTGCATCAGATCCCCCTGTCACGGCACCGGAACCCGTCGTCGCGGAAGCGGAACCGCGGCCTGCGCGGGAGATGCGGGAAGGACCGTCCACATCGGCCGGTGCGTCCGTGGAACCACGCCGGGGGAAGCACCGGGGCACCCGGCCCGTGGTCCGGTCGCTGGCCCGGAAAGCGAAATCGTTTCTCCGCCATCGAACGGGTTAGCAGTTCCCAAGAAATCGTGGGTTCGGGTGTCCCGAATGGGTGCCATGGCACAAGAAAGGTACCGAAAGCGCGGTATGTTCTTCCCCGAGCAGAAATTCTGCCTTCGATGTCGATCTCGTGACTCGATTCCAGTTCGGCATCGTCCGCTTGGAAAGGATCACCAGAGCTATGACTGAATTCCGTCGATTGGCCGTCGCCGCCGCGATGACGGTGCCGCTTTCGGTGCTGACGGCCGGGGTTTCCTCCGCCGGCATCGGCGACGGCCCCGATGAGTTCGGTGTCACCGAAACCTCCGGGGCCTACGCCGGTATCGGCGGAGCCGGAACGTACGAGAGCTTTTCCGGCTCGGCCGACGATGGCGATTGGTGGTGGTCGGAGGAAAGCGCCACCACCGCCGGTCCGCTGGGTGCCGCGGTCATGCATTCCGGGGAAGCCGGTTCCGACGACGAGGACGAGGCCTGGTCGGACGACGACCGCGCCGGCCGTCCGGCGGTGGCGCACGGCAAGCGCCACGTGGCTGTGAACGAGTCCGTCAGCCCGCCGCTGCGGCGGCACGTGCACAGCTTGCCCGCGCACACCTACAGCCGGCCGAGCCACGACACCGGCGACGTCGGCTACGTCGAGACCACGAAGACGGCCGACCTGGCGGGCGCGAGCTCGTCGCACGTCGCGAGCCACGCCGGCCACGACTACGCGGTCTACCACTCGAGCGACCTTTCGGCCGGCCCCGAGGGCGCCGTTTCCGAGGGCGTGAAGGCCGTCGCGGTGCCCGAGTTCGCCGGCTACGAGAAGTGGTACACCGCGGCCGGCGAGGCCGGCGCGGTCGTGCACGAGGTGAGCTCGGTGGCCGACGCGACCGACGACGACTGGGACGCGACCGACGACGGCTGGCACTCGCACCACACCCACTACCGGCACTGAATGACTGTGGGCCGGGGCGCTGCGGCGGCCCGGCCCACGACCGGCTCCAGCTGTGCGGGCCCCTGGCGACGTGCCGGGCCCGCACAGCTGGTCCATGTTTTCCCGGCGGGCTCGTTCGGTACCGTCGAGCGGCGAGGCGGGGACGTGTCGGCCTGACGGACAGGAGACGGTGGGACGTGACGGAATCGAAGGTGACCTGGGGCGGCCAAACCGTTTTCGTTTCGAACCGGACGGGAGCGGTCACGCTCTCGAACGAGGGGCGAGCGGCGGTGCTGGAGATCGCCGGGGTGTTCGACATCGCCCTGGCTCCCCAGGTGCGCGCGATGGCCGGCCGCGCCGTCGGGGCCGCACCGGACGTGCTGGTGGTCGACCTGACGCTCGTGGAGTTCCTGTCGTCGGCGGGCATGGGCGAGCTGGTCCGGATCCACCGGGCCCTGGGGCGCGACAAGGTTCGCGTCGTGGTGGCCGACGAGATCGTCCGGCGGCCATTGGAACTGACCCGCCTGACCGGAGTGCTCGCCTTGTACCCGACGCTGCCGGCGGCGCTCGACGGCGTCGCGGCTCCCGGCCGTGAGCCCGTGCCGGCCGCGCGACCGCGGTAGCCGTCAAGCGAGCCGGTGCGCGGTCTCCAGCAGCATGGCGTGGACGAAGGCCTGGGGCAGGTTTCCGCGCAGCTGCCGCTGGCGGACGTCGTACTCCTCGGCCAGCAGGCCGGGCGGACCGCAGGCGGCGCGCGTGCGTTCGAACCAGCGGAAGGCTTCGGCCTGGTCGCCTTGGTGGCGGTGCGCGAGGGACAGGATGAAGCCGCACAGGAGGAAGGCGCCTTCGGCGTCGCCGAGGGGCCGGTCTTCCGGCGCGAAGCGGTAGATGTAGCCGTCCTGGCAGAGGTCGGTGCGGACGGCGTCGAGGGTGGCGGTCGTGCGGGGGTCGGTGGCCGGGAGCGCGCCGCGGACCGGGGGCAGGAGCAGCGCGGCGTCGGTGCCGGTGCGGCCGGGACTGCGTTGCCAGGCGCCGCGGTGGTCGATGCAGCGCCGGGTCGTTTCGGCGAGCAGCCGGTCCGCGAGGCCGGACAGCTCGGCGGCGCGGCGCGCGGTGTGGTGCCGGGCGATCGCGCGCAGCCCGGCGACGCAGGTCAGGCGGGAGTGGGTCCACCAGTCGTCCTCCAGCTCCCACACCCCCGCTTCGGGCTGGTCCCAGCGCCGGGTGATCAGGTCGGCGCAGACGTCGATCGCCCGTGTGGTGTCCGGTGTGAGGCGGTCGTGGCGGGCGGCGGCGGCGTACAGCTGCAGGAGTTCGCCGACGGTGTCGAGCTGGAACTGGTCGGTGACGTGGTTGCCGGTCACCGGGTGCCCGCCGGGGTAGCCGGGCAGGTCCAGGGCGGTTTCGCCGGGCGGCGGAGTGCCGTCGGTGTGGTAGGCGGGCAGGAGCTCGTCGCCGTGGTCGAGCACGCGGGCGGTGGTGAAGGCGACGGCGTCGTCGAGCAGCGGGTGCGGCTCGGCGACCGACGCGGCGAGACCGGCGTAGCACTGGTCGCGCAGCCACACGTAGCGGTAGTCGTAGTTGCGGCCGGCTTCGGCGCGCTCGGGCAGGCCGAGGGTGGCGGCCGCGACCATGCCGCCACCGGCGGTCGTGAGGCCGCGGAGCACGGCACTGGCATGGCGGGCGTCGCGCGGGGCGACCGTGCCGTCGAGCGGCGGAACCGCCTGGTGCCAGGTGTGTTCGGTGGCGGCCCACAGCTCGTCGGCGTCGGCGGGACGCGGCAGCGGCCGGCCGCTGATCTCCAGGACGAAGTCGTGGCGTGCGCCGCCGGGCACGGTCAGGTCGAGGAGCAGCCGGCCTTCGTCGTCGGGCCGGGCGTCCGCGGCACCGGTCCAGCGGATCCGCAGCTCGCCGGTCCACGCGGTCCAGACGCCGTCCTCGAGGGACAGGTCGCGCATCGGGTCACGGCCGAACGCGCCGCGGAGATCGAGCTGGACGCGCAGGGCGACGGCACGCTCGACGGCTTCGATGCGCCGCAGCAGCACGACTCGCGCGGGATCGGCCGGGTAGGCGAGCGCGTCGCGGCACTCCACCTCGATGCTCGTGCCGACCCACCGGTTGCGCCAGATCAACGTGCCGGGCTCGTAGTGGCCACCCCAGACGCACGGGCCGGCGGGGCTGATCGAGTAGCTGCCCCGCCCGCCGATCAGCGAGGAGAGGACGGCGCCGTCGGCCCAGCCGGGCGCGCACAGCCAGGCGATGTCGCCGCGGGGCCCGCAGAGCGCGCCGCGTTCGCCGTCGGCCAGGAGGGCGTACTCGCGCAGGACGTGCGGCGGGAAGTCGTGCCAGCCGCTCATGACCGGGCTCGGCGCCACAATCCGAGACCGGCGGCGACGGCCGCGCCGCCACAGCCGGCGAGCAGGCCGTGGTGCCGGCTCGCCCACAGCTGGAGGCTGCGCGGGGTGGACTTGCCGTCGAACTCGCCGTGGGCGCCGTAGTCGTGCCCGTCCGCGCCGTCGGCCGGTTTCCACAGGTTGGCCGGCTGATCCGCCGGTTTGGGGTCGGGGGTCTGCTGGGACCTCAAGCCGGTCTTCGCGAGGTAGCGGTCGAGGATGCCGGGCGCGACGGCGTTGGCGATGAGCGTGCCGACCGTGCTCCCGCCGACCCAGTACTCGCGCCGCCGCGGGTGGTCCGCGGCGTGCACGACCGCGCGGGCGGCGACCTCGGGCTGGTAGATCGGCGGCACCGGCTGGGCGTGGTGCGGCAGGCGGGACAGCACCCACGAGAACTGCGGGGTGTTGACCGCGGGCATCTGCACCATCGTCACGTGCACGCCGCTGCGCTCGGACAGCAGCTCGCAGCGCAGCGACTCGTGGAAGCCCTGGACGGCGTGCTTCGCACCGCAGTAGGCGCTCTGCAACGGAATCCCGCGGTAGGCCAGCGCCGAGCCGACCTGCACGACCGCGCCACGATCGCGCGGTTTCATGCGGTTCAGGGCGGCCATGGTGCCGTAGACGTAGCCGAGGTAGCTGACTTCGGTGACGCGGCGGAACTCCTCCGGCCGGATGTCGGCGAAGCGCGCGAAGACCGAGGTGAACGCGACGTTCACCCACACGTCGATCGGGCCGAGTTCCCGTTCGACCCGGTCGGCCGCGGCTTCGACCTGGCCGGCGTCGGCGACGTCGGTGGGGATGGCGAGGGCGGTGCCCCCGGCGACGCGGACATCGTCGGCGGCCGCCTTCAGGCCTTTCTCGCCGCGCGCGAGCAGGGCGACGCGCGCTTGCCGGGCCCCGAACGCGCGGGCCACGGCGCGCCCGATGCCGCCGCTGGCCCCGGTCACCACGACGACCTGGTCCTGCTTCTTGGTGTCTGCCACGGGCTTTCCTTTCTGCTTTCTACCGAGCCTTGCGGGCGGCGTAGGCCCACGTGGCGGCACCGGCCGCGCTGGTCAGGGCGAGGCGCCGCCACCGCGGTGCGAGGCCGGCCAGCGCGAGCATGCTCACGCTGTGCGCGGCGTCGGCGGTCCACGCCCACCGGGCCGCGAAGCCGTGCGGGCTCCGCAGCGTGACGGCGGCCTGGGCCAGGTGCCGCGCGCCCAGCGCGGTGCCCACCGCCGCCAGTTCCCGCCGCTCCCGGAACACCGACCGGGAGGCGGCCAGAAGCGTCCCGCCCCACACGGCCCGCGCTGCCGCGACCTGCCGGGCCCTCATCGTGTCCTCCGGCGTGCGACGGCGACCCCGAGCGCGGCGGCGCCGATCGCCGACCCGGCGAGCCACCCCGCGCGGCCGGGTGGCCGCGGGCGGACCGGATCGTCGCCCAGCGCGGACGCCAGCAGCTCGGCCAGGTGGACGCCCTCCCGGCCGTTGCTGTCGAGCTGGTGGATCTGCGTCCGGCAGCTGAAGCCGTCGGCCAGCACGGTGGTGCCGGGCGGCGCCTCGCGCACCCGGGGCAGCAGCACCCGCTCGGCGCAGGCCTCGCTGACCGCCAAGTGCCCCTTCTCGAACCCGAAGTTGCCGGCCAGCCCGCAGCACCCGGAGTCGAGGTGTTCGGCGTCGACGCCGGCGGCCTTCAGCAGCTTCTGGTCGGCGTCCCAGCCCATGACGGCGTGCTGGTGGCAGTGGACCTGCGCGATCGCCTTCGCGTCCAGCTGGGGCGGCCGGTAGCCGGGGGAGTGTTCGGTGAGCAGCTCGGCCAGGGTGACGGTCTGCGCGCGCAGCCGGCGGATGTCCTGGTCGCCGGGGAAGAGCTCGAACGCGTCGGAGCGGAACACCGCCGTGCAGCTGGGTTCCAGGCCGACCACGAACCCGCCGTCCCGCAGGTGCGGTGCCAGTTCGCGCACGGTGCGGGCGAGGATGTGCTTGGCGGTGCCGAGCTGGCCGGTGGAGATCCAGGTGAGCCCGCAGCACAGCGGCGTCAGCGGCATCGTGACCCGCCACCCGGCGTCTTCCAGGACGCGGACCGCGGCCCGGCCGATGTGCGGGTGGAACGAGTTCGTGAACGTGTCCGGCCACAACAGGACCGTGCCTCGGGCGCCCTCGCGGGCCGGGCGGCGCCGGGCGAACCACTGCTGCAGCGTTTCCCCGGCGAACAAGGGGATCTCGCGGTGCTCGACGCCGGCGGCGAGCGTGGCCGCGCGGGCCAGTCCGGGGGTGTGCGTGAGCGTGTTGACCAGTTTCCCGGCCCGTAGCCTGCCGACGACCTGGGCGAGCGCGGGCAGCCAGCCCATCGTGAAGTCCGAGCGCGGCCGCCGCCACGGGCGGCCTTCGTAATGGTGGGAAAGGAACTCCGCCTTGTAGGTCGCCATGTCCACATTGGCCGGGCAGTCGGTCTTGCAGCCCTTGCAGGCCAGGCAGAGGTCGAGGGCGTCGCGCACCTCGGTGGAGCGCCAGCCGTCGCCGACGGGACTGTCGCCGTGCCCGTCGAGCATCTCGAACAGCAGCCGCGCCCGCCCGCGCGTCGAGTGTTCTTCCTCGCCGGTCACCTGGTACGACGGGCACATCACCTGGCCGCCGCTCGTCGTGTGCTGACGGCACCGCCCCACGCCGACGCAGCGGTTGGCCGCTTCGGCGAACGAGCCGCCGTCGTGCGGGAACCGGAAGCGCAGGTCCTGCGGGTCGGCCGGGGCCCAGTTCCCGCCGAGGCGCAGGTGCTCGTCGAGCCGGTAGGGGGCGATGACCTTGCCGGGGTTCATCCGGTCGCCGGGGTCGAAGATCGCCTTGAGCCGGCCGAACGCGGTCACGATCTCCTCGCCGAACATCTTCGGCAGCAGCTCACCGCGGGACTGCCCGTCACCGTGCTCGCCGGAGAGCGAGCCGCCCAGCCCGGCGACGAGGTCGGCGGCGCGTTCCATGAAGCGGCGGTAGGTGGCGACGCCGTCGGCGGAGTAGAGGTCGAACGGGATCCGCGTGTGGACGCACCCTTGCCCGAAGTGGCCGTACAGGCTCGGGCCGGTGTCGCTCGCGTAGCCGAACTCCTCGTACAGCGCGGTCAGCTTCCGCAGGTATTCGCCGAGCCGCTCGGGTGCGACGGCGGAGTCCTCCCAGCCTTCGAAGGTGTCGGCTTTCCCGGGAACGTGGGCGGTGGCGCCGAGACCGGCTTCGCGGACCTGCCAGAGTTCGTTCTCCCGCGCCGGGTCGTCGAGGAACTCGACGTCGGCTTCGTGCTCGGTGTCGTGCAAGGCGTCGAGCATCCGGTGGGCCTGGCGTTCGACCTCCTCGCTGGTGGTGCCGCCGAACTGCACCATGAGGAACGCGCGGCCCTCGGGCAGCTCGGCCAGCGCCTGGGGATTCATGTGCTTGAGCTGCTGGTCGTGGATGAGCTTGTGGTCCACGCCTTCGAGCGCGATCGGCTCGTGCGGGAGGATCGACGGCACGGCGTCCGCGGCCTCGGCGATGCCGGGGTAGCCGAGCACCACCAGGGTCCGCTCGGGCAGCACCGGCACCAGCTTCAGCTCCGCCCGCAGCACGGTGACCAAAGTGGACTCGCTGCCGACGAGCAGCCCGGCGACGTCGAAGCCGTGCTCCGGCAGCAGCGAGTCGAGGTTGTAGCCCGACACGCGCCGCGGGATGTCCGGGAACCGGCGGCCGATCTCCTCGGCGTACTCGTCGCGCAGCCGGCGCAGCTGCCGGTAGATCGCCGCCTGCGCGTTGCCGTGGCGTTCGATCCCGGCGTATTCCTCGTCGCTCGTCCGGCCGCACCAGAACCGGGTGCCGTCGGCGAGGACGACCTCGAGCCGCGCGACGTTGTCGACGACCTTGCCGGTGCGCTGGGCGGTGGCGCCGCAGGAGTTGTTGCCGATCATGCCGCCGAGGGTGCAGTTCATGTGCGTGGCCGGCTCCGGCCCGAACCGCAGCCCGGTGTCGGCGAGCTGCCGGTTCAGCTCGTCGAGCACGATCCCGGGTTGCACCACGCAGGTCCGGGCGCGCTCGTCGACGGACTCGATCGCCGTGCAGTACTTCGACCAGTCGAGGACCACGGCGGTGTTGGTGCACTGGCCGGCCAGGCTGGTGCCGCCGCCCCGGGAGAGCACCGGCGCCCCGAACTCCCGCGCCACGGCCAGTGCCGCCACCGCGTCCTCCGGGGTCCGGGGGACGACGACGCCGAGCGGCACCTGCCGGAAGTTGGAGGCGTCGGTCGAGTAGGCCGCGCGGGTTCCGTCGTCGAAGCGCACTTCACCGGCGACCCGGCGGCGCAGCGCCACGACCATGGTCTCGATGTCGATCTCGGAGCGGTCCGGGCGGCGGACGACCGGATCCGGCAGCTCGACGTGTCCCATCGCGTGTTCCTCCTTCAAACCGCGTACTCGGCCGCGACGCCGGCCCGGAACGTCAGGCCGTGGCCGGGCGTGGCCGGGGACGGGGTGACGGCGCCGCCCGCCGGGTCGAGGCACCCGTCGAAGAGCAGGCGCTCGATGCGGTCGTGGTCGGCGAACCATTCGATGTGCCGGAAGTTCTCGGTGGCGACCCCGGCGTGGGCGGAGAGGTTCGGCGCGCAGTGCGCGGAGACTTCGCGGTTCGCCGCGGCCGCGACCGCGGCGGCGCGTCGCCATTCGGTGTAACCCCCGCAGCGGGTGACGTCGACCTGCAGGCAGTCCACGACCGGCACCATGCGGGCGAAGTACGGCAGGTCGTAGCCGTATTCGCCGGCGGCGACGTCGGGACCGCCCGGGAAGCGGACGGCGCCCAGCCCGGCGAGGTCGTCGCTCGAGACGGGTTCCTCGAACCAGGTGACGCCCCATTCGAGCAGCCGCTCGGCGACCCGGCGCGCCTGCCCGGCCGAGTAGGCGCCGTTGGCGTCGACGTAGAGCTCGACGTCGTCGCCGACCTTGTCGCGGGTCAGCGCGACACGCTCGAGGTCGCGCCGCACGGCACCACCCCACGACTCGCCGATCTTGATCTTCACGCGGGGGATGTCCTGCCGGCGCACCCAGTCGTCGAGCTGGGCGATCAGCTCACCGTCGCCCAGCGTGGTGAAGCCGCCGCTGCCGTAGACGGCGACGCTCTCGTGCACCCGGCCGAGCAGCCCGCTCAGCGGCAGGTCCAGCCACCGGGCGGCGGCGTCCCACAGGGCGACGTCGACCGCGGAGAGCGCGCACGACACCAGCCCGGGGCGGCCGAGGTTGCGGATCTCCCGCCGCATCGCCGCCCACGCGGCCGGGACGTCGCTCAGCGGCCGGCCCGTGACCGCCGTGGCCAGCTTCCCCTCGATCAGCGGCACGCACGCCGCGTCGGCGTAGGTCCAGCCCACGCCCGTCACCGGCCCGGCGTCGACGTGCGCCACCACGAGGGTGGTCGCGTCCCAGGCGAGGGTTCCGTCCGCTTCCGGAGCGGATGTCGGCACCCGGTAGGCGGCCGCCCGGACCCGGTCGACCGCGGGCGGCTGCCGGGTCATCAGCTCTTCCCGCCGGGCAGGAACTCCTGCAGCTTCGTCTTGACCCCCTGCGCGACGAGGTGGAACGCGTCCGGGTCACCCTTCAGCACCGCCTGGGCGGCCGACTTCACCTGCTCGAACGTCGCGTGCGGCGGGATCGGCGGCACCTCGGGGTCGCAGCGGACGTCGAGCACGGCGGCCTTTCCCGCGCCGAGCACGGTGTCCCACGCCGAAGCGAGCTGGTCCGGCTTGTCGACGGTGACGGCCGTGAGCCCGAGCGAGAGCGCGAAACCGGCGTAGTCGACGTCCGGGAGGCTCTGGGACTCCTCGAACTTCGGCGCGCCACCCATCGCGCGCAGCTCCCAGGTGACCTGGTTGAGGTCGTTGTTGTGGAAGACGCAGATGACACAGGTCGGGTCGGTCCACAGGTGCTGGTAGCGCGCGATGGTGATCAGCTCGGCGAGGCCGTTCATCTGCATGGCGCCGTCTCCGACCAGGGCGATCACCGGCCGGTCGGGGTGGGCGAACTTCGCGCCGATGGCGTACGGCACGCCCGGGCCCATCGTGGCCAGGGTGCCCGACAGCGAACCGCGGATGTCGCCACGGATGCGCAGGTTGCGGGCGTACCAGTTGGTGGACGAGCCGGAGTCCGCGGTGACGATGGCGTTCTCCGGGATCCGCTTCGACAGCTCGGACACGATCGCCATCGGGTTCACCGGGTCGGCGTCGACCGCGGCTTCCTTCTCGACGGTGTCCCACCAGGACGCGACGTTCTTCTCGATCGTCTCGCGCCACGACCGGTCCGGCTTGCTCGTGAGCTTGGGCAGCAGCGCGCGCAGGGTGGCCGCGCTGTCCCCGACGAGGTTGACCTCGGTCGGGTAGCGCATCCCGATGAACCGGCCGTCCAGGTCGATCTGCACGGCGCGGGCCTGGCCGAAGTCGGGCAGGAACTGGCTGTAGGGGAAGTTCGAGCCGACGATCAGCAGCGTGTCGCAGTCGCGCATGAGCTCGTAGCTGGGCCGGGTGCCGAGCAGCCCGATCGAGCCGGTCACGTACGGCAGCTCGTCGGACAGGACGTCCTTGCCCAGCAACGCTTTCGCCACCCCCGCGCCGGTGACCTCGGCGAGCTGCCGGACCTCTTCGGCCGCGCCGCGCGCGCCCTGCCCGACCAGGATGGCGACCTTCTCGCCGGCGTTGAGCACCTCGGCCGCCGCGTCGATGTCCTGCTCCGCGGGCACCGGCCGGGACCACGCCGTGCCCGGCGGGCTGGAGGGCACCTGCTTGAACGCGTGCTTCGGCGGTTCGTACGGCTCTTCCTGCAGGTCGGCGGGGATGATCAGCGCGGTCGGGCAGCGGGACGACTCGGCCGTGCGGATCGCCCGGTCGAGGGCGTTGGGCAGCTGCTCGGCGACGTTGACCTCGACGAGGTACTCGCTCGCGACGTCCTTGTAGAGCGCCTGCAGGTCGACTTCCTGCTGGTAGCTGCCGCCCATCGCGCTGCGCGCGGTCTGCCCGACGATCGCCACGACCGGGACGTGGTCGAGCTTCGCGTCGTAGAGCCCGTTGAGCAGGTGGATCGCGCCGGGACCCGAGGTGGCCATGCAGACGCCGACCTTGCCGCTGAACTTCGCGTAGCCGACCGCCGCGAAGGCGGCCATCTCCTCGTGCCGCGCCTGCACGAAGCGTGGCTGGTTGTCCGCTTTCCCGAACGAGGCGACCAGGCCGTTGATCCCGTCGCCCGGATAGGCGAAGACCTGCTCCACGCCCCACTCACGCAAGCGCTGGAGCAGGTAGTCGCCGACCGTCTGAGCCATCAGAACTCCTCACCCGAGTATCGAATGTCCTGACGGGTACCCCTGTTCCGGGCCGGTACGCGGGCGCACACGAAAGATCCCCGTACGTGGGCTATGTCCGGTCCGCACGGCCGGAGCCGCGGCCGGGCAAGGGTTTCTCGCTCAGCTGCGCTCGACGGCCACCGGACTGGTGAGGTAGTGCCGGATGACCGGGGCGACCCAGGCTTCGAGCTCGGCACGTCCCATGTCCGCCAGGGGCGGCACTTTCAGCACGTAGCGCGAGACGGCCAGGCCGAGGATCTGGGAGCCGAGGAGCGCGGCGCGCTCGGGCGCGCGGTCGGCCACGACGGCGGCCACGGCCGGGGCGACCTGGCCGGTGAACAGCTCCAGCATCTTCGCCGCGGCCGCCTCGCTGGTCGTCGCCGCGCGCAGCAGGGACAGGAACCCGGCGTCGTCCTCCCAGACGCCGAAGAACCGCGGCATCAGCACGTGCGCGAGGTCGTCCGCGCGCACCCCGGTGAGGTCGGGCAGGTCCAGCGTGAACTCCGCGGCCGCCGCGAAGAGGCCCTCCTTGGTGCCGAAGTAGCGGATGACCATCGCCGGGTCGACGCCGACGTCCGCGGCGACGTCGCGCAGGCGCACCCGGTCGAACCCCTGGGCGCCGAACCGGGTCCGGGCCGCTTCGAGGATCGCGGCGCGGGTGGCGGGGGCGGAGCGGCGGCGGGGCGAAGTCACCTCCGCAGGGTAAGTCACCGACGGTTGACTTGGTGCGCCGGCCCTCGTACCGTCCTAAGTCACCCATTGTTGACTTAGGAGGTTCGGCGTGGACACCGTGGATGTCGTCGTGGTCGGCGCCGGCCCGACCGGCTGCCTGCTGGCCGGGGAGCTGGCCCTGGCCGGCCGGTCGGTCGTGGTCGTCGAGAAGCACGCCGAGGCGTCGCCGCTCAGCCGGGCGTTCGGGACCCACGCCCGGACGCTGGAGGTCCTGGACACCCGGGGGCTCGCCGACGACCTGGTCGCCACGGGGACGCGCGCGGGCAGCCTGAGCCTGTGGAAGAGCGCGGGCCTCGACCTCACCCGGCTGCCGTCGCGCTTCCCGTTCCTGCTGGTCACGCCGCAGCGCAACGTCGACTCGCTGCTGGCGGAGTACGCGCGGGGCCAGGGCGCGCGGATCGTGCGCGGCACCGCCGTCACCGGCCTCGACCAGCGGGACGACGGCGTCGTGGTCCACGCCGGCGCCCGGGCGTGGAAGGCGTCCTACGTGGTCGCGGCCGACGGCGCGCACAGCACCGTCCGGCGGCTGACCGGCACGCGGTTCCCGGGCACCGTGCTGCTGACCTCGATCATGCTCGCCGACGTGCGGCTCGCGGATCCGCCCGCCACGGTCATCACCGTGGACGCGGTCAAGGACAGCTTCGCGTTCCTGGCGCCCTTCGGCGACGGGTGGTTCCGCGTCATCGCCTGGCACCGCCGGCACGAAGGCGACGCGGGCTTCCGGGCGGAACCCGCGCTGGTGCGCGACATCCTCCAGCGGACGATGGGCACCGACTTCGGCATGGGCGAGACCCGGTGGATCTCGCAGTTCCGCAGCGACGAACGCCAGATCGGCGCTTACCGCTCGGATCGCGTGTTCTTCGCCGGCGACGCCGCGCACGTGCATTCGCCGGCGGGCGGCCAGGGCATGAACACCGGCATCCAGGACGCGGCCAACCTCGGCTGGAAGCTGGCCGCCGTCCTCGACGGCGCCGATCCCGCGGTCCTCGACACCTACCAGGCGGAACGGCACCCGGTCGGCCGGCTGGTGCTGCGCACGAGCGGGGCCACGATCCGGATGATGACGCTGCGGGCGTGGCCGTTGCGGATGCTCCGCAACCACGTGCTCGGCGCGCTTCTGCGCAGTGGCCGCTTTTCCCGCAAGGCCGCCGGGATGTTCACCGGGACGGGGATCCGCTACCGGCGCGCGCCGGCCGAGCACCCGCTGACCGGAACCCCCGCGGGCGACCTCCCGGTGCGGGAGGGACGGTTGCCGGAATCCTTGCGCCACGGCGGATTCGTGCTCGTGGCGAGCCGGGACGCCGGGCCGGTGTCCGCGCCGGTGCCGGTGGTGCACCGCACCGACGACGGGCCGGGGCTGCTGGTGCGTCCGGACGGCTACGTCGCCTGGGCGGGCGACGTCGAGGCGGGGGAGTGGGCGGCAGTGCTGGACCGCTGGACCGCCCCGCAACGCGAACGGAGTGGCCGCTGATGCAGGTCGTCGTCATCCGCTTCACCGTGCGCGAAGAGTGGGCCGGCCGGTGGCTCGACCTCGTCGGCGAGTTCACCCGCGCGACGCGGGCCGAGGAGAGCAACCTCTGGTTCTGGTGGGCGCGCAGCGTCGACGAGCCGGGCGTCTTCTTCCTGCTGGAGGGGCACCGCGAGGACGGCGTCGAGCAGCACCTGAAGTCGCCGCTGATCCCGAAGATCCAACGCGAATGGCCGGCCGCTCTCGCCGAGACGCCGCGCGTGCTGATGACGACGATGCCCGGGGACGGCTGGCCGGAACTGGCCCTCCTGCCGGTGCCGGCCCGTGCCACCCCCGCCGAGGGGTAGGAAGGGCCGGGGCCGGTTCTCCGAGATCCGGGGGTGGTGTCGCACAGTTCAGGACCCGCGCGGCAAACCGGCCACCGCGTGCTCGTGCACCCAGCGGCTCAGGGCGATCAGAGTCTGCTCCGCACTCGCGGCCATCTCGTTCCGGAGCTCGGTCACCTCGCGCGCGTCCGAACCCAGTACGGGATCCATGCGCACCAGGTCCCACGTCTGGGTCACGACCGAGCCGGGACCGTCGGCGGTGATGAGCCAGCGCCAGCGCACGATGCCGTCGTCGAGGCCGCCGACGACGAACGCGAACTCGGTGGGCGCCTCGGCCGTGAGGACCTGGGAACGGCTGGCCCATGCGCGTTCGCCGCGGCGGTTGTGGCCGCCGAACCACGCTCCCGGTGTCGGGCCGTCGCCTTCGTCATAGCGCACGCGTGACGCCGTCGGGCTCCACAGCTCGATCTTGGTCACGTCGCTGACCAGGTCGTAGACCACTTGCGGAGCAGCGGGCACCCACACCCGGCGGGTGAACGTGAAGGATGCCGGGTCGAGCGCGAGAACCGGGTCGGTCATGGGGCGACGTCCTCCTGGACTGGTGCTGGAAGCGGCTTCGACCAGGGTGGGCCGGGCCGGGCACCGCGGCCAGACCGCGGGTTTCCTACCCCTCGCGGTGGCAGGTTCGCCGGCCGAAGCCGTCGCATACTGGGGGCATGGGTGATCAAGGGCCGCTGGCCGAGTACCTGCAGGCCTGCCGCGCGCGGGTGCGGCCGGAGGACGTCGGCCTGCCCACCTACGGCGAGCGGCGCCGCGTACCCGGTCTGCGCCGCGAGGAAGTCGCGAGCCTCGCCGGCGTGAGCGCGTCCTACTACGTCCGGCTCGAGCAGGGCCAGTCGGGCAACGCCTCCGACGAGGTGATCGACAGCATCGCCCGCGCGCTCCAGCTCGGCCACGACGAGCACGAGCACCTGCGGGTGCTCGCCCGGCCCGCGCGCCACCGCGCCGCGAAGCGCCCGCCGGCCGAGCGCGTCGACGCCGTCACCGCGCAGCTGCTGGCGGGGCTCGGGGACGTGCCGGCGATCCTGCTGGGCCGGCGCACCGACGTGCTGGCGTGGAACCGGCTCGGGCACGCGTTCTTCGCCGGGCACCTCGACTTCGGCGCCCCGGCCCGCCCGGCCGGCCGCCCGAACATGGCGCGCCTGGTGTTCCTCGACGCCCACACCCGCGACCTCTATCCACAGTGGACGGACAAGGCGCGTGCGGTGGTCGGCAACCTGCGGCTGACCGCCGGGCGCCACCCCGACGACCGGCTGCTGAGCACGGTGATCGGCGAGCTGGTCACCGGCAGCACCGAGTTCGCCGCGCTGTGGGCCGACCACCGGGTCCTCGCCTGCGCGGCGACCGAGTACCCGATGCGGCACCCGCTCGTCGGCGAGCTGACGGTGCACCAGCAGACCCTGGCCCTGGCGCACGCCCCGGAGCAGACGCTCGTGGTCGTCACCGCCGAACCGGGCTCGTCCTCACAGGCGGCGCTCACCCTGCTGAACGCGGCGACCGCGGCGCCGGCCGGGCAGCCACGCCCGGCGCCCGCTGTGTCCTGAGGGTGCGAGCGCGCGGGCGGCCAGCAGCCCGCCGATTCCCGGGACGAGAGCGCGCAGCCAGACCCGGCGCCGGCCCTGGGCCAGGAGCACCGCCGCGATGATCGTGGCGGTGTAGGCCAGGCCGTGCACCGGACCGAGGACGCCGGAGACCGTCCGGTGGTGGACGGTGACCAGGTTGAGCAGCAGGAGCGCCAGGGTGGTGAGCTCGGCCGTGCCGAGGACGTGCAGGACGCGGCGCGGGCTCACCGACCGGCTCCGGTCGTCGAGCCGGGCCGGACGATCATCAGGACGACCACCACCGCCCACAGCAGGTTGAAGAGCCCGGTGGACATCGCCAGGCGCCGGTCCGGGTCGCCGGTGCCGAGAACCCGTTGCTGCCCCGGCAAAATCACCCCCATCAGCAGGACGGCGGCGACCGCGGTGAGCACCATCGAGATGATCAGCCAGGCGTCGCCGAGCACGCCGAGGGCGGCCCCGGTGGCGACGCCGAAGACCGGCACGAAGATCCCGATGACCGCGTAAACGCGCGTGATCCGGTTCAGCACGCCGGGAACGGCGTTCTTGCGGAGGTCGTCCGGCGCCAGGTGGGCGGCGCGGGCCGCGGCCGGGAACATGCTCGCGGCGACCGCGACCGGCCCGATGGCGAGGATCGCGGCCAGGACGTGCACGGACAGCAGGAACGCCTTCACGCGCCCGCCCGTTCGCCGGTGACGGCGGTGCGGGGGAGGCGTCCCGCGCGGGAGTGCCCGGCGAGGGTGTCGCCGGTGACCGTGACGTCGTACGCGAGGTTCAGCCGCATCGGCCGGGTGATCCGCTGCTGCCACGTGACGCGCTCGCCGTCCGCCGTCGTGGTGCGGACGACGTTCTCCAGCGTGGTTTCCTCGCCCGCTCCGACGGCCGTGCCGCGGACGCCGCCGTCGGCCTCGGTGAACCGGTAGTCGGCGTCGACGGTGCCGATCGGCGTCTTCATGCGCAGGTGCCAGGTTCCGGTGATGCCGGCCATCACGCGGCTCCCGTCACGGCGGCGAGCCCGCTGTTCTTCCAGGTGGTGCCCCGGCGTTCGTACTCGAAGAGCTCCTCGACGGCGTGCGCGATCCGCGGTCCGAAGTCGCGTTCGAGCAGGTAGAGCCCGAGGTCGAGGCCGGAGGTAACGCCGCCGGCCGTGACGAGGTCGCCGTCGTCGACGACGCGGGCGCGCACCGCGGTGACCCCGGCCGCCGCGAGCAGGTCGACGCCGAGGACGTGCGTGGTCGCCGCGCGGCCCTCCAGCAGCCCGGCCATGGCCAGCGCGAGCGACCCGCCGCAGACCGCCGCGACGGTGACGGCGGCGTTGTCCAGGCACTCGCGCAGCAGCGGGCCCGCGGCGCTCGCCGCGAACCGGGAAAGCAGCACGGGAACGGTGTCGACCTCGTCCGGGTCGCCGTCGACCGGGCCGGCCGCACCGGGCACCACGACGTAGCCGGGGACGGCCGGATCCAGCGCCGCGGTGGCGGTGAGGGTGATGCCGGGAGTGCCGGAGACGACGTCGCGGGGCCCTTCGGCGGAGACGAACCCGATGTCGAGCGCGCCGCCCAGGAACTCGCGCCCGGCGGAGAGGACCTCGTACGGCGCGACGGCGTCGAGCGGGTCGAAGCCGTCGAAGAGCACGAACTGGGCTCGCGGGTGGGGCATGGTGATCCTTTCGCCGGAGGTGATCACTGCCATGCTGCGCACTCCCGGCGTCCCCGGCCACTGGCTATCACGACAAACTTCGCCTGGATCTCGCCACGTGCTCGGTGCGGTACTTTCGGGGCATGTACACGGTTGTGGTGCTCGCCCTCGACGACGTGATCGCGTTCGATCTGGCCACGCCGGTCGAGACGCTCGGGCGCGTCCGGCTGCCGGACGGGCGCCCGGGCTACCGGATCGTCGTGGCCGGGCCGGAGCCGATGGTCGACGCCGGACCGCTGCGCATCGGCGTCGGCGCCGGGCTGGCCGAGGTGGGCCGGGCGGACCTGGTCGTCGTCCCGGGCCGCAACGATCCCGCCCGCCCGACGCCGCCCGCGGTCGCGGAGGCCCTGCGCGCCGCGGTGGCCCGGGGCACGCGGGTGGCGTCGATCTGCGTCGGCGCGTTCACCCTCGCCGAGGCCGGCCTGCTCGACGGGCAGCGGGCGACCACGCACTGGCTCGCCACCGACGAGCTCGCCCGCCGCCACCCGGCCGTCGACGTCGACGCGGACGCGTTGTTCACCGACAACGGGCAGATCCTGACGTCGGCGGGCGCGTCGGCCGGTCTCGACATGTGCCTGCACATCGTCGAGCGCGACTACGGCGTCGCGGTGGCCGCCGACGCGGCGCGCCTGGCCGTCGCGCCGCTCCAGCGCACCGGCGGCCAGGGCCAGTTCATCCTCCGCAACCGCCCGACGTACCGGACCGCGACGCTGGAGAAAGCCCTGTCCTGGATCGAGGAGAACGCCCACCGCCCGCTGACCCTCGCGGACATCGCGACCGCGGCCGGCATGAGCAGCCGCACCCTCGCCCGGCGCTTCCACGCGGAAACCGGGCAGAGCCCCATCCAGTGGCTCACCGGCGTCCGCGTCCGGCACGCGCAGGAACTCCTGGAAGTCACCGACCACACCGTCGACCGCATCGCCGCGCAGGTCGGGTTCCCCTCGCCGAGCAACTTCCGCACCCAGTTCACGCAGACCGTGGGCGTGAACCCGGCCGCGTACCGGAAGACCTTCCGGCCGTCACCCCGCTGAGCGGTGCTTCCGCGCCATCCACTGCCAGACGTGGGTGCCGCCGACGCTCGGGTCGTTGCGGGCCACGTAGATCCAGGACCAGTGCCCGGGGAACTGGTGGCCGTCGCGGACGACGTGGTCGTAGAGCGTCAGTTCGGACCGGGGGATGAGCTCGTGCGCGTGGACGGTGTTGGCCTGCGGGTCCACCGTGTCGTCGTCGCGGGAGGCGACCAGCCACGTGGGGGTGCTGATCGCGGCCAGCTCGGCGTCGGGAACCAGGGGCGGGTCCCCGGCCTTCCGGGCGGTGACGACTCCGCAGATCGGCACGGACGCGGCGAACGTCCGGGGGTAGACCGTGGTCATCTTCAGGCTCATGTAGCCGCCGTTGCTGCAACCGACGACGTAGACGCGTGCGGGATCGACCGGCCGGGTGCGCAGGACGTCCCGGACGATCTCGTGGATGAGCGGGGCGAACCGGGGTCCGTCGTCCATCCAGGCGGACGTGCTCTGCGGAGCGACCACGTATGCGCCGTCGAAGATCTGTTGTGCTTCCCGGGTGGCGAAGCCCAGCGCGCCGCGGTTGGCGCGCAGCGTGGTCTCGTTGTCGTAGTAGCCGTCGGGCAGGGAAGCGCCTTCGCCGCCGCCGTGCAGCCAGACGACCAGGGGCCGCCGGCCGCGTCGCGAGCCGGGGGAGTACAGCCGGTACTTCATCCCGGAACGTGAGGCGTGGTAAGTGAAGGCGTCGACCTCGGGGTTGGCCAGCCGGCCTTGCGTGAACCGGGCGATGGTGACCGGCCGTCCGTGCCGAGTGCGGAGCGGGGCGTGCTGCGTGATGGTGTAGACCAGATCGAGCCGGACGTTGCGGCTCTTGCTGTTGACGTAGCCGAGGGTGCCGCCGCCGGTCTGGCCTTCGCCGTGGCTCAGCTCCAGCACGATGTTCCCGCGGCGGTCGAGCCGGGCGGCGGTGACGGGCCGGTCGAGGTCGTAGCCGACGTCTTGGCCGCCGGTGTCGATCGGGCTGGTGGCCTTCGCGTGCACGCTGAACGTGCCGGTGGTCAGGCCGGCCGGGTCGACGGGCCCGAACCGGGACGTGTCGAGGGTGACCGAGGTGATCTGCTCTCCGCCGTCGAGCGTTTCGGCGTCGAGGACGAAACTCGTGCTGTCCGTTCCGTGAGCATGGGCGACGCCCGGCAACGTCAGGCCGGCGGTGATGCCGGCTCCGGTGACCAAGGCGGTGCGGCGACTGAACATCTTGTCCATGCGACTCCTTTGTCGCAGGCCATCGTATCGCCTTGGTCGCTTGCTGATGTGTCAGTCTTGGCTGTACTGTCCGACGCATGCTGACGTGTGAGACGCGAGGAGCGGCGCTGGCCCGGTTGGGGCGCGCCCTGGCGGACCCGACGCGGTGCAAGATCCTCGTTTCGCTCCTGGACGGGGCGAACTATCCCGGTCAGCTGGCCAAGGAACTGGGGTTGAGCCGCTCCAACGTCTCGAACCACCTCGCCTGCCTGCGCGGGTGCGGCCTGGTCGTCGCGACCTACCAGGGGCGACAGGTCCACTACGGCCTCGCGGACCCGCATCTGGCGCGGGCGCTGCGGGAGCTGGTCCAGCTGGTGCTCGCCGTCGACCCCGAACAGCCCTGCGTGGACGAAGACGAGCCGGCGGTGCACACATGAGCGGGGACGCTGAACAGCGCATCGAGCTGCTGCCGACAGCCCCGGCGGCCGGGCAAACCCCTTGTGCCGACGGATGCTGCGCCGCGGAGGCGGCGCCGCGGGTCGACGCGGACCGCCGGGCGGTGCTGTCGCGGCGGGTACGGCTGCTGGTCGCCGCGACGATCGGCTACAACGTGGTCGAAGCGATCATCGCGCTCTCGGCCGGCTCGGTGGCGTCGTCGACGGCGTTGCTCGGGTTCGGCCTGGATTCGGTGATCGAGGTGGCCTCCGCCGCGGCCGTGGCGTGGCAGTTCTCCGGCGCGGACCCGGAGGCGCGCGAACGGACGGCGCTGAAGGTGATCGCGGTGTCGTTCTTCGTGCTGGCGGCCTATGTCACGGTCGAATCGGTGCGGTCGCTGTCCGGCGCGGAGCAGGCGGAGCATTCCCCGGTGGGGATCGTGCTGGCGGCGGTGTCGCTGCTGGTGATGCCGTTCCTGTCGCACGCGCAACGCCGGGCCGGGCGCGAGCTGGGTTCGGCGAGCGCGGTCGCGGACTCGAAGCAGACGTTGCTGTGCACCTACCTTTCCGGCGTCCTGCTGCTCGGGTTGCTGCTGAACTCGCTGTTCGGCTGGTCGTGGGCCGACCCGGTCGTGGCGTTGGCGATCGCCGCGGTCGCGGTGCGGGAAGGCCGTGAGGCCTGGCGTGGCGAGCACTGCTGTTGACTCCGTCCCGGCGAGCGGGGGGTCGCTCTGTCCGATGTGGACGGCGTGGAGGCGGTTGGCCCGGGCGCGACGCCGGGCGTCCCGATCGTGGTGCGCGCAATGTTTGCGACGTGCGACGTGCGACGTGCGACCTGCGGCCGGGGCCGCGGCCGGTCGCTTCGGCTCAGGTTCGGTGAAGGCGCCTCGCGGGGGAGCAGCCCGGCTGTTGACCGGGCCCCGGTGTCGAGCGGGTTTCGTTCTGTCTGATGTGGACGGCGTGGAGGCGGTTGGCCCGGGCGCGACGCCGGGCGTCCCGATCGTGGTGCGCGCAATGTTTGCGACCTGCGGCCGGGACCGCGGCCGGCCGCTTCGGCTCAGGTTCGGTGAAGGCGCCTCGCGGGGGAGCAGCCCGGCTGTTGACCGGGCCCCGGGTGTCGAGCGGGTTTCGTTCTGTCTGATGTGGACGGCGTGGAGGCGGTTGGCCCGGGCGCGACGCCGGGCGTCCCGATCGTGGTGCGCGCAATGTTTGCGACCTGCGGCCGGGACCGCGGCCGGTCGCTTCGGCTCAGGTTCGGTGAAGGCGCCTCGCGGGGGAGCAGCCCGGCTGTTGACCGGGCCCCGGTGTCGAGCGGGTTTCGCTCTGTCTGATGTGGACGGCGTGGAGGCGGTCGGCCCGGGTATGACGCCGGGCGTCCCGATCGTGGTGCGCGCACTGTTTGCGACCTGCGACCTGCGACCTGCGACCTGCGACCTGCGGCCGGGACCGCGGCCGGCCGCTTCGGCTCAGGCTCGGTGAAGGCGCCTCGCGCGGGAACAGCCCGGCGGCTGACCCCGGCCCCGGCGTCGAGCGGCCGGTCACCACGATGCGATCAGGGGCACGTCGTGGTCCCGCCGCCCCCACTGCTCGGTGACGCGGCCGAGCCGGGTCGGCGAGGCGATGCCGCGCACGCCGGCGATCTTGTCGTCGCGGATCTCCAGGATCACGACGCCCAGGACCCGGTCCTCGAGCGTGGCGAGCATCGCCGGGCAGCCGTTGACCAGGACAGCGTGGATCGAAGGCGAGCCACCGGCGAGCCGGCGCTTGGCCGGAGACGGCTTGAAGCCGGCCCGCATCGCGCCGGCGATCCGCTCCGGGCTCGCGTAGCGGATCAGCCTCTCGGCCGGCACCAGCCCGGCGCCGTCGGAAACGCCGGTCGCGTCCCCGGTCAGCAGCGCCACCAGCCGATCGGTCCGGCCCGACGACGCGGCGTCGACGAACGCCTCGACGATGCGGCGCGCGGAGGAACGGTCGGGCGCGGTGCCGGTGCCGGCGGCGGCGATCCTGCGGCGGGCCCGGTGCGTGTGCTGCTGGCTCGCGGACTCGGTGATGCCGAGGATGCCGGCGATTTCCGCGTGGCTGTAGGCAAAGGCCTCGCGCAGCACGTACGCGGCTCGTTCGACCGGCGACAGCCGCTCCATGAGCGTCAGCACCGCCAGCGTCACCGATTCGCGCTGCTCGACCGTGTCGGCCGGGCCCAGCATCGGGTCGCCGTCGAGGAGCGGCTCGGGCATCCAGGTGCCGACCGCGCGCTCGCGCCGCGCCTTCGCCGAACGGAGCCGGTCGAGCGCCAGGTTCGTGACGATCTTGGTCAGCCACGCTTCGGGCACGTCGACGTACCCCCGGTCGGCGGCCTGCCACCGCAGGAACGCGTCCTGCACCGTGTCCTCGGCGTCGGCGGCCGAGCCGAGCAGGCGGTAGGCGAGCGAGGCCAGCCGGTTCCGGCTGGCCTCGAACCGCGCCACGGTGACGGTGTCCACGAACGCGACTCTAGGCGGCGAGCACGCCGGGCGAGGGCACCCGGGAGGCGGCCGACCGGTACTGGCGATCCGGCCTGCCGAAGGTCGGGCGGCTGATCGCCCAGCCGCTGGCGGCCACGATCGCCGACTTGACGCGCGCGGCCGGCCGGCCGCACAAAGCCCAGGACCGCGCGCGAGCGGCACCGTCGACCAGCTGGAAGATCGCGTCGTCGCGGCCGAGGCTGATGTGGTTGCCGAAGTAGGACAGCCCGGTCGTCTTGATCCCGCGCCCGGTCCGGTCCCCGATGATCGCGGCCGTCGCCTGCATGGCGGTGTATCCCGCAGAGGCGCAGGACATCGGCAACGGCCGGCCGTTCCCGCCGATGACGAAGGCGCTGTCCCCGGCGACGTAGACCTCCGGGTGCGAGACCGACCGCAGCTGACGGTCCACCGTGATCCGGCCGTCGGCCACCACCTCGAGGCCGCCGGCGGCGGCGATCGGGGAAACGGCGAAGCCGGCGGCCCACACGGTCGCGTCGGCGGCGAAAACGCTTCCGTCCGCGGCGATCGCCGCGGCCTTCTCGACGCGCTCGATGGTGGTGTGCTCGTGCACCGTGATGCCGAACCGCTCGAACGCACGCAGCAGGTGACGGCGGGCCTTCGTGCCCAGCCACCCGCCCAGCTCACCGCTGGTGGCCAGGGCGACCCGGAGTCCCGGCCGGGACTCGGCGATTTCGGTGGCGGCCTCGATCGCGGTCAGGTTGCCGCCGGCCACCAGTACCCGCCCGGTCTCGCCCAGCTCGTCCAGGCGGGCGCGCAGGCGAAGCGCGGACGGCCGCGCGGCCACGGTGAAGGCGTGCTCTGCGGCACCCGGAACGCCGTGGTCCGCGGCGGTGCTGCCGAGCGCGTAGAGGAGGGTGTCGTAGCCGATCCGGTCGACACCCTCGCCGTCGGCGACCGTGACCGTCCGGTTACCGGCGTCGACGGCGGTCACCCGGGCGACCCGCAGCCGGATGCCGGTGCCCGCGAACACCTCCGTCAGCGGCCGGGGGCGGAGATCCCGCCCGGCGGCGAGCTGGTGCAGGCGCAGCCGCTCGACGAAATCCGGTTCGGCGTTGACGACGGTGATCTCGAAGTCGCCGGAGTGGAGCCGGCGGGCCAGTGAGCCGGCGGCAAAGGCGCCGGCGTATCCGGCTCCGAGGACGACGATGCGATGCGGCATGGTTCGCTCCTGTCAGGTTCGCGTGCCCCCTGAACGAGACAGCCCCCCGATCCCTGACAGCGCCGACCGGTGACGTGGGTCACCACCCCGCCCGAGAATGCGCTCAGCGGGCGGGCTGGAACAGTTCGACGAGGTTGCCGGCGGGGTCGGCGAGCAGGATCTGCCGGCCACCCGGGCCGGACACCAGGTCGCTGCGGAAGGGCAGTCCCGCGTCGCGGAGCCGGCCGATCTCGGCGTCGAGGTCGTCGACGACGAGGTGGATGCGGTTGCGGCCGGCGGCGGTCGCGTCCGCGGGCGTGGCGCGGGCGCCGGAGCTCGCCGGGCCGGACAGGAGCAGCCGTAGCGGACCGCGGACCACGTCGGCGAAGGCCGGCGCGGCGCTCATCCGCAGGGTGAAGCCGAGGTGGGTCGTGTAGAAGCCGATGGCGGCCTCGACGTCGTCGACGAGGTAGCGGACGGCGGCGAGCTGGTCGGGTGCGGTCATGGTCGAACCTCCGGACGGGGAGTGGTGGCGAGCACGGGCAGCAGGTGGCGGACCCGCGTGTCGATCTCGTGGGCGATGCGGACGAAGTCCGCGTAGGTGCCTGCGGCCGGATCGGGGATGCTCCAGTGGACCGGCCGGGAATCGAAGCCGGGACAGACCTCGCGGACCTTGTCGCACAAGGTGATCACGTGGTCGAACCGGCGGCCGGCCAGCGTGTCCAGGTGCCGGGGACGCCGGTCGCCGAGGTCGAGGCCGAACTCCTCGCGCAGCACCCGGACCGCGTGCGGATGGATTTGCGGCTTGGGGTTGCTGCCGGCGCTCGTCACCTCGATGCGTCCCTCGCCGCGGTGGCGCAGCAGGGCTTCCGCGATCGGCGAGCGGGCGCTGTTCCCGGTGCACGAGAACAGCACACGAATCCCGTCCGGCCACCGGTCGGGCACCGTGGGCGGCCCCAGGTGCAGGGCGGGGTGCAGAACCGCGCCCGCGGTCGTCAGCGCGTGGGCGCAGCGGTCCAGATCCAGGTGGTAGTAGCTGTCGCGGGCGTCGAACGTGCTGCGCCGCGCGGTGACCAGGCCGTCGTCGCGCAACAGCCGCAGGTGGTAGGAGACGAGGTTCTGCGGCTGGCCGGTGCGTTCGGTCAGCTCGCGGACCCGGTAGTCGCTGCCGGCGAGCTCGGTCAGCAGCCGCCACCGCAGGGGGTGGGCGGCCGCGCGCACGAACGCCGGGGCGGCTTGACCTGACGACGCCATGCCAGCAGGATACATCAAAATAGTTTGATGGAATATCAGGAGGTGGGCGGTGTCCGCATCGCGATCCGACGGCGCCGGCGTGCTGGCGCGCCGGCTGGGCACCGGGGACGCGGTGGTCATCGGGCTGGGTTCGATGATCGGCGCCGGGGTGTTCGCGGCGTTCGGCCCGGCCGCCGCCGCGGCCGGTACCGGCCTGCTGATCGGCCTGGCGATCGCCGCGGTGATCGCCTACTGCAACGCCACCGCGTCCGCGCAGCTGGCAGCGGCGTATCCGACGTCGGGCGGCACCTACGTCTACGGGCGGGAACGGCTCGGCGACTGGTGGGGGTTCACGGCGGGCTGGGGGTTCGTGGCCGGCAAGACGGCCTCGTGCGCGGCGATGGCGCTCACCTTCGCCACCTACGCGGTTCCCGGCCCGTGGTGGGCGCAGCGCGCGGTCGCGGTGGCCGGCGTGTTCGGGCTGGCCGCGTTGAACTACCGCGGTGTCACCAAGACGGCCCTGCTGACCCGGATCCTCGTCGCCACCAGCCTGACCGCGCTGGCCGTGGTCGTGCTCGGGATCGTCGTCGGCGGTCATGCCAGCGCGGCGAACCTGAGTCCGGGTTCGGGCGGTGTCTACGGCATCCTCCAAGCGGCCGGGTTGCTGTTCTTCGCCTTCGCCGGCTACGCGCGGATCGCCACCATGGGCGAAGAGGTCCGCGACCCGGAGCGCACGATCCCCCGGGCCATCCCGATCGCCTTGTTCAGCACGGTGGCGGTCTACGCGGTGGTGGCCGTGGTGGCGTTGCTGGCCGCCGGGCCGCACGGGCTCGCCGCCACCACCGCACCGCTGACCGCCGCGGTGCAGGCCGCGGGGGTCGGCGGGCTGAGCCCGGTGGTGCGCGTCGGTGCGGCGCTGGCCGCGCTCGGTGCGCTGCTGGCGCTGATCGCGGGCATCGGCCGCACCGGCCTGGCCATGGCCCGCCACCGCGACCTGCCCGGCTGGCTGGCCGCCGTCCATCCCCGCTACCAGGTCCCGCACCACGCCGAAATCGCGCTGGCGGTCGTCGTCGGCGTCCTGGTGCTCACCGTCGATCTCCGCGGGGTGATCGGCTTTTCGTCGTTCGGCGTGCTGATCTACTACGCCATCGCGAACGCCGCGGCGTTCACCCAGCCCCGCGAGCAGCGCCGGTGGCCCCGGTGGCTCAACCTGCTCGGTGTCCTCGGCTGCCTGGTGCTGGTGGCGACGCTGCCGTGGCCGTCGGTGCTGGCCGGGGTGGTGATGTTCGCCGTCGGGCTGACCGGCCGGGCCGTGGTCCTGGCGGCGCGCGCCCGGAGCCGGTCAGCGTGAGAAGGCCACCGTGCGGCGGGCACGGGCCAGCGTCAGCCCCCCGAGGACGATGGCCGTGAGCCCCGCGACCACGGCCGCGCCGCCCCCGACGACTCCGTTGCCGGTGCCGGGACCACCGTCGGCGACGGCCAGGTTGACGACGCCGCCGGCGGCGGCGATCAGTCCCGACGCCAGTGCGACGATGGCTCCCTTGCGCCCGCCGGCGGCACGGCGGACGCGAACCAGTGCCCGGCCGCCGATGATCGCGCCCGCCAGTCCCAGCAGCGCGGCCGCCGTGGCCCAGAACCGGGCGGTGGTCAGGGTGTACGCGTCGACAGCGGCGAGCGTCGGTGTGGCGGAGCCGAAAATGGTGTGGGTGACGGACATGAGGTCCTCCTCGAGTGGATGTCGCCTGATCCTGTCCGCCGGGCTTGCCCCCGGTCGTCCGGCAGGCGCAGGCACTTCGCGCTGCCGCGGGCGCCGTAGGAGCCGGGAAAGTACTGCGGTTGCGGTAGTTCGCGGACCATTCGCGCGCAGGAGTCGCCCGGCCGGACCTCCGGCTACGGTGCAGGCATGAGCACGGGACGGATCCGGCTCGGGGACGGGCTGGTCGCCGCCGGAGTGGCGACGGCCCTGCTCGTCGCCGGCCTTCACGGGCACCACCCCGCCACGAGCCTCGTCCCGCTGGGCTACGCGCTGTTGGCGCTCGGCGGCTTGGCGCTGGCCGCGTACCGCCGGGCTCCGGTCACCGTGCTGGCCGTGACCGCGTTGTGCGCGCTGGGATCGCAGGCCGTCGGGGTCGACGTCCCCGCCGTCGCGTACCTGGTCGCCGTGTACGCCGCGGTCCGGGCCGGACACCGCGTCCTCGCGGTGGTGAGCGCGGTGCTCATGGTGCTCGCTCTGCCGCTCGCGATCCTCGCCGCGCCCGGAGATCTGCCGGTGGGTGCGGCGATCACGCACACTCGCGACGTCCTCCAGATCGCGTGGCTGATCGCCGCGGGTGCCGCCGGGGAAGCGCTGCGGCAGGCCGAGCGCCGGGCGGACGAGGCCGAACGCACCCGCGAGGAGACCGCGCGGCGCCGTGCCGACGAAGAGCGGCTGCACATCGCGCGGGAACTGCACGACTCGCTCACCCACCAGATCTCCGTCATCAAGGTGCAGGCCGAGGTCGCCGTCCACCTCGCCGGCAAGCGAGGGGAACCGGTGCCGGACGCGCTGCTGGTGATCCGGGACGCCGGCCGGGAGGCGGCGCGGGAGCTGCGCGCGACCCTGGAGGCGTTGCGCGACGACGAAAATCCCCCACACGGGCTCGACGACGTCCCCGAACTGGTGCGGCGAGCCCAGGCCGCCGGCCTGGCCGCGACGTTGACGATCGAAGGGCAGCGCGACGACGTTCCCGCCGCGGCGGACCGGACCGGCTACCGGATCGTCCAGGAGTCGCTGACCAACATCGCCCGCCACGCCGCGGCCGAGACCGCGTCGGTCCGGATCGGCTACCGCCCCGGCACGCTGGTCATCCGCGTCGACGACGACGGCCGGGCCACCCCGGACGCGGCCCCGGTCCCCGGGGTGGGGCTGCTCGGGATGCGCGAACGGGTCACCGCGCTCGGTGGCCACCTGCGGGCGGCACCGCGCAGCGAAGGCGGTTTCAGCGTCCACGCCGAACTTCCCGTGGGTCCCGCGTCGTGATCAGCGTCCTGCTGGCCGACGACCAGCCGCTCATCCGCAGCGGGTTCCGCGCGCTCCTCGACAACGAAGACGACATCGAGGTGGTGGCCGAGGCGGCCGACGGCGGCGAGGCCGTGGCGCTGGCCCGGCGGTACCGGCCCGACATCGCCCTCGTCGACGTCCAGATGCCGCTCGTCGACGGCATCGAGGCGACCCGGCGCATCGCCGCCGATCCGGCGCTGGCCGGGGTGCACGTGGTCATCCTGACCAACTACGGCCTGGACGAGTACGTGTTCACCGCACTGCGCGCCGGAGCGGCGGGGTTCCTCGTCAAGGACATCGAGCCGGAGGACTTCCTGCACGCGGTCCGGGTCGCCGCCCGCGGCGACGCCCTGCTCGCGCCGTCGATCACCCGCAAGCTGATCGACCGGTACGTCGCCCAGCCCCTCGGGACCGGCGCCCCGGCGGGGCTGGCGCACCTGACGAATCGCGAACGCGAGGCGGTCACCCTGGTCGCGCAGGGTCTGGCCAACGACCAGATCGCCGCCCGGATGGTGATCAGCCCGCTGACCGCGAAGACCCACATCAACCGGGCGATGACCAAACTCCACGCCCGCGACCGGGCGCAGCTGGTGGTCTTCGCCTACGAATCCGGCTTGGTGGTCCCGCGCACTTCCTGATCCCGCAAGGGCTTCGGGGCGGTCCCAAGGCAAGGAGCCGGTTAACTCGGCGCAAGGCCGAGCTTTAACTCGGACATTTCACCGACGCGGTTTCCGTCGGTCGATTCCCGTTCCGGTCGTGTTCACCCGGCGCGCCCGCCGAAGTCATTTGTCCTGCTTAAGTTTCTGTCGCGAGCCGAGGAAGAAGGCAAGGGGAATGATGGACACACCCGCCGCGGTGCGAGCGCGCGGAATCACCAAGTGCTTCGGTGACGTCGTCGCGTTGGACGGCATCGATCTGGATGTGGCACCGGGAGGGATCCACGGGCTGGTCGGCCCGAACGGCGCGGGCAAGACGACGCTGCTCGGCCTGCTGCTGAGCCTGGCCGTCGCCGACGAGGGCCGGCTCGAGATCCTCGGGACGCCGGTCGGGAAGACCCTTTCCGCGCCCGGCGGCGTCGCCGGGTTCGTCGACGGCCCCGGGCTCTACCCCTCGCTCACCGCCCGGCAAAACCTCGCCGCGCTGGCCGCCCTCCGCGGCGGCGGCCGGCGGACCGCGAAGATCGACGACGTCCTCGGCGAGGTCGGGCTCACCGACGTCGCCGACGACCGCGTACGCGGCTTCTCCCTCGGCATGCGGCAGCGGCTCGGCCTCGCGGCCGCCCTGCTCACCGAACCCCGCCTGCTGGTGCTCGACGAGCCGGCCAACGGCCTCGACCCGGCCGGCAAGAAGCACGTGCACGGCGTCCTCGAGCGGCTCGCCGCCGACGGCACCACCGTGGTGCTCTCCAGCCACCGGATGGACGACCTCGAAGCGCTCTGCTCCGAGGTCACCATCCTGTCCACCGGCCGCGTCGTCTTCACCGGCCCCTTGGGCAAGCTCTCCGCCGAAAACGGCGAACTGGACCACCGCCTGCGCACGTCCGACCCGGCGGCCGCGCGGCCGCTGGTCGCCGGCACACCGGGGATCCGCCTCGCCGAGGGGGACGCCGACGCGTTCGTGGTCCGCGCCCTGGTGCCCGCGCTCGACGAACTGGTGCTGCGGCTGGCGAAGGAGGGCATCGCGGTGCGCGAGCTCGCGCCGGTCGTGTCGCCGCTGGAAGCCGCTTTCCTCGCCCTCACCGAACAGCCGGAGGCCGGCCGATGACCGCGACCCTCACCGAGACCGCGCCGCCCGTCCCGGTGGCCCGCGGCTACCGCTTCGAACTCGTCAAGCTGTTCTCCGCCTGGCGGATCCGCGTGCTGGTGGTCGCGTGCTGGCTCGCTCCCGCGTTGTTCGTCGCCGTGGTGAGCGAGCAGAGTTCGCTGCCCGTCGACACGCTCTTCGGCCGGTGGATGAACGCCACCGGCTGGGCCGGGCCGCTGGTGATGCTCGGTTTCGCCGGCACGTACGCGCTTCCGCTGCTGACGTCGGTCGTCGCCGGGGACGTCTTCGCCTCCGAAGACCGGCTCGGCACCTGGCGCCACCTGCTGGTCGCGGTCCGCTCCACCCGGCGGATCTTCGTGGCGAAAGCGCTTGCGAGCCTGACCGTGATCTTCGTGCTGGTGGCCGGGATGGCCGTTTCCGGTGCGGTGGGCGGGGTTCTCGCCGCCGGGAGCCGGCCGCTGGCCGGTCTCGACGGCCACCTGCTGGCTCCCGGCGACGCCGCGGTGCGGGTCCTGCTCGCCTGGGTCTGCGTGTTCGCCCCGACGCTGGCCCTCGGCGCGATCGGGCTGCTCGGGTCGGTCCTCTGGGGCCGCTCGCCGATGGGCCTGCTGCTGCCCGCCGTCGTCGCGCTCGTGCTGGCGCTCGCCCAGCTGCTGCCGCTGCCGGTCGCCGTCCGGCTCGCCCTGCCCAGCTACGCCTTCATCGCGTGGAACGGCCTCTTCACCGACCCGGCCCAGCTCGGGCCGCTCCTGATCGCGGTCGGCGTCAGCCTGGCCTGGGCCGTGGTCGCGACCGCGCTGGCCTACCTGCTCTTCGTGCGCCGCGACTTCACCAACCCCGCCCACGACGGTGGGGGCCGCCGCGCGCTCACCCTCGGTGTCCTGCCGCTGGTCGCGCTGCTCGCCGCCACGGCCGGGGTCGTCGCCGTCGCCACGCCGGCCACCGGGTCCGGGATCGGCCTGGACAAGGTCCAGCGGTCGGTCGCCACCGCCTTCGCCCACCTCTACCGGCTGCAGGCCGGGCAGCTGAACCGGCCCGACGTCACCGAGGAGCAGCTGGCCGCCACGGCCGCGTGCACCAAGGGCGACGGCCTGGTCGAACCCGAAGGCCCCGGCAACGACTGGCGGTGCGTCGTCTCCTGGCGCCTGCCGGGCATCGCGGCGACGGGCTCGGCGATCTACCAGCTGGACATCACCTCGGACGGGCGGTACGTCGCCGACGGCGACGGACCGAAGGAAGTGAACGGCTACTTCCAGGTGCGGACCCCGGCCGGGGACCAACCCAACCCGCTCTGGCAGTTCGACGGGAACGTCGAGCTGCTCACCACCACGAAGGGATAACCCGATGCAGGTAACACGCCGCAGACGGCGTGCCGGGAAGAGCCGGAGCAGCGGCCATCGGCTGCGCTGCGCGACGGCCGGTTCCGCCACCCTCGTGCTCGTCGCCACGGGCACCGGCGTCGGTGTCGCGTCGACAGCGCAGTTCGGCGAGGAGCACGTCGGCCAGGTCACCGAGAACGGCCAGGTCGTCTCCGCCGACCAGTACATCAAGCCGATCGGCGACCGCCTGGTCGTGAACAACGGCAAGATCATGGCGTCTTCGGTCAGCCCGGACGGCACCCACCTCGCCGCGCTGACGACCGACGGCGGGATCGCGCTGACCATCGTCGACCTGATGAGCTGGAAGGTGCAGCAGCTGGTCGGCAACTCCGCGACGGCGAACCTGCGCATCGCCGGCAACGACGTGGGCCAGGAAGGCCCGACGTATTCGCCGGACGGAAAGTCGTTGTGGCTGGCGCAGACCGACGGCTACACGAAGTTCACGGTGAACCCCGACGGGACCGTGGCCGCGCCGGTGCCGGTCAAGATCCCGGCGGACGGCGCCAAGCACGCGCTGGTCGCCCAGGCGGTCTTCTCGCCCGACGGGTCCACTGTGTACTCGGCGGTCAACGGCCAGAACCGCGTCGTCGCCCTCGACGCGGCGACCGGCGCGACCAAGCAGAGCTGGGCCGTCGGCAACGCGCCGCGTGACCTGGTCCGCGTCGGCAGCAAGCTGTACGTCAGCGACGAAGGCGGCCACCCGGCCAAGCCCGGCGAGCCGACGCTGAACTCCTACAACACCCAGGTGCCGGCCAGCGGGTTCACCGGCGCGACGACCAGCGGCACGGTCAGCGTCATCGACCTGGCGAACGCCGCCGCCACGCCGAAGAGCATCGACGTCGGCCTGCACCCGACCGCCGTGTACGTCAAGAACGGCGCGCTGTTCGTGACGAACACCGCGAGCAACACGGTTTCGGTCATCGACACCGGCCGCGACCAGGTCGTGCAGACCATCGCGACCCAGCCGTGGCCGCAGGCGTCGGTCGGCTACGAGCCGGACGGCGTGACGCTGACCGACGACGGGCACCTGCTGGTGACGCTCGGCCGCGCGAACGCGGTCGCCGTCTACCGCTTCCAGCGGGCGCAGGAGCCGGTGAGCTACGTCGGCCTGCTGCCGACGGACTACTTCCCGACCGCGATCACCACGGTCGGCCAGGATGTCGTCGTCTCCAACACGCGCGGCATCGACGCGCTCCGGCCCACCACGGCGGCCGGGCACGGCACGCACGACACGACGTCGAGCGTGCAGAAGTTCCGGCTGCCGGACGACCGCGCGATCCGCGGGTACACCGGCCAGGTCTTCAAGCAGAACGGCTGGACGGACGACTCGGTGCAGGTGGCGCACGACAACGGCCACCGCAGCCCGGTGCCGGTCCCGGCGCGGCTCGGCGACCCCTCGACGATCAAGCACGTCTTCCTGCTGGTCAAGGAGAACCGGACCTACGACCAGCTCTTCGGCGACGAGGCGCGCGGCAACGGCGATCCGGCCGTGGCGCAGTTCGGCGAGAACGTGACGCCGAACCAGCACGCGCTGGAGCGGCAGTTCGGGTTGTACGACAACACCTACGACATCGGCACGAACTCCGCCGAGGGCCACAACTGGCTGATGCAGGCCGACAACCCGGAGTACACCGAGTCGTCGGCGGGGGAGTACCTGCGCAGCTACGACACCGAGGACGACGCCCTCGGTCACCAGAGCTCCGGGTTCCTCTGGACCGGCGCGCAGGCGGCCGGGAAGTCGGTGCGGGACTTCGGCGAGTTCCAGCAGTTCCTGACCAAGCCCGCCGGGGCGAGCTGGCAGAACCTGTACTGCGACGCCAAGAACATGGCGGCCACGGGTGAACCGACGGCCTACCCGCTGGTGTCGTCGTCGCCGATCCCGTCCCTGAACGACGTTTCGGTGCCGGGATTCCCGAAGTTCGACACCGCGGTGCCGGACCAGTACCGGTACCAGGTCTGGAAGGACGACTTCGAGAAGCACGGGCCGGCGAACCTGAACATGTTCTGGCTGTCGAGCGACCACACCGGCGGCCCGCCGAACGCGGCCGCCCAGGTCGCCGACAACGACCTCGCGGTCGGCAAGATCGTCGACGAGATCTCGCACAGCCAGTACTGGAAGGACTCGGCGATCTTCGTCGTCGAGGACGACTCCCAGGCCGGTCTCGACCACGTCGACGGCCACCGGGCGCCGGTGCAGATCATCAGCCCGTACGCGCAGCGCGGCGTCGTCGACAGCCACTACTACTCGCAGATCACGATGATCCGGACGATCGAGCAGATCCTCGGCGTCAAGCCGATGAACCAGAAGGACAGCGCGGCGACGCCGATGAGTGCGGCGTTCACGCGGAAGCCGGACTACACGCCGTTCACCGCGGTGCCCAACCGCACCTCGCTGACGGGTGGCCTGGCAACCCAGCCGACCTGCGGTCCGGACACCCCCGCCCCGCCGAACCCCGCGGCGGCCCCGGTGCCGTCGTCGGCGGTGCCGGCGGACAAGGCGCAGGTGGCGGCCCAGTGGCAGGAGTGGACGGCGCACCAGCGGCTGACCGGCCCGAACGCCGTCGCCGACTACGCCAACCCCGCGCAGATGAACCACTTCACGTGGTACCAGACGCACGGCTGGCAGGTGCCCTACCCGGGTGAGAACCAGGTGTTCGCCCCGGCACAGGTCCCGGGTGCCTACCTCCCGTCAGCCGAGTCCGACGGCTGAGAAACCCCGGTGCGGCGCCTGGTCCGGCTTTCCGGACCAGGCGCCGTGGCGCGGTCGGCCGTTCTGCCACGTGGCCGGACGTTCCCGGTGTCACGGCCACAGCCGGGGGAACGCTTCGGACAGCGCCCAGACGATCAGCGCCAGCCAGCCGGCGATCCAGACGAAGCCGGGGATGTGGGTTTCCTCGGCGAGGCCGGCGGCGTCGTCGGTGGCGGAAACCTCGCCGGCCCACCGGGCGGCGACGAGGTGGCCCACTCCGGAGATCTCGCTGGTGAGCAGCAGCCACGCCTCGAGGTAGGCGATCGTCGTCCGCACCCACACCGGCGCCCAGGCCAGCGCGGCGAAAGCGACCAAGCCGATGCCGGCGACGACGGCGAAGGTGAGCAGGTCGGCGGACAGGAACAGCAGCAGGGCGGCGGCGACCACGGTGAGGGTGAGCACGGCGGCGGCGTGCCCGCGCTGCAGTTGCACGGCTGCCCCGAGCCCGGCCAGCGACGGCATCGCGTAGCCGGCCGCGGAAGTGAGGATCGAGGAGAACCGCGAGGGGAACCAGACCCACGTCACTCCGGAATCCGGGCTGGAGATCCCGACCTGGTACACCCCGCCACCGGTCACCACGCTCATCAGCGCGTGGCCGCCCTCGTGGACGAACGTCCCCAGCACGTTGAACCGGGTCAGCAGGCGCGACCGCCCGGTCAGCAGCGTGGACACCGAAGCCAGCGTCACGGCGGCGGCCGCCAGCCCGGTCGCGGCGACCAGCCACCAGCTGGGCGCCGGCACGGTCGCGTTCACGATCTCGTCGAGTTTCCCGCGCTTCACACGTCAAGCTCACCAGCCGGCCGGCGCGGGCGGAACCGCCGGATCGACGTTGTCACGAAGCTGTCAACCGGAAGACTTCGCGAGCGCGGGGCCGGGGGGGGGGGGGGGGGGGGGAGGCGGAGGGGGAGAGTGATGGAGGTGGGGGGCGGCGTGTACTCGTCTATGACC
>NZ_JBVHUL010000007.1:142471-441171 GCF_055565395.1 Amycolatopsis sp. NPDC028719
CCAACCACATATTACACAAAAGACCCCTCCCACACCTCTCTCCCCTCTCGGCTCCCCCCCCCCCCCCCCCTCCCCCGCGGCTGCGCGCTAGCCGAAGTTCACGTCACTGCACCACATGTACGTCTGGTCCTGGTGTGACGCCTGCCAGATCGTGAACACGACGTGGTGCCCCTTGTACGCGCCTGAGGTCTGGACAGTGAAGTTGATGTCCTTGGCCGGGGCGTACCTGCCGGTCTGGGTGATGAAGTCGAGGTTGCCCCAGCCGAGGCGCTGGGTGGTGGGGTCGAACCCGTTCTTGCTGATGTAGACCCGCAGGTAGTCGGCACCGTGGCTGGCCTGGTCGTACAGGTGCATCGAGAAGCTGCTGCCGAGGCTGGTGGTCTTCCACGGGCCGGGGGTGTTGAGGGAGTTGTTGCGTGACAGGTTGTTGCTGCAGAGCTGACCGTCGGGGGTGGCGCCCTGGAAGTTGCCGCCGAGCCCGTCCCGCAGCGCGCTCATCCAGTTCCACATGGTGTCGGCGTTGGCCTGGAAAGCCTGCCAGCACATGGGGTCCTGCTGCTGCATGGCCGGGTTCGTGTGCTGGCTGCCCCAATCCTGCCAGCACTGGTAGGCGCGGGTGGCGGGGCCGACGATGGTGCCGTGCGCCGAAGCTGCCGGCACCCACAGGAACATTCCGGCCAGAGCGGCGACGAGCACCGCGAGGACGCTTCGCCGCCGGGCGGTGGAAGTGGTCCGTGTACGCATGAATGGGCCTCCATTCGTGATGAGTGGTGGTGATCCATTGGGAGCGCTCCCAGCGTGGGTGACAGAGTAGCGGGCATCCGGTAAAAGTTCAACGAACCGGACGAAATGACGGTGGCCCGATCCCGGCCGCGGCCCGGTTGCGGTCGTCGAGGTCCGTGACAGACTTCGCCCATGGACGATCGCGCCGCGCGGGACCTGATCGCCCGGGCCCGCGCCGAGACCGCACGGCTGGCCGAGGCGCTCACCCGGCAGCGGGACGGGATCGTGGCGGCGTCGGAGTTCACCAGCAACGACGACGAGCACGACCCGGAAGGTGTCACGATCGCGTTCGAACGGGCCCAGGTCCAGGCTCTCCTGCGCCAAGCCCAGGACGACCTCACGGACCTCGACCGCGCCGCCGACCGGGTGCGCGCCGGGACTTACGAAACTTGTGAACGCTGCGGCGGGCCGATCGCCGAAGGCCGGCTCGTCGCGCTCCCGGCGACGCGGATCTGCATCACGTGTGCGAGCAAGGCGCGCTGACGGCTTGAAACGTTTTACGAAACCCCGGTTTGCTCGCGGCCTGCCGTGACGCCAGGAATGAGTCATTCACTGCGTCGGGCGAGGTGAATGACTCATTCACTGCATCGCGGCCCGAATTCGCGGCACTGGCCGGCTCGGAACTCGTAACTTCCGGAGCCCACCCGGTACCGCGCATAACCGCCCTGCGTCCCTTCCCACGCCGCCCCGGCCGGAGCCGCCACCTTGCCGCCCCGCCCGACCGGCACGAACACCTCACCCGTCGCACCGACAGGCACGCTGACCCGCAACGTGAAGCCGTTGCGGTCCCGGGTCCACGCCGCCCGCACCTGACCGAGCGGAGACTGGACCTCGGCCGAAGCATTCCGCAGATCCCCCACCGGGAAGGGCTGGATCTTGACCTTCGTGTAGCCGGGCGCCGCGGGCTCGATGCCGGCGACGTTCCGGTACAGCCAGTCGTCGACCGTGCCCATGAACGCGTGCTGGTGGGAGCGGGACCCGGCGGGCCACTCCTCCCACATCGTCGTGGCGCCCAGGGTCTGGAACCAGTAACCCCAGCCGGGGTACGACGGGTTCGTCGCGACGCTGTACGCGAGCTCCGGATTCCCCGTGCCGGTGAGCACCGGGAGGATGAGCTTCGTGCCCAGCGCACCGGTGTTCAGGTGGACGCCCCGGCCCTTGATGTCGCCGACGAGGTTCGCGACGACGCCGGCGCGGGCCGCTTCCGGCACGATGCCGAGGCTCAGCGGCAGCAGGTTGCTGGTCTGGCGGTACCCCGCCGCGGGATCGTCGAAGTACGCGCCCTTGGCCGCGTCGTAGAACGTGGCGTTGAAGGCCTTGGCGATCGTGCCGGCGAGGCTGTCGAAGCGTGCCGCGTCATCGGTGTGCCCGAGGGCGCGGGCGATCGCCGCCATCGTCGTGGTGGTCTTGTGGATGTACGCGGTACCGGCCAGCCGCGCGCCCTCGGGCGGCTGGGCGAAACCGGGGGCGAGCCAGTCGGCGTAGCTGCCGCCCGTGTAGATGTAGCCGGTCCGGGCGATGTTCTTCTCGAAGAACCCGAGCCACGCCTTCATCGCCGCGTAGTTGTCCGCGAGCGGCCGGACGTCGCCGTAGTACCAGTAGAGATCCCAGTCGACGAGCACGAAACTCGCGGACCAGACCGGGTCGATCACCTGCTTGGCGCCCACGGTTCCCGGCACCGTCTGGCCGATGTTCCCTTCCGGGGTCTGGTCGTCCCGGTGGTCGCGCATCCAGTTCTCGTAGAAGTCCCGCATGTCGAAGCTGGCGATGGCGGAGTCGGCGGCCAGGAAGGCGTCCGCGGTGTAGGGCCGCTTTTCGTACATCGGGGTGTCGGTCGGCACCGAGTGCAGGTTGTTGAGGATCGTGTTCGCCTGCGCGTCGTGGTAGCGGTTGAGCAGGTCGCTCGAGCTGCTGAAGTTCCCGGTCCTGGCGACCGCCGTGTGGACGCGCTGCGCCGTCACCGATTCGACGGTGACGCCCGTCGGCGCGACGACCTGGACGTATCGGAACCCGGCGTAGGAGTAGCTCGGCGTGAACGTCTCCGGTCCGCTTCCCTTCAGCACGTACGTGTACTTCTGCAGCTGCATCCCGAAACCGCCGATGTTGTCGACGGTTCCGTCGGCTTTCAGCTTCTCGCCGTAGGTGATCGTCACGGCGGCGCCGGCCGGTCCGCGCACGGCGACGCTGGCCCAGCCCGCGGTCGGGGTGCCGTAGTCGTGCACCGTCGTTCCGGGAGCGGGGGTGGTCACCTTCCCGGGCTCGAGCGTGTCGGTCACCTTGATCGGCGGGAACGACTGCGCCCGCAGCGCACCCGCGGGCGCCGGGACGACGCGGGCCGGGCGCCAGCCGGAGTCGTCGAACCCGGTGTCGTTCCAGCCCGGCTGCTCGAGCCGGGCGTCGTAGGTTTCGCCGAACCACAGCGATTCGGACGTCGTGGGGCCGTCGGCGAGCGTCCAGCTGCCGTCGCTGACGACGCGCCCGCTCGTGCCGTCCGCGTAGGTGATGTCGAGCTCGAGCTTCAGCTTCGGCTCACCGTGCCAGGGCGAGCTGTTCCACTCGTCGGGGTTCGTCATCGCGTAGTAGCCGCGTCCCAGGCTCACGCCGATCGCGTTGTCGCCGGAGCGCAGCGCCTGGGTCACGTCGTAGGTCGCGTAGAGGTCCGTCTTGTCGTACACCGTGAACGCCGGGTCGAGCTCGTGGTCGCCGACCCGCCGGCCGTTGAGGTAGAGCTTGTAGTAGCCGAGACCGGCGATGTAGGCGCGGGCGGACCTGATCCGCTTCTTCGCCGTGAAGTCCTTGCGCAGCAGTGGTTCCGGCTGCGGCGTCGTCGTGACCGAGTTTCCCCACGGGCCGGATCCGTAGGCGGCGGCCACGAGCGCCGCCGGCCACGCCGAGTCGTCGAAGCCCGGCTGCTGCCAGCCGGCGGTGTCGGTGTCGGACGACTTCCAGGTGGTGTCGGTGACGATGTCGACCGGGTTCGCGTTCGCCATCTCGATGTGCAGCTTGCCGACGAGCCCCGACGGTCCGGGCTGGGCGTTGGCGGCCTGGATCGCGAGGACGTTCCGCCCGGCACGCAGGTCGGCCGTGAGGTCGACGTCGACGGCGGTCCGCCACGAGTCGGTGACCTGGGGCGAGGCGGCGACCTGCTTTCCGTTGACGTGCAGCACGAAGTTGTCGTCGGCGGTCAGCTGGAAGCGGGCCGCCGTGACCTGGGCGTCGGCGGGCAGGTCGACCGTCCGCCGGAAGTACCGGGTGCCGACCGGCGCGGAGTCCGCCGGATTCCCCTGCGGGTACCAGATCCAGCTCGCGCCTTGCAGCGAGGTGGCGGCCGGCTCCGCGCGCGCCCCGATCCAGTCGCCCCGGAAGTCCTTGCCGTCCAGGAACGCGGTCTCGAACCACGCGGCTTCGCTCCACGCCGACGCCCGCCGGTCGGCGTCCCAGACGCGGACCCGCCAGGAGTACCGGGTGCGCGGACGCAGGGCGGCTCCGGCGTACTCGACGTCGAACGACTTCGCCGACGTCACCCGGCCGCTGTCCCACACGTCGCCCGCCCGGCCCGGCGCCGACGACACCTGCACCTGGTACGCCGACTGCCGGGCCCCCGGCCGGTCCGAGTCCAGTATCCAGCCGAGCCGGGGCCGGGCGACGTCGATCCCGAGCGGATCCTCCTGGTACTCGACCGTCAGCGGCCCGACCCGCAGCCCCCTCGCCCCGGCGACGGTGCCCGGGTCGGCCAGCACCGGAGCTGTCCCCAGGACGGGCATGGCCAGCATGACCACCAGCGCGGCCGAGATTCCCGCCATCCGCGATCTCATCGCACTTTCCTCCGTCGTCGCAGGGGAGCGTTCGGGCTTGAATCGTTTCAATCCGTCGCGATGGAGAAACGATATAGCGCTTCTCCCGACGTGACAATGGCCCGTTGCCCTTGCCAGTTGTTTGACATCTGTCTATAAAGTTCAAGTGAGCATCGACACCACTGACGGGCGCGAACTCCGGGCCGTGCGTTCCCGGGCGGTGTTGTTCGCGGCCGCCGTGGAGCTGGTGTCCGGACGCGGGAGCGCGAACATCCCGGTCACGGACCTCGCCGAGGCCGCCGGGGTCAGCCGCCAGCTCGTCTACCTGCACTTCGGTGACCGGGACACGCTGCTGGTCGCCGCCGCGATCGACCTCGCACGGCGTGAACTGGCGCTCGGCGAGCAGTCCGGCCGCGCCGCGGTCCTGGCCACCGCCCGGCACTTCGCCGCCCATCGCGCGTTCTACCGCGCGCTGCTCACCGGCCCGTGCGCGTTCACGCTGACCACTGCCCTCACCGACCTGATCGCGCCGGCCAACCGCCACGTGGTGCTCGGGCTCTTCGGCGACCGGGTACGAGCCGGAACCGTCGACGACCTGGCGGTGTTCCTCACCGGCGGCGCCGGCGCGCTCATCAACGCCTGGCTGCTCGGCGACGAGGAGTCACTCGATCCCGAGGAACTGACCGACCGCCTGGTCCGGCTCCTCCACACCCTCGGCGGGCTCCCGGAAGAGGACCGATGACCCACCCCGAACTCACGATGGAACTGGTGGCCCGGCTGGAAGTCCTGATCGCCGAGCCGATCGACGCCGGGGTGACCCCGGCCGGGCACCGCCGGGTCATCAACGACGCCGTCTTGTCGGCACGCTCGTCCCGCGGCCGGCCGGTGCCCGGCCGCCCGGCGTCTCGCTCGAGTTCCACCAGATCCGCGTGAAGTGAGGTCGTTCGTGTCGATCCTGTCGAATCCGTTCGTCGCTGATGGTGTGGCCCGTTTGATGGCCGCGGCCGCCGCCCGCGCGATCAAGCCACGCCCGTTGTTTCCCGAAATTCCCGGCCGCAGCAAGGAAATCACGGTCCCGACCCGGCATGGGCCGATGCCCGCCACGCTCTACCGCCCGCCGGAGGGCACTCCGGCGAACGGTGTCTACGTCAACGCGCACGGCGGCGGGTTCGTGGTGGGCGGCGCGATCGGGGACGACCCGCTGTGCCGGTACCTCGCCGAGCACGCCGGGGTGTTCGTGGTCAACATCGACTACGCGCTGGCGCCGGTGAAGCGGTTTCCCGTGCCGTGCGAACAGGTTCACGACGCGCTCAAGTGGGCGGCCGCACCCGAACGTGAGTGGGCGGGCGCGCGGCTGTGCGTCGGCGGGCAGAGCGCCGGCGGTGCGCTCGCGGCCGCGGCGTCCCGGCTCGCGCTGCGCGAGGGCGGGCCCGGGATCGCGTTGCAGGTCCTGCACTATCCGCCACTGGACCTGGTCACCCCGGCCGCGGCCAAGCCGGCGCCGCCCGGCCGGCGGGTGGTGATCCGGCCGTGGATGGGGGAGGTCTTCGACACCGCCTACATCCCCGACGCCGCCCGCCGCGGCGACCCGCTGGCGTCCCCGGCGTGGGGCAGCAACGGCGACGGCCTGGCGGGGATCGCACCCGCGCTGGTGCTCACCTGCGAGCACGACCGGCTGCGCGCCGAAGCCGTCGCCTACGCCGGCAAGCTCGAGGCGGCCGGCGCGCTGGTCGAGCACTACGACATCAGGGGCGTCGACCACGGGTACGACCTGATGGGCGGGGACCCGGAGCTGGTCCGGCGGGTGTACGCGTTCCTGGCGCTGCACGTCGAACGCGCGGTGACCGCCTGACCGCGCGTCAGCGTCAGCGCCAGGGCATGTGCTGCAGGCACCAGGTGTTGCCGTCCGGGTCGGCGAAGTAGGCGTAAAGCACGCCGCCCATGTCTTCGACGGGACCGACCTCGACCCCGCGGTCGACGAGCTGGGCGCGTGCCTGCTCGATGTCGGCGACCACCAGGTGCAGCCCGCGCATGGCACCCGGCGGCAGGGCGAGGGGCTGGACTCCCTCGGTGAGGGAGATCGAGCAGGCCGAGCCGGGCGGGGTGAGCTGGACGATGCGGACGCCCTCGGCCGGGCGGACGTCGACGTCGAGGGCGAAGCCGGCCTGATCCCGGTAGAAGGCGATGGCCCGGTCGAGGTCCGCGACCGGCACGGGGACGAGCTCCAGGAGGAACGCGCCGGCGGGCACGGGCGGGTTGCCGGGGTCGTTGGTGACCTCGGAGGCGTGGGGGATCTTGGTGGTGGGGTCGTTCATGAGTGGTCTCGTTTCTCTTGGTCGAGCAGGTCGAGCAGGGAGGCGAGGCGGTCGTAGGCCTCTCCGGCGCCGCGTCGCATCGGGGTGCGCACGACCTGGTCGCGGATTTCCGGTGACGGGTACCGCACGGTGACGGTCATGGTGGTGTGGCCGCCGGTCTCGGCCAAGACGGTGGTGACGAGCGCGGCGCTTTCGGGCCAGCCGCGGTGGATTTCGGTCTGCACGAGCCGTACGGGCGGCTCGACTTCGCGGAACTCGCCGGACATCTCCATTTCCGCGCCGCCGGGACCGCGGGAGACGAACCGCCAGGCGCCCCCGGGGCGCAGGTCGACTTCGCAGCCGGTCAGGTGCCAGCCGTGGGCGCCGTGCCAGCGGCGCAGCAGCTCGGGCCGGGTGAGCGCGGCGAACACGAGGGGAGCGGGCGCGGCGAAGTCCCGGGTGAGCACGAGCCCGGTGGCGCCCGCCTCGGTGACCTGGAGTCCCGGGCTCCGCAGCGGCGGCGTCACGGTTGCAGGTCCTTCAGCAGATCGTCGAGCTGCCGGTAGCTGGCTTCCCAGTAGTCGCGGTAGCCGGCCAGCCAGGCCGTGGCCGCCTTGAGCGGTTCGGCGACCAGGTGACACGGCCGCCGCTGGGCGTCCCGGCCGCGGCGCACCAGCCCGGCCCGCTCGAGCACGCGGAGGTGTTTCGACACGGCGGGCTGGCTCATCGCGAAGGGCGCGGCGAGCTCGGTGACGGTGGCGTCGCCGGTCGCGAGCCGCGCGAGGATGGCCCGCCGGGTGGGGTCCGCGAGTGCGGCGAAGGTCGCGTCCAGGGTGCTGCTCGTGCCCATTGATAACCTTTCGGTTTTGAAACCGATTGGTTTATATAGGCTGTTCAGGGCGGTGTCAAGCGATGCTGGGACACGAGAGCGCCGCCCTGCCCGGGGTGGGCAGAGCGGCGCCGGGTTCGCGTACCTCAGGAGGCGCTGCAGCTGACGCTGGGCCAGTTCCAGTTCCCGTTGTGCTGGATGGTGACGCCCCAGTTGTTGCCGTTTCCGTTGGGCGTCGCGACGAGGACCTGGCTGCTGGGCCACGTCCCGCTGATGTTCCAGGTGGCGCTGATCCTCGCGGGGCTCGGCACGGTCATGGTGACCGTCCACGAACTGGAGCCGCTGACCGAGACGTTCAGGTTGTACCGGTCGCTCCAGCTCTGTCCGGCCGAAAGCGTCGCGGAACAGCTGCCCCCGCCCGGGGTGGTGGGCGTGGTGGTCGGTGTCGTGGTGCCCGTGCCCGTCGGGGTCGTCGTCGGTGTGGTGGTCGTCCCTCCGGAGTTGAGGACGTTCAGCACCGAGTTGTACGCGGCCTTCTTGTTCCCGCTGCCGTCGAACAGAAGGGGACTCTCGTTGGAGCGCCAGGAATCGCTGTCCCGCACGCCCCACACGGTGATGCCGACGCAGCGCGCGACGTTCATGCACGCCTGGGTCAGCGCCGCGTACTGCGAGGTGTTCGAGTTGGTGACGTCGACCTCGGTGAGCGCCACGTCGACGCCGAGCGCCGCGAAGCTGGAGATCGTGGTCTGGAGGTTGCTCGGGACCGAGCTGCCGCCGGTGAAGTGGGCCTGCAGGCCGACGCAGTCGATCGGCACGCCGCGGGACTTGAAGTCCCGCACCATGTTGTACACGCCCTGGGTCTTGGCGTAGTTCCAGTTGTCGATGTTGTAGTCGTTGTAGCAGAGCTTCGTCGACGAGTCGGCCGCGCGGGCGGTCTTGAACGCGACCTCGATCCAGTCGTTGCCCGTGCTCTGCAGGTTCGACGACCGGCGGCTGCCGTCTTCGTTGAAGGCTTCGTTGACCACGTCCCAGTAGGCGAGTTTGCCTTGGTAGTGGGCCATCACCTTCTGGATGTGGTTGATCATGGCGTTGCGCAGCGAACTGCCGCCCATGTTCTGCATCCAGCCCGGCTGCTGGGCGTGCCAGGCGAGGGTGTGGCCGCGGACCTTGGCGCCGTGGCCGACCGCCCAGTTGTAGATCTGGTCGCCGGCGGAGAAGTTGAACTGGTTCTGGTTCGGCTCGGTCGCGTCGGGCTTCATCTCGTTTTCGGCCGTCACCATGTTGAACTCGCGCGACGCGATGGTGGTGTAGGTGGAATCACCGAGCCTGCTGCCGGCGATCGCGGTGCCGAAGTACCGGCCGGACTGCGCGGCCGCGGCTCCCAGTGTGCCGGCCGCGGCATCGGCGCCCGGGGCGGTCACCAGGACAGCGGCGGTCGCGGCGACGGTGGCCGCTGCCGCCAGCACGCGACTCGCCGACGACTGCCACCACCGTCTGCCGCTCCGGTCCGACGAACTTCTTGCCATCCGTGGTCTCCTTCCAGGCGCACGCCCAGGAAAGCCCGCCGGCGACGACTTCCGGGCAGAGCCGGGAAACCTGGTCGCCGGTGACCTGGACGATCCGATGATGTTCACTTGCTGTGAGCAGCAGAGCACGGAGCTTCCACGCCAGGCAAAGAGTTTCGAACGACTTTCGGACTCCAGTCCGAAACTCGCGCCCGTCCGTGCGACCCGGGAAGTGCCGCTCTTAGCGGTGGCGCGCGTCGTCCAGGCGGCGGGCTTCGGCGGCCTGCTCGAACGGCGTGTCGCCCGCCGGGTGGCGGTCGCCCAGGCCGGCGAACAGCTCGGCCACCTTCACCGAGTCGTGGTGGGTGGCGAACTCGGCCAGCGCGGGGTCGGTGGCGGCCAGCAGCTGCCGGAACCGGAGCTCGGCGAGCGGGCCGAGGCGGTCGTAGATCTGCAGGAACACCTTCTGCGCCCGGTCGCGCGCCCAGTCGGCCGGCAGCAGCTCGGCGGGCAGGTCGGGGTCGGTCTCCGGGAACCGGCGCCAGTCCACCCGCAGCTCGGTGCGGGTGCGCAGCGCCTGCGCCGGGCTGATCAAGCCGGCGTCCAGGCCGGTGAGCACCTGCTCGTAGCGCTCGACGAACTGCTCGTACTCCCGGGCGAGGGGCTCGAGGTCGAACGCCGCGACGGCCGCGCCCGAACCGGGCACCTCGGTGGCGCGGAAGACCGTCGCGCTGCGGAGATCGAGCTCGCGCAGCGCCGTGAGCGCGGGGCCGGTCAGGTCGTGCGGGCTGACCCACACCCCGTCGTAGAGGGCGGCGAACCGCAGGACCCGCAGCCGCGACCGCAGCGCCGTGCGCAGCCCGCGGTCCTGCTCCGGTACCGAGAACGTGACGACGGTCCACTGCCCGTCCCACTCGGGCGCGGTGGTGCCGAAGGTCAGCATCCGGTGCGTGCGCTCGATGATCACTTCGGACGTGCGCGCGGGGATCCCGTACGCCGTCGTCCGCCCGCTGCGCGACACGGTGAGCAGGCCGCGGGCGGCGAGCCGGCGGATCGCGGCCCGCGCGCTCGCCGGGCTGATGTCGAACTCGCCGAGCAGCTCCACCAGGGCGGCCGAGGGGATGTGCTCGTCGCGCCAGTACCAGAAGTCGCCGAGCAGGGATGTGAGCAGCAGCTGGGGTTCGGCTCCCTGCTGGGAGCGGGGCAGCGGCCCCGAGGACGTTGCTGTCATCGCGCGCTCGCCTCTTCCGGGGTTCGCTCCGGCGGCCGGCCGGGGGCGCCCGCCGCGGGTGTCCATGGTGGCAGTGCCGTCCGGGTGAGCGCACCGAGGGGTTGAATCACGCGACACATCATGCGACGATCGGCGCCCAGATAGCAACCAATCGATCCTTCAGGTTCCCGCGCCGCCCGCTGGGGTGGCCTTCCGCAGGAAGAAAACGACATGGGTTCCTCACTTCGTCAATGGCGTCGAAGCACGCTCGCCGCGGTCGCCGCGGGACTCGCGCTGGCCGGGTGCACGGTCGACGACGGCGCCGCCACGGCCCCCACGGCCGCGGCTCTCACGACCGACCAAGCGCTGCACGACCAGCTTCCGCAAGCGGTCAAGGACGCCGGCGTCCTCCGGTTCGCCGGGGACTCCCACCCGCCGTACCGCACCGTCGGCCCGGACGGCAAGACCGTCACCGGCATCGACCACGACTTCCAGGAGGCGCTCGGGCAGCTCTTGGGCGTGCGCACGGAGACCACCATCGTCAGTGGTCTGCCGGCCGCGCTGCAGGGCATGCTCAGCGGCCGCTACGAGGCCTTCAACGGGCCGGTCAAGGCGACCGCCGAACGCGAGAAGCAGTTCGACACCGTCACGTGGATGACCACCCGGACCTCCTACGTGATCCCCACCGGCTCGGCCGCGGGCATCAAGCAGACCGCCGACCTGTGCGGCAAGCGCGTCGCGGTGGTCACCGCGAGCGTCGTGGAGGACCAGCTCGCCAAGCTGTCCGCCTTCTGTGAACGTTCGCAGCGCCCGGCCGTGCAGGTGGTCGGGCTCGACGACACGAACGCCACCCTGCTGGCCGCCAAGTCCGGCCGCGCCGACGCCGCCGGGATGACCCAGGCCGCCGCGATCGACGTGACCACCCAGCAGAAGGGGCAGTACGACTACGTGACGCAGACCGAGGAACAGGGCGCCACGAAGGACAACCTCGCGCTCTACACCCCGAAGGCCGGCAAGCTCGGCCCGGTGCTGCAGAAGGCCTTCGAAGAGCTGTTCCGCAACGGCACCTACACGCGGATCATGCAGAAGTGGGGCCTCACCGACGTCACGGTCCCGCAGCCCCTGTTCGACGCGGCGTCCGCGAAATGACCGCGATGTCCACTGTGGAGGAGACTTCGGCGGCCCACGACGACGTCGCCGAAGCCCGCGGCCGGTTCCGCCCGTGGCGCTGGCTGTTCGTGCTCGTGCTGGCGGTGCTGGCCGCGCAGCTGGCCGTCTTCCTGGCCGGCAACGACCGGTTCCAGTGGGACGTCGTGGCGAAGTACCTGTTCGAGAAGAGCGTCATGGCCGGGCTGGGCACCACGGTGCTGCTCGCGGTCGCGGCGATGGTCCTCGGGTCGCTCGCCGGCGGCGTGGTCGCCGCCATGCAGCTGAGCGGGTTCGGCCCGGCCCGGTGGGTGGCGACGCTGTGGGTGGGCCTGTTCCGCGGCATCCCGCCGCTGGTGCAGCTGATCTTCTGGTTCAACCTCGCCTACCTGCTCCCCGAATTGTCCCTCGGCATCCCGTTCGGCCCGGTCTTCGGCACCTGGGACGCCAACACGGTCATCACGCCGTTGACGGCCGCGGTGATCGGCCTGTCGCTCGTGGAGTCGGCCTACCTGGCGGAGATCTTCCGCGCCGGGGTGACCTCGGTCGACCCCGGCCAGCGCGACGCCGCGCGGGCGATGGGCTACCCGCCGGGGCAGACGCTGCTGAGGATCGTGCTGCCGCAGGCGATGCGCGTGATCATCCCGCCGGCGGGCAGCCAGTTCATCAACGTGCTCAAGGGTACCGCCCTGGTTTCGGTCATCGCGATGTCGGACCTGCTGCACGCGGTGCAGATGATCTACAACCGCACCTACGAGATCGTGCCGATGCTGCTGGTCGCCTGCTTCTGGTACCTCGTCGTGGTCACCGTCCTGACGGGCCTGCAGCGCCGGCTGGAGCGCCGGTTCTCCCGCGGCCACCTCGTCGTGGGGCGGGCCCGATGACCGCGCCGGTGCTGCGGATCAGCGAGGTCCGCAAGGAGTTCGGGTCGGTGACCGCGCTCGCGGGCGTCAGCCTTGACGTGCGCGAAGGGGAAGCGGTCGTCGTGATCGGGCCGTCGGGCTCGGGCAAGTCGACGCTCGTCCGCTGCGCCCACCAGCTGGAGCCCATCGACGGCGGGGCGATGTACCTCGACGGCGAGCTGCTGGGCCACCGGCGGTCACCGCGCGGCCTGCGCCCGCTGACCGAGCGGGGGATCGCCGCCCAGCGCCGCCGGATGAGCATGGTCTTCCAGCAGTTCAACCTGTTCCCGCAGTTCACCGTGCTGCGCAACGTGACCGACGCGGCGATCCGCGTCCACGGGCGTGACCGGTCCACTGTGGAGCGTGAAGCGCGTGAACTGCTGGAGCGCATCGGCCTGGCCGGCCGGGAGGACCACTACCCGCGCCAGCTCTCGGGCGGGCAACAGCAGCGCGTCGCCATCGCCCGGGCCGTGCTGGTCCGGCCGCGGATCATGCTGTTCGACGAGCCGACCAGCGCGCTCGACCCGGAGCTGGTCGACGAGGTCCTGGCCGTGCTGCGGACCCTCGCCGCGGCGGGGACCACGATGGTCGTGGTCACCCACGAGATGGCCTTCGCGCGGGAAGTCGCCGATCGGTGCGTGTTCATGGAGGCGGGCCGGATCATCGAGGAAGGCCCGCCGGGTGAGCTGTTCACCCGGCCCCGGACGGATCGGCTGCGTGCCTTCCTGTCCCGTCATCTGTCCGAAAAGGAGGGTGCTTCGTGATCACTGTCGGCGCCGTCGGCGACCTCATCCTGGACGAGCCGGACCCGGAGTCGTTCCTCGCCCCGGCCGCGCCCGTGCTGCGCGGGATGGACCTGGCGATCGGGCACGTCGAAGTGCCGCATTCGACCACGGCGGTGCAGCACAGCACCGACGTCCCCGCGCCGCCGGCGGACCCCGAGGCGCTGAAAGCGGTGGCCGGAGCCGGGTTCGACGTCGTCACGCTGGCGGGCAACCACGTGCTCGACGCCGGGGACGGCGGGCTGGCCGACACCTTGGCGTACTCCCGGGCGGCGGGCATGGTGACGGCCGGTGCCGGGGCGAACCTCGCCGAGGCCCGGCGCCCGGCGGTCGTCGAACGCGGCGGCCTGCGCATCGGCGTGCTGTCGTACAACTGCGTCGGCCCGCGCGAATCCTGGGCGGCTTCCCGCAAGCCCGGCTGCGCGTACGTGCACGTGCTCACCCACTACGAGCTCGACCACGCGAGCCCGGGCGGGCCGCCGAAGATCTACACCTTCGCCGATCCCGACAGCCTCGAGGCGATGGCCGACGACGTCCGCCGCCTGCGCGCGGAGGCCGACGTCGTGCTCGTGGCGCTGCACAAGGGCGTCGGGCACACCCCGGTCACCGTCGCGATGTACGAAAGCCCGGTCGCCCGCGCGGCGATCGACGCCGGTGCCGACGCCGTGTTCGCCCACCACGCCCACATCATGCGCGGCATCGAAGTCCACAGAGGACGGCCGATCTTCCACGGGCTCGGCAACTTCGCCACCGTCACCCACGCCCTCACACCGGGAGCGGGCGTCGGCGCGGACGAGCTGCGCGCGTGGGCCGAGCGGAGGACGAAGCTCTACGGCTTCGCGCCCGACCCGGACCTGCCGTTCTTCCCGTTCCACCCCGAAAGCCGCAACACCGCCATCGCCTTCTGCCGCTTCGACGAAACCGGGCTGCGCGAAGCCGGCTTCGTCCCGTGCCGGATCGACGACCACGGCCGTCCGGTCCCGGTCGGCGGGACGCCGGAAGGCGAGGCCGTGACGAAATACGTCGAGGACATCACCCGCGGGGCCCGCCTCAACGGCCGGTTCACCACCCGCGGCACCGAAGTGCTCGTCGATCTCTCCGAAGGGGTTTCCGCATGACCGACCAGCCGCTGGCCGGCCGCACCGTCATCGACCTGACCACCGCGCTCGCCGGGCCGTACGCGACGCTGCTGCTCGCCGGGCTCGGGGCCACCGTGATCAAGGTCGAAAACCCCGCCACCGGCGGGGATTCGTCCCGCAACAACGCACCCTACGTCGGCCGCGACGGGCTCAACCTCGCCCGGCGGCACGACGACGACCTGTCCGTGTCGATGCTGCTGCGCGGCCGCAACAAGCTCAGCGTCACCCTGGACCTGAAGAACCCGCGGTCCCGTGCGGTGTTCACCGACCTCGTCCGCGACGCCGACGTGCTGGTCGAGAACTACAGCCCGGGGGTCACCGACCGGCTCGGCATCTCCTACGCGCAGGTCCGGGAGATCAACCCCCGGCTCGTCTACACCTCGATCAGCGGGTTCGGCGCCCAGGGCGGCCCGGGGTCGGGCAAGGCGATGGACTCGATCATCCAGGCACTCAGCGGCGTGATGATGACCGCCGGTGAGCCCGACGAGGGCCCGGTCCGGTTCGGCCTGCCGATCGGCGACCTCCTCGCCCCGCTGTTCGCGGTGGTCGGCACGGTGTCCGCGCTGCTGCAGGCCGAGCACACCGGCGAGGGCCAGCGCGTCGACGTGTCGATGCTCGGCGCGCTCACCTCGCTCGTTGCGTGCGAGCCGTTCGACGCCTTCGACGCGGTCGGCCTGCCCCAGCGCACCGGGTCGATGGTGCCGCGGCTGGCGCCTTTCGGAATCCTGCCCGCCTCCGACGGCTACCTCGCGCTGTGCGCGCCGACCGACGCGTTCGCGCACGGCGTGCTGCGGGCGATCGGCCGGCCGGAGCTGGCCGAGGACGACCGCTACCGCACCCGCGACCAGCGGGTCCGGGCCGCCGACGAGCTGCACGACCTCATCCGGGAGTGGTGCCGGGTCCGGCCACTGGCCGAGATCCTTGCCGCGTTCACCGCCGAAGGCGTGCCCGCCGCCGAGGTCCGCGAGCCGCGTGAGGCCGTCCGCGACCCGCTGGTGCTGGCGCGCGAGGAAGTCGTCCCCTTGACGCACCCGAAGCACGGCGCCGTGGCCGACCTCGCGGGGACCGGCGTGCCGATCCGCTTCTCCGCCGCCCGAGTCTCCCTCGACCGGCCCGCGCCGGGGCTGGGGGAGCACAACGAGCACGTCTACCGCGAACTGCTCGGCTACACCGAAGAGCAGGTCGCGGAACTGGTGGCGGAGGCCGTGATTTGAGCGCCGTCGGGTACGTCGGCGCGGACGTGCCGGTCGAACTGATCACCGCGGCGGGCCTGCGACCCCTGCGGCTGACCGGGAACCCCGGCCGGGACAGCGCGCTCGGCGACCGCTACCTCGGCCGAGGGGTGGACCCGGTCGCCCGGTCGATCCTGACGCGGATCCTCACCGGCGACTACGGCCCGCTCGAGGCCATCGTCGTCTCGCGCGACTGCGAGGCGTCCTTGCGCCTGTTCTACGCCTTGCGGGAGCTGCACCGCGTCGAACCGGCGCTGGGGCTGCCGCCGGTGCGGCTGGTGGACGTGCTGCACCTGCCGCACCACACGACCACCCGGTACGTCCACGCGAAGATCGCCCAGCTGCGCGAATGGCTGGGACGCTGGCGGCCCATCGGCGACGACGACCTCGCCGCGGCCATCACCGCGCACGACACCCTGCGCCGGTCGCTCGGCCGGCTCGCCGCCCTGCGCCGCGCGAACCGGCTGAGCGGCACGCGGTTCCTCGGAACCGTCGCCGCGACCACCGGGGTGCCGGTCACGGAGGCCATCGCGCTCGTCGAGCGGCTGCTCGCGGAAGACCTGCCCGAGGTCGAAGGGACCCGGCTGTTCCTCACCGGCAGTTCCCACGACCACCCGGCGGTGTACGAAACGGTGGAGCGCAACGGTTTTCTCGTCGTGGGGGAGGACCACGACTGGGGCGAGCTGCTCTTCGCCCGCACCTGCGCGGCGCCGACGGAACTCGCGCTGGCCGAGCGGTACCAGCACAACGGCCCGTCCGCACCCCGCGCGTCCATCCGGCAGCGCGCGGCGCACACCGCCGCGGCCGCCCGGGCTTGCGGCGCCGAGGTCCTGCTGTCCTACGCGCGGATTCACGACGACGCGCCGCCGTGGGACTTCCCGGAGCAGCGGGCCGCCACCGGGCTGCGGGCCGTCCTGGCCGAGCGGCAGCCGTACGGCGAGCTGACTCCCGAAGCGCTGGCGGCGCTGGTCCCGGCCGGAGCGGCGGCATGACGGCCCGGCTGGCGTCGGCCACCACCGCGACCGCCTACCAGCGCGCATGGTTCGCCGGGGTGCGTGCCGAGGGCGGCCCCCTGGCACTGGTCAACGCGGACGCGCCGCAGGAGATCTTCCGCACGATGGGCATCCCGTACGTCGTCAACCAGTGGTGGGCCTCGATCGTCGCGGCGAAGCGCCAGACCCAGCGCTACCTCGGCCTGCTGCGCGAACGCGGGTACCCCGACTACATCGAGCAGTACAGCGCCACTTCGCTCGCGTCGGCGTTCGAGACCGACCCGGACCAGGCGCCGTGGGGTGGCCTGCCGAAGCCGTCGATCGTGCTCGGCGAGACCACCGGCGACGCGTCCCGCAAGATCTTCGACGTCTGGGACGCCCAGCCCGGCGTCACCTACTACCCCCTGGAAAGCGCGGCGGAGGACGCGGTGCCCGAGCGGTGGTGGGAGCTCATGCCGCACCGCTGGGAGGAGGCCATCGGGAGCGACCGGCTCGACCTGCTGACCGGCGAGCTGACCGGCCTCATCCGGTACCTCGAGCAGACCACCGGCCGGGTGTTCTCCGAAACCCGCTTCCGCGAGGTCCTGGACCTGGTCAACGAGCAGCAGGAGTGGAACCGCCGCACCCGCGACCTCATCGCCGCCGCCCGGCCCTGCCCGATCGCCGTCACCGACGGCATCCCGAGCGTCATGGTGCCGCAGTGGCACCGCGGAACCGAGTGGGCCCGCGACGCCGCCCGCGCGTTCCACGACGAGGTGCGCGACCGGGTCGACACCGGCGTCGCGGTGTGCCCGGACGAGCGGCTGCGGCTGATGTGGGTCGGCCGCGGCCTGTGGTTCGACCTCGAGTTCTACCAGCGGTTCCAGCGCTCGCACGGCGCGGTCTTCGTCTGGTCGATGTACCTGGCCATCGCCGCGGACGGCTACCTGCGCTACGGCGACGACCCGCTGCGGGCCCTCGCCGCGCGGTTCGCCGCCTTCGGCGACCAGCTCTACACCCCGCCGTGGTCGGCCGAGTGGTACGTCAAGGAAGCTCGGCACCACGGCGTCGACGGCGTGGTGCACCTCGTTTCCGACGACGCCCGCGGCAGCTACTTCACCACCCGCGCCCTGCGCGCCGCGGGCATCCCCGTCCTGGAGCTGCACGCCGACAACGTCGACGCGCGCACGGGCGACGACCTGACCGCGCGGATGACCGCGTGGCTCGACGAACTGACCTGACTGCCGGAGAAAGGACTCCAGTGCGATCCCCACTTCGCCGACGAAGCCGAAGTGCGATCCTCGTGACCGCCGCCCTCGGGCTGACCGCCGCCGGGTGCACGGTGGAAGCCGGCTCGCCGCCGCTGGCCACCGGGACGAACCTCCCGGTGGTGCAGTCCCTGCACGACGCGCTCCCGCAGGCGATCAAGGACGCCGGGGTGCTCAGGTTCGCCGGGGACTCCCACCCGCCCTACCGCACGGTCGCGCCGGACGGGACGGTCACCGGGATCGACGCCGACTTCCAGGCCGCGATCGGCCAGGTGCTCGGCGTCAAGACGCAGACCCTCGTCGTCGCCGGGCTCCCGGCCGCGCTCCAAGGCATGCTGAGCAACCGGTACGACGCGTTCAACGGCCCGGTCAAGGCGACCGCCGAACGCGAGAAGCAGTTCGACACGATCACCTGGATGACGACCCGCACGGCCTACCTGTTCCCCGTGGAGTCGACGGCCGGGATCACCCGGACCGAGGACCTCTGCGGCAAGCGCATCGCGGTGGTGACCGCCAGCGTCGTCGAAGAGCAGCTGAACAAGCTTTCCCGCTTCTGCACGGGAAGCAAGCGTCCGGCCACGCGGACCGTCGGTTTCGACGACACCGACGCCACGCTGCTGGCCACCCGCTCGGGCCGGGCGGATGCCGCGGGGATGACCGAGGCGGCGGCGATCGACGTCACGCAGCGCCGAGGCGGGAACAAGTACGTCACCCAGACCGAGGCGCAGGGGGCGACGAAGGACGACCTCGCGCTGTACGTACCCAAGTCGTCGAAACTCGGTCCGGTGCTGCAGCAGGTGTTCGAAGAGCTTTTCCGGAACGGCACGTACGTCGGAATCATGTCCCGCTGGGGACTCAACCAGGTCTCGGTCCCGAAGCCGGTCTTCAACGCGGCCACCCGGGGATGAAGCTTACTGTCCGGAAAGGACTTTCGATGGGCAAGGGGATCCTCAAGCCGGCGCTGGTCGCCGCCGCGACGGTGCTCGTCGCGATCACGGCCGCGGTCGTTCCCGGTTCTTCCGGCGCGGACGTCGCGACCCCGCCACCGACGCCCGCGCCGCCGGCGTCCACGGTGTTCCACCCCGTGGTCCGCGAAGCCGCGGCCCGGACCGGGAACTACGCCGCCGAGTACACCGTCTATCGGCCCGCGGACCTGGACCGGGTGCCCGGCCGCCTGCCGGTCGTGGTGTTCGGCAACGGCGCGTGCCGGCACACGAGCAACGACGAGCTGCTGACCCTCGAGACGCTGCTCGCCGCGCACGGCTTCGTCGTCGTGGCCGTCGGCGGGTTCGACGAGCCCGCCCTGACCGAGAACGGCAGCCCGGTACCGAAGGTGATCACCGACGCGATCACCTGGGCCGAACGCGAGAACGACCGCCGGGGGAGCGAACTGCGGAACCGGCTCGACACGCGCCGGATCGGCGTCACCGGCCACTCGTGCGGCGGCATCGAAGCCCTCGTCGCCGGTGCGGATCCCCGCGTGAAATCGGTGCTGTCGCTGGACAGCGGGTTCTTCGCCGACGGCACCCTCGGCTACGGCCGGGAGAACCTCCGGAACCTGCACACCCCCACGATGTTCGTCGACGGCGGCCCGGCCGACGTCGCCTACCCCAACAGCGGCGAGAACTACGACCTCGTCACCGTCCCCGCGATCCGGGCGACCAACCCGGCCGCCGGCCACACCGGGTTCGTCTACGGCCAGCGCGACGGCAACCCCGACCCGAGCGTCCGCGAGGAAGCCGTGCGGGTCCTGGTCGCCTGGTTCGACTTCACCCTCAACGGCAACCGCACCGCGCGGGCCTACCTCCTCGGCGCGGGCTGCGGTCTGTGCGGCACCCCGGGCTGGACCGTCACCAGCAAGAACTTCTGACAGGAGCCGTCCATGAGATTCACGACTTTGCGCGGGCTGGCCGTCGCCGTGCTGCTCTCCGCCGGGGTGCCCGCGGCGGCCCAGGCGGCGCAAGCCGGGATGCCGTGTCCGGGTCTGCCGGCGCGCTGCGCCGACGGGCAGCTGACCGATGGCACGCCGTACACCTTCGCGAAACCGGACCGGTGGAACGGCACCGTGCTGGTGGACCTCGACTTCGCCGCGGGTGGCCTGACGAGCCCGCTGACCGCGAGCCTGCTGGACCGCGGCTACGCGGTGGGCGGCACCACCCGCACGATCAGCGGCTGGAACATCGCGCGGGCCATCGACAACCAGGCCGAGGCGCTCGGCCGCTTCGAAACCGCGTTCGGCCGGGCCCGCTACGCGATCGCCGAAGGCCGCTCGATGGGCGGGATGGTCGCCGCCGGCGTCGCGCAGGTGCACCCCGGTCGCTTCGCCGCGGCCATCCCGATGTGCGGCGGCCTCGGCGGTGCCGTGGGCCAGTGGAACCAGAAGCTCGACACCGTCTTCACGCTGAAGACGTTGCTGTTCCGAGACTCCGCCCTGCCGGTGACCGGCATTCCCGCCGATGTGCCGGGACTCCAGCAGCAGTGGGTTTCGGCGATGACGGCGGCTCAGGCGACTCCGGCGGGCAAGGCGCGGATCGCCCTCGCCGCGGCGATCGGCCAGCTGCCGGGCTGGGGGCTCGCCGCCGACGGCACGACGACCCCGGTCCCGGACGGCCGCGACGTCGACGGCGTCGAGCGCGGGATGTTCCTGGCGCTCGCGGGCGGACCGCTGCCGTACCTCGGGCAGGCGGTCAGCAGCCGCCGGGCGATCGAGCAGCTGGCGGGCGGGAACCCGTCCTGGAACACGGGAGTCGACTACGCGCGCCAGCTCGCGACGGCGGAGCCGAGCCAGCAGAACGCCGTGCGGCGGCTCTACGAGCGCGCGGGGCTCGACCTGCGCGCCGACCTCGGCCGGCTCGCCGCCGAACCCCGGGTGTCCGCCGATCCCGGCGCCGTCCGCTACCTCGAGCGAGGCATCGTGTTCACCGGCGACCTGCGGATCCCGGTGCTGACGGTCAACGGCACCGGCGACCAGATCTCGACCGTGGCCCAGCAGCGGTCCTACGGCGCGCTGGCCGCCCGGGCGGGTGACGCGTCCCTGCTCCGGCAGACGTACGTCCAGACGGCCGGCCACTGCACGTACACGACCGGCGAACAGCAGGCGGCGATCGACCGGATGCTGACCCGCCTGCGCACCGGTCACTGGCCGGACACGGCTCCGGCGACGATGAACCGCCTGGCGGTGGCCGTGGACGGCGTGCGGGGGCGTTATCTGCCGTACACGCCGCCGCGGTTCAACCGGATGTACCCGGCGGTCGACGGACCGAGGCGGTGACCCTGCGCCCCAAGGCGGCCGTGGTTGCGTTCAACGCACCGAAGGCCGCCTTGGGTGCGTCAGACGCACCGAGCCGGCCGGCGTGAGCGTGGCTTCGTCATGCGGGCTCCCGATCCGGGGTGGAGCGACGGCGGGGTGCCGCGACGATCCCGGCGTCGACGTCGGCCGCGTGGGAGCGGAGGAGGTCGGCCACGTCGTCGAGCTCGTCGGCGACCTCGCGCTGCTCGTCCGTCGTCGCCGTGCCGTCGTGCAGCCGGACGGCGAGCACGCCGAGCCGGACCTGCGTGGCGCCGAGGACGTGGACGAGCCGGGTCGTTTCGCGGGACATGGCAGCTCCGGGGGTGACGGTGGGCCGGTCCGTCGTCGAGAGCCGGCGCATTCCGGCGAGGACACGGCAGAGGTGGACGTAGTCCGGGTGCTCGGTGAGCCTCCGGTCGGCTTCGGACGGCCAGGGGCTGCCGGGTTCCGGCGACGGCGGCGACGATCCGGTCATGACGGCGCCCCGCCGGACCGGCTGACGACGTGGCGCCACCAGCCGGCCCGGCGCCGGCGTGACGTGCGCGCCGGGGCGACGACCGGGCGGCACCGGGCGCACGTCCTCTTCGGCGCCTCGACCATCGGCGCGGCCGGGAACCGCACGCCGCAGACAGCGCGGTAGGAACCCGAGTCCGCGAGACCGGCGACGAAGGCCGCTTCGGTGACGAGGTGGTTGATGCCGGTCGGTGTCTCGACGACCCAGAACAGCAGGGACGCCGGCCGGCGTTTCGGCGGTGCGGTGGCCATCACGGACCTCCGTGGTCGTGCCCGGCGGCGGGCGGTGGACACCTGGCCGGTGCGCGGGTCGGGGCGCGCGCACCGGCCAGGCTGATCAGGGGCCGCGAAACCGGCGCGTCATCTCCGGTCGCCGGGAAGCTCCCGGACGACCATGGCCCGCGCGTGGCCGACCAGCTCCGTCATCGCCTGGCGGGGGAGGATCGCCGGGGAGCTGTCGGTGCCGACGCGGATGGCGCGCCGGAGGCCGTCGCCGGTGTCCACCAGGCCGAGGGTGACCTGGGTGGCCAGGCCGGTCACCGTGCGCGCGGGGACGATGAACGGTGCTTCGTGCCAGCGGTGGTCTCGCATCTGTGTCTCCCCGTTACGCTGTCAGGGCCATAAGCTGCACGCTGACAGTGCTACCGAATGTTGGTAGCAAGTGTCAGCGCTGACAGCGGGCTGGGCAATGCCCTGATCAGGTGACCTCGGTCGCGGGGTGGACCTGCACTAGCATGTGCTGCATGGCTGGTAGCACCCGCGAGGCGCGATGAACCTCGGCGACGCTCTCAAGGAAGCGCGCACGTCCCGCGACATCTCACTGCGGAAGCTCGCCGTGCTGATGGGACGCAAGGAGTCGGACTCCGGCCTGATCTCCCGCTGGGAGACCAACGAGCGCACGCCGAAGCCGGACGACGTCGCCACGATCATCGAGGTCCTCGAGATCGGCGACGACGAGGCGACCGAGCTGATGGCCCTGGCCACCAACGCGGGACTCAGCGGCCGGTGGCATGCGGTGACCGTCGCCGAACGCCGGCAGCAGATGAACGCGCTGCTGGCCGCGGAGCGAACGGCAACGACGGTCACGCACCTGGCTCCGCTGCTGATTCCCGGCGTGCTGCAGACCAGCGACGTCATCCGCGCGATCATGGTCGACGCCGAGACGCCCGCAGACGAGATCGACGAGCGGGTGGCGATCCGCATCGGCCGCCGTGACCTCATCACCCGCAAGAATCCGGCGACGCTGGATGTCCTGCTGGGCGAGGCGGCCATCCGCCACGTCATCGGCGGCCGCGATGTCTGGCTGGAGCAGCTGGACTACCTCGCGGAGATGACCGAACTGCCGAATGTCGAAGTGCGGATCATCCCTTTCACTGCCGGATGGACCCCGGCTCACACCGGGCCTTTCATCCTCTTCGACTCCGATCAATCGCCATCGATAGTCAGCCTCGAGCTGCACCGCGACGGCTTGATGCTGTACGCCGACGAAGACATCGCGGCTCATCGTGCGCGGGCGGAGGCAACGCGGCGCAAAGCGTGGAGCACGGCGAAGAGTCTCGATCTGATCACGAAGGTCCGGAGCGAGATTCGAGAGGAGAAGAAATGACGAACGGTTGGTTCAAGTCGAGCTGGAGTGACCAAACCCAGGACTGCGTCGAGGTTCGGCTCGGCGACGAAATCGGGGTACGAGACTCGAAAAGCCCCGCCACCGGGCAGCTGTCGGTCGATCAGGCCACCTGGACCGCTTTCCTGACCGGCCTGAAGGACTGACTCAAGCGCGCTGTCCCCGGGCGCGGTCCAGCACCGCCCGCGGGTCGCCGGGAGAGGTTTCGCCGCGCCACGCGATGTACCCGTCGGGCCGGACCAGGACGTACCGGGCGGCGTAGAGGCCGTGCAGGTCCGGCCGGTTGAGCCGGTACCGGGTCAGGGGCACGCCGGCCGCCGCCGCGGCGGTTTCCCATTCCGGCGCGGGCGGTGCGGCGACCTCCAGCAGCGTGAAGCCGGGGCCGAGCTCGTCCTGCAGCGACCGGCTCCGGCCGAGCCACTGGTGCGGCAGCCGGTGGCCCGGGGCGGCGGAGGGCCGGTACTCCGTCCCGGTGGACACCGGCGCGGGGCCGTCGTCGGCGAGCACGAGGGGCGAGTCGGGGTACGCCGTGCCGAGCACGAAGCCGAGGGTGTACATCTCGGCGGTCTTGGCCTGCCGGATCAGCTCGGCCGTCTTGGCGCGCAGGGTCCGGCCGTCCGGGCCGTCGCCGTCCAGTCCCGGCACGGCGAGCTCGCCGGTCAGCACCCGCATGTTCCGCTCGGCCTCGGCGATGGCGCGCCCGGCGATGGGACGGCGTTCGGTTTCGTAGGAGTCGAGCAGGCCGTCGCCGGCCCAGCCGCGCAGCGCGGCCGTGAGCTTCCAGCCGAGGTCCGCGGCGTCCCCGATGCCCGTGTTGGCGCCGAATCCGCCCCAGGGCGGGTTCTGGTGGGCGGCGTCGCCGGCCAGGAAGCAGCGGCCGTCCCGGTAGCGGTCGGCCACCAGCATCCGCGCGGTCCAGGGATCGGTCGCGGTGACGGTGAGGGGCGCTTCGGCGCCGATCATGCGGTGGACCGCCCGCTCGTACCATGCGGCGTCGGCGGCGTCAGGGTCCACGGGGGCGTTGATGATGATCGCCCACCACCGGTCTTCGGTGTCCAGCGTGCCCATCAGGCCGTTGACGTCGGGGTTGACCACCCAGTACTGCACGGCGCGGCCCAGGTGGTGGCGGGCGGAAAGCCCCGGCGCGTCGAAGATCACCTGCACGTTCCGGATTTCGTGGCTCCGCCCGGTCAGCGGGATGCCGCAGGCCCGGCGGACGGCGCTGCGGGCACCGTCGGCGCCGACCAGGTAGCGGCCCCGCACGACGCGCTCCCGGCCCGCGTCGTCGGTCGCGGTGGCGGTGACGCCGGTGGCGTCCTGGGCGACGCCGGTCAGGGTCCAGCCCCAGCGCGCGCTGACCGTCTCGCGCCGGGTGAGGGTGGCTCGCAAGGCCTCCTCGACGTGGTTCTGCGCGCACCACAGCGCGGGTTCGGCGAGTTCGGTGCGCTGGACGTCGCTGAGAGCGAAGACCCCGTCGAAGCGTTCCAGCCGGTGCCCGGTGAGCGAGGTGCAGAAGACGGCCGAGTCGGACCAGCCGAAGGGCAGGCCCGCGGTGCCGCGGACCGCGTCGGCGATACGCAGGCGCCGGAAGATCTCCATCGAGCGGGGGTTCATCTGCTTGCACCGCGGTGAAGCGAGGCTCGGTTCCGGGCGCGGTTCGAGCAGGACGCAGCCGATGCCGCGGGAACCCAGTTCGTGGGCGAGGGTCAGCCCGACCGGGCCACCTCCGGCGATGACGACCTCGGTGGTCTCCTCGGTCCTGCTCGTCATGACGGAGCCCCCCAGTCGGCGTGATCGTCTCGGCGCAGACTACGGCGAGGCGCCCGCCTCCGGAAGACGTCGCACCGGCGAGCCTAAAGGTAGGAACTCTCCGGCCTCCGGAGCGATCAGCTATACCGCTGGACCCCATCGCGGCCTATATTCATCTGATGTCTGTCCGCTGACCCGCCGGAGATCCCCGATGCGAATCGCCACTGTCGTCGCGCACCTGGTCACCGCCGCAGCCGTCGTCGCGGCTGTCGGCGCCACTCCCGGAAGACCCCCGGACGTCCTCTACGCCGCCCCGTCCGGCCACGGCGCCGCCTGCGGTCCCGTCGCCCCGTGCGCCCTGGCCACGGCGCGCGACCGCGTCCGCGAGCTCGTCCCGCGGGCCGCCGGGGACGTCGTGGTCGAACTGCGCGGCGGGACCTACTCGCTGACCACGCCGCTGCGGCTGGGCGTCCAGGATTCCGGGAGGCCGGGCCACCGGGTCGTCTACCGCGCGGCCGCCGGTGAGACGCCCGTGTTCAGCGGCGCGCTGAAGGTCGGCGGCTTCCGGAAGACCGACGCCGCCAAGAACATCTACCGCGCGCCGGTGCCGAAGGGGACCGCGAGCCGGGAGCTGTTCGTGAACGGCGTCCGCGCGGTGCGCGCCCGCACCGCGCAGGACCCGGGCGGGTTCTCCGTGTCCGCCACCGGGTTCACCACCGCCGACGCGTCCTACACCTCCTGGACGAACGCCGCCCGGGTCGAGGTGGTCGCGAACAACGGCTGGAAGCAGCTGCGCTGCCCGCTCGCCTCGATCACGCCCGGCGCGTCGGGCGGTTCGGCGCTGACCGTCGATCCCGGGTGCTGGGCCAACAACCACACCTCGGTCCCCAACCCGAGCTTTCCCTTCAACGGCGCCGGTCTTCCGTCCCTCGACCGCGTGACCTGGCTCGAGAACGCCTACCAGCTGCTCGGCACGCCCGGCCAGTTCTACCTCGACGGCGACGCCGGATTCCTCTACTACGTGCCCAGGCCCGGCGAGGACCTCGCGAAGGCCGACGTCGACCTGCCCGTCGCGCCGGAACTGCTCGACCTGGCCGGCACCCCCGGGCACCTGGCGCCGCTCGACGACACCGACTGGCGGGCCACCTACACCGGCAGCTGGAACTACTCGAGCGGCCGGCACCTGGGCGACCTCGGTGCCGACGTGCACTACACCCAGAACGACGGCGACGCGGTCAGCTACGCCTTCACCGGCACGGGCCTCCAGGTCCTGACCGAAACGAACGCGGACGAAGGCGACATCGACGTCTACGTCGACGGCGTCAAGAAACAGACCGTGTCCGCCAAGAGCTCCGAGCGGCTCGCGCAGCAGGCCGTCGTCTCGGTCACCGGGCTGGCCCAGGGCACGCACACCGTCCGGGTGGTCAAGGCCGGCGGTGACTACCTGCTGATCGACGCCTTCACCGTCATCCCCGACGTCGTCGCGCCGGTGCACGACATCGCCTTCGAGGGCATCACCTTCGCCTACACGACCTGGACCGCCCCGAGCACCGCGGGCTACATCGACAACCAGGCCGGGATCCTGTGGGACCCGGCCACCCGGACACCGACCCGGATCCCCGCCGCCGTGCAGGTGCACCGCGGCGCGCGGATCGCGTTCACCGGCGTCACCGTGCGGCACACCGGGACCAGTGGCATCGACCTCGCCGACCAGACCCAGGACTCGGCAGTGTCCGGCGGCTCGATCACCGACGTCGGCGGCAGCGGTGTCACCGTGGGGGAGGTCGACGACTACTACCAGACCCAGCCCGCGCTGATGACCAGCGGCAACACCGTGGCCGGCACCGTCGTGCAGCGGCCGGGGCAGGAGTACCAGGACGCCGTCGGCGTCTGGGTGGGCCACAGCCGCGGGACCACGTTGTCCCACAACGACATCGGGTACACGCCGTACTCGGGCGTGTCGATCGGCTGGGGCTGGGGCTGGGCGTCGAGCTGCGCGCTGCAGGCCAAGCAGGGACTGCCCGACCCGTGCCTGCACGGCACGACCTACACCGGTGGCAACCACGTCGTCGGCAACCACGTGCACAGCGTGATGGGCGTGCTGTTCGACGGCGGTCCGGTCTACACGCTCGGCGGACAGGCGTCGCCGTCGGAATTCACCGGCAACGTGCTCGGCGAGTGCATCAACGGGTGCAACATGATCTACCACGACGAGGGCAGCTCGCTGTGGAACACCCACGACAACGTGGTGGAGTTCAGCAACGGCTCACTGTGGCTGAACCTGTGGACGCCGACCATCCACGACGACTCCATCCACGGCAACTTCACCGACACCGGCCGCTACAACAACAGCGGCACGGACATCGACCTCGAACCGTCCACTGTGGTCACCGACGGCCGCTGGCCGCCCGCGGCCCAGGCGATCATCGACGCGGCCGGGCCGGGCACCCCGCCGGGCCCGGTGCTCGACGACGACGACCTGCGGATCGCCTACACCGGGAGCTGGGCCTCGAGCGGCTCGCGCACCTACGGTGACCTCGACGGCGGCGTGCACTACACCCAGCAGAACGGCGACGCGGCGTCGATCACCTTCACCGGAACCGGGATCAGCCTCCTCACCGAGACGAATTCCGATGAAGGGGATATCGCCGTCACGCTGGACGGAGTCGCGAAGGGAACGGTCAGCGCGAACACCGCCCAGCGGCAAACCCAGGTCCCCGTTTATTCGGTGACCGGGCTCGCCGCCGGACGGCACACGCTGACCGTTTCGAAACTGAGCGGAACCTATTTCCTGGTGGACGGGTTCCGCATTTATTAGCGGTCGAGCAAGCGCAGGTCGACCGCGTCGGCCATGGCCTGCATGCCGGCTTCGTTCGGGTGGAGGTGATCACCCGAATCGAAGCCGGCGCGCAGCGCCGCGGGATCGGAGGGGTCTTGCAGCGCCCGGTCGAAGTCGACGACGCCGTCGAACTGCCCGCTCGTGCGGATCCACGTGTTCGCCGCTTGGCGGATCGCCTCGGCGGGCTCGCTGTAGTAGCCGGCTCCCTTGTCCGGCAGCATCGTCCCGCCGAGGATCCGCACCCCGGCCGCGTGCGCCTGGCGGATCAGTTCGCGGTAGCCGTCGATCAGGTGCTGCGCGGTCAGCGGGCCGCCGTCCGGGCCGGCGTTGTTCCCGATGTCGTTGATGCCCTCCATGAGGATCACGGTCCGCACGCCGGGCTGCGCCAGCGCGTCGTGGGCGAACCGCTTGAGCGCGCTGACGCCCTGCCAGATGTTCGGCACGTCGGTCAGCACCCGGTTGCCGCCGAGCCCGGCGTCGACCACCGCGGTCGGGTGCGGCCCGGCGAGCCGGCGCGCGAGGTCGTCCGGCCAGCGGTGGTAGACGCTCGCGGGGGTGTTGTAGCCATCGGTGATGGAGTCACCGAAGGCCACGACGGTACCGCGCGCGGCGGGCGAGACGACGTCCAAACCGGACAGGTAGTACCAGGAAGTCGTGGCGGTGACGTAGTTTTCGTCACCGGTGTCGGCGGAGTGGTCGCCGGGCTTCGAGAGGTAGGAGACGTCGAAGGCGTCGGAGTGCCAGGTCGCCGAGCTGGTCGCCTGGGGCAGGTACAGGCTCACGAGCAGGTTCTGCTCCGCACGCACGGGCAAGGGTACCGGGTCGCTGACGACCTCCCGGCCCGCCGGGATGGTGAGCGTTTTGGCGCGCGAGAAGGTGACTTGGCGCTGGGTTCCATCGACGGCGGTCGCCTGTCCGGCCTGCAGGGCGAGGCTGACGGAACCGACGGCGAGGGGGGTGGTGCCCCGCAGGTTCGACAGGTGCAGCCGTAGCGCGTCACCGCCGACGCTGGGGTGCACGACCATCCGCAGCGTCCGATCGGTGAAGTTCGGCCCGCCGATCGTCATGCTCGGCGACCAGACCGAAATCGGCCGGTGCGCGGAGGAATCGCTTTCCGCGGCGGCGGTATTCGTGCTGCCCGAAATCAGGGAAATGAGTGCTGTCATGGCGATGAGTGTCTTTTTGGTCATTACCGGAAATCACCTCTTCGGTGGGGGAGTCCCAGTATTGCCAGGTCTTGATGGAAATGGCCAGAGGTGAGTACGATTTGGTCGACGGCAGCAGCGGTACGGACTCGGATGTGGTGGATGACCTTTCGCCGAGCGCGATTTCCGGGTTTCCGCCGCCGGGCTGGGGCCTGGCGGGCTGGTGACCGTCGAGGCCGCCGACGAGACGGACTCTCCCCGGCTCGAATTCGTGCCGGAGGCTTCGGGTCCGAAGGTCGAGAGCCGGCGCCTGTTCGCGCTTGGGGACAGCGACGAGCACCACGTGTACCCGGAAGCCGCTGGTCGTGACTGACCCGGAAAGGGCAACACCGGCGTATCTCACTCTTTGGAGTGGATTCTCGGTTACGAAGGGTCGTCCGGGCGGAAGGCGGTAACTCCGATGGTGGAATCCGCGACTGTCGAGGCGTGTCCCATTCGTGATCGGTCACGGCACGTGCCTGATCCCGGACGAAAGGTCGCCCGTGGGTGCTCATGGTCCGATGTCCTTGGCCGCCAGGAGAGAACTCGCCGGCCGTTGGCGGGTCCGGCCCGCCGCGCGCGATCGGTGGCTGCTGTTCGCCGTGGTCACCGTCGCCGTCGTGCCCGCCGACGACGGCGGGGGTGACCTGTGGGCGATGGGAGCCGTGTTCGCGCTCGTGGCTGCCTCGGTGCTCGCCTACCGGGCGCTGGTCCGCGCGGCGGCGAAGGTCGAAGCCGCGCTGGACGACGAACTCGACTCCCGGTGACCCTCCGCGGCTCGGCTTGGCGCGGGTTTCGTGGCGTCGAACCGGAAAGTGAGCCTTGCTGCGGGATGCGGGCGCCGCCGGCCGGCGGCGCCCGCACCGTCAGCGGCCGGCGGGGCCCAGCTGCAGGACGACGGCCGTCCAGGTCATGCCCACCCCGATGCCCAGCAGCAGCACGTGGTCGCCCGCGCTCGCTTCGCCCGTCCGGAGCAGGTGGTCGAGCGCCACGATCTGGTCGCTGGCCCCGAGGTGTCCCACCCGCAGGCCCAGCTCGGTCATCGTGCGGTGTTCAGGGACGCCGAGCGGGCGCAGGATCTGCGTCTGGACCAGGCGCCGGCCGTAGTGCGGGGCGCAGATCTTCGCGATGTCGGGCAGGTCGATCCCCGCTTCGGACAGGGCCGTCTTCACGACCGTCGTGACCCCGTCGGCGTTGCGGGTGTCGACGTGCGCCGGACCGCCGTGGCGGCCGAGCCACTGGCGCTTGCGGCGCCGGATGTCCAGCGACCGGTGGGCCGTGACGCTGGCCGTGCGGAACGGTTCGTCGCCGCGCTGCAGTCCCTCCAAGGACGGGTCGGTGAACGACGCGATCGAGCGGATCCGCGCCAGGCCGGGCCGGCGCGAGAGGACGACCGCGCTGCCCGCGTCGCCGTAGACGATGCCGGTGTCGGTGCTCCAGTGCGGGAAGCCCGGCGCGCCGAACCGGTCGCCGGCGGTGATGAGCGCGGCGTCGTGGTCCGGGCGGCCGCGCAGCACGCTCGCCGCGATGTCCAGGCCGGCCACCAGGCTGTTGCTCATCGCGCCGAGCTCGAGCGTGAGGCCGGGACCGGCGCCGAGGCCGAGCTGGTCGCGGACGTAGGACGCGGCGTGCCAGAAGTCGATGCCGGGGTGGTAGATCCCGGCGTGCAGGCACAGCGTCGGCCACGCGGCCCCGCCGGTCGTGAGTTCGCTCTGCCGCAAGGCTTCGCGGCCGGCGCGGACGGCCAGCTCCGGGCCCGGCAGCGTCGAGACGGCGGTGGACAGCTGGCCGGTGCGGTCGGCGTCGGCGGAGCTGAACTCCCCGGCCGCGAGCGGCACGGCGACCGGCGTCAGCGCGCCGACGTCGGTGCCGATTCCGGTGAGGTGCAGGTCATCCACGCGCATCGGGGGTCACCTCCGGAAGCACGGCTTCGATCTCCGAAAGCGTGTCGTCGAGGTGGAGCGGGGGAGCGGACACGCACCCGGCGGCGGCGAGCTCGGCGGCGACGGCTTCGGCGCTTCCCCCGGAGAACCGGTGGAAACCCGCGAAGCAGACCGGGCCGGAGCCAGGAACGGCGATGGCCAGGTGCGCCCAGCCGGTCTCGCGGTCCCAGCGGACGACCAGTCGGGTGGTCCGGGCGGCATGGGTTTCGCGCAGCACCTGTGTCAACGTCGTGGCGGTCAAGAAACTTCCTTTCGGCACGGCGGACAGCACGCACCTCGGGGGCGCGCGCTGCTGAGGGGGAAGGCGGGAACCGCGTCGTCGGGGCCCCTGGAGACGCTGTCAACCTATCGCGATGATCATGCGCGCCGAGTCACCCCCTGATACACAGAGTGATCGGCGAAGCTGGTAGAGAAGCCGGTTTCCGGAAAACAGCTCGGTTTTCGCCGAGGCCGGTCGTGAGATTCCTTCGGTTTGTGGTTACTCTTCGTGTAGCTGCTCGCCGGCTCGAGAGCCGGGGGTCGCGACGCGGAGGTGGTCTGCCTTCACCCGTTCGGGCTGGGGGTCAGCATCCGCGCCGCCAGTTCGGCGTACGACTCGCCGAGGGCTTCGGGGGAGTCCGCGCCGTCGAGGCGGTACCAGCGCACCAGATCGATGCCCAGCGACAGGATCGCGCGCACCGAGCGGTCGATGTCGGGCACGTCGAAGACGCCTTCGCGGACTCCGCGTTCCACGACCTCCTGCACCATCGCGGAAAAGCGTTGCCGGAGAACGAGAATCTCGTCGAGGTGCTCCGGCGAGAGCGCCGCCAGTTCGTACTGGCAGACCCGGGCCACGGTGTGGTGGCGCGCGTGCCACGACACGTGGGCCGCCGCCAGCCGCCGGAGGTGGCTCGGCGTGTCGCCGTCGTCGTGCTCGGCCGACAGGGCCGCCAACGCGCGCTCGTGACCCGTCCGGGCGATGCGGAACAGCACGGCTTCCTTCGACGGGAAGTGCACGTACAGCGAACCGGGGCTCAGGCCGACGACGGCGGTGATGTCGCGCGTGGTGGTCGCGTGGAAACCCTTGCGGGCGAAGCACTGCACGGCCGACGACAACAGCGCGCGGGCCACCGGGGAGGTGTCCGCTCCCCAGAACTCGGCGGGGACCGTCTCGGGGCCGAGGCTGGTCGTCAGCTCCATCGCGGCCGCCACCGGGTGCCTTCCGCCGCCGCGCTTCTTCTCCGGCATCGCTGCTCTCCCCTCCGCGGGTGACGACTCGGGCTTGACACCTCCCGGCCTCGCGGTCATGGTAACTGGGCGCTCAGTTAGCCGGCGTGGAAACGCCGCGGAACGGTCGACGATGATCGAGGACGGTCGCGATGGGACAGCCGAAAGTCGTGCTCGAAGGCTTCTCCTACCTCGAATGCCCGAGGTGGCACGACGGGCGGCTGTGGGTGTCGGACTTCTACACCGAGCGCGTCGTGGCGACCGACGGCCGCGGCGGCACCGAGGTCGTCGCCGAGGTCCCCGGCCAGCCTTCGGGCCTCGGGTTCCTGCCCGACGGGCGCCTGCTCGTCGTGTCCATGCGCGACCACCGCGTCCTCGTGCGCGATGAGCAGGGACGGCTCGAAGAGCACGCCGACCTGTCCGACGTGGTGTCCGGGGTGCTCAACGACATGGTCGTCGACGACCGCGGCCGCGCCTGGGTGGGCAACTTCGGCTTCGACCTCATGGGCGGCGCTCCCTTGCGCTACACCACGCTGACCCGCGTGGAGCCGGACGGGACCGTGGCCGTCGCCGCCGAAGACCTCGGCTTCCCCAACGGCATGGTGATCCTGCCCGGCGGGGTGCTGGTCGTCGCCGAGACCTTCGCCGGGCGGTTGACCGCCTTCGACATCGGCGAGGACGGCGAACTGAGCGGACGCCGCGTGTGGGCGCAGTTCGGGGAGACTCCCCAAACTGACGACGTCGAAGCGGCGGTTCAGCTTCTCCAAGTGGCGCCCGACGGCATCTGCGCCGACGCCGAAGGCGCGATCTGGGTGGCCGACGCCGTCCACAACCTCGTCCTGCGGGTCGAGGAGGGCGGCCGGGTCCTCGACGAGATCGACGCCGGCACCGGGGTGTTCGCCTGCATGCTCGGCGGCGACGACGGACGGACGCTGTTCCTCTGCGCGGCGCCGTCCTTCCCCGAACACGAACGCCGTCCCGTGCGCGAGGCGCAGCTCCTCGCGGTCGATGTCGAGGTCCCGCACGCCGGCCTGCCCTGACGAACGAAGGTCCCCCATGGACGTCTCCTGCGCCTTCCCGACCGCACTGTCCACTCCGGACGACATCGTCGTGGCCGAAGAGCTGGGCTTCAAGCGGGCGTGGGTCTACGACACCCCGCAGCAGAGCCCCGACGTGTGGATGACCCTCGCGCGGGCCGCCGAGCGGACCGACCGGATCGGCCTCGCCCCGGGCGTGCTGGTGCCCAGCCTGCGGCACCCGATGGTCAACGCCGCGGCGACCGCCACCCTCGCCGCGCTGGCGCCCGGGCGGGTCGCGGTCTCCTTCGGGACCGGCTTCACCGGCCGTCGCGCCATGGGCTACCGCGCGATCACCTGGTCCTACATGGAGGATTACATTCGCGCCTACCGCGGTCTCCTGCGCGGCGACGTCGTCGAATGGGAAGGGGCGCGGATGCGGATGCTGCACCCCGACGGGCACGCGCCCGCCCGGCCCGTCGACGTCCCCGTCCTCATCGGGGCGCTGGGGCCGAAGGGCCACCGGGTGGCCAAGGAGCTCGGCGACGGGCTGTACGTCACGCTGCAGCTGCCCGAGTTCATGAGCGAGTATTCGTGGGTGCCCTACCTCGTGTGGGGCACGGTGCTCGACGAAGGAGAACGCACCGACAGCGAGCACGCGCGCCTCGCCGCCGGGCCCGGCTGGGCGCTGGCCTACCACGGCGCCCACGAGTTCGGCGGCCCTTCCGCCGTGCGCGCGCTCCCGGGTGGCGCGGAGTGGCTGGACGTGGTGGAGCGGACGCCGCCGGAGCTGCGGCACCTCGCCGTCCACGCCGGTCACTGCGTGGAGCTGGGGGAGGCCGACCAGGCGGCGTGGCAGGCGGGCGGCCACGAGATGCTGCGGGAGGTGACGATGAGCGGCACGCCCGAACAGCTCCGGCAGCGGCTGGACGACATCGCCGCCCGCGGGGTCACCGAGATCGTGTTCCAGCCGTGCGGCCCGGACACCCGGGCCGAGCTCGGGCGGTTCCACGACGCCGTGACCGCCTGACTTTCCGCGGGGCCCGCGTCCGCGGTGGCCGATCGCGAGCGGTTAGGGTATCGGTATAACTATACCGACACTCTGGGACGCGAGGTACTCGTGATCGAACTGAAGACGCCTGCGGAGATCGACCGCATGCACGTGGCCGGGCGGTTCGTCGCGGAGGTGCTCTCCGAGGTCGGCCGGCTCGCCGACGTCGGCGTCAACCTCCTCGACCTGGAGCACCACACGCGCGGCATGATCAAGCGGCGCGGCGCGGAGTCGTGTTACTGGGACTACGCGCCCTCCTTCGGCAAGGGGCCGTTCCGCAACGTCATCTGCCTCTCGGTCAACGACGCCGTCCTGCACGGCCTGCCCCACGACTACGTCCTGCGCGACGGCGACGTGCTGACCGCGGACATCGCGGTCAGCATCGACGGCTGGGCGGCCGACTCGGCGCGCACGGTCATCGTCGGCACGGCCGCCGAAGAGGACCAGCGGATCATCCGCGCCACCGAGGAAGCGCTGGAGGCGGCGATCGAGGCGGCGCGCCCGGGCAACCGCCTGGGCGACATCTCCGCGGCGATCGGCGCGGTGGCCGCCGGCTACGGCTACCCGGTCAACACGGAGTTCGGCGGCCACGGCATCGGGCGCACCATGCACGAGGACCTCCACGTCCCCAACAAGGGCGCGCCGGGCCGCGGCATGAAGCTCCGGCCGGGGCTCACCCTCGCGCTCGAGCCGTGGTTCGCGCGCTCGACCGACCGGATCGTCTTCGATCCCGACGGCTGGACGATCCGTTCGGCGGATGGTTCGCGCACGGCCCATTCCGAGCACACGATCGCCGTCACCGAGGACGCGCCGTTGGTGCTCACGCGGCGCGAAGGGGAACTGGCGGGGTAGCGCCGGGCCCGTGGCGGTGTCCGGGCCGGTGGCCTTTCGCGCTCCCGTGTGGGTGTGCGTGGCGGGTCGTGGTTCGAGGTTGCGGCCGGGACTCACCACTCACCGGCGCGAGGCGGAACTGGCGGGGTAGCGCGGGTTGCTCCTGGCCGGGCTCGCCGCCGGGCGCCTTTCGCGCTCCCGCGTGGATGTGCGCGGCGGGCCGCGGCCTGAAGCTCCGGCCGGGACCCACCACTCACGCGGCGCGAAGGCGGCACTGGCGGGGTAGCGCCGGGCCCGTGCGGCGGTGTCCGGGCCGGTGGCCTTTCGCGCTCCCGTGTGGGTGTGCGTGGTGGGTCGTGGTTCGAGGTTGCGGCCGGGACTCACCACTCACCCGGCGCGACGCGGAGCTGGCGGGATAGCCGCGCCTCACCCGCGGACGACGGCGGGCGCGGGCTCGCGGGGCCGGGTCGGATCGGGGAGTCCGTAGCGGGCGTTGAGCACCTGCATGGCCGCGCCGGCGGCCACGACGTCCGTGCCCAGCGACGTCAGGGAGACCTCGACCGTGAGCCAGCCCGCGCCCGGCAGCTGGGTGCGTACGGCGTGTTCGACGGCTTCCCGGTAGAGCTCGCCGTGGGGGAGCAGGTCGGCGCCGCCGAGGACGACGTGGCCGAGGTCGAGGGTCTGGAGAAGGTTGACCACGCCGGTCGCGAGCACGGCGGCGGCCGCGGCGGGGTCGGCCGCCTGCTCGTGGACCGCTTCCAGGCAGCCGCGCCGGCCGCAAGCGCAGTGTGGCCCGTCGAGCTGGACGACGGCGTGGCCGAACTCGCTGGCGTTGGTGTGCGCTCCGCGGTGGGCGGCCCCGCCCAGCCACAGCCCGGCGCCGACTCCGGCGTCGACCACGACCAGGGCCGCGTCGCGGAAGGTGGTCCCGCGGCGCCAGGCTTCGGCCGTGACGCCGGCGGTGACGTCCTTGTCCACGAGCACGGGCAGGCCCAGGCGCTGCTCGGCGAGCCCGGCCAGCGGGACGTCGCGCCAGTGCCGCAGCCGGTGGGCGCCGCGGACGGTGCCGGTCGACTGGTCGAGCGGCCCGATCATGCCGATGCCGACGCCGGCGAGCCCGGGAGTGCTCAGGTCGTGCCCGGCGATCATCGTCGTGACGCCGGCCGCCAGCTCGCTCAGCAGCTCGTCCGGCGTGAAGTCGGCGGGCAGGGGCGTCGCGATCGACGCGAGGACGGTGCCGGCCAGGTCGGCGAGCACCAGGCGCAGCTCACGGCGGGTGACGTGCGCGCCGATCGCCCGGCGGCTGCCGGGGACGAGCCGGTAGACCGCGGCCGGCTTGCCGCGCGCCGGGCGCCGCACGCCGGCGGGTTCGAGAAGGCCTTCGTCGACCAGCCGGGCGAGCACCTTCGACACGGCCTGCGGGGTCAGCCCGGTGAGCTCGGCGACGGTGCCGCGTTCGAGCGTGGGCGCGGTCCGGGCCAGCGCGATCACCAGCGCTTCGTGGTAGTCCCGCAGGAAAGCCAGGTGCACGGCGTCACCCTACCGCCGGGATCTGGTATTAACGCAACAGCGTTGCTAAAGTCGCCGGAATGGACGACCTCTCCCGGCGGCGCCGATGGGCGGCCCTGCTGGCCCTGGCCCTCGGCTCGGTCGCGATCGGGCTGACCGAGTTCGTGCCGGCCGGGCTGCTGCCCGAGATCGCGCACAGCGTGCTCGGGAACACCGAACCGGATTCGGTCGCGCGGGCGGGGTGGATGATCACCGCGTACGCGCTGGGCGTGGTCGTGGGCGCGCCCGTGCTCGCCACGATCACCGCGCGGATGCGGCGCAAGCGGCTGGTGCTCGGGCTGCTGGTGCTGTTCGTGCTCGGCACCGTCGCTTCGGCGGTGGCGTCGAGTTACGGCCTGGTGCTGGTGGCCCGGTTCGCCGCGGGCCTGCCGCACGGCGCGTACTTCGGGGCCGCCGGCCTGCTGGCGGCGACGCTGATGGGGCCGGGCAGCGAGGGGCGCGGGTTCGCCGTGGTGCTGAGCGGGCTGGCCGTGGCCAACGTCGCGGGTGTCCCGCTGATCACCCGGCTCGGGCAGGCCGCCGGCTGGCGGACGGCGTACCTGCTGATCGCCGGGGTCTTCCTGCTCGCCCTGCTGGCGGTGGCGGTCACGGTGCCGGACGCGCCGGCGGCGGGCGGATCACCGGCCGACGAGCTGCGCGCGCTGCGCAGCCCGCAGGTGTGGCTCGTCGCGGCGACGGCGTCGATCGGGATCGCCGGGTTCTTCGCCGTCGACAGCTACCTGGCGCCGATCACCACCTCGGTCACCGGGCTGTCCCCGGGCGCGGTCCCGTGGGCCCTCGTCGCGGTCGGGCTCGGCATGACGGCCGGCAACTTCCTGGGCGGCTGGCAGGCCGACCGCGACCTCCGGCGCGCCATGGTGGTGGGCTTCGCCGCGGTGATCGCCGCGAACGTCTACTTCGGACTGACGGTGGGTTCGGCGTTCGGCCTGTTCACCGGCGCGTTCCTGATCGGCGGGACCATCCTGTTCCTGGGCCCGGTGCTGCAGGCCCGGCTGATCGCGGTGGCCCCGGGCGCCCAGCTGATGGGAGCGGCCCTGAACCAGTCGGCGTTCAACACGGCCAACAGCCTGGGCGCGGCGCTGGGCAGCGTGGTGATCGCGACGGGTCTGGGTTACCGCGCGACGGCGTGGGCCGGGGTGGCGGTGAGTGCGGTGGGGTTGGTGTTGGCGGTGGTCGGGTTCGCGGTGGATCGCCGTCGGGGTGCTCGGGTGGGTCAGCTCGTGCGCTGACTGGTGGCTCAGTGGGGCCCGTCGCGCAGGACGCCGCGTACGTGGTCGACCGAGAGCGATTCGGGGGCGAAGGCGGTCAGCAGCCAGGTCGCGCCCACCCGCGTGTACGGCGAACCGTCCTCGCCGGGCTCGAGCTCCGCGACGTAGTCGTACGGCCCGGTTCCGGTGCGCAGTGCCTCGACCTGCGCCACGGCCTCCGCGAAGCGGTCGGCCGAGTCGAGGTTCACCGGGAAGTAGCCGTCGAGGCGCGCGGCCCGGCGCATCGGGTTGATGTTGCCGGGGAAGCCCGCCGCCCAGACCGGGATCCGCCGCGCCGGTGTCGGCAGGAACCGGATGCCGGCCACCGTGTAGTGCTCGCTGTGGTGGTCCACGACCTCGCCGGACCAGGCGGTCGCCAGGATCTCCAGCGCCTCGTCGAGCATGCGGGCGCGCACCCGGTCGTCGCACTCCTCGCCGAACCGGGAGAACTCCTCGCCGAACCGGTCGCTGCCGAGGCCGACGCCGAGCGTGAGCCGGCCGCCGCCGAGGCAGTCGAGCGTCGCGGTCTCGCGGGCGAGCTTGGCGGGGCGGCGGCGGGTGATCGCGCTGACCATCGGCCCGAAGCGCACCGTCGACGTGGCGGTGGCGATCGCGGCCAGGGTGATCCAGGGGTCGGCTGCCGCGGCCACCGGCTCGCGCCAGCGGAGGTGGTCCCAGACGAAGACGCCGTCCCAGCCCGCTTCTTCGGCCTCGGCGGCGAGGCGGGCGACGAGCCCCGGGTCGGCCAGAGCGTCGAAGAGCGGGAGCCAGAGCGCGTGCTGGGGAGTCATGCCCGGCACGCTACCCAGGCGGGCGCCGTTACGACATCCGGTGGTGATTCGCGCACCGGAAAGCGAAAATCGCGGTTCCTCCGCCGTCAGGGCGATACTCGTGGTGCCGGAAAGCGCGATTCCCGTCGCTCTTGAGCGTGACGCTCTCCCGGCGTTTCCCGTCCTTCGGCCTATTCCCGCCATGATCTGCGTAGGCCGAATTCAGGCTCAGTAACCCGTTGAGCGCCTTGACACAGGGCGCTCCGGGTGACGTTCGCGGACCCTGCTAACGAATTCCTGCCCATTTCGTCTTCCCCAGGCAACCCCGTACCGAATCCGGCCGTCCGCCGGTGCTCGAAAGGGAAATCCATGTCACGAAGATCAGTTTTCGTCGCCCTCACCGCGGCCGCCGCGCTGCTGGCCCCGGCCGCGGTGGCGGCCGCGGCGCCGCCGGGCGTCGACCCGGCCACCGTCGACCTCACGCTCGCCGCCGGGCAGAGCACCACCGTCACCAAGCACGTCACCACCTCCGCCGTCCCGCCGAACCCCGACCTCGTCCTGCTCGCCGACACCACCGGCAGCATGGGCGGCGCCATCACCAACGTGCGCACCAACGCCAACGCCATCACCGGGGACGTGCTCGCCGCGCAGCCGACCGCGCAGTTCGGCGTCGCGGAGTACAAGGACTTCAGCGACTCCGTGCCGTTCAAGGTCAACCAGGCCATCACCGCGGACACCGGCGCGGTCCAGGCGGGCATCAACCAGTGGGCCGCGGGCGGCGGGGGCGACGGCCCCGAAGCCGACCTCAACGCCCTCTACGAACTGGCCACCGGCGCCGTCTCGTTCCGCCCGGACGGGACCCGCATCGTCGCGTGGTTCGGCGACGCGCCGTCGCACGACCCCAGCGGCGGCCACACCCTGGCCGACACGATCGCCGCGCTGAAGGCGGCGAACATCCGCGTCGTCGCGGTCAACGTCGGCGCGCTCGACGCCACCGGCCAGGCCACGGCCATCACCGAAGCCACCGGCGGCGTGCTGCTCAACAACGTGCCCTCGAACCAGGTGTCCCAGGCCATCCTGGACGGCATCAAGTCCATCGAGGTGACGGTGACCCCGCACGTCACCAGCTGCGACCCGCAGCTGACACTCACCAACGCCCCGGCGAGCGTCAAGGTGACCAGCGGTGACGTCGCGACGTTCACCGAGACGATCGCCGCCGCGGCCGACGCCGCTCCGGGCACCTACCACTGCTCGGTCGACTACCTGGTCGACGGCGTGTCTCGCGGCTTCGTCGAGACGACGACCGTGCGCGTGCTCGGCTTGGCCGTCAACGACGTGACGGTCACCGAAGGCTCCGGCGGCGCGCCGGTGCCGGCCACGTTCACCGTGTCCCTGCTCGGCGGGGCCGGCCCGAACCCGGTGACCGTGCACTACGCCACCGCGAACGGCAGCGCCACCGCACCGGCCGACTACGCCGCCGCCAGCGGCGACGTCACCTTCGCCCCCGGTGAGACCGCCAAACCGGTGACCGTGCTGGTCAACCCGGACACCGTCGACGAGCCGGACGAGACGTTCACCGTGAACCTCTCCGCCCCGGCCGGCGCCGGCCTGGTGGACCCGACGGGTATCGGCACGATCGTCGACGACGACCGCGACGGCGCCTTCTCCTGCACCGGCACCGCGGCGAACGTCCTCGGCATCACCGCCGCCGTGGCGAACCCGCAGAACCTGCCCTGCGCCGACGACAGCAAGACCGTCCTCGACGCGACGCTCAACGCCGGCCTGATCAAGGTGCAGACCCACGCGCTGACCTCGTCGACCGACCTGACCCCGGACAACCAGTCCGCGGCCCCGGCGGCCGGTGACCAGGCGCGGGCGTCGGCCAAGATCGACAAGACGGTGATCAGCACGATCGGGCTCACGATCGAGCTGGGCGTGATCCAGTCCCAGGCGGCGGCGACCTGCCAGCCGGCCACGGGCGGGCTCGCCCCGGTGCTGACGGGCAGCTCGAACGTCACCTCGCTGAAGATCAACGGCGTCTCGGTCACGGTCGGCTCGGCGCCGCTGACCATCCCGCTGGTCATCGGCTCGCTGAAGCTGAACGGCCAGACCGTCTCGGGCGGCGTCGTGAAGCAGCAGGCGGTGGCGCTGGACACGGCGTTGGCGAAGATCGTGCTGGCGGAGTCCCAGGCCGACGTGCACGGCAGTGCGGCGCACCCGGCGGGCAACCCCTGCCGGCGCTGATCCGGTGAACACCCGGGGCGGGCGGTTCGCCGCCCGCCCCGGCCACTGTTCGGCAGGGCTTTCCCCGCCGGCGCGGTTGCCCTCCGGTGCGTGGGTCGGCGACGATGGCGGCCGTGCCCGGCGACCAGTCGAAAGCCATCCCGCCGCTGGCGGGGGAGGATCACGTCTGCGCCGAGTGCGGACTTTCCTTTCCCGCACTCACGATCGAGACGGCCACCGCGATCATCGCGTCCCTGCCCGGCGCGGTGGACTCGGTGCTCGGGGACGCGCCCCCGCCGGACCTCCGGCGCCGCTCGCGGCCCGGACACTGGTCGGCGCTGGAGTACGTCTTCCACCTGCGCGACGTCTGCGTCACCTACACGGTCCGGGTGCACCGCGCCCGGACCGAGGACCGGCCCGTCCTCGAGCCGATGCTCAACGACCTGCGGGCACGGCGTTTCCGCTACAACGAACGCTCCCTCGACGGAGTGCGCGAGGAACTCGCGGCCGGCGCCGCCGGGCTCGGCGAAGAGATCGACCGACTGACCCCGCCGGACCTCGAACGCACGGTGACCCGCTTGCCGGGCGAGTACCGCACGGCCCGCTGGCTGGTGCGCCAGGCCGCCCACGAGGTCACGCATCACCTCGAAGACATCCGGCACTGCCTGGCCGAGGCCGCGGCACAAAAGCCTCGGCACGGTGCCGGTCGAAACCGGCACCGTGCCGAGGATCCCGCGTAACCCTCAGTCCGTGATGTGGTGCTCGCCGTCGATCAGCGACCACGGGCCGTGCTGGAGGTCCGCACCCAGGTACGTGTGGATCAGCAAACCCAGCGTGTCGCGGGCGTAGACCTCGACGGAGCCGGAGCTGGGGTTGTACACCGACGCCGGCTTGCCCACGATGTGCCAGTCGCCGTGGGTGCTCCAGGCACCCGACCGGCCGTCCGGGCCCAGGTAGGTGTGCGCGAGCGGGCCGTCGGTGTCGCGGGTGACCATCTCCACCGACGCCGTCAGCCCGTTGAAGGTGCCCTGGCCACCGGGGGTGGGCGCGAGGCTCGCACGGGCCGCTGACGGTGGTCGAAGGCGGGCACCCGGTCGTCGGCGACTGAGGCGCGCATCGGTGGGGCGCCGGGATTCCGGCGCCCCACCGCTCGCCTCGGACAGCGGTCATCGAGGCCCTGTCACGATCGGTGAACGCAGGGCCCGCACTTCCGGGACCGGGCCCTCGAAGCGTTCGACGTCCACGGCCGCGTGCTGGCCCGCGCAGCCCTGCGACAGCCGGGACGACGGCACGTCGGCGGTCAGGACGTTCGGGTTGCCGTGCGCGCACAGCGGGCCCGACGGGTGGTCCTCCACCGGGTCGAACCACGCGCCCGTGGGGAGCTGGACCACGCCGGGCCGGAGTGCGTTGTCGAGGACCGCGCCCGCCAGGCACGCGCCGCGGGTGTTGAACACCCGGACGACGTCGCCGGTCGCGATGCCGCGGGCCGCCGCGTCGGCCGGGTTGAGCCGGATGCGCTCGCGGCCGGCCACCTTGCCCGCGCGGCTCGTCCCACCGGCGTCGAGCTGGCTGTGCAGGCGGGTGTGCGGCTGGTTCGCGATCAGCCACAGCGGCCCGGACTCGCTCGGCGGCAGCCAGACCGGGTGGCCGGGGCAGTCCGGGTAGCCGAACCCCGCGACGGTCGCCGACGTGATCTCGATGCGGCCGCTCGGCGTGCGCAGGGGATGGGCGGCCGGGTCCGCGCGGAAGTCCGCGAACAGCGTGTGGTGTTCGCGGCCGGGCGGCAGCCGCAGTTCCCCGGCGGCCCAGAACTCCGCGAACGAAGGTGTGTCCCGCCAACCGTTGTAGAGGTGTTCGAGCCACTGCCGGGCCGTCCGGCCTTCGGTGAATTCCGCGGCGACGCCGAGACGCTCCGACAGTCCGGCGAAGATCGCGTAGTCGTCCCGCGCTCCGCCCGCGGGCGGAGCGATCCGGTGCATGGCGATCACGTGCGTGTCCCGGCGGCCGGAGCCGAGGTCCTCGCGCTCCAGCGCGGTCGTGGCGGGCAGCACGATGTCGGCGTGGCGGGCCGTCGCGGTCCAGTGGGGCTCGTGGACGACCACCGTGTCCGGCCGGGTGAACGCGCGGCGCAGGCGGTTGAGGTCCTGGTGGTGGTGGAACGGGTTGCCGCCCGCCCAGTACACGAGGCGGATGTCCGGGTAGCGGCGGACTTCGCCGTCGTAGTCGTACGTCTCGCCGGGGTGCAGCAGCAGATCGGCGATCCGCGCGACCGGGATGAACTCGCGCACCGGGTTCACGCCTTGCGGCAGGGACGGGATCTTCAGGTCTGGTCCGGTGTCGCCGACGTCGCCCATCGAGCCGTAGCCGTGGCCGAACCCACCGCCCGGCACGCCGATCTGCCCCAGCATCGCGGCCAGCGCGATGGCCGCCCACACCGGCTGTTCCCCGTGTTCGGTGCGCTGCAACGACCACGTGACGGTGATCAGCGTCCGGTGCGCCGCCATCTCGCGGGCCAGCGCGACGATGTCGGCGGCCGGGATGCCCGTGAGGCCGGCGGCCCAGGTCGCGTCCTTCGGGTCGTCGAGCAGGTACCGCTCGAACTCCGGGTAGCCGGTGCAGTAGCGCTCGAGGAACGCCCGGTCGTGCCGGCCTTCGACGACGAGCGTGTGGGCCAGCGCCAGCATCAGCGCGGTGTCGGTCGCGGGCCGGATCGGGTACCACCGGGTGTCCATTGTGGACGGGCCGTCGTCGCGCAGCGGGCTGACGAGCGCGACGCGGCCGCCGAACCGCGCCAGGTGCCCGGCGGTCCCGTGGACCGTGACGCCGCCGGGCGTGACGAAGACGTTCTTCTCCGGCACGCCGCCGAACGCGACGATCAGCTCGGTGTGCGCGGCGATCGTCGGCCAGGTGGACGCCCGCCGCAGCACCGCGTGCGTGTCGCCGACGACGTGTGGCAGCAGCACCGACGACGTCCCGTTGCTGTAGGTGTTGCGCGACGCCGTGAAGCCGCCGAGGGTGTTCAGGAACCGGTGCAGCTGGCTTTGGGCGTGGTGGAACCGGCCGGCGCTGGCCCAGCCGTAGGAGCCGCCGAAGATCGCCTGGTTCCCGTGCTCGGCCCGGACGCGGCCGAGCTCGCCGGCCAGCCGGTCGAGCACCTCGTCCCAGGGCACCTCGACGAACTCGTCGTGACCGCGCCGGGAGTCCGGGCCGGGGCCGTGCTCGAGCCAGCCGCGGCGGACCGCCGGCCGGGCCACCCGGGTGGGGTGGTCCAGCGCGGCGCCCAGGTTGCCCAGCAACGGCGACGGCGCCGGGTCCGCCGGATGCGGTTCGACGCGCAGCCGTCCTTCGGCGTCGACCTCGGCGGAGAAGGCGCCCCAGTGCGATGTGCTCGGCTTCATGCCCCGACGGTAACCGCGCCTTGCCGGCTACCGGACCTTCACACCGGTGGGAGGGTCAACCGGGTGTCCGCGGTGGGAGAACACCGCTTCGGCGACCGCGCGCAGCGTCGCGATCGGGTCGTCGCCGAGGGGGTAGACGCCGACGTGGTCCGCGCCCGCGGCCCGGTGGGCCAGCAGCCGCGCCGCGACGGTGGCCGGGTCGCCGTGGGCGACGAGTGCGTCGACGAGGCGATCGCTGCCCGCGCCGGAGAGGTCGTCCTCGGTGAAGCCCAGGCGACGGAGGTTGCTCGCGTAGTTGGCGACACCCAGCGCGGTTCCGGGCGGGGCCGACCGGGCGACCGCGCGGGCTCGTGCCGGGTCGGGCTCGACCAGGGCGAAATGGCCCGGCAGCACCAGTTTGCCCGCGCCGAGGACCGCGCGGGCCTGGCGGGTGTGGTCCGGGGTGACCAGGCACGGGACGGTACCGGCGGTGCGGTCGCGGGCCAGGCGCAGCATCTTCGGCCCGAGGGCGGCCACCACGACCCGGTCGGCCGGCACGCCCGCGTCGGCGAGAGCGTCCAAATAGGACACCAATGTGCCGTACGGCGAGGCGTACTCGGCGTGCACTTCGCGGTGCCCGATCCCGACGCCCAGCAGGAACCGGCCGGGGTGCTTCGCGACGATCCGGTGGTAGGACGCGGCGACCGTCTCCGCTTCGGCGGTCCACACGTTCACCACGCTCGTGCCGACGACCAGCCGCGTGGTGGCGTCGAGCAGCCGTTCGGCGAAGGCGAGATCGGCGGGCGGGGAGGCGTCCAGCCAGAGCGTGCCGTAGCCGGCCCGCTCGACTTCCGCGGCGCTTTCCGGGGTCACTTCGTGCTCGCGCAGGTGAGCGCCGAGCAGGCCGAGGTCGAGGTTCATGCTCCCAGTCCAGCACCGCGGCCCGCCGCGAACGAGGGCCAGGAGCGACGCGCAGCGATAACCTGGAGGCATCGTCCCAGCCCAGGGGAGAACCGGTGGAACTACGGGCCTTGCGGTACTTCGTCACGGTCGCCGACGAGCTGCACTTCGGCCGGGCCGCGCAGCGGCTGCACATCGCCCAGCCCGCGGTCAGCAGGCAGATCGCCCGGCTGGAGCGCGAGCTGGGGGAGCGGCTGTTCGACCGGTCGCCGCGCCGGGTCCGGCTGACCGCGGCCGGGCACCGGGTGCTCGCCGCCGCCCGCGACGCGCTCGCGGCCGCCGACCGCGTCCGGAGCGCGGCGGCCGGACAGACGGGCGTCATGCGGATCGGCACGGCTGCCGGGGCGACCGCGCGGCTGGAGCGCGGGATCGACGCGCTGCGCGAGTGGTCCCCGGCGTTCGGCTTCGTGCTCGTCGACCTGCCGCAGGCCGACCGCCTGGCCGCCCTGCGCCAAGGGGAGATCGACCTGGCGCTGGCCCGGGGCGTGGAAGCGGCGCCCGGGGTGCGGGTGCTGCCGGCCTGGACCGAGCCGCTGTTCGCGGTCGTGTCCGCGCGGCACCCCGCCGCCGGCCGCGACGCCGTGAGCGTGGCCGAGCTGGCCGACGACGGCCTGCGCGTCCACGATCCGGCGGTGCTGCGCGAGGCGGGCGTCCCGGTGCGGCCGGGCCGTCCGGCGGGGACGGTCCAGGACACGATCGTCGAGGTCGGCGCGGATCCGCGGGCCTGGACGGTGCTGCCCGCGGACCAGGTGGCGGAGATCCGGTCCACCCGGGTGCGCGCGATCCCGCTCGCGCCGCGCACGACGATCACCGGCAGCGTGGTCGTCCCGGACGACCTCCCGCATACTTGCGCGGCCGCCCACCAGGCCGCGTTCGGCGACTGACCTCCGGACCACAGCTGGTCGCCCCGGCCGCCGGGATTTCGTCCTGGGTCGTCCAGCTCGACCGGGCTACGGCATCCGGCCCTCCGCGCGCGGCCGCGGCCTGGCGGCGTGTGCCCGGCCGGATGCCGGCCGGAGCCCGCGGCCTCGGCGTGGACCACGGGGCGTTGTGGCATCCCGCTGCCATGACCCGAAGGCTCAGCGGTTCCAGTGCTCGGCGAGCATTTCGCAGGACCGGACGCGGTCGGCGTGGGCGTGCGTGATCGTCGTGCTGACGAGTTCGTCGGCGCCGGTGGCCTCCTGCAGCTGCCGCAGCCGGGCGGCCACCTCGCCCGCCCGCCCCGAGCCGGTCGCCGCGTGGTTCCGGCGGATGGTGACGGCCGCGGAGCTGCCGAGCCTGCACCTCGCGTCCTGCCGGCTTTGCAGGCGGGCGACTGCGTGCAGGACTTCGAGTACCAGCTCGAGCTGCTCATCGCCGGTCTGCGGCGCGGATGACTACCAGGCCAGCTCCCCGTTTTCGTCCTGGAGGGTCCCCGTGGGGCCGTCCGCGCCGAGGGTGGCCAGGCGCACGACAGTCCGGGCGCTCTCTTCCGGGGAACGCCCGATCCCGAACGCCGCGGTCATGTCGGTGGCGGTGGTGCCGGGCTCGACGGCGTTGAACTTGATGCCGGGCTGGGACTTGGCGTACTGGACCGTGAGCATGGTCGCGGCGGCCTTGGACGCGGAGTAAAGCGCGAGGGGCAGCCCGAACTCCGGCCGGTCGGGGTTGGTCACCGCCCAGAACGATCCGGCGCTGCTGGAAACCGTGACCACGGTGGGGTTCGACGACTTGCGCAGCCAGGGAAGCGCCGCTTCGGTGACGCGCACGATCCCCACCGCGTTGGTGTCGAAGACCCGCAGCGCGGTGGGGCCGTCGAGGGCTTCGCTGCCGAGGACGCCCGCGTTGTTGACCAGGACGTCGAGCCGTCCTTCGGCCGCGCCGATCGTGGCCAGCGCGCTGCTCACCGAGGCGTCGTCGGTCACGTCGAGCTGCACGAACCGCGCGCCGAGCTCCGCCGCGGCTTTCTCGCCGCGCTCGGCGTCACGGGCTCCGACGTAGACGGTGTGTCCCAGGGACAGGAGGTGTTTCGCCGTCTCGAAACCGATGCCCTTGTTGGCTCCGGTGATCAGGGTGACGGTCATGGGGGTCCTTCCGGCTGCCGGCTGATCTCGCCGAGTTTCGCATCGATCGATACAGAATCCGACTGTAGCAGATTGCGCAGCGATCGATTCAGAATTACGGACGGCTCAGGTGAGCGGCCAGGCGCGCAACGCGGCGTCGGCCATCTCCTGCAGTTCGGCGCGGCCGACGCCGCTCGCCGCTTGCACAGCGATGCCGTACGCCAGCGCGGTGAGGTAGCGGGCGAGCACCGCCGGATCGGCCTCCGGGGGAAGGTCGCCGTCGTCGACCGCTTGCCCGAACCGGTCGCGGAGGGTGGAGTAGCCGTCGTCGCGCCAGTCGACGAGCAGGTCGCGGGCGCCACGGCCGGCGTCGCCGGTGGCCAAGGCGCCCTGGACGCCGAGGCACCCGTGCGGGCCGGCCGGCCGGGTGGTCGTCCGGATCGTGCCCGCGATGATCGCGGTGGCGACGTCGAGGGCGGTCGGCTCTTCCAGGGCGCGCGCGACGTAGGCGCTCGGGCCTTCGGTGTAGCGCTCCAGGGCCTTGCGGAACAGCTCTTCCTTGTTGCCGAAGGTCGCGTACATGCTGGTGGTGGAGATGCCCATGGCCTCGGTCAGGGTGGCCAGGCTGGCCCCCTCGTAGCCCTGCTCCCAGAACACCAGCAGGGCGCGCTCGAGGGCCGCGTCGGGGTCGAATCCGCGCGGGCGGCCGGCCGCCCGGCGTTTCCCGTTCTCCATCGCCGCAGTCTACCTTTTTTGTATCGATCGATGCGGAACGTGCCCGTCCGGTCAGTGGTGGACGGCGAGCCGCCAGAGCGAGGTGACCTCGGCCGCGCGTGCGGCGTGCAGGGGGTCGTCCGGATCGGACGCGCGGGGGTGGCGGGGCCGGGTGTCGGTCTTGCCGACCACCGTCAAGCCGGCCGCGTCGATCGCCTCGAGGAGGTCGGCGCGGGACCGCAGCCCGAGGTGCTCGGCGAGGTCCGACAGGATCAGCCACCCCTCGCCGCCGGGCTCGAGGTGCTTGCCCAGCCGGTCCAGGTAGCCCCGCAGCATCCGGCTGCCCGGGTCGTACACCGCGTGCTCGATCGGCGAGGTCGGCTTGGCCGGCAGCCACGGCGGGTTGCAGACGACCAGGGGTGCTTCGCCGGGTGGGAACAGGTCCGTCCGCACGAACCGCACGCGCCCGGCGAACCCGAGCCGCTCGAGGTTGTCCTGGGCGCAGTCGAGCGCCCGCTGGTCGAGGTCCGTGGCCACGACGGACTCGACCCCGCGAGCGAGCAGCACCGCGGCGAGCACGCCGGAGCCGGTCCCGATGTCGAACGCGAGCCGGCTCGACGGGAGCGGCGCCGCCGCCACGAGGTCGACGTACTCGCCGCGGGCCGGCGAGAACACCCCGTAGTGCGGGTGGATCCGGGCGCCGAGCCCGGGCACCTCGACCCCCTTGCGCCGCCACTCGTGCGCGCCGATCACGCCGAGCAGTTCGCGCAACGACACGACCGACGGCTCCTCCGCCGGGCCGTAGGCCTCCGTGCACGCCTCCCGCACGTCGGGCGACCGGCGCAGGGGAACGACGTGCCCCGGGTCCACGGGCACCAGCAGCCTGCCGAGCAGCTGGGCCTGCCGGGCCTGCCGCTGGCGGTGCAGGTGGAACGCCTCGGTGGCACTCTTCGCCGGACGTCGCTTGCCGGCCCGGTCGATCCTCCGGTCCACGGCCTTCAGCAGCTGCCGCGCGTTCTGGAAGTCTCCGCGCCACAGCACGGCCTTGCCCTCGACAGCCAGCCGGTAGGCCTCGTCGGCGGTCATTTCGTCGTCGCCGACGACGATCTCGGCGGGCGGCGGCGCGTTGTTCTCCGACCGCCACTCGGCGGTCAGCTCTTCGCCGCCCTCGATCCAGCGGACGAGCATCGATTTCCCCCCGACCACGGTTTTCCCGGCACCCCACGATGTCAGACGCGAGTTCACCGCGGACCGGCGCCTACTCGATGCGCGCCGCGGCGTCGTGGAACGCGTGGCGGACCGCCGAGACGTCCTGGGTCCGGCTCGGGTGCACGCGGTTGGTCAGCAGGACGTAGTAACGGCGGCGGGTGGGCTCCACCCACAGGCTCGTGCCCGTGAACCCGGTGTGGCCGTAGGAATCCGGCCGCAGTGCGGTGCCGACGGGCGAGCCGGGGACGTCCAGGCCCTGCCACGCCAGGCCGCGGCGCAGCCCCCGGGTGTGGCAGGCGATCATCTCCGCGTGCGTCTCCGGCTTCAGCAGCGGGGCCGCGCCCGCCGCCAGGACCCGGCCGAGGCGTGCCACGTCCGCCAGCGGCGCGAAGAGGCCCGCGTGCCCGCAGATCCCGCCCAGCACCACGGCGTTCTCGTCGTGGACTTCGCCGGTCACGACCCGGCCGCGCCACGGGCAGTCCTCGGTGGCCACCGCGTCCGCCACCGGGCCGAATCCCGTGTCCCGCATCCCCGCCGGGGTCGTCACCAGGTCTGCGACCAGGCGGTCCAGCGGCCGCCCCGAAGCCGCCGAGGCGATCAGGCCCAGCAGAACGAACCCCTGCGACGAGTACTCCACGCGGCTGCCGGGCGGGGCCGGCAGCGGGGTCGTCCGGATCGCCTCCAGCAACGCCGCCCGCGTCGGGAAAGCGCGCCACAACGGAGTCCCGCCGGGCAGGCCCGACGTGTGCGTCAGCAGCTGCCGCACGGTGATCGACGCCTTGTCGGTCCCCTCGTACGACGGCAGGTGGCGGGGGAGCGGGTCGTCGAGGGACAGCGCGCCGGCCTCCGCCAGGGCCGCCACCACGAGGCCTGCCACCGGTTTGGTCACCGAGGCCAGGTCCCACCGGCTCGCCTCCGTGACCGGCGGCCCGTCCCACCAGCGCGTGCCCAGGACGCCGCGGTTCAGCACGGCGTCCGCCGTGCCGACCTCCCACGCCGCCGCGGAAAAGACTCGGTCGTCGCGCGCCCGGGCCAGCAGCTCAGCGAGCATCGACCGCTCGCAGCGGGGTCCCGGCGAGCACCGCCGAGAGCCGGTTCGCCGCCTCGGCCACCAGCGGGCCCAGCACGGCGAAGCTCGACGGCTGCAGCGTGAACGTCAGCCCGGACACGCTCACCGCGCCCAGCACCGCGCCGCCGGCGTCGAGCACCGGGGCGCCCAGGCAGCGCACGTGCGCCTCGAACTGCTCGTCGTCCACGACGTAACCCGCGCGGTCCGCCGTGGCCAGCTCGGCCCGCAGCGACGCCGGGTCGGTCACCGTCTTCGCCGTCCGCGCCGCGAGCGGGGCGCGCAGCACCGCGTCCACGTCGGCCTCGGGCAGGCGCGAGAGGATCGCGCGGCCGACGGCCGTGCAGTACAGCGGCACCTCGCCGCCGGGCCGGGTGTTGAGCTGGTACGCCTGCTCCGGCTCGAGCTTCTCGACGTACACCGCCCGGTCGCCGTGGCGCACCGCGTAGTGCACCGTGTGGCCGGTCCGCCGCTGCAGCTCGGCCAGCACCGGCCGCAGCGGCCGCGTGCTCACCAGCGCCGCCGCCGAGAGCCCCAGCAGCCGCGGCCCCACGGCGTAGTGCCCGCTGCCCGCGCCTACGGCGTACCCGGCCTCGGTGAACGTCTGCAGCATCCGGTGCACGGTCGGTTTCGGCAGGTCACAGGCCTGCGCCAGGTCGGCCAGCCGGTGCGGGCCACCGGGGCCCGCGAGCGTCGCGAGCACCTCCAGGGCCTTCTCGACCGCGCCCCGCGAGCCGGGGGAAGCGTTGACAGCGTTGGTCACGGCGCCTAGCTTAGCGCAATCGCGTTCCACCTGACGGAACGCTCTTCCATGAGACGGAAAGGAGGCGCCGTGTCCCCACTGTCGCGCCGCGACGCACTGAGGCTCGGCGGGCTCGCGCTGCCCGCGCTGGCCCTGCCCGGGCTGCTGGCCGCGTGCGGCACCGCCGCCGGCGCCACCGGCAGCGTGCTGCGGGTCGCGCAGATAGCGGACCCGAAGACGCTCGACCCGCAGAAGCAGGGCGACATGACGTCGATGAACGTGCTGACCAACATGTTCGACACGCTCACCACCCGCGGGGCGGACAACCGGCTCGCGCCCGGTCTCGCGCTCGAGTGGTCCTCGCCCGACCCGCTCACCTGGCGCTTCAAGCTGCGTCCCGGCGTCGAGTTCCACAACGGCGAGCCGTGCGACGCGAACGCCGTCGCCTTCAGCATCAACCGGCTGCTCGACCCCGCCACGAAGTCGCCGATCGTCGAGCTGCGCTACGTCAAGCAGGCGGTGGCCGTCGGCGACCTGACGGTGGACCTGCGCTGCACCCAGCCCGACCCGATCATCCCGGCCAAGGTGTCGCTGTTCGGCGGTGTTGCCGTGCCGCCGGGATACCTCAAGCAGGTCGGCAACGCCGGATTCGCCGAGCACCCGGTCGGCACCGGCCCGTTCACCTTCGCCGACTTCCAGCGCGACCACCGGCTGCGGATGCGTGCGAACCCCGCGTACTGGGGCGGCAGGCCGGCCTACGACGAGCTGGTGTTCCTCCCGATGCCCGACCCGTCGTCGGCGCTGGCCTCCCTGCAGAGCGACGAGGTGGACATCGTCGCCAACCTGACCCCGGACGCCGCGCTGCAACTGCAGGGCTACAAGGGCGTCGCCATCCGGAACTTCCCCGGCATCCGCACGTCGTACCTCTCGCTCGACACGACCAGCGGCCCGCTGCGCGACGTGCGCGTCCGCCGGGCGCTCAACCACGCCGTCGACGTGCCGCTGCTGATCAAGGCGGTGCTCGGCGGCAAGGCCCGCGAGGTGCCGACGATGTTCCCGCGCGAGTCGTTCGGCTTCGACCCGTCGATCGCGCCGTTCACCCGCGACGTCGGCCTGGCGAAACAGCTGCTCGCCGAAGCCGGTTTCCCGGACGGTTTCGACACTTCGCTCACCGCGCAGACCGCCGACGGCAATCTCGCCGAGGCGATCTCCGGTCTGCTCGCCCGCGCTGGCGTCCGGGCCCGTGTGGACCTGGTCGACGCCGGCACGTACAGCAGCCGGCTCACCTCCAGCAACCGCGGCGCCCTCGGCCCGATCTACCTGGCCGCCAGCACCGGCTGGACGCTCGACGCCGAAAGCCTCGTGCAGTCCAACGTCCGCCACGACCGGCGGCAGAGCCGCTGGCACAACGCCGAAGCCGACCGCCTCGTCGACGCCGAGGAGCAGTCACTCGTGCCCGCCGACCGGCAGCGGGCCTTCACCGGCCTGCAGCGGCTTCTCAAGCAGGAGGCGCCGTTCGTGTTCCTCTACCAGATCGACAACGTCTGCGCGGTCAACACGCGTCCACAGTGGACACCAGGCGTGGTGGGCGTGCTGAACATGGCGAAAGCGGAGGTGGCTTCGTGAGCACCGTCGCCCTCTCCCGCCGCCCGGCGGCCGGGGCCGGCGTGCTGCGCACGGTCGCCGGCAAGGTGCTGACCGCCGTCATCGTGCTGTTCTTCGTGGCCACGGCGGCGTTCTTCCTGGTCCGCCTCTCGGGCGACCCGGTGAAGCTGATCCTGCCGCCGGACGCCACCGCCCAGCAGGAGTCCACGCTGCGCGCGAGCCTCGGGCTCGACCGGCCGCTGCTCACGCAGTACCTCGACTACCTCGGCGGCCTGCCGCGGCTGCACCTGGGCACGTCGCTCGTGTACGACCAGCCCGTCGCCGACGTGCTGCTCGCCCGCGTCCCGGCGACGCTGGAGCTGGCCGGCGCGGCCCTGCTGCTGGCCCTGCTGATCGCGATCCCGGCCGGCACGTTCGCCGCGCTGCGGCGGGGCCGCGCGGGCGACACCGGCGTGATGACCGGGGTCCTCGTCGGCCAGTCGACCCCGGCGTTCTGGGTCGGGATCCTGCTGATCCTCGTCTTCGCCGTCCGGCTGCAGGTGCTGCCCGCCTCCGGCTACGGCGGTTTCGAGCACCTGGTGCTGCCCGCGGTGACCCTGGCCGTCTACTCGGTCGCGGTGATCGCGCGGCTGCTGCGGACGTCGCTGATCGACGTGCTCGGCGCCGACTACATCCGCACCGCCCGCGCGAAGGGCCTCGGCACCGGGGGCGTCGTGCTCGCCCACGGCCTGCGCAACGCCGCGCTGCCGGTGGTCACGGTCGTCGGGCTGGAGGTCGGCTCGCTCCTCGGCGGGGCGATCCTCACCGAGCAGGTGTTCTCCTGGCCCGGCCTCGGCCGGCTCACCGTGGAGGCCATCCAGAACCGCGACTTCCCGCTCGTGCAGGCCGCGGTGCTGTTCTTCGCCGCCACGTTCGTCGTGGTGAACCTGCTGGTGGACCTGTCCTACACGCTGCTGGACCCGAGGGTGAGGGTGACCGCATGACGGCCTTGAACGCCACCGCGCTGCCCGCCGCCCGGATGGCCCGCCCGAACGTGGTGCGCGCCGTGCTGCGCAGCAAGCTCGGCGTCGTCGCGCTCGCCGTGCTCACCCTGATGGTGCTCGTCGCCCTGCTCGCGCCGCTGATCGCGCCCTACGACCCGGGCGCGCAGGACCTGCTGGTGCGGCTGCACCCGCCCGCGTGGGCCGCCGGGGGCGACGCTTCGCACCTGCTCGGCACCGACCAGCTGGGCCGCGACATCCTGTCCCGGCTCTGCTACGGCGCCCGCGTCTCGCTGCTCGTCGGCGCGTGCGCGGCGCTGCTGGCCGGCGTCGTCGGCGCGGCGATCGGCCTGGCCGCCGGGTTCCTCGGCGGCTGGTTCGACCGGATCCTCATGCGGATCGCCGACATCCAGCTCGCGTTCCCGTCGATCCTGCTCGCGCTGGCCATCGTCGGGTTCCTCGGCTCCGGGCTCTGGTACGTCGTCCTGGTGCTCGGCTTCACCGGCTGGGTGTCCTACGCCCGCGTCATCCGGTCCGAGGTGCTTTCCTTGCGCACCAGGGAGTTCGTCACCGAAGCGCGCGCGATCGGCGTCACGGACCTCACGATCATGCGGCGCCACCTGCTGCCCAACGTCATGGCGCCGCTGGCCACGATCGGCACGCTGCACGTCGCCGCGGCGATCGTGGCGGAGGCGTCCCTGAGCTACCTCGGTCTCGGCGTGCCGAAACAGACCGTGACCTGGGGCGGCATGCTCGCCGACGGCCAGCTGTACCTCGGCACCTCGTGGTGGGTGGCCGTGTTCCCCGGGGTCGCGCTGATGCTCACCGCGCTGGCCGTCAACATCACCGGCGACGTGCTGCGCGACGTCGCGGACCCGAAGGCGTACCGCTCATGAGCCTGCTGGAGATCAACGACCTGCGCGTCGAGTTCCACGTGGACACCGGCGCGGTGACCGCCGCCGACGGCGTGAGCCTGACGGTGGCCGAAGGCGAGACGCTGGCGCTGGTCGGGGAGTCCGGCAGCGGCAAGACGGCGACGGCGCTGTCGGTCCTGCGGCTCAACCCCGAACCGCCGTGCGTCTACGCGGGCGGGGAGATCCTGCTGGACGGGCGGGACGTTCTTCGGCTGTCCGAAAAGGACCTGCGGCGGATTCGCGGGAACGACGTCGCGATGGTGTTCCAGGACCCGATGTCCAGCCTGAACCCGGTGAAGCGGGTCGGTGCCCAGGTCGCCGAAGTCGTCCGGAAGCACCGGGGCGCGTCACGGGCCGAGGCGCGCACGGCGGCCGTGGAGGCGTTGCGGGAAGCCGGCATCCCGGACCCCGAGCGCCGGGCTTCCCAGTACCCGCACCAGCTTTCCGGCGGGCTGCGGCAACGCGTGATGATCGCAATGGCGCTGGTCGGCCGGCCGCGGGTGCTCATCGCCGACGAGCCGACGACGGCGCTCGACGTCACCGTGCAGGCGCAGATCCTCGACCTGCTGGTGGACCTGCAGCGGCGCCACGGCATGGCGATCCTGCTCATCACCCACGACCTGGGCGTCGTCGCCGAAGTCGCCGACCGGGTCGTGGTCATGAACGCCGGGCGGGTCGTGGAGACCGGCGACGTGGTGCCGCTGTTCGAGGCACCGCGGGAGGACTACACGCGCGAGCTGCTGCGTGCGACACCGAAGCTGGAGCGGGTATGACGAACCTGGTCGAGATCCGCGGGCTGCGCAAGGACTACGGCGCGCTGCCCGCGGTGGACGGGGTCGACCTCGACGTCGTCGCGGGCGAAACCCTGGCCGTGGTGGGGGAGTCCGGCAGCGGCAAGACGACCCTGACCCGGTTGCTGCTGCGGCTGGCCGAACCCACGGCGGGCACGGTCCGCTTCGACGGCGCCGACCTGGCGACGCTGCCGCCGCGCCGGCTGCGGAAGGTGCGGCGCGAGATGCAGGTGGTGCTGCAGGACCCGTATTCGAGCATGAACCCGCGCCTGCGCGTGACGGAGATAGTGGGCGAGCCGCTGGTGACGCACGACGCGGCGTTGCGTGGGCGGAGGGGCCGGGCCCGGGTGCGCGACCGCGTCGCGGAGCTGCTCGACGCGGTCGGCCTGCCACCCCAGGTGCAGGACCGCTATCCGCACGAGTTCTCCGGCGGGCAGCGCCAGCGCATCTCCATCGCGCGGGCCCTGGCGCTCGAGCCGCGGCTGGTGGTGCTCGACGAGCCGACCAGCGCGCTGGACGTGTCGGTGCAGGCCCAGGTCCTGGACCTGCTCGCGGGCCTGCAGAAGCGGCTGGACCTGACGTACGTGTTCGTGTCGCACAACCTCGCGGTGGTGCAGCAGATCGCCGACCGCGTCGCGGTGATGCGCGCCGGGAAGATCGTCGAGCTGGCGGAGTCGGCCGAGCTGTTCCGCGCACCGTCGCACGAGTACACGCGCAGCCTGCTGGACGCGGTGCCGAACCCGGATCCGCGGTCGGCGCGGCGGCGGGTGTCGGGGTGAGGGTGTCGGTGGCGGGGGAGTGCGTGGCCGGTCTGTGGGTACGCGGGCGGTTTGTCGGGCGCGGTGGTTCCGCGTCGGGCTCGTCGGCGGGCGGCCGGGTGAGCGGGTCGGTGGTGCGAGAGCACGAGCCCGGTCTGCGAGTACATGGGTGGCTTGTCGGACGTGGTGCCGAACCCGGATCCGACGGCGTGAGCGGGTCAGTGGTGCGAGAGCACGAGCCCGGCGCCGCCGAGAAGGGCGACGTCGTCGGCCGGGCCCGGGCTGACCACCACCCGGGGCGGCTCCGCTCCGCTCGCCCACGACGAGTCCTCCCGCAGCCGCTCCTCGATGCGCGACCGGAAGCGCTCGCCGCCGTCGGCGGCCTCGCCGTGCAGCACGAACAGGCCCGGCGCGAACAGCTGCTGGATGTTCACCAGCCCGAGCGCGATGTTGGCGGCGTACTCGTCGAGCAGGGGGTGCCCGGCCAGCTCGCGCACCGAGCGCGCCGGCAGGCCGCGCCGGTCGGCCTCCGCGCGCAGCCACGGCGTCGTCGCGACGGTCTTCCAGCAGCCCCGCGCGCCGCACGTGCAGGGGCGCCCGCTCGCGGCGACCGTCATGTGCGCGCCGCTGCGGCCGCCCGGCGGGGCCAGCACCTCGCCGCCGTACAGGATCCCCACGCCCAGCACCTCGCCGGTGGAGACGGACGCGAACGCGGTGCGGCCGCGGCCTTCGCCGAACCAGCGGTCGCCCAGGACCTGCAGCCGCGCCCGGTGTTCGACGTGGACCGGCACACCGGCCACAGTGGACAGCACATCCGCGACCGGGTAGCCGTGCAGCGCGGGCACTTCGTTGACTTCGATGATCACGCCCGCCCCGGCGTCGACCAGCCCGGCCGCCGCCACGCCGACGCCGACCGGCCGGGTGGGGAACCGCGCGACCGCGGCCAGGGCCGTGTCGATCTCGGCCCGGTCCGCCGTGCCGCGCGGGTACGTCGCCTCCGCGCGCCACACGACCGCGCCGGACAGCTCGACCAGTGCCGCCCGGACCCGGCCGGGCAGCAGCTCGACGGCACCCAGCAGCGGCCCGCCGGCCTCGGTCGCGGCCGGCGCCGGGACCAGCCGCAGGGCCGGGCGTTCGCCGGTGCTCATGGGAGTCACGATGCCACGACCGGGAGCGAGAGGGGAGACCAGATGCCCGAACTGACGCGGATGACCTGGCGGGAGGTGCGCTCGGCGGCGCGGACGGCGATCGCCGTGCTGCCGATCGGCTCGCAGGAACAGCACGCCGGCCACCTGCCGATGGGCACCGACACGATGCTCGCCGAGGCGGTCACCGACCGGGCGCTCGAGCGCCTCGGCGGCGAACCGGCCGTGGTGCGGCTGCCCGCGCTGCCGTTCGGCCACAGCCCGCACCACCTGTTCGCCGCGGCGGTGTCACTGCGCGCGGCGACGCTGCGGGCCGTGCTCGCCGACGTCCTGGACTCGCTGGCCACCAGCGGGTTCCGGCGCGTCCTCGTGGTCAACGGCCACGGCGGCAACGACGAGATCATGCGCCTGGCGGTCAAGGAGTACGCGCTGCGCGCCGACGTCGCGCTCGGGGCGTGCTCCTACTTCTCGCTCGGCGAGCACAGTGGCTCACCCGGGCACGCGGGGCACTACGAGACGTCGCTGATGCTCGCGGCGCACCCGGACCTGGTCCGCCCGCCCGAGCCGCGGCCCGAAGTGGTGCCGCCGCCGCTGTTCGCCGAACCGCCGTACCCGGGCCTGACCGCCGAACGCCACGGCGAATGGGCCCGCGTGGGCGGCAGCACCGACGACGCCACCGGCGCGACCGCCGAAGGTGGCGCCGGCCTGCTCGAAGACCGGGTGACCGCCCTCGCCGGCGCGATCCGCGCGTTCGACGCGGCCACCCGCGCAACCCACGCCGAAGGGGAGGCATGAAGATCACCGAAGTCGACGCCTGGGTCGTGAACCTGCCGTTGACCAACCCGTTCACCAGCTCGTTCGAGACCAAGACGGGCGAGACCCGCACGGTGGTGCGGCTGCGCACCGACACCGGCGTGACCGGCTGGGGCGAGACCATGTGGGGCCGCCCGGTCGCCGAGCTGGTCCGCAAGCTCGGCGCGGAGCTGGTGGGGCGGAGCCCGTTCGCGCTCGAGGCGTTCCACCGGCGTCACCACATGGTGCCGTTCTTCCACGGCTACCTCGGCTACGCGGCGCTGGCCGCCCTCGACGTCGCGTGCTGGGACCTGATGGGGCACGTCACCGGCCAGTCCGTGACCGACCTGCTCGGCGGCCGCGTCCGCGACGACGTGCCGATCACGGCGCTCGTCACGCGCGCCGACGCCCCCGGCGCGACGGGCCGCGAACTGGCCCAGGGGATCGCCGAACACGCGGCGAAGGTGGTCGCGCGGGGCGGGTTCACGGCGGTGAAGCTCAAGGGCACCACCGACGTCCGCGGCGACGTCGCGATCATGCGCGAGCTGCGGCGCGCCCTCCCGGACGTCGAGCTGCGCGTCGACCCGAACGCGGCGTGGTCGGTGCCCGACTCGATCCGCGCCGGGCTGGCGCTGGAGGAGCTGGACCTGGAGTACCTCGAAGACCCCTGCGTCGGCATCGAGGGGATGGCCCAGGTACGGGCGAAGGTCCGGATCCCGTTGTGCACCAACATGTGCGTGGTCCGCTTCGAGGAGTTCGCGCCGGCGGTCCGCCTCGGCGCGGTCGACGTGATCCACGGGGACGTCTACAAGTGGGGCGGGATCGCGGCGACGAAGGCACTGGCCGCGCACTGCGAGACGTTCGGCCTCGGGATGAACCTGCACAGCGGCGGCGAGCTCGGCATCGCGACGGCGGCGCACCTGGCGGTGGTGGCGAGCACGCCGGTGCTGTCACGGGCGATCGACAGCATGTACTACCTGCACGCGGACGACATCGTCGAGCCACTGGAGCTCACGGCCGGCCGGCTGCGGGTGCCGTCCGGGCCGGGGCTGGGCGTGACGGTGGACGAGGAGAAGCTGGCCCACTACGCCGGACGCAACGAGCGGGAAGGCGATTTGACGGGCTGAGCGACGAGACACCCGGCGGGCCGCCCGCGCTGCGCGGGCGGCCTGGGCCGGCGAAGCGGAGCTACTGCGAGCGCAGCACCCAGACGTCGTTGTCGTTCACCGCGACCAGGTCCGCGTCCCCGTCGCCGTCCACGTCCGCCGTGAGGGTCTCCTTCGTGCCGGCGAACGCGTCGGCGTACCACAGCTCGGGTGCGGCGTAGCCCGCGCCGGTGGAGCGCATCACCCGCACATCCGTGTCGCCGACGGCGATGAGGTCCGCGTCCCCGTCGGCGTCGATGTCCGCGGTGAGGGTCTTCCTGGTGCCGTAAAAGGGCATCGCCGACCACTGCGCCGGGGTGTCGAACCAGCGGTTGGCGTTTCCCGGCACCACTCTCGTGCCGCCCGCGTCGACGAGGATGAAGTCGGCCTTGCCGTCGCCGGTCGCGTCCGCCGCCAGCGTGGCCTTCTCGCCGCGGATCGGCGGGGCCCACGCCGTCAGCGGCAGCGTCGAGGTGCCGTTCGACCGGGCCGCGAGGGTGGCCACGTCGAACAGGCCGATCACGTCCGTGTCCCCGTCGCCGTCCAGGTCCGCCGCCAGGTTCCCGTAGTCGCCGGCGATGGTGTTGTCCAGCCACTGCGTGGGCGTCCCGAACCGTTCGACGCCGTAGTAGTCGATGATCGACCTCGCCACGAAGATGCCGCGCGGGGTCGAAGCCGTGGGCCGCCGGACCGCGATGGCGTCCGCGCGCCCGTCGTTGTCCACATCGCCGACGAAGTTCGCGTTGCCGTTGAAGCCGGTGCTCAGGAAGTTGCCCGCGCCCCAGTTCTGCTGCGCTTGGAAGGCCGAACCGGTCGACAGCTTCACGTAGCACCCGTACAGGTAGGTGTTGTAGCTGACGAGGTCGTCCTTGCCGTCGCCGTCGACGTCCCCGGCCATGACGGCGACCTGCGCGGTGAACGGGCCGGCCGACCACTGTTCCGGTACGCCGGCAGCCCGCGCCGGCGTGGTGAGGGTCAACGACAGCAGACCGGCCACCCCGGCCACCACCAGAACTCGCATCACGTCCCCTTCGTGTCGGCTTGCCGTATCCAGGTCGCCGCCGGGCGGGGATTGTTACGGCGACGCGCTGGGGACGTCGGGAAGACGGGGGTGCGGTCCCGGCCTTGACAGCGGCCGGCCGAGGCTCCATGGTTAGTTACATGAGTAATGAACCGACGAACCGCACCGCGCGGTGGTCGGCGTGAAGGACGACGGACGGCCGCTGTTCCTGCAGATCGCCGAGTGGATCGAGAACTCGATCGTCGACGGCAGCCTGGCCGCGGACACGCAGGTGCCCTCCACCAACGAGCTCGCGGCCTTCCATCGGATCAACCCGGCGACCGCGGCCAAGGGCATCAACCAGCTCGTCGCGGACGGGATCCTCTACAAGAGACGAGGCATCGGCATGTTCGTCGCGACGGACGCCCGCGCGCAGCTGCTGGAGCGGCGGCGGCGGGACTTCACGCGGCAGTTCCTCGCCCCGCTGATGGCGGAGGCGGGCAAGCTCGGCATGGACGCCGAGGAGATCAAGAAGCTGATCGACGTCTGGGAGCCGCAGCGATGAACGTGGTGCGCACGACCGGGATGACGAAGCGCTACGGCCCCCTCGCCGCGCTCGACGGGGTGAGCGTGGAGCTCGCCGGGAACACGATCCACGGCCTGCTCGGCCGCAACGGCGCCGGCAAGACCACGCTGATGCGGATCCTCACCGGGCAGGCCTTCGCGACCGGCGGCACGGTGGAGGTCTTCGGGCAGCACCCGTACGAGAACGCCGACGTGCTTTCGCGGGTCTGCTTCATCAAGGAAAGCCAGCACTACCCGGAGAAGTTCCGCGTGAAGCACGCGCTGCGGGCCGCCGAACTGCTCTACCCGGACTGGGACGACGCCTACGCCGCGGAGCTGCTGGCGGACTTCGGCGTTCCAGCCGGCAGCCGGATCGGCCGGCTCTCGCGCGGTCAGCTCTCGGCGGTCGGGGTGATCATCGGGCTCGCTTCGCGGGCCCCGCTGACCCTGTTCGACGAGCCTTACCTCGGCCTCGACGCCGTCGCGCGTCAGCTGTTCTACGACCGCCTGCTGGCCGACTTCGCCGACCATCCGCGCACGATCGTGCTCTCCACGCACCTGATCGACGAGGTCGACACCCTGATCGAACACGTCGTGCTGCTCGACCGGGGCCGGGTGCTCCTCGACACCGACGCGGAGTCACTGCGCGGCGAGGCCGTCGCGGTGACCGGGCCCGCCGAGGCGGTCGAGCGGTTCGCGGCAGGTCACCGGGAACTGCACCGCGAGCGGATCGGCGGCTCCCTGCGCGTCACCCTCACCGGCGCCCGGGACCGGTACGAGCCCGGGCTGGACTTCGAGCCGGTTTCGTTGCAGCAGCTGGTCGTCCGCACCACCCAAGGCCACGGCGGGCCGGTCGCCGCCGGGAAGGAATCCTGATGACACGCGTGCTCGACGTCGCGCGGATCCAGCTGTTCCACTGGCCGGTCCTGCTCGCCTACCCGCTGGGCATGCTCGCCCTGCTGCCGCTGCTGGGCTGGGGCATCGACGTCTCGAACGGCGGAGGCGCGCTCGGCGCGCACGAGATCTACCTGCTGCCGGCGGTGTGGGGGGTGGTCGCGCCGGCGCACCTGCAGTCGATGACGCAGGTGTTCCCCTTCGCGCTGGGGCTCGGCGTGACCCGCCGGACGTTCGCCGCGGCCACCGCGCTGGTCGTCCTGGGCCAGGCCCTGGTCCTCGGGCTTGCGATGGTGGTGCTGGACGTCGCCGAGCGGTCGACCGGCGGCTGGGGCCGGGACGCGCGGATCTTCGGGCTGGAAGTGCTGGGTTCGCCCGGCCCGGCCGCGCTGTGGTTCGTCTACAGTGGACCGCTGGTCGCGGTGTCCGCGATCGGGGTGCTGGCGGGCGTGGTGTTCCAGCGCTGGCGGCAGACCGGGATCTACCTCGCCCTCGCCGGTGCCGTCGCGCTGCTCGCCGGGACCAAGATCCTGGTGTCGCAGCGGAGCTGGTGGCCCGCGATCGGCGACTTCTTCGGCGGCCAGCCGTCGTTCGCGCTGTACACCGTCTATCCGCTGGCGTTCGCCTTGGCGCTCGGCGGCCCGGCGTGGCTGGTGCTCCGGCGCGCGACGGTGTGACCGTCAGTCCTGGGTCGCCTGGCGGGCCAGGCGCTCGACGGCGGAGGCGGTCGCCGTGACGACGCCGGCCGTCGCCGGGGAAAGGCCGTGGCGCCGCGCGATCCAGTCGACTTCGGTGTAGGTCACCCATGCCTGGCCGTCCTCGTCCTCCCACACGAGGAACTTCAGCGGCAGGTCGAGGCCGGCGACCTGGTTCTCCTGCATCAGCTGGGTGCCGCCGCGCGGGTTGCCGAAGATGAGCAGGAACGTGGGCCGCAGGGGCAGGTCGACCTCGTGGGCGTTGCGGGCGTGGTCGACCCGGGCGAACACGACGAGCCCGGCGGCGGTGACGGCCCGCTCGAGCCGTTCGACGGTCGCGTCCACCGGCCACTTGCTCGGGACGGTCGCCAGGCCCTGCTGATCCACGGTGTCTCCTCTGAGCGGGCCGGACGCGGCTCACTCGGTCAGCAGCCTACCGGCCGCGGAGACCCCGGTGGATGCCGGTGAACGCTCTCCGGCCGCACCCCCAGGCCGGCCGGCGAGCGTCGACTTTCCCCGGTTACCGAGTCCCGACGGTAGCCGCTCGCCGCGCGACGAGGCGAGTCACAGAGTGCACAGTGAGCGGCCCCGGCGGTTTCCCGGTGCCCGGTGAAGCGGGGTGACGCCGTCAGCCCGCGACGTGGGCGGTGTGCTCGACCCAGTGCCGGGCGAGCTCGGCGTCGCCGTCGATGGTGACGTGGCCGGTCTCTTCGCCGGTGAGGGGAAGCCGGCGGGTCAGGACGAGCAGCAGCGACTTCGCCGGGCCCTGAACGATCACGCCGGCGGTGCCGCCGCCGGGCTGCCGGCGCACACCGCCGGGGTGGCGTTCGACGCGCCATTCGAGGCCGGGTTCGCCGGTGGCACGCCAGAGCAGGGTCTGGCCGGTGCCCCGCAGCGCGGCCACGGAGTCCGGGCGCCGGGCCGTCCAGGTCGGCGAGGTGAGCATGGCCAGGTGGTGGGTGATGAGCGCCGCGGCGACGTCGGTGTCCAGGTCGTGGTCGTGGCCGGCCGCCGCGGCCGCGTCGAAGCCGTGCACGACCGCCTCGTTGAGCAGGCTGTCGAGCCAGAACCGCGCACCGGTCCGGTCGTCGCCGGCGGCGTTGAACACCGGGGCCGCCAGCGCCGCACCGGAGCAGGCCCCGGCCGCGCGGGCGGCGGCGCCGGACAGCCACGCCGGCCAGGTCACGGGGTCGGCGGGCAGCTCGGCGACCCCGGCCGGCAGCCCGGCGGGATCGGTGATGCGGCGTTCGACGATTTCGGACACCCAGTGCAGGGTCTGGCCGACGTGCTCGACCAGGCTGGTCACGGTCCAGCCGGGGCAGGTCGGCACCGCCGCGTCCGCACCCGCCGCGCGGGCGCATTCCGCCAGCTGCCGGACGTGGTCCTGGAGTGCTTGCCGGCGGCGATCCGCGTTCGGCTCGGGATTCATGGTGCGTCCTTCCCGTCAGCGAGGATCACGGCTCGCGAACCTACCCGGGTCACAGCCAACCGGTGGCCCGCATGGCGAGCCAGAGTTCGTGTTTGGCGCTGGGCGCGTGCAGCAGGGAACGGCCGAGCGCCTGCTCGATCCGGGCCAGCCGCTTGCGCACGGCCGGAGCGGAGATGCCGAGCGCGGCGGCGGTCGCGGGCAGCCGGGTGTCGGTGCGCAGCCAGGCTCGGAGCGTCTCGATGCCGGCCGGCGGGCCGGCATGCTCGAGGGGACGGAGGCGGGACCGCGCCCAGACTTTCGCCGCCGGGGTGGCCAGCAGCCGATCGAGGGTGACGGTCCCGTCCGGTGCGGTGGGGGTGGCGCGAGGGGCGGAGTGCAGCCGCAGCGCCAGCCAGGCGGCCGACTGGTCGGACACCCGGGTCAGGTCCACGCCGAGCAGGCCGTCGAGCACGTGCAGGCGGGCCGAGAGCGTGTTGCGGTGGATCTTGAGGTGGCGGTTCGCGCCGTTGTCGAAGGTGAGCCAGGAGTACAGGGTGGCCAGCAGCTCTTCGGCGCCGGGGTCGGCGCGCCGGGCCGGGGTGTGGGACAGGCAGGGCGCCAGGAACCCGGCGGCCCAGGCGTGTCCGACGCTGTCGACGAGCGGGGTGAGGTCGGTGTGCCGGTCGAACCGGGCGTACCGGCCGGGGACGCCGCGGGCCACCGCGAGGGCGTGGAAGGCCTGCTCGTAGCCGATCGCGGTGTCGCTCAGCGGGAGCTCGTCACTCGCGCCGACGCGCGCCTCGGGGACGGTTTCGGCGATCACCCGGTCCAGGGCGGCACCGCGCCCGGGCGGCACGAGCGCGATGAGGTGGTGGGGGTGCACGGGACAGGGCACGATCCACGCCCGTCGCCCGGCGAACCGCTCGATCCGGTCCGCGACGTGGTGGCGCCGGCCGGCCGGGCATTCCACGACGTACACCCGCGACCGGTCGGGCAGGCGGGGTCCCAGCGTCGCGGCGATCCGCCGGGCGGCGGCCAGGCTGCCGGCCATGAGCAGGTGGAGCACGGCTTCGCGGCCCTGCGCCATGGCCGAGACGAACCGCCGGCTGGTCCGTTCGGCCTCCTGGAGCCGCCAGCACAGGTCCAGGACGCGGGCGGCGTCGGCGAGCAGGACACCGTGCCGGCGGTCTTCCGATCCCGAGACCAGCAGGAACGTGCCGGTCTCCGTGCCGAGCCGGAGAAGGTCGACGGTGTCCGGCTCACGGCCGAGAACGGCCGAGGAAGTCCCCCGCCGGTGCATGCGGGCCACCTCGGTGGCGGCCGCGGCCAGGGCCGCGGGCCGGGGGAGTGGCCGCCCCGGAGCCCCGGCCACGACGCTGCCGTCGCTGCCGAGCAGAGCCACGGTCCCGCCGGTGCGCCCGGCGAGCCAGCCGAGAATCTCTTCGACCGCACCGGTTCCGGCGGACAGCCGGCTCAGCGCGACGAGGTTTCCGGCACGGTCGGCAGCGGCGGTGCGCGGAGATCCCGCGGTGGTTCCGGCACGGCCCAACGGTGACCCCGCCCCCTTCGGAAAGCCGGATTCCACCGTACCGCAGGACCTTTGATCAACTCCCGGGCTGCGCGCGATCCTCCGCGACGCGGGCAGGTTCGCTCCGGCCGGCATCCGGGTCGTGCAACTCCGTCCCGATGACTCGACTCCACGGGTACTCGGCGCACCCCGCCCGACGGGACCTGGTCCGCACCGCCCGCGCGACCCGCGAGGCCCGCTGGTCCCGCCGATGCCGGTCGAGCCGCCCCGCCGCACGATCGCCATGGCGGCCTCGACCGGCAGACCGGGCCGCACCGGCGTGGCGCGGCCCGGCACCCGTCAGGTCCGGCGCACTCCGGCCGTGAGCCGCTCCGTGAGCCGCTCGAGCGCGGCCCTTCCCGCCGCCGGGTCGCGTGCTTCGAGGAGCGTCTCCACGAGCGCCGACCCCACGATCACGCCGTCCGCGAACCCGGCGACCTCGGTGGCCTGGCCCGCGTCCGCGATTCCCATGCCGACGCAGACCGGCAGCTCCGTGACCGCGCGGAGGCGGCGTGTCAGGACCCCGGCCGCCTCGTCGACCGACGCCCGCGTCCCCGTGACGCCCATCAGCGCGGCCGCGTAGACGAACCCGGTCCCCGCCGCGGCGGTTTCCGCCAGCTGCGCGTCCGTGCTGCTCGGCGCGACGACGAACACCGTGGCCAGCCCGTGCGCCGCGGCCTGCCGGCGCCACGACGCGGACTCCGCCACCGGCAGGTCCGGCAGCACGCAGCCGGCGCCCCCGGCCGCGGCCAGCTCGCGGGCGAACCGCTCGGCGCCGTAGCGGGACACCGGGTTCCAGTACGACATCACCAGCACCGGTTTGCCCGTGGCGGCGTGGACTTCGCGCACCGTGCGCAGGACGCCGGCGATCCGGATCCCAGCGCGCAGCGCGACGTCGTCGGCCGTCTGGATGACCGGGCCGTCCAGCACCGGGTCGCTGTGGGGCAGGCCGACTTCGACGATGTCCGCCCCGGCGTCGAGGGTGGCCCGGAGCGCGGCGATCCCGCCGTCGACGGTCGGGAACCCGGCCGGCAGGTACGCGATGAGCGCGGCCCGGCCAGCGCGCTTCGCGTGGGCGAGCGTTTCGGTGAGCAGCGGCAGGTTCCCGGTCATCGCGCGCCCTCCGGTCCGAAGTGGACGGAGGCGGTGTCCAGGTCCTTGTCCCCGCGGCCGGAGAGGTTCACCAGGAGGAGGGCATCCGGGCCGAGTTCCGCGCCGACCTGCATGGCTCCGGCGAGCGCGTGCGCGCTTTCGATCGCGGGGACGATGCCCTCGGTGACGGCGAGCAGGCGGAACGCGTGCATGGCCTCGTCGTCGGTGACCGGGCGGTATCCGGCGCGGCCGGAGTCGTGCAGGTGCGCGTGCTCCGGGCCGACGCCGGGGTAGTCGAGCCCGGCCGAGATCGACCAGGCTTCGAGGATCTGGCCTTCGTCGTCCTGCAGGACGTAGGAGCGCGAGCCGTGCAGCACACCCGGTTCGCCCGCCGACAGCGACGCCGCGTGCTTCCCGCTGCGCACGCCGTGGCCGGCGGCTTCGCAGCCGACGAGGCGCACGCCGGGGTCGTCGAGGAAGGCGTGGAACAGGCCGATCGCGTTGGACCCGCCGCCGACGCAGGCGATGGCGGCGTCGGGCAGCCGACCGGTGCGCTCCAAGAGCTGCCGGCGCGCTTCGACGCCGATGACGCGCTGGAAGTCGCGGATCATGGCGGGGAACGGGTGCGGCCCGGCGACGGTGCCGAACAGGTAGTGCGTGTCCTCGACGCGGGCGACCCAGTCGCGGAACGTCTCGTTGATGGCGTCCTTGAGGGTCCGGGAGCCGGACGTCACCGGGACGACCTCGGCGCCGAGCAGTTCCATCCGCGCCACGTTGACCGCCTGGCGCCGCATGTCCGTCTCTCCCATGTAGACGGTGCAGGCGAGGCCGGTGAGCGCGCACGCGGTGGCGGTGGCCACGCCGTGCGAGCCCGCGCCGGTCTCGGCGATGACACGGGTCTTGCCCATCCGCTGGGCGAGCAGTGCCTGGCCGAGCGCGTTGTTGACCTTGTGCGAGCCGGTGTGGTTGAGGTCTTCGCGCTTGAGGAAAACGCGCGCGCCCCCCGCGTGTCCGGCGAAGCGCGGCACTTCGGTGAGCGCGCTGGGGCGCCCGACGTAGTGGGCGAGCAGGTCCTCGAACCGGGCGACGAAGGCCGAGTCCGCTTTGGCCCGTTCGTATTCGGCGGCGACCTCGTCGATCGCGGCGACGAGCGCCTGCGGGACGAACTGGCCGCCGAAGGCGCCGAAGTAGCCCTCGGCGGTGGGCGGGGTTCCCGGCGCGGCCGGGAAGAAGAAGCCGTGTTTCATGGCGATGTGCTCCTGGGGGCGTGGCTGGTCGGGGATCACCGGAGCGCACGAACACGCGGGCTCACCGGGGAGGAACTCCCTCAGCGATCCCTCGTGACGCGCGGCGCACGCTGCCATCGCATCCCGTCGACCTGGCCCGCCTCGGAGCCGATCGCATACCGCACCCGCCGTCCCCGCACCCGCCGCGCGGGCGCTTGACAGCCACGCGGCCGGCGGCCACGGGCGAAGCGGACGGTGAGAGGCACGACGGCAGCTTAACCCGCGGGTGCTCGCCGGGTGTAGCGCGTTTCCGGCCGCCCGAGGTGACGTGCATGACTCATCCGCGGCCTCGCCGGAGCCGGCCCGGACCGCCTTCGCTTGTCCACGGAGTGTCCGTTTTCTGTCCTGTGCCGGGAATCGCCGCGCGATTAGCATGGTCGATCGTGACCGCCGACGGCTTGCCCCGCGAGTTGGAAGAGCTGGAGCACGTGGTGCAGGCCGCGGTCCGCGCGCTCGCCACCGCGCCGTTCCTGCGGTCGGGCGAAGCCCGGGGAGTGCTGGAAGACATCGCGCGCGGACGAGACGGGCTGGCTCGCTTCGACTGGCCGCGGGAGGTGTCCGACGCCGAACGCCGGGACCGGGTGGCGGCGCACCTGCGCGCGACGGGCCTCGTCGTGGCCGACGGGGGCGGGTTCCGGTTCGGCCGTCCGGAGGTGGCGGACTACCTCGTCGCGGAGTACGTCTTCCGGCGGTACCCGCGTGCGCGGTCGCCGTGGGCGAGGAAGTACTTGGTGCCGCAGGAGACCTGGCCGTGGCCGGACGCCGGGATGCAGGAGATCCTGGCGGCGTTGTGGTGGGGCACGGCGCGGTCCGTGGTCGAGCGGCGGATCGGCCGCCTGCTGGACGACCGGCACCGGGACCCGAACATCCGCTTCGTGATCGACCTCGTGCGACGGCGTCTGCTCCCGGACGACGGAGTCCGCGAGCAGGTCTTCGCAGTGCTGCGCGGCGCGCTCACCGAGCCAGGCGGCTTGGCGGCGTTCGGCTGGATGGTCGAGCTCGACCCCGAACAGGCACTCACCGAACTGGAATCGCTCATCGCCGATTCCGGACCGGGAGTGACGGACCGGCACCGGCTGGACGCGGTCATCGAGATCAACCGCCACGATGAGGGCCGGGGCGCGAAGAACCTCGCCATCCTGGCGAGGAGCCTGAGGGGCGAACCAGCCGATCGGCTCGCCACCGCGGTGCGGGTCCGGGAGCGTGACCGGGTGCTGGGGGATCGCGCGCTGCGGTACTTCGCCGCGGACGACGCCATGGGGGACTTGCGCGCGGAGGCGGTCGTTCTCCTCGGTTCCGCCGACCTGATGCGCGAGTTCGTCGCGGCCGGGTACGGCCTGCCGGACCCGAGGCGGGAGGAGATCCTGGCCGCGTTGCTGGGAACGCCGGACGCCGAGTGGAGTGCCGCCGCCGAGCGGTTCGCGGCGACGGCGGTGGAGGCGGGCACGGCGGTGCGGATCGCCGAGCGGGTGCGTGGCCGGGACAGTGCGGTGGCGTTGCGGATCCTGGCCGCCCTGCTCGCGCGTGAAGACCTGACCGACGGCGAAGCAGGCTTCCGCGCGGCTGTCCTCGCCGGGGAGATCGACCCCCTGGCGGCCATTCCCGCGCTGGAGCGGTTCGCGGCGTTGACGAGGGTGCCGGGCGGCCTGCGTGTCATGGCGGGTAAGCGAATCCTCGAAACGCACGGTGGGTCCATGGACACGCTGGTCCGCCTGGCCGCGGACGCCGGGCTCGAGACGTCCTGCCGAGGTGACGCGGCGAAGGCGGTGCGTGCGGTGGACCGGCCGTTGGCGGCCCGGCTGTTCGTCGCGATCTGGAGAACCGGCTCGACCACTCACGTCGCCGGGCTGAACTGGCTTCGCGAGGCTTACGAGTGCGATCCTGGGCAGGCCGTGCCCGCGCTTGCGGAAGTCGTGCGGGACCGGCACGTCCCGGGCAAGGTCCGGCTCCAGGCGGTAGCCGTGGCGCGGCCGGAGTTGTCCCGTGACCAGGCCGTCGCCTGGTACGGCAAGGTGGTCGGCGACGCCGACGATCAGGCGGCTCTGGCCGCCGCTCGCGAAGCAGCCGAACTGTACGGGCCAGCCGGACTTTGGTTGCTGGCGAAGGTTGCCGAACGGCCGAAGGCGGACGTCACCCTGCGGATAGCCGCCGCCGTCGAGGCTGGGGCCGAGGGAGTGGGGGCGCTGCGGGAGCTCGCGACGACCGCCCGTCCGATCCAAGATCGTTTCGCCGCGGCGAAAGCGTTGCTGCCCCACGATCGTTCGGCCGCCAAGGCCGCGCTGCGGGCCATCGTCCGGGACGCCGAGGGGCAAATCCGGATACGAGCAGCGCTGGCACTTCCGGGACATTCGTCGATCGCCGAAGCGCTCGTTTACGTTGCGCTGCACGACCGCAATCACGCCGTCCGTATCGAGGCTGCGGATACCGCGATGGACTACGACGTCAAGATCGCGCGGCCGGCGATGCAGCGACTCGTCGATGATCCGCGGACACCTTCCCGGATCCGGGAGCAGGCGCGCCGGCGGCTGGGCTGACGCCCCCAGCGCCGGAAAATCGGTACTTGACAACCTCGCGGCCGCCGTTCAATCTCTCTAATTAACCGTACGGTACATACCTGACCGGTTAGTTACCTGGACTGCACCGGCGCACCCGCGGAGGAGATTGACGTGACCGATCGTCCGGATGGCGCAGCCGCGCCCGTGGGTAGGCCGGCCAAGGCCGCCTTGGCCGCGTGGATCGGCAGCGCCCTCGAGTACTACGACTTCTTCATCTACGGCACGGCGGCCGCGCTGGTCTTCAACAAGATCTTCTTCCCGGCCTCGTCCCCGGCGACCGGCACGCTGCTCGCGCTGTCGACCTTCGGGGTCGGCTACGTGTCGCGGCCGCTCGGTGCGCTGCTGCTGGGACACCTGGGGGACAAGTTCGGCCGCAAACGCGTGCTGCTGGCCACCTTGCTGCTGATGGGACTGTCCACAGTGCTCGTCGGCTGCCTGCCCGGCTACGGGACGATCGGCGTGGCCGCGCCCATCCTGCTGGTCGCGCTGCGGCTGCTGCAGGGCCTGTCCGCCGGCGGTGAGCAGGCCAGCGCGAACTCCATGAGCCTCGAGCACGCGCCCGAGCACCGGCGCGCCTACTACACGAGCTTCACCCTCAGCGGGACCCAGGCCGGGCAGATCCTGGCCACCGCCGTGTTCCTGCCGGTGGCCGCGCTGCCGCAGGAAGAGCTGCTGTCCTGGGGCTGGCGGGTCCCGTTCTGGCTCAGCGCCGTCGTGGTGCTGGTCGGGTACTACATCCGCCGCTCGCTGGACGAGACGCCGGTCTTCCAGGAGGAGGTCGCCAGTGGGGAAGTGGTGAAGCTGCCGCTGGCCGTGCTGCTGCGCGACCACTGGGCCGACGTCCTGCGCGTGGTCGTGGCCGCGTTGATCGCTTCCGTCAGCACGATCTTCACCGTCTACGCGCTCAGCTACGCCGTCAACACGGTGGGCCTGAGCAAGACGCCGATGCTGTGGGTCGGCGTGCTGGCCAACGTCGCCGCCGTGGTCACGATCCCGTTGTGGGCCAGGTTCTCCGACCGCGTCGGGCGCAAGCGGATCTTCATGGCCGGCTCGCTGGGCTGCGCGATCCTGATCTTCCCGTACCTCGGCGCCATCGCGGCCGGCAGCTACCTCTGGATCTTCGTCGTCGGCATCGGGATGTTCGGCATCGTCTACACCGCCACGAGCGCCGTGTGGCCGTCGTTCTACGGCGAGATGTTCCCCGCGCGGGTGCGGTTGTCGGGCACCGCGATCGGGACGCAGATCGGGTTCGCGATCAGCGGGTTCCTGCCCACCATCGCGGTCGGGGTCACGGGCACGGGCCGGGGCGCTTGGCTGGGCGTCGCCGTCTTCACCGCCGCCTTGTGCCTGGTCAACATCATCGCCGTGGCCACCGGGAAGGAGACCTACCGGGTGCCGACCGCGCAGCTGGGCCTCAAGGAACCGGCGCGCACCGAGGTCAGCGTTCCGCGGTGAGCGAGTTCGACGTCTACGCGCTCTGCTACGGCCGGCGGACGGGCTTCCGCGGTGAGCATTTCCTGGGCTACGGCGCGGATTCCGCGCACCCCCACCCGACCGCCTACTACGTCTGGCTCGCGGTGTCGCCGGAGCACACGGTGGTCGTCGACGCGGGCATCCGGGCGGAGCGGGCGAGGCAGGTGGACGGGCTCGAGTACGTCGAGCCCGTCCGGCTGCTCGCCGAGCTGGGGGTCGACCCGGGGACGGTCGGCCACGTCGTCCTCACGCACCTGCACTACGACCACTGCGGCACGGTGGCGGACTTCCCCGGCGCGCGCTTCGTGGTCCAGCGGTCCGAAGTGGACTATTGGACCGGTCCGTGGGCGAAGCGGATCGAGCGGGAACGGTGGCTGCTCGACGAAATCGCCCTCGACCACGTGCGGGCCGGGCCGGTCGACCTGGTCGAGGGGGACGCCGAGGTCGTGCCGGGGCTCAGCGTCCACCTCGTCGGCGGGCACACCGCCGGGATGCAGGTCGTCCGCGTCGAAACCGGCGCCGGTCCGGTCGTGCTGGCCTCGGACGCCAGTCACTTCCACGAGAACATCGAGACGGACCGCCCGGCGCCGCTGCTGCACTCGATGACCGGGGTGTACGGCGCCTTCGACCGGGTCAAGGAGCTGGCCGGCGGCGGCCTGGTCGTGCCGGGCCACGATCCGGAGGTGCTCACGCGGTACCCGCCGGCCGGCGGGGACATCGGCCGGATCGTGCGGCTCAGCGCGTCGTGAGGTAGCTGACGAGCATATCGGCGACCATGCGCCGGTGGTGGTCGCGGAAGGCGGGGTCGAGCATGTCGCGGTCGAAGATGGCGTTGAACGTGTAGCGGTTCGCGGTGCGGAACACGCAGAACGCGCTGATGGCCATGTGCACGTCGAGCGCGTCGACGTCTTCGCGGAACTGCCCGGCTTCGCGGCCGCGCGCGAGGATGCGAGTGAGCACGTCGAGCGCCGGGTTGGCCAGGTTGGACAGCGCGTTCGACCGCGCGATGTGCTCGGCGCGGTGGATGTTCTCGATGCTGACCAGCCGCACGAAGTCCGGGTGGGACTCGTGGTGGTCGAACGTGAGCCCGGCGAGCTGCCGGATCGCCTCGGCCGGATCGAGGTGGTCGACGTCGAGGTCCTGCTCGAGGGAGCGGATGACCGTGTAGGCCCGCTCGAGCACCTCGACGAACAGCTGGTCCTTGTTCGTGAAGTAGTAGTAGATCATCCGCTTGGTGGTGCGGGTCTTCGCGGCGATCTCGTCCACCCGGGCGCCGTCGAAGCCCTTCTCGGCGAACTCGCGGGCGGCGGTGTCGAGGATCTCCGCGCGCGTGCGGTCCGCGTCGCGGATGCGTGCGGGTCCGCTGCTGGCCACTGCGTCCGACGATGGTGCTGCCACGGACTTCCTTCCTCGCTTCAGCTGATGTGCCCACTGTAGGACGTCACCGCGGATCCGGGCCCTTCACGGCGGCGACACCATGAGGTACAAATAACGTACTGGTTCGTACATTACGGGAGTGCCTGTGAGCTTGTCTTCGGCGATCGACGCGATCCGCGCCCCCGCAGCGCGGGCGGACCCGGGCACGGTGCTCACCGGGCTGATCGGCGCGGGCATCGGGCCGTCGCTGAGCCCGCCGCTGCACGAGACCGAGGCCCGCCGGCTCGGGATCGACCTGGTCTACGCCCGCTTCGACCTCGACGAACTGGGCGTGCCGGCCACCGCCGTCGGGTCGCTGCTGGCCGCGGCTCGCGACGCGGGGTACCGCGGGCTGAACATCACGCACCCGTGCAAGCAGGTCGTGCCGGCACACCTGGACGAGCTGTCCCCGGACGCCGCCGCGCTGGCCGCGGTCAACACCGTCGTGTTCGAGGACGGCCGCGCGGCCGGGCACAACACCGACTGGTCCGGCTTCGCGCGCGGCCTCCGGACCGGGCTGCCCGACGTCGACCTGGGCTCCGTCGTGCTGCTCGGCGCGGGTGGAGCCGGTGCCGCGGTGGCGCACGGCCTGCTCACCGCCGGCGCCGGCCGGGTCCGGATCTTCGACCTCGATGCCGCCCGCGCCGCGGAACTCGCGGCCGCCCTCGCCGGCCGGTTCGGGATCGGCCGGGCGTCGGCGGGAACGGATCTCGAAGCGGCGGTGGGCGCCGCGGACGGGCTCGTGCACGCCACCCCGACCGGCATGGCGGCCCACCCGGGGCTGCCGCTGCCCGCCCGGCTGCTGCGCCCGGACCTGTGGGTCGCCGAGGTGGTCTACCGCCCGCTCGACACCGAGCTGGTCCGCGCCGCGCGCGCGGCCGGGGCCCGGGTGCTCGACGGCGGCCGGATGGCGGTGTTCCAGGCCGCCGAGGCGTTCGGCCTGTTCACCGGTACCGAACCCGACGCCGCGCGGATGTCGCGGCACTTCGCCGAGCTCACCGCGTCTCCGGAAAGGCAGCCCGCCGATGTCCTCGACTGAATCCCGCCGTTCGATCGCCACCGTCTGTCTCTCCGGGACACTGGAGGACAAGCTGACCGCGGCCGCCGCGGCCGGGTTCGACGGGGTGGAGATCTTCGAGAACGACCTCGTCGCGTCGTCGTGGTCGGCGAAGGAGATCAGCGAACACTGCGCCGAGCTGGGGTTGTCGATCGACCTGTACCAGCCGTTCCGGGACTTCGAAGCGGTCCCGCCGGACGTGCTCGCCCGCAACCTGCGGCGCGCGGAGCTGAAGTTCGACGTCATGGACCAGCTCGGCGCCGACACGATGCTGGTGTGCTCGTCGGTCTCCCCGGACGCGGTCGACGACGACGACCTCGCCGCCGAACAGCTGCACCTGCTCGCCGAGCGCGCCGCGGCGCGGGGCATCCGGATCGCCTACGAAGCGCTGGCGTGGGGCCGGTTCGTCAACACCTACGAGCACTCGTGGCGGATCGTGCGCCGCGCCGCCCACCCCGCGCTCGGGCTGTGCCTGGACAGCTTCCACATCCTGTCGCGGGGCAGCGACCCGGCCGCGATCCGCACGATCCCCGGCGAGAAGCTGTTCTTCCTGCAGCTGGCCGACGCGCCGCGGCTGCAGATGGACGTCCTGCAGTGGAGCCGGCACCACCGGCTCTTCCCCGGCCAGGGCGCGTTCGACCTGACCGCGTTCACCGGGCACGTGCTGGCGGCCGGCTACCGCGGGCCGCTGTCGCTCGAGGTGTTCAACGACGTCTTCCGCCAGGCCGACCCGGGGCCGGCGGCGGTCGACGCGATGCGGTCCCTGCTCGGCCTGCAGGAGACGCTCGGCGTCGCGGACCTGCCGCCCGCTCCGGCGCTCGCCGGGCACGCGTTCGTCGAGCTGGCGGTCGACGACGACGCGGAGCCCGCAGTGGCGGAAGCGTTGCGGGGCCTGGGTTTCGCGGAGACCGGCCGGCACCGGTCCAAGCCCGTCCGGTTGTGGCAGCAGGGAGACGCCCGGATCCTGCTCAACCGTTCCGGCCCCGGGGGCGCGTCGGTCGGCGCGGTCGCCGTCGAGAGCGCCGACCCGGTCGCCTCGGCGCGGCGCGCCCAGCGGCTGCTCGCCCCGATCCTGCCGCGCGGCCACCGCGCGGACGAGGCGGACCTGTCGGCGGTCGCCGCGCCCGACGGAACGTCGGTCTTCTTCTGCCGCACCGGCGCCGACGACGCGGACAGCTGGCTCGGCGACTTCACCCGGACCCCGGCGGCGGGCGGTGAAGCCGGGGTGACCGGGATCGACCACCTGGCCCTGACCCAGCCGTTCGACCACTTCGACGAGGCGGCGCTGTTCTACCGAGCGGTTCTCGGCCTGGAGCCGGAGCCGGTGACGGAGTTCGCGGCACCGTTCGGGCTGGTGCGCAGCCGGACGGTGGCCGACCCGTCCGGCCGCGTCCGCATCGCGCTCGAATCGGCCCTGCTGCGGCGCGGGGAGTGGGCCCCGGGCGTGCGCGAGCCGCAGCGGGTCGCGTTGACCACCGGCGACGCGCTGGCGAGCGCGCGCCGGATGCGCGAGCTCGGGGCGCCGCTGCTCGAGATCCCCGGCAACTACTACGACGACCTCGACGCCCGGCTGGCCCCGGACCCCTCGCTGCTGACGGCGTTGCGGCAGCAGTCGGTGCTCTACGACCGCGACGAGGGTGGCGAGCTGCTGCACTTCTTCACCGTGGTGCTCGGCGGCCGCGTGTTCTTCGAGGTGGTGCAGCGCATCGGCGGCTACGCGGGTGACGGGGCCGCGAACTCCCCGGTGCGGATGGCCGCCCACCGGAGGCAACGGGAAGCCCGGCGGCGCAGCACCTAGCGTCGCGCACCCAAGGTGGCCTTCGGTGCGTCAGACGCACCCAAGGCCGCCTTGGGGCGCACCTGCGCTGTCGACAAATCCGCCGGCCGCACGGCCCTAGTTCTTCCAGACCACCGGGGACTTGTCGTAGCCGTCGCCCTTGTCGAACGTCGCGGAGCCGACCTCGCTGCCTTCGCGGGCGCCCTGCAGCGTGCACGTCTCGAACTTCGCGCCCGCTTTGGTGAAGTCCTTGCCCGCCGTCCCGGACTTGCACTGGTCCGTGCTGCCGGTGATGATCACGCCGGTCGAGCGGCCGTCGGTGCCGAGGGCGCGCAGGCTCACCGAGGCGTAGGCCAGGTCGGCGCCGTCCACGTTCTCGACCGTCGCCCGCAGGTAGTACGGCGTGATTCCTCGGGCCTTGTCGCCGTACTTCGCGAGGTCGGCGTTGGCGCCCTTCTCGATCGCCGTCACCGTGATCGCGATCGTGCCGGACTTGGTGGTGCCGTACTTGAACGGGACGACCGCGCGCTCGCCGAGCTTCAGTTCGGTGCCGGGCTTCGTGACGTCGCCGGCCGGAACGGCCGCGCCCGTCGAAGACTCCGCCGACGCCGACGCCGAGTCGGACGCCGGGGCGGCGGGAGCGCTGCTGGGGGCGGCGGGCGCGGCCTGGCCGGACTCCCCGCCGCACGCGGACAGCAGGAGGCCGGCGGCGCAGGCGGCGAGCAGGGCGGTGGTGCGGACGTGCTTCATGGATCTCCTCGGAAAGCCCGCCGGACGGGTTCCGGGCGGGCGGAGCCGAGCGCCGTGGCCGCCCCCAGGACAGTCGCGGCGGCCGGGAACGGTGCGCCCTCGCGGCTCCGTCAGCGGGAAGCTAACCCGAATGCCGCACCGGTGGTGTGGGCCGTTCGCACCACACGGAGGTCACAGATCGTCGATGCCGATCAGGCCGTCCTGGATGGCCCGGGCGACGAGCGCGGCCTTCGTCGGCGCCTCGCGGCCGATGCGCGCGTACTTGACCCGGATCCGCTCGAGGTGGGAGTTGACCGTGCTGGCGGAGATCCCCAGCCGGTGCGCGACGAACTCCTTCGACTCCGACTGGAACCACTCGACGAGCACCTCGGCCTCACGCGCCGAGAGCGCGGGCCGCGTCTCCGAACGATCTCCGGCGAGCGCTCCGGCCAGCGACGGCGGGGTGTAGGGCCGGTCCTGCGCCGCCGCCCGGGTCGCTTCCACGAGGTGCCCCGCGCCTTCGGCCTTCGTCAGGTAACACAGCGCGCCCAGTTCGAGGCACTGCAGGGCGACCTCGTCGTCCGCGCGCATCGAGTAGACGACCACCCGGCGCCCGGCCTCGGCCAGCCGCCGCAGGTCGCCGAACGCCGGCGCGGGGCCGCCCAGGTGCAGGTCGAAGATCACCACGTCGGCGTCCGCGCCCGCGCCGAGCCAGGCGGCCTTGACGTCCTCGCCCTCGGCGACGACGTCGATCGGCGGGTCGCCGCCCGCCAGCCAGTACGCCACGCCGGCGCGCACCGCCGGGTGGTCGTCGACCACCACGGCCGTCACTCGGGTCGCCACCGCGCCTCCATCCAGGTCTGCCCGTCCCGGGAGTGGGACGTGACGGGGACCGCCGCGGATCCGGTCACTTCCGCGGAACCGTCCGCGACCACGGCGACGCGTACCAGCTCGGGCGTGCGCAGCACGCTGACGCGCGCCCGGGTGCGGGCGGCGGCCAGCGCGGTGAGCACGGGAGCGGTCAGGTCACGGCGGGCCGGGGCCGGGACGTCGACGACGTCCCCGCTCACGGCCAGCGTCACGACGATCCCGCGTCGCTCGGCCACGTCGAGGCACGCGGTGACCTCGTGCACGAGCGGGTCGGGCACGTCGTCGTTCTCCGCGAAGAGCCGCCGCAGCTGCGCGGCGGCCAGCGCGCAGCGGGCGCGGGCGTCCGGCGTGCGCGGGTCGACGGTGCCGTCGGCGAGGCCGGCCAGCAGCGGGAGGGTGGCGCCGAGCTGCTCGGCGAACCCGGTGCGCAGGTCCCGCCCGGCCTGCGCGGCGAGGGCGGCCCGGATGGCCAGGCGCTCCCGCTCGGCGGCGGCCGCGGCGGCCTCACCCGCGCGGCGGTCGAGCAGCCGGATCAGCCCGGCGATGGCGAGCTGGAAGACGGTCACGCCGAAGAGCACGATCGCGGCGTCGCCGAGTTCGGTGCGCGTCGGGGCCCCGCCGAGCAGGAACTGGGTGACGCTGGCGGCGGTGTGGGCGGCGAGCGCGGTCAGCAGGGCGGGCGGCCGGTCGGCGAGCAGCACGAGCAGGTGCCACCCGACGAGCCCGAACGACCAGTGCGGCTCCCGGAAGAAGGCATCCGGCGGCAGCGCGGCGGTCGCGGCGGAGGAGGCGGCGAGCACGACGAGCGTCCCGCCGGCGGCCATCGACCGGGGAAGCGGCTTGCGCCGCAGCACCCAGAGGGCGCAAAAGGCGGTGACGCCGGCGAGGGTCACGTAGGCGAGATCGGCCGCGACCGGCGGCCGGTAGGAGGAGTGGTGCCGGAGGAGCGGAGCGATCCCGAGGCCGAGCTGGATGATGCCGGTGACGCCGAGCAGCACGATCCGGATGGCCGCGGCGAGCCGGATTGCGGGGTCGGCGGGTGCGGCGGGGTCGTTGGGGGTGTGGTGTGCGGGGGTGGGGCGGGCTGCGGGTCCGGGAGTGACGGGTGTGTTCGCGGGGAAGCTGGGCCTGGCGGAGCGCGCCGGGGGTTCGGGGGTGGCGAGCCGAGTCGCGGCGTCGGTGGGCGCGGCGAGGTCGCTGGGAGTGTCGCTTGCGGTGGCGGGGCGGGCCGCAGGTCCGGGCGTGGGGGTGTTCGCTGGGGTGCTGGGCGCGGCGATGGCATCGGGGGCGGTTCCGGCAGCAGCGGCGGCGGCGAACCCGGGTGCGGTGGAGCCGGTCTCCGTGGGCCCGGAGGAGCCCGAGGAGCCCTGGGATCCCGGGCCGACCACCTCACCGCCCTCGGCCGCGCTGTCCTCCGCCGGCTCACGCACCGGACCACCTCAACGTCACGACCGTTCCCGCGCCGGGAGCCGACGTGACCTCCGCCGTCCCGCCGGCCGCGCGCATCCGCTCCACCACCGAGCCGCGCACCCCACGCCGCGCCGGGGAAACCGATGCCGGATCGAAGCCGGTGCCGTCGTCGGCGATCGTGACCGTCACTCCGCCCGGCGATGACGCCAGCCGCACCGAAACCGAGTCCGCGCCCGAATGGCGTTCGGCGTTGCGCAGCGCCTCCTCGGCCGCGCGCACCACCGCCAGCGCCGCCGACGCCGGGATCAGCGGCACCGGCTCCCAGACCGCCACGACCGGCAACGCGCGCCCCGCCAGCGTCGCGCGCAGGCCCGCTTCGAGGTCCGCCGGGGTGTCCTCCGCCCGGTGCGAGCCGGTCAGGATCGCCAGATCGCGGGCCGCGTACCCGGCCACCGCACCCGGGTCGGCCGCCGCGCCGGACGCGACCGCCAGGAACGTCGCCGACGCCGTGTCGTGCAGCAGCGCCAGGTACTCGCGTTCCCGGCGGCGGCGGTCGCCCTCGAGCGCCGCCGCCCGCTCGAGCGCGGCCTGCTCGGCGCGCGCGGCGTCCGTCCGGGCCGTCGACCGGACGAGCAGCACGAACGCCAGCCGCGCCAGCACGCTCTCCACGACGACCCGCAGCGCCACGAGCAGCCAGTCCCCGCCGCCCGCGGTGATCCCCACGGCCAGCAGCACCACCAGCGCCGGCCCGGTCAGCCGCGGCGGGTGCTCCCACTGCCAGGTGATCGCGGTGATCGTGAGGACGTTCACCGCCCACAGGCTCGCCGCGCCGGGCACCGACGTGATCCACGGCTGGCACGCGCCCACCGCCCCGGCCCGCAGCGCCGCCAGCGCGAACGACGTGCGCCGCCCGGCGAAGACGTCGGCGGCGCCCGCCACGAGGGTCAGCGCGAGCAGTCCGGCGGCCGGGAACGCACCGGGCGCCGCGACCACCCCGAAGACGCCGACGGCCCCGGTGGCGACGGCTCGTGCGGGTCCGGCGAACCGGGTGACGGACGCCCGGAACTGCGCCTCGACCGGCCCCGGCGCGCTGGCCGTCATCACACCCCCGAGAGCCCCGGTCGCACTGCGAAAATCGGACGTCCTGTTTCTACCAGGCCGCACGCGACGCGCAATTCTGTCCATTAAGGGCGGACTTCTTGCACTATCGAGCACTTGACATGCCCGGTGTTGCTCGCTTTACTGCTGAGCACGTCGGAACGGACGCCCCGACGTCAGAGGTACGCCCAGCCGGTATGTCGGCCTTCGCCGCGAGCCCGGACTGAGTCGCCAGGACGTGCTCGTGGTCCGAGGCGGGGTCGTGCCCACCATCATCCGGAGTTCGATGATGCCCTCTTCCCGCGTTCAGTTCCTCGCCGGCGCCGCCCTGGCGGCGCTCGTCATGGCCGGCACCGCGTGTTCCGCCTCCGCGGCACCGGCCGCCGCCGTCACGCCCCCGCCGGTCAAGGCCGGCTTCGACTACCAGATCGGCGGCGCCTACGCCCCGGCGAGCGACGTCAAGGTCGTCAGCCGCGACCACACCGCCCAGCCCGCCGCGGGCCTCTACAACATCTGTTACGTCAACGCCTTCCAGGCCCAGCCCGGCGCCGAAGGGGAGTGGGGCGACCTCCTCCTCCGCGACGCCAACGGCAACGTCGTCGTCGACGAGGACTGGGACGAAGCCCTGCTCGACCTCCACACGGCGGACAAGCGAACCCGGGTCGCGGCCAAGGTCAACGCCTGGGTCGACGACTGCGCGGCCAAGGGCTACCAGGCGATCGAGCCCGACAACTACGACAGCTTCACGCGCTCCAAAGGACTTCTGACCGACAGCGACGCCCAGGCCTACATCCGCCTGCTCTCCGCGCACGCCCACGGAAAGGGCCTGGCGATCGGGCAGAAGAACACCTCCGAGCTGTCCGACCAGCGCCAGGCGAACGGCCTCGACTTCGCCATCGCCGAAGAGTGCGGCCAGCAGACGAACTGCGGTGAGTTCACCCCCGCGTTCGGCGACCACGTGATCGTCATCGAGTACACCGACGCCGGCCTGAAGACCGCCTGCAGCCGGTGGAGCTCGCTCAGCATCGTGCGCCGCGACCACGACGTCGTCCCGAAGGGCGAAGCCGGCTACGTCCGCAAGACCTGCTGATGGACCGCCGCGGATTCCTGCGCGCCACCGGTGGGCTCGCCCTCGGCGCCGCCGTGGCCGGCTGCGGCCCGGCGCGCGCCACCGGCGGCCCGGTCACCGTCGAGATCTGGCACGGCCAGACCGACACCGGCAAGAAGGTCCTCGACGCGCTCGTCGCGGACTTCCACCGGACGCACCCCGGCATCCGGATCGACCTGGGCGGCGGCGTCCTCGCCGACGCGATGCTCCAGAAGATCACCGCGGCGCTCGCGTCGGGGTCGTTCCCGGACATCGCCTACGTCTTCGGCTCGGACCTGGCCAGCGTCGCGCGCAGCCCGAGCGTCGTCGACGTCACCGACCTCGTCGACGCGGGTCCCGGGTTCTGGGCGCCCGCCCGGGAAGCGGTCACCGTCAACGGCCGCGCCCGCGCGGTCCCGGCGCTGCTCGACTCCCTGGCCGTGGTGTGCAACAAGGACCTGTTCGCCAACGCCGGGATCCCGCTGCCCGCCGCCGGCTGGACGTGGGCCGACTTCGTCGCCACGGCCGGGAAACTCACCGACGCGGGCAGCGGCACCTTCGGCACCGCCTGGCCCGCCACCGGTGACGAGGACACCGTGTGGCGGTTCTGGCCGATGGTGTGGGACCTCGGTGGCGACGTCATCGGCGCGGGCGGGCGTGGCATCGGGTTCGCGGACCAGGGCGTGCGCGCCCTGGAGGTCGTCCGCGACCTCGCCGCGGCGAAGTCCGTCTACCTCGATCCGAAGACCGGCAGCGAGCAGATGTACCAGGCGTTCGGGGCGGGCCACATCGGCATGGTCCCGACCGGACCGTGGCAGCTGCCCGACATCGCCGACGCCGGGATCGACTACGCGGTCGTGCCGCTGCCGAGCTTCAGCGGCCGGCCGGGCACCATCTCCGGACCGGACACCTGGACGCTGTTCGACAACGGCGAGGAGCGCGTCCAGGCGGCGCGCACCTTCCTGTCCTGGCTGGCCGGTCCGGCCCAGGACGTCCGCTGGGACGACGGCGCCGGCAGCCTTCCGCTGAGCCGCGGGACGCAGCAACTGCCGGCGTGGCAGGAGAAGACGGCGGAGACTCCGGGCCTGCCCGTCTTCGTCGACGCGCTGGAGAACGCCCGCGTCCGGCCGGTGCACCCGGCCTACCCCCAGGTGTCGGCGGCCGTCGGCACCGCGATCGTCGCCGTGCTGCTCGGCCAGGCGACGCCGGCCGACGCGCTGCGCGACTGCGCCGCGGCCGCGAACGCCGCCCTGATCATTCCGCGATAGGGAGCCGCCATGCCCGGACTGCCGAGGCCCGTCACCCTGCCAAGCCGAGGCTCCGCCTCGGGCCCCGTCCAACGCAGGCGCCGTCGCGAAACCGCGGCGGCGTGGGCCTACGTTTCGCCCGCCGTCCTCATCATCCTCGGCCTCGGCGTGGTGCCCGTCGCCTGGTCGCTGGTGCTGTCGTTCCAGGTCGACGACCTGGTGACCCCGAGCCGCTGGACCGGCCTGGACAACTACGCCGCTCTCGCCCAGGACCCGCACTTCGCCCAGGCAGTCGGGAACACCGTGCTGTACACGGTGCTCTACGTCCCGCTCAGCATCCTGTTCGGGTTCCTGCTGGCGCAGGCGCTGAACCGGCGCATCCGCCTGGTCGGGTTGTACCGGACGCTGGTGCTGGTCCCGTTCGTGCTGTCGGCGACGGCCCAGGGCGTGCTGTTCTCCTTCATCCTCGACCCGCAGTTCGGCGCGGCCAACTCGCTGCTGCACCACCTCGGCGTGTCCCCGCAAGGGTTCCTGACCGACCCGGCGCAGGCACTGCTGGTGCTGGTCGGGATCACGCTGTGGAGCGGCACCGGCTTCTGCGTCGTGGTCTACCTGGCCGCGCTGCAGGACGTGCCGCCGTCGCTGGTCGAGGCCGCGCGGCTGGACGGTGCGGGCACCTGGCGCGTGCTGCGGCACGTGACGCTGCCCGCGGTCGCCCCGGTGACGGCGTTCCTGGTGCTGTGGCAGCTGATCACGTCGCTGCAGGTGTTCGACCTGGTCTACGTCACGACCAAGGGCGGCCCGCTCGGCTCCACCACGGTCATCGTCTACTTCGTCTGGGAGCAGGCGTTCAAGAACTTCACCGCCGGCTACGGCGCCGCGTCGGCCTACGTGCTCGCGCTCGCCCTGCTCGTCGTCGTGGTCGTCCTGCGCGTGCTGCGCCGGCCCGGGAAGGCCCTGCGATGACGACCCAGCCGGCACAGCCGACCCAGCCGGCACGGCCGGCTCGGCTCGAAGTACCCGCGACCCGCGTGCTGCCCGTGCCGCGGCGGCCCCGGCTGCCGTTCAGCCCGTGGCACCTGCTGCTCGTGCCGCTCGCGCTGGTGTTCGCGGCGCCGCTGGTGTGGCTGCTGCTCAGCTCCGTGATGAGCAACGCCGAGATCAACCGGTTCCCGCCCGCGCTGTGGCCGTCCCGAGTGGACTTCGCCGGGTACCGTTACGTCTTCGAGAACGCGCTCTTCCTGCGCTGGTTCGGGAACTCGCTGATCGTCTCGGCGGTCACCGTGGTGTCGAACCTGCTGTTCGGCGCGCTGGGCGGGTACGCGTTCGCGCGGATGCGGTTCGCCGGTTCGCGGGCGCTGCTCGCGCTGATGGTCGCGACGATGGCGATCCCGTTCCAGCTCACCATGATCCCGACGTTCCTGGTGATGAAGAAGCTCGGCCTGATCGACAGCCTCGGTGCGCTCATCGTGCCGTCGCTGGTGACGCCGTTCGCGGTGTTCCTGCTGCGCCAGTTCTTCCTGTCCCTGCCCCGGGAACTGGAAGAGGCGGCGTGGATCGACGGCTGCTCGCGGCTGCGCGTGCTGTTCACGATCGTGCTGCCGCTGTCGCGGCCCGCGTTGAGCACGGTGGCCGTGCTGACGTTCCTGACCACCTGGAACGACCTGACCTGGCCGCTGATCGCGGTCAACCACGACACGGTCTACACGCTGCAGCTGGGCCTCACCACGTTCCAGGGCCAGCACCACACGAACTGGGCCGCCGTGATGGCGGGCAACGTCATCACCGTGCTGCCCGTGCTGCTGGCCTTCCTCGGCGCGCAGAAGACGTTCGTCCAGTCCATCACCTCCAGCGGGCTCAAGGCCTGAACCCGCACCTCGAACCACCGGATCGGATTTCCATGACCCCCAAGATCACCTTCGTCGGCGCGGGCAGCGTCGTGTTCACCCAGGGCCTGCTCGCCGACCTGTTCGCCTACCCGGAGCTGGACGGCGTGCACGTCGCCCTGCACGACATCGACCCGGACCGCCTGGCGACGGCGCTGGCGGCCGCCCGGCGGATCGCCGCCGTCCGGGGCGTCAAGCCGGTGCTCACCGCGCACGCCGACCGGCGGGAAGCGTTGTCGGGCGCGGACTTCGTCGTGAACATGGTCCAGATCGGGATGGGGGAGGCGACGCGCACCGACTTCGACGTCCCGGCGCGCCACGGCCTGCGCCAGACCATCGGCGACACGCTCGGCATCGGCGGGATCTTCCGCGCGCTGCGGACGTTCCCCTTCCTGAAGGAGCTTGGCGCGGACATCGCCGACGTCTGCCCGGAGGCGTGGCTGCTCAACTACACCAACCCGATGGCGATGAACGTCCAGTACCTGGGCGAAGCCACCGGGCTGACCCGGGTCGTCGGGCTCTGCCACTCGGTGTACTGGACCGTGCACGGGCTCGCCGAGCTCGTCGGGGTGCCGTTCGACGAGGTCACCTACGTCGCGGCGGGGGTCAACCACCAGGCGTGGGTGCTGCGGTTCGAGCACGCGGGCACCGACCTCTACCCACGGCTGCGGGAGCTGGCCGCCGGCGACGAGCAGCTGCGGCGGCGCGTCCGGTTCGACATGCTGCGGCGGCTCGGCTACTACCCGACGGAAACCAGTGAGCACTCCGCCGAGTACGTGCCCTGGTACCTCAAGCACGACTCCGAGGTCGAGCGCCTGCGGCTGCCGATCGGGGCCTACCTCGCCATCGTCGCCGAGAACGAGGCCGAGTACGAACGCACCCGGCACGCGATCGCGGCCGACGAGCCGCTGCCCGTCGAAGGCACCGGCGAGTACGCCCCGCAGATCGTCCACAGTGTCCTCACGGGCACCCCGCGGACCGTCTACGGCAACGTCGTCAACCGGGGCCTGATCGAGAACCTGCCGTCCGGCGGGGTGGTCGAGGTGCCGTGCCTGGTCGACGGCACCGGCGTCCGGCCGACCCGGATCGGAGCGCTGCCGCCCCAGCTCGCCGCGCTCAACCGGACGTACCTGAGCGTGAACGACCTCGTCGTGCGCGCGGCCGTCGAGGACGACCCGCGCCACATCCGCCACGCCGCGATGACCGACCCGGCCACGGCGGCGGCGTTGCCGGTGGAACGGATCTTCGAGCTGTGCGACGACCTGGTCCGCGCCCACGGCGACCGCCTCCAGCCCGGCCTGCGCGCCGTCCTCGGCCGCTGACCTCTCGACTCCTACGGCGACCGTCCTCAGCTGCTTCCGGAAGCACAGCGCGCCGCCTCCAGCGCGGCAAGAGCCTGCCCGACGTGGGGGCCTGACCCACACCGACGGGTGGTCGGAGGTTCCGGAAGGCCGATTGGTGGGTAGCCCAGTGGAGTGAGACTGAGCAGGCCCCTGCCTGCGGAACTAGTGAGAGGTGGTCACATGGGCCAGGGCGATGCTCCGGTCGGGCGATCGGTGAAGACGGCGGCGGCCGGGGTTCGGGATCTTGCCGCGGAGGCGGCGCGAGTCGGGGCGGCCGCGGCCGCACGCGCGGTGGAGATCACCGATCGGAAGCTGACGGAAGGGGCCGACGAGCTGGCGAAGGTCGGCCGTTCGGCGACCAAGGACTTCGACAAGAGCACCCGGTCTTCCCGCCGGGACGTGCGGAAGCACTCGGTCGCCGCCCGCGACGAGGTGCTCTCGCGCGCGGTGAAGCTGCGCGACCCCGGCCGCAAGGCGGCGCAGGCGATCGCGACGGTGGCGGGTTCGGCGAACGAGTCGAACCGCAAGCGGCGCAAGGCCGTGGCGACGGCGAAGCGGGACCTGGCCGTCGCGCTGAACGAAGCGAAGAGCGTGGCACGCGGGGAGCGTTCCCGGCGGGCCCGCTGGCCGTGGGTGGTCGCCCTCGCCGCGGTGGCCGCGATCGCGGCCGTCGTGCAGGTCCGGCGGTCCAACCCGCTGGCCGAGCCGGAGAACGAGGTGAAGGCTCCGGTGCCGGCCGACAAGGTGGTGACCCCGGCCGACCAGGCGGTGCCGCCGACGCCCGCCAAGCCGGCGGCCGCGGCCCCCAAGCCGGCCGACGCGCCGACGCCGCCCAAGCCGGCCGAAGCCCCGAAGCCGCCGGCCCCCAAGCCGGTCAACGGCACCAACGGCAACGGTCACGCCGCCGCCGGCAAGGGCAAGACCGAGAACAAGAGCCGCTAAGCCCGGCACGCAGCCGGTCCAAGGGGACTCGTCCCCTGCACTGAAGGGCCCCTTCCTTGCGTCAGACGCAAGGAAGGGGCCCTTCAGCCATGGGGGCCGCCCGCCCGCCCGCCCGGCCGGCCGGACCGGCGACGGCCGCCACCCACGCCGGTGGCGGGTGTGACGTGGGTCGGCTTGAGAGGATGGCGGTATCGCGCATAATGAGCACCTGACCGACCGCTTAGCATGTGCCGGGTACCACACCGCGAAGGAGACACACTGCCGTGAACTCGTTCAAGGATCGCGTCGCGATCGTCACCGGGGCCAGCCGGGGCATCGGCCTCGGGATCGCGAAGACGCTCGTCGAGCGCGGGGCCAAGGTGTGCATCACCGCGCGCAAGCCCGAGGCGCTCGAAGAGGCCGTCAACTCCCTCGGCGGGCCCGACGTCGCCATGTTCGTGCCGGGCAAGTCCGACGACACCGACCACCAGGACGAGGCGATCGCGAAGACGATCGAGACCTTCGGCCGGCTCGACTACCTGGTCAACAACACCGGCATCAATCCCGTCTACGGGCCCACCCTGGACATCGACCCGGCCGCCGCGGCGAAGATCCTCGGCGTCAACGTCCTCGCGCCGCTCGGCTGGACCAAGCGCGCCCGCGACGCGTGGATGGGGGAGCACGGCGGGGCCGTCGTCAACGTCGCCTCCGTCGCCGGCCTCGGCGCGTCGCCCGGCATCGGCATGTACGGCGTCAGCAAGGCCGCGCTGATCCGGCTGACCGTCGAACTCGGCGCCGAGCTGGGGCCGAAGATCCGCGTCAACGCCGTCGCGCCCGCCGTCGTCAAGACGAAGTTCGCCACCGCGCTCTACGAAGGCCGCGAAGAAGAGGTCTCGGCGGCCTACCCGATGAAGCGCCTCGGCGTGCCGGCCGACATCGCCGGCGCCGTCGCGTTCCTGCTCTCCGACGACGCGGGCTGGATCACCGGCCAGACGATGGTGCTCGACGGCGGCGTGACCCTGGGCGGTGGCCTGTGACCGGCGTCGTCGTCACCGGGGGCGGCGGGGGCATCGGGGCCGCGTTGGCCCGCCGCTTCGCCGCGGGTGGTGCGCAGGTGGTCGTCGCCGATCTCGACGGCGACAAGGCCGCGGAAATCGCGAAAGAGGTCGGCGGGACGGCGTTCGTCGGCGACGTCGCGAGCGTCGACGGCGTCGCGAAGCTGGTCGAGAGCGCCCGCGAGACCCTCGGCGAGATCGACATCTTCTGCGCCAACGCGGGCATCGCGCCCTTCGGCGGCCCGGAGAGCCCCGAGGAGGTCTGGGCGCGCACCTGGGACGTCAACGTCATGGCGCACGTCCGGGCGGCCAACCTGCTGCTGCCCGCGTGGCTCGAGCGCGGCCAGGGGCACTTCATCGCGACGGTGTCGGCGGCCGGGCTGCTGACCAGCCTCGGCTCGGCGCCGTACTCGGTGACCAAGCACGGCGCGCTGGCGTTCGCCGAGTACCTGTCCGCGACCTACCGGCACCGCGGGATCACCGTGCAGGCGATCTGCCCGCAGGGCGTGCGCACCGCGATGCTGGAGAGCACCGGCACCGCCGGCCAGCTGCTGATGGGCGCGTCGGCGATCGAGCCCGAGCAGGTGGCGGACGCGCTGTTCGCGGCCATCGAGGCGAAGCAGTTCCTCGTCCTGCCGCACCCGGAGGTCGCGGACTACTACGCGGCCCGCGCGACCCAGACCGACCGGTGGCTCGGCGGGATGAACAAGCTGCAGCGCAAGGTCGAAGCGGCCCTCGAAGCCGAATGAACTGGCAGCCGGAGGTCGACGAGATCGCGCGGCGGCGCGAGCTGGCCGAGCGCATGGGCGGGCCGGAGAAGGTGGCCCGCCAGCACGCCGCCGGGCGCTCGACGGTCCGCGAGCGGATCGCCGCGCTCGCCGACCCCGGCAGCTTCGACGAAATCGGGGCGCTGGCCGGCACGGCGTCCTATGCGGACGGTTCGCTCGAGGCGTTCACCCCGGCCAACTTCGTGCTCGGCACGGCGAAGCTCGACGGCCGCCGGGTGGCCATCGGCGGCGACGACTTCACCGTCCGCGGCGGCGCGGCCGACGCGGCGATCATGGAAAAGCAGGTCTACGCCGAGCGGCTCGCGAACGAACTGGGCCTGCCGATGGTGCGGCTGATCGAGGGCACCGGGGGCGGCGGCAGCGTCAAGATGCTGGAGCAGCACGGGTTCACCTACGTTCCGGTCAACCCGGGCTGGGACCTCGTGGTGGACAACCTCTCGACGGTGCCGGTAGTCGCGCTCTGCCTCGGCCCGGTCGCCGGGCTCGGCGCCGCGCGGGCGGTCATGGCGCACCTGAACGTCCTGGTCGAGGGTGCCGGGCAGCTGTTCGTCGCCGGGCCGCCGGTGGTGAAGCACGCGACGGGGGAGGACCTCACCAAGGAGGAACTGGGCGGCGCGGACGTCCACCGGCGCAGCGGCGCGATCGACCGGATCGTCGCGTCCGAGGCCGAGGCTTTCGCGGTGGTGAAGCAGTTCCTGTCGTACTTGCCGTCCTCTGTGGACTCCCTACCGCCGGTCGGATCCACTTCGGACCCGGCGGACCGGCGAGAGGAAGCGCTGCTGTCGCTGGTTCCGCGCAACCGGCGGCACCCGTACCGGTTGCGGCCCTTGCTCGACGGCGTCTTCGACGAAGGGTCGGTGTTCGACTACGCCGTGTCGGGCGGCTCGGCTTACGCGGGACTCGCGCGGCTGAACGGCCACCCGGTCGGCGTCCTCGCCACCGACCCGTACCGCGGCGCGACGCTGACGCCGGAGGGCGCCGACGTCACGACGCGGTTCGTCGACCTCTGCGAGACGTTCCACCTGCCGCTGGTGTCGCTGACCGACCAGGCGGGCATGGTGATCGGCGCGGCCGCCGAACGCGCGGGCGCGATCCGCCACGGCGCCCGCGCGGTGACCGCGGTCTACCAGGCGCGGGTCCCGATGGCCGAGGTGATCGTCCGCCGCGTGTTCGGCGTCGGCGGCGCGGGCCAGGTCAACCGGCACCGCCTGGTCCGCCGCTGGGCGTGGCCGTCGGGCGACTGGGGTTCACTCCCGGTCGAGGGCGGCATCGAAGCGGCCTACCGCGCCGAACTCGACGCCGCCGACGACCGGGCGGCCCGGATCGAGGGGATCCGCGCCCGCCTGGACGCCGTGCGCTCGCCGTTCCGCACCGCGGAGCGGTTCTCGGTGGAGGACGTCATCGACCCCCGCGAGACCCGCGCCCGGCTGTGCGACTGGGTGCCGGACGCCTACGCGGCGCTGCCGAAATTGCTGGGCCGGCCGTCGTTCGGGATGCGTCCTTGAAGGACCCGGTACCAGTTCGGCCGCACCAGCTCGAGTTCGACGGTCTTGCCGCCGGGGTGGTCGAACATCCGGACGCCGTCCCCGAGGAGCACCGGCACCGGCATCGCGAGGATCTCGTCGAGCAGGCCGGCTTCGAGGCACTGTCGGGCGATGTCCGCGCCGAGGACGTTGACGTACTTGTCACCCGCCGCCTCCTTCGCGGCGGCGACCGCGTCGACGAGGTTGCCGATGAACGTGACGCCGGGGACCGGCGCCGGCGCGTGGTGGGTGAGCACGACCTGCGGGCCTTCCCAGCCGCCGCCGAAGGCCTTGCCCTCGCCTTCGGTGCCGCGGTGCGGGTCGTCGCCGCCGAACGTCCGGCGCCCGACGAGCAGCGCGCCGATCTCCGGGATCAGCTCGTCGACCACCGGGTCCGGGCCGAGGTACGGGGTCAGCCAGGACATGTCGCCGCCGGGGCCGGCGATGAAGCCGTCGACCGAGCAGCTGAAGCCGTAGAGCAGTTTCGCCACGATGTCTCCTTCGGGCCGGGTTCGCGGACTCCGGTACTGACGTCGGCGACCGGGGAAAGTCATCGGTCCCGCTCTCACGACCGGCCGGACCCCTAGGGTGGCACCATGAGCGACTCGACCTCGGAAGAGCTGGCCCGCGCCCTGCGGGACCAGGCCAGGAGCGCCGCGACCACGGCCCTGCGCGAAGGGCTGGAAAACATCGAAGCCCGGCACGGCCAGCACGTCGCCGACGAGGTCGCCGCCCTGGTCGACGTCGCCGGGGTGTTCGACGGCCTCACCGAGCGCGCGGCCCCGGCACGCCGGGACGACCGGGACGAGGACGGCGCCTGGGAGTTCAAGCCGCTGACCGGGTACTGAGGTCGTCACTTCCGCCAGTCGTAGCTCAGGGTGGGCGGGTCGTCCGTGCCCAGGTGGACGGTGAGGTTCTGGTCGGGGTGGGCGGCGGCGTACCGGGTCATCTCGGCGTAGATCCGGTCGCGCATGTCCGTGTCCCGCACCTCGATCGTGGCGCGCTGGCCCAGTGCCTCGGGGTTCACGTCCGAATCGGTGCGGATCGCCAGGTTCCAGAAGTGCTTCTTGTCGGTGCCGTCGGCGCCCTGGCCGTCGTTGGTGAAGTAGACCTCGCCGGTCGTCTTGTCGTAGATCTGCTGGGTCACCTTGATCTGGTCGTCGCCCTGGGCGGCGGAGTAGTAGCCCTCGGGGTGGTCGTCCCCGGGTTCGCGGGTGTAGAACCCGACCTCGCCGCCGTACGCGCCGCCGAAGCCGTAGCTGCCCTTCCACAGCTCCAGCCGGTACTGCTTCCCGGTCTTCGGGTCGGTGAACTCCATGTTGTCGCCGCCGTCGCTGGTGTGGTCGAGCTTCGCGCCGATGACGGGTTCCAGCTTGTCGTAGAGGTCGTGCCAGCCGAGGTAGCTCTGCACGGAGTGTTCGCCGGTGGTGTAGAAGTCGCCGTTTTCGTCGTACTTGAAGCCGAAGTAGTCGTAGATCACCTGGGCGACGTCCGGGTCCTGCATGATCTTGTCCCAGTCGCCCGCGAGCAGGGCGAGCCGCAGTTCCGGGTTCTTCGCCACCAGCGCGGCGAGGGCCGGCAGCTCGCGGAGCAGGATCGCGGCGATCTCGGCGGGGTTGCGCTTCTCCGAGCCCGCCAGCTCCCACACCTGGCCGGTCTTGGTGCGGAGCTTCAGGCCTTCGGCGAGCAGGACGGCGTCGTAGGTGGTGACGGCCAGCTGCAGGTCGGCGAGCAGGACGAGGGCCTCGGCCTTGAAGATCTTGTCCTGCCCCCAGGCGAAGACGATGTTCCCCTTGCCGTGGCTCAGGTCCTGCCAGACCCGGTCGAGCTTCGTCCGGAGGGCATCGGCGCGCTCGCGCTTGTCCCGCGCTTCCGACTGGGCCTTCGCCAGCGCGTCGCGGATCACCTCGAACGACTTCGCCGACTCCTCGAGGTCTTCGGCCTGCGCGTCGCGGTTCTTCTTGAAGTCGTCCAACGAGGAGAGCGCGGCCTCGCCGGCCCCGCCCTGCCAGCCTTCGCCCAGTTCGACGCGCACGCTTTCGATCAGCGCCTTGGCGTCCTTGACGGCTTCCTCGGCGGTCCGGCAGGCGCGAGCCCGGTCGTCCAGCTCGGTCGTGCTGCCCTTTTCGACCTGGCCGGCGAGGTCGTAGATCCGGTCGAAGATCCCGGTCACCGGTCGATCCGTCCCAAGCCGCTGTCGAGGGCCTTCAAGAACGCGTCCCGGGCACCGTCGTCGCCGGCGCGGTAGGCCTTGGCGGCGGCGTTGATGCTCTCGACCAGGCTCTCGACCTGCTGCTGCGCGGCCTGCAGGTCTTCCTGCCGGGTGGTCAGCCAGACGTCGTAGTCGCCGGCGAACCCACCGGCCCGCGCGGTGGCCCCGACGTTCGGCGCCCCACCCGCGGCGAGGGTGGGTGGCGGCCCCGCGCCGAGCTTGGCCGCGGCTTTGCGGATGTCCTCGACGTCGACCTCGAACCCCACCGGCTTCCTCCCCGTGTGACACGATCTGTCGGCAATGTAACAGTCGTGCTCCGGTGGCGTGGGCTGTTTCAGTCTGCCGGGCTGCCTCGATCGAGATCTACGGTGCGTAACTTCCGGGACCCGCGCACCGACATCACGACGGCACCCGCTGGAGGTGTGGACACAGTCGGAGGTCGTCGGTGGCGCTGCTCAAGAAGAAGACACCCGAAGAGGTGGCGCGGAAGGAGGGTGAAGCCTTCGAGCAATCTCCGGTGGGCCGCGCTCGGGCGGGTTTCGACCGGGGCGACCACGTGTTCCAGTGCTCCATCGAGGTGATGAGCCAGAAATCACTCGTCGCCGCGATGATCGACATCGCGACGAGGCGGCGGGAGAGCGACCCCGTGGCGGTGCTCAACTCTGTGTGCCGGGAGGGCTGGGAGCTCGTGAGCGGCTCGTTCGTCTTCGTCGAGCAGGGGCAGGAAAGCCGGGACGGTCAGGACGTCGCCACCAGGGGCGAAGTCGTCGGCTACTACTTGTTCAAGCGTTGCGAGGCGAACCGCCGCACTCAGCCCGCCGAGTAAGGCGGAAACTTCGGCTCGCGGCGTTCGTTCCAGCTGGCCAGCCCCTCGGCCAGCTCGGGACGGCCGAACGACTCGATCATCAACGCCGTCGCCTCGCGGGCCGCCTCCTCCAGCGGCAGCAGGGCCTCCCGCAAGAACTGCGCCTTCATCACCGCCATCGACCGAGGAGCGCTGTACGTCGCCAGTTCCGTCGCGTACGCGTGGGCCCGCAGCGGCAGCTCCTCCGCCGGGACCACCTCCTGGACCAGCCCGTAGTCCAGTGCCTGCTCCGCGGTGAACGTCCGCCCGGACAACAGCAGGTCGCGGGCCCGGCCCTCGCCCACCAGCGACGGCAGCAGCTTCGCGATCCCGTACTCCGCGATCAGCCCGCGCCGGGAGAACGCCGTGGTGAACTTCGCGCCCGCCGCGGCGAAGCGGACGTCCGCCGAGCACGCGATCACGAATCCCAGGCCCGCGCAGCCGCCGTTGATCGCCGCCACCACCGGTACGCCCACCGAGGATGCCGCCAGGACGTCCCGGAAGTTCTCGTGCCCGCCTCCGGATGCCGGGGGAGCCGCCGCGATGCCGTCCAGCAAGCCCAGGTCGGCGCCCGGGCAGAACGCCCGGCCCGCGCCTGTCACGACCACCGCCCGGATCGACGGGTCCGCGTCCGCCTCCCGCAGCAGCCAGCCGTAGCGGGCCTGCATCGGCACGTCCATCGCGTTGCTGCGGTCCGGTTTGGCGAACGTCAGCGTGGCGACCGGGCCGTCCGCCGCGTACCGGACTCCGTCCACAGTGGACATGGGACCTCCTCGGGGTCGAAGTCCATACTAAGCGGTCGCTTGGGGCCGTGGCCAGCGGAACCCGAGGTTCGAAATTATCGAACCCTTTGGATCCGGCGAAACCCTTGTGCGATAGTCCTTTCCGCCCGCGCCGCCGCTGGAAGGGACTCCGCCGATGCCGCACACCCCGAGCAGACGTCAGGTCCTGGGCGGAGTCGGCGCCGCCGTCGTCGCTTCCGCGCTCTCCCCGGCCGCGAAGGCCGCCGGAACCGGTCTCGGCCGGGCCGCCGACCTGACCGACGGCTGGCGGTTCGTCCTCGCCAACCCCGACGGCGTCACCGACCCGGACGGCCGCTTCGCCGATGCCGCGAACCCCGGGTACGACGACTCGGGGTGGCAGATCGTCGACGTCCCCCACGACTGGAGCATCGAACTTCCGCCGACCGCGACCGGCACGGTCAGCTCGTCCGGCTTCTTCCGCGGCGGCCTCGGCTGGTACCGCAAGTCGTTCGTCCTGCCGCCCTCGGTCGCGGGCAAGCGGGTCTCGGTCGAGTTCGACGGTGTCTATTCGGACGCGCATGTTCACGTGAACGGCGAGCTGCTCGGCAACCACCCCTACGCCTACACCGGCTTCGCCTTCGACCTCACCGGCCGCCTGCACACCGACGGCCGGACCCCGAACGTCCTCGCCGTGCGGGCGGTGAACCCGCTGCCCAGCAGCCGCTGGTACTCCGGCAGCGGCATCTACCGCAAGGTCCGCCTGGTCGTCACCGAGCCGGTGCACGTCGCCCGGCACGGCACCTTCGTCACCACTCCCGGCATCGCCGCCGGCCGCGGCACCGTCGAGGTGGCCACGGACGTCGTGAACGACTCCGCCGGGGCGCTGGCCGCCGAGGTGCGCACCACGGTCACCGATTCCTCGGGCCGGGTGGTGGCCCAGGGCTCGGCGACCGTGCCGGTGGCGGCGGGGAAGACGACCACGGCGGTCACCACGCAGACCGTCGCCGGCCCCCGGCTGTGGTCGGTCGGCCAGCCCCGGCTGTACCGCGTCCGCACCGATGTCGTCGTGGCCGGGCGGGTCCTCGACACGACCACGACGGACTTCGGCTTCCGGTACACCGAGTTCCACCCGGACCACGGGTTCTCGCTCAACGGCGTGCCGATGAAGCTGCGCGGGGTCAACCTGCATTCGAGCCAGGGCGCGCTCGGCGCCGTGATCGACGCCGCCGCGCTGGAGCGCCAGCTGCGGCTGATGCTCGCGATGGGCGTCAACGCGCTGCGGACCGCGCACAACCCGCCCGCGCCGGAGCTGGTGGCGCTCTGCGAACGGCTCGGGATCCTGATGATGGTCGAGGCGTTCGACTGCTGGCGGACCGGGAAGGTCGAGTTCGACTACCACCGCGACTTCGACGCGTGGAGCACGCGCGACATCGCCGAAATGGTGCACGCGGCCAAGAACTCGCCGGCGGTCGTGCTGTGGTCGATCGGCAACGAGGTGCCGGACGCGTCGATGGCCGGCGGCCCGGAGATCGCGGCGGGGCTCATCAAGACGGTCCGCGGCATCGACCCGACCCGGCCCGTCATCGTGGGCTCGGACCGCTACCGGAGCGTGCCCGCGCCCGGGTCGCCCCAGGACCTGATCCTGCGGCAACTGGACGGCCTCGGCGTCAACTACAACACCGCGCAGTCGATCGACGGGCTGCACGCGGCCTACCCGGACAAGTTCTTCTTCGAGTCCGAGTCGTCGTCGGAGACTTCGACGCGCGGGGCGTACCAGGACCCGGACCTGCTCAACACGGGCGAGAACCACACGCCGGGCAAGCGGGCGACGTCGTCGTACGACAACAACCTGGCCTCGTGGACGTTCAGCGGCGAGTACTCGCTGAAGAAGGACCGCGACCGGAAGTTCTGCCAGGGTCAGTTCCTCTGGGCCGGCCAGGACTACGTGGGCGAGCCGACGCCCTACGACGTCTTCCCGGTCAAGACGTCGTTCTTCGGCGCGGTCGACAGCGCGGGCCTGCCGAAGGACGCCTTCCACCTCTTCCGCAGCCAGTGGACCACCGCGCCGATGGTGCACCTGACCCCGACGGACTGGACGACCCACCGCCCCGGCGAACCCGTCGCGGTGTGGGTCTACTCCACTGTGGACACCGTCGAGCTGGTCCTCAACGGGAAGTCCCTCGGTGTGAAGGAGTTCGACCGGAAGACCACTGTGGACGGCCGGCCGTACCTGGAGACGACCGAACCCGTCGGCGACGACAAGAACGATCCCTCCGGCAGCTACACCAGCCCGAACGGCAGCACCGGCAAGCTGCACCTGACGTGGACCGTGCCGTTCGAACCCGGCACGCTCACCGCGATCGCCCGGTCCGGCGGGCGCGAGGTCGCCCGCGACCGGCTCGTCACGGCCGGGCCGCCGCGCGCGGTCACGCTGACCGCCGAGCCGCGCGGCGACGGCGCGATGGCGTTCGTGACGGCGTCGGTCGTGGACTCCCGCGGCGTCGTCGTCCCCGGGGCCGAACCGGTGCTGCGGTTCGCCGTCCGCGGGCCGGGACGGGTCGCCGGGGTGGACAACGGCCGGCAGGAGCTCGCGCAGAGCTACCAGCAGCCGGCGATCCCGGCGTTCCACGGCCAGGCCGTCGCCGTCATCGCCGCGACCGGCGGCCGGGGCCCGATCACCGTCACGGCGAGCGCGCCGGGCCTCACGCCGGGGAAGACGACGGTGCCGGGGACGAACTTCGGGCAGCGCAACGGCCCCGGCGCGCGAGCGGTGGAGCGGCCGGAGCCCCCGGTCGTCCTGGCCGCGGACGCGAGCTATTCGGGCGCCCCGGACACGCTGCCCGCGGCGATGCTGGACGGCGACCCGGCCACCGGCTGGTCGAACTTCTACGTCAAGCAGGCGACCGCGACCCTGCCCGCGGTGAGCCGGCCGCGGCCGGCGGACTGGGTGTCGCTCGTCTGGCCGCGGCCGCAGCGGATCGGCGCGCTCACGGCGAACTTCGTCGTCGACGGCCGGCATGGACTGCCGGACGCCGTCGAAGTCGCCTACCGCACGGAGCGCGGGTTCGTGCCGGTGCGCGAGCCGAAGATCACGTGGGGAACCGGCTCGACCGAGCCCACGACGGTCTCGTTCGAGCCGGTCGCCACCACGGAAGTGCGGATCACGATGACGACCCGGACGTTCCTCCGGATCAGCGCCCTCGTCGCCCGCTGACCCTCACCGGCTGCAGGGGGCGAGGGCGTCGAGGCCCTGCGGCTTGTCGGCGTTGCGGCCGATCGCCGTGGCGATGCGGTTGATCGTCGCGACGCGCTTGTCCTCGAGCGGGCCGAGGATCGCGTTCTGCACGAAGTTCGCGCCACCTTCGCCGGCACTGGTGACGAGCCGGTTGTTCGCTTCGGCGATCTGCGTGTTCAGCAGCTCGAGGTTGCGCTGGACCTCGGCCTGGGCCTGCGCGGGGATGGCCGGGAGCTGCGAAGCGACGTCCGGGCAGCTGATCTGCCCGGCGTTGCCGCCCGTGTTCCCGGTGTTCCCGGTCCCTTGCGCCGGTGCCGTCGCCGGAGCGGTCGACACCGTGCCGGCGCCGGTGTTCGCCTGCCCGCCCAGCGAGCACGCGGCGAGCCCGCCGAGGTTCTGCGGCTTCTCGCCCTGGCGGCCGATGGCGATGGCGATCCGGTCGATCGTCGACGCCCGCTTGTCCTGGAGCGGCCCCAGGATGGCGTTCTGCACGAAGTTGGGGCCGCCTTGCCCGGCGGTGGTGACGAGGCGGTTGTTCGCCTCGGCGATCTGCGTGTTCAGCAGGCCGAGGTTGCGTTGCACCTCGGCCTGGGCCTGAGCGGGAATCGCGGGGAGCCGCGAGGCGACGTCGGGGCAGCTGATCTGGCCTCCCGTGGCGGCGTTGGCGGCGCCGGGGTCGCCGACGGTCGTCGCGATCACCAGCGCCCCGGCCGCGATCCCGAGGCCGAGGGCCGCCGTCGCGATCTTCGTCCGCCGCGAGATGCGGTGTCGTCCACCGGTAGCAGGCATGAATCACTCCAAGTTAGCGTGAACATAGAGGGTCCACACGGGCAGCGCGCGGTTGTTCCGAATGGTGCGGCCGAGTCGGTCGCGGAGCAATGGTGGCGGCTTCACCAGGGATTTGTCCAGGGTGAAGTGAGAAACAGGGAAAAGGTGAACCATTCCGAACCGGCGGCCGTATTCACCGGTGAAAGGAGAGTTCTGCATTTCCGTGGCGGAGCCGGGTCTTGACGCGGGCCGCCGTGGCCTCCTAGCGTCGGCATACCGACCGGTCGGTGTCCAAGGGAGGTCACTGGATGAGCTGGTACGACGCGAAGCCCTGGCTCGCGAGCTACGACGAACGAGTGCGGACGGCGGAACCGGCGAAGCCGACCACGCTGCCCGAGTCGTTCCGCCGCGCGGTGGACCACGTCCCCGACCGGGCCGCGATCGCCTACTTCGACGCGCGGCTGAGCTACCGCGAGGTCGACGAGCTCTCCGACGGCGTCGCCCGCTACCTCACGAAGAGCGGCTTCGCCCGCGGCGACCGGCTCGCCCTGGTGCTGCAGAACATCCCGCAGTTCGTCATCGCGCTGCTCGGCGCGTGGAAGGCCGGCGGGATCGTGGTGCCGGTCAACCCGATGTACCGCGAGCGCGAGCTGACCCACGTCTTCACCGACGCCGGCGTCAAGGCGGTCGTCTGCTCGCAGCGCGGCTGGAACGCCTACATCGGCGAGACGGCCGCGGCCAACGGCGTCGGCATCGCGCTCACCACCAGCGAGCTGGAGTTCCAGACGCGCGACGACGAACGCGTACTGGGCAAGGTCACCCGCGAAGAGACCCCGGGCGCCACCGAACTCCTCGAAGCCGCCGCCACGCCGGGCCCGAAGCCGCCCGAACCCGCGTTCGCGCTCGACGACACCGCGCTGATCAGCTACACCTCCGGCACGAGCGGCACGCCGAAGGGCGCCACCAACACCCACGGCAACATCGGCACCAACGCCGCCGGCCTCGGCTCCTTCAGCGGTCTCCCCGAGGGCTCGACCCTCTTCGGGCTCGCGCCGCTGTTCCACATCACCGGCATGGTCTGCGAAGTCGGCTCCGCGATCGACATCGGCGGCACGCTCGCCCTCGCCTACCGCTTCGACGCCGGGGTCGTGCTCGACGCCTTCCTCGAGCACCGGCCGTCGTACACGGTCGGGCCGTCCACGGCCTACATGGCGCTGATGGCGCACCCGTCGTTCAGCCGCGACCACTTCTCGTCGTTCGCGCTGCTGTACTCGGGCGGTGCGGCGCTGCCGCCCGCCGTCGTGGAGGCGTTCCGCGCGAAGACCGGGCACTACATCCACAACGGCTACGGCCTCACCGAGACGACGGCCGGCTGCGTCGTCGTCCCCGGCACCCTCGAGGCACCGATCGACCCGGAGTCCGGCACGATCTCGATCGGCCTGCCGGTGCCGGACACGATCGTCCGGATCCTCGGCGAGAACGGCGAAGAGCTGCCGTTCGGTCAGCCGGGCGAGATCGCCGTCGAGGGCCCGATGGTCGTCTCCGGCTACTGGAACCGCCCGGACGCGACGGCGGAGTCGCTGCCCGGCGGGCGGCTGCTCACCGGCGACATCGGGTTCATGGACGAGCGCGGCTGGGTCTACGTCGTCGACCGCAAGAAGGACATGATCAACGCGTCCGGCTTCAAGGTCTGGCCCCGCGAGGTCGAAGACGTCCTGTACACGCACCCGGCGGTCCGTGAGGCCGCCGTCGTCGGGATCGCCGACGAGTACCGCGGCGAGACGGTCAAGGCGTACGTCAGCCCGGCGCCGGGCGCGACCGCCGACCCCGCGGAACTGGTCGCCTGGTGCAAGGAACGGCTGGCCGCCTACAAGTACCCGCGCACCATCGAAGTCCTCGACGAGCTGCCGAAGACCACGAGCGGCAAGATCCTGCGCCGCGAGCTGAGGGCGAGGGGCTGATGGTCGAGACCATCCGCGGCGCGATCGCGCCGGAAGCGCTGGGCCGGGTGCTGATGCACGAGCACCTCTTCGTGCTCAGCCCCGAGTTCGTCGCCAACTACCCGGACGACGACGGGTTCAAGGAAGAGGAGCACGTCCCCGAGGCGATCCGGCGGCTCAAGGAGCTGAAGGACGCCGGGATCGACACGATCGTCGACCCGACGGTGATCGGCCTGGGCCGCTACATCCCGCGCGTGCAGCGGGTCGCCGCCGAGGTCGACGTCAACATCGTCGTCGCCACCGGGCTCTACACCTACAACGACGTGCCGCACTACCTGCACTTCCGCGGGCCCGGCACGATGCTGCAGGGCGAGGATCCCCTGGTCGGGATGTTCGTCGGGGACATCCGGGACGGAATCTCGGGCACCGGTGCCAAGGCGGCGCTGCTCAAGTGCGCCACCGACGAGCCGGGCGTGACCCCGGGTGTCGAGCGCGTGCTGCGAGCGGTCGCGAAGGCCCACGTCGAAACCGGCGCGCCGATCATGACCCACACGCACGCGGGCACCCGGCGGGGCCTGGAGCAGCAGGCGATCTTCGAAGAGGAGGGCGTCGACCTGGGCAAGGTGCTGGTCGGGCACTCCGGCGACTCGACCGACCTCGGTTACCTGACCGAGCTGGCCGACCGCGGGTCGCTGCTCGGCATGGACCGGTTCGGGCTCGACCTGCTGCTGCCGTTCGAGGAGCGGGTGGCCACGGTCGCGGCGATGTGCGAGCGCGGCTACGCGGGCAGCATGGTGCTCTCGCACGACGCGTCGTGCTACATCGATTGGCTGCCCGCCGAGCAGCTGCCGGTGCTCACGCCCAATTGGCACTACCTGCACATCACGCGGGACGTGCTGCCCGCGCTGCGGGAGCGCGGGGTGTCCGAAACGGACATCACGACCATGCTCGTCGACAACCCGCGGCGGTTCCTGTCCTGGGCCGGCTGAGCCGTTATCCTGTGCGTTCGACTTTCGAGGAGGGGGTCTTGCCGTGACGCGAGCAAGCACCCGCAAGCCGGGCGAGGCGGCCGGCGACGACCAGGCCGCCGTGCCGCGCCGGCTGCTGGAGCACGCCACGAAGCTGTTCGCCAAGAAGGGCTTCGACCGCACGTCGGTCCAGGAGATCGTCGAGGCCGCGGGCGTCACCAAGGGCGCGATGTACCACTACTTCGGCTCGAAGGACGACCTGCTCTACGAGATCTACGCCCGGGTGCTGCGCGAGCAGACCCGCCAGCTGGAGAGCGTCGCCTCGTCGAGCGCCCCGCTGCGCGAACGCCTCGCCGCGGCGGCGTCCGACGTCGTGGTGTCCAGCATCGACAACCTCGACGACAACACGATCTTCCTGCAGTCGATGCACCAGCTGTCGCCGGACAAGCAGAAGGCGGTGCGGGCGGAGCGCCGCAAGTACCACGAGCGTTTCCGCGGCCTGGTCGAGGAAGGGCAGGCGTCGGGCGAGTTCCGCACGGACAAGCCGGCCGACGTGGTGGTCGACTTCTTCTTCGGGTCGGTCCACCACCTGGGCTCGTGGTACCGCCGCGGCGGCACGCTGTCGGCGCGCCAGGTCGGCGACCACTACGCGGACCTGCTCCTGGACGCGCTCCGGCCGCCTGGTTAGTCGGCGGGGTGACGCTGCCTGTTCTCGACAAGCTGACCGGAGCGGAGCGGGAGCTGGTCGACGCCGCCCGTCGCGGCCTCGCCCACGTGACCGACGCTCCGGTGCGGGCCGCGGTCCTGCGTGAGCTGCTGCTCGGCCTCCGTGGTCCGGTGGACCCCCGCGGGGTCCGCGTCACAGGCGCCCGGATCGCCGGGACGCTCGACCTCGACCACGTCGAGGCCGGAGTCGGCCTGGCGCTGGTCGATTGCGTGGTCGTGAACACGATCTCGGCGCGGGCCGCGACGCTGCCGTGGCTCGACCTCTCCGGCAGCCGGATCGCCGGGTTCGACGGTACGGGCGTCCGGATCGGCCACGACCTCGACCTGAGCGGGGTCCGGGCGACCGGCTCCGGGGACTTCGGCGTGATCTGCCTGCGCGACGCCCGCGTCGACGGCCTGACCGTCTTCGCCCGCGCGGAGATCCGCAGCAGCGACGGCCCCGCGCTGTTCCTCGACGACCTCGAGTGCCGGGCGGTCAAAGGCATCGGCCTCCAGGCGGCCGGCACCGGCGGCAGCGGTGCGATCCGTCTGCTCGGGGCGCGCGTATCCGGTGAGATCCACCTGGGCGAAGCGGTATTGACCAACGAATCCGGGCCCGCGCTGCACGCGGACAGCGCGCTTGTCGACGGCGACCTGAACCTGGCGGGCGCCACGGTGACCGGCGCGGGCGAGGGCGGCGCGTTCCGCCTGCTCGGCGCCCGGGTCGGCGGTCAGGTCGACCTCGGGGACGCGGTGCTGGCCAACGACAGCGGCCCGGCCGTGGGAGCCGACCGTCTCCGGGCCGGCGGCCTGTACGCCACCGGCGTCACCGCGACCGGAGTCATCTCCCTGCTCGGCGCCCGGATCGACGGCCAGGTCAACCTCGGCGGCGCGAAGCTCGCCAACCCGCGTGGTCGCGCGCTGAGCGCCGACAGTATCCGGGTCGAAGGCAGCGTCCACGCCACCGGCTTGCGGGCGATCGGCGCGGGGGAGCACGGGCCGGTCAGCCTGATGAATGCGCACGTCAAGGGCCACCTCTACCTGGTGGACGCCGTACTCGCCAACGAGAGCGGGCCGGCCCTGACCGGTGACCGCCTCCAGGTGGACGGCGGCCTGCGCCTGACCGGCCTGACGGCGACCGGCGCAGGCCCGGACGCGACGGTCGGCCTGTCCGGCGCGCACTTCGGCGGTCAGCTGACCTTCACCGGCGCCGAGATCGGAGCCACCGGCGGGACCTTCGTGAGCCTCCAGGACGCCGTGGCCGACGGGCCGGTCTTCTTCCCCGCCGGGCTGGTTCCTCCCGGCGGCCTGGTGGACCTCGACGGCTTCCGGTTCGGCTCGCTCGGCGACGTCACCTGGCGCGAGTGGCTCGACCTGATCCGCTCGCACACCGCCGAGTACCGGCCCGGGCCGTACCAGCAGCTGGCCGCGGCGGAGCGGGCCGCCGGGCACGATGGCAACGCCCGGCAGATCCTCATCGCCCAGCAGCGGGACCTCCGGCGGCGAGCCCCCGGAGCGATCGGCGGCTGGCCGGCCCGGCGGTTCCACTGGCTGTGGGGCGCCCTCGCCGGGTACGGCTACCGGGCCCGGCGGACGGCGGCCGTGCTGCTGCTGGCGGTGGTCGCCGCCGGGGGACTGGGGTTCTGGGCCGGGCACGTCGGCGACGCGGGCCATCGCGCCGCCGAGCGCACCGCGGACCTCACGGCCGCTCGCGGTACTCCCTGCACGACCGTCGAACTCATCGGCGTCGGCCTCGATCGCGGGCTGCCGCTCTCGCCCGGGGTGCGCGGACGGTGCGACCTCAACACCGGGATCGCCGCCGGTCAGTGGTTCACGGTGGCGATCTGGCTGGTGCAGGCCGCGATCTGGGCGCTGGCCACGCTCGCGCTGGTCGGCTACACCGGGCTGGTCCGCAAGACCGGCTAGTGCTGCCGGAGGTGGTCCAGCAGGTGCGCGCTCACCTCGTCGGGAGCTTCCATCGCCATCCACTGGCTCGCGCCCTCGACGATCTGGAAGCGGTACTCCGCGTCGATGTGGTGGACGGTCAGCTCCGCGGCGCTCTGGCCGAGGTACGGGTCCTCGCTGCCCCACAGGTAGAGCGTCGGCACGGTGATGCGGCCGGCCGGGACGTGGAATACGTCGTTCGTGGCGCCGCGGTACCAATTCAGCGTCGCGGTCAGCGCGCCCGGTTCGGAAAGGCGGGTGACGGCGCTTTCCACGAATTCGGCCGGAATCCGGCGGTTGTAGACAGCGCGTAATTGCGCGGCTTCGTCGCGTAAGAGGAATTTCTCGGCTTTGCCGACGCCGCGGCGGAAGAAGCGGATGTAGCCGAGGTCGTGGAACTGCCCGTCGTCGGTGGCGGCCGCGCGCTGCAGGGCCGACGGGTGCGGGGTGGACAGCACCGTCAGCGACCGCAGCCGGTGCGGGTACGCGGTGGCCAGCGCCCACGCGACCATGCCGCCCCAGTCGCGGGCGACCAGGTGGAACCGCTCGGCGCCCTGGCTTTCGGCGAACGCGAGAGCGTCGCCGACCAGGTGCTCGATCGTGTAGTGCTCGACGCCGTCGGGACGCGCTTGGCGGGCGTAGCCGCGCTGGTCGACGGCGATGGCGCGGTAGCCGGCTTCGCCGAGGGCGTGCAGCTGCTCGGTCCAGGCGTCGGCGAATTCCGGCCAGCCGTGCAGCAGCAGGACGAGTTCGCCCGTTTCGGGCCCGGCCGCGAGCGCGCTGTGCCGGTGACCGCCGACGACGACGGTCATTTCCTCCAGCGCGGCGGGCGTAGCGGCATCCGTCGGCGCGACGGCGAATTCCATGGCGTCAGGTTAGATCCCGACGGGTGGGGAGAACCATGGGAAGCCGGGCACTTTTGCCTCCCTTTTGCCTCGCGAGTGGCCCGCCGCCCCCTGAAATGCCGTGAAGGCCTCCTTACCGGCTTCTTCGGCCGGTAAGGAGGCCTTCACGGGCAACGGCCGGGACTACGCGGGGAGGTTGACCAGCTCCGCGAGGTGGGCCCGGTGCTTGCCCGGCGTTCCCAGCGCCAGCTCGTCCGCCTTGGCGCGCTTCAGGTACAGGTGCGCCGGGTGCTCCCACGTCATCCCGATGCCGCCGTGCAGCTGGATCGCCTCCTCCGTCGCGCGGACCGCGATCGGGGCGTTCCGGGCCTGGGCGACCGCCACCGCGATCGGCACGTCGGTGCCCGTCGCCAGGCAATCCGCCGCATAGCGCGCCGCCGCGCGGGCCAGCACCAGGTCCGTGTAGAGGTTCGCCAGCCGGTGCTTGAGCGACTGGAACCCGCCCACCGGACGACCGAACTGGTACCGGCCCTTCAGGTACGACACCGTCTCCGTCAACGCCCATTCGGCCACGCCGGTCTGCTCCGACGCCAGGATCCCCGCCCCGAACAGCAGCGCCTCCTCCAGCGCCGACGCCGCGTCCGGGCCCGACGCCACCAGCACCGCCGGCGCGTCCGCGAGCTCCACGTCGGCCACCCGGCGAGTCAGGTCGAACGACACCAGCTCCGACACCGTCGCCGCCGAGGCCTCGACCACGTACAGCCCCGGCCCGTCCGGACCCGCGGCCGGGACGACCAGCAGGTCCGCCACCGACGCGTCGGCGACCGTGCCCACCCGGCCGGACAGCGTGCCGTCCGGCGAAGCCGTCACCGAAGACGGGAAACCCGCCCCCGGCGCCGTCGACAGCGGCACGGCCAGCGCGCCGATCGCCGAGCCCGTCGCGAGCCGGCGGACGAAGTCGCCCGCGCCCGCCCGGACCAGCGCCGTCGTCGCCAGCACCACGCTGCCGAGGAACGGCACCGGCGCGACGCTGCGGCCCAGTTCCTCGGCCACCACGGCCACCTCGCGGGCCGACGCGCCGTGCCCGCCCAGCTCTTCGGGCACCGCCAGCCCGGCCACGCCCACCTCGTCGGCCAGCGTGCGCCACAGCTTCAGGTCGTAGCCCTCGGCCGTCTCGACGCGGGCCAGCAGGGCCGCAGCGTCGGCCTTGGCCTTGAGCAGGTCCCGGACCGACGATCGCAGGTCTTCCTCAATGTCCGAATACAGCAGGTCAGGCGGTGTTTGACTCATCGGGGGAGGTCCTTCCAGGCGACGTCCTTGTCGACGCGCGGCTCCGAGGGCAGCCCCAGCACGCGCTCGGCGATGATGTTGCGCAGGACCTCCGAGGTGCCGCCCTCGATGGAGTTCCCCTTCGCGCGCAGGTAGCGGTAGCCGGCTTCGCGGCCGGTGAAGTCGACGATCGCCGGGCGCCGGAACGTCCAGTCGTCGTAGGCCAGGCCCTCGTCGCCGAGCAGCTCGACCTCCAGCCCGGTCAGGGCCTGGTTCAGCTCCGAGAACGCGACCTTCATGGCCGAACCCTCCGGTCCGGGCGCCCCTGCCGTGAGCTGCTGGCGCAACCGCGTGCCGGCCAGCCGCAGCGTCTCCGCCTCGACCCAGCGCTGCACGAGCCGGTCACGCAGCTCGGGTGTGCGCAGCTCCGGCCGTTCGCGCCAGGTTTTCGCGACGATCCCGATCAGCCCGCCCTCGCGCGGCTGGACGTGCCCGCCGATCGCGACGCGCTCGTTCATCAGCGTGGTCTGCGCGACCTTCCAGCCTTCGCCGACCGCGCCGAGGCGCTGGGTGTCCGGGATCCGGACCTCGGTCAGGAAGACCTCGTTGAACTCGGCCTCGCCGGTGATCTGGCGCAACGGCCGGACCTCGACGCCCGGCGCGGCCATGTCGCACAGGAAGTACGTCATGCCCTGGTGCTTCGGCAGGTCCGGGTCGGTGCGGGTGACCAGGATCGCCCACTGCGACTCGTGCGCGCCCGACGTCCACACCTTCTGGCCGGTGACGATCCAGTCGTCGCCGTCGCGCACGGCCCGCGTGCCCAGTGCCGCGAGGTCGGAGCCGGCGCCCGGCTCGGAGAACAGCTGGCACCACACCTCCTCACCGGTCCACAGTGGACGCAGGAAGCGCTCGCGCTGCTCCGGCGTGCCGAAGGCGAGGATGGTCGGGGCGGCCATGCCGAGGCCGATGCCGATCCGGCGCGGGTTGTTGTCCGGTGCGCCCGCTTCGGTGAACACACTGTCCACAGCGGACTGCAGCGCGCGCGGCGCGTTCTGCCCGCCGAGGCCGGCGGGGAAGTGGACCCAGGCGAGACCGGCGTCGAACCGGGCCCGCAGGAACTCCAGCCGGTCGGTGGTCTTCGGGTCGTGCGCGGCCAGGAACTCGGTCGCCTGGCGGGTCAGGTCTTCGGCGGTGACAGTCACTTCGCGCCCTCCGAGAGGTACTTCTTCAGCTCACGCCGGGCGAGTGAGCGCTTGTGGACCTCGTCCGGGCCGTCGGCCAGGCGCAGCGTGCGGTTGCCCGCCCACATCGCGGCCAGCGGGAAGTCCTGGCTGACGCCGCCCGCGCCGTGCACCTGCACGGCCTTGTCGAGGATCCACTCGACGGTGATCGGGGTGGAGATCTTGATCGCCTGGATCTCGGTGTGCGCGCCCTGGTTGCCGACGGTGTCCATCAGCCACGCGGTCTTGAGCACGAGCAGGCGCTGCTGCTCGATCTTCACGCGCGACTCGGCGATCCAGTCCTGCACGACGCCCTGCTGCGCGATCGGCTTGCCGAACGCCTCGCGCGAGATCGCGCGGCGGCACATGAGCTCCAGTGCGCGCTCGGCCATGCCGATGGCGCGCATGCAGTGGTGGATCCGGCCCGGGCCGAGGCGGGCCTGGGCGATCGCGAAGCCGTCGCCCTCGCCGGCGATGAGGTTCTCCACCGGCACGCGGACGTCCTCGAACAGGACTTCGGCGTGGCCGCCGTGGTCGCTGTCGTCGTAGCCGAAGACGTGCATGCCGCGCTTGACCGTGACACCGGGCGTGTCGCGCGGGACCAGGATCATGCTCTGCTGCTTGTGCGGCGCGGCTTCGGGATCGGTCTTGCCCATGACGATGAAGATCTTGCACGCGGGGTTCATCGCGCCGGAGATGTACCACTTGCGGCCGTTGACGACGTACTCGTCGCCGTCGCGGCGGATCGCGGTCTCGATGTTGCGGGCGTCGGAGGAGGCGACGTCCGGCTCGGTCATCGCGAACGCGGAGCGGATTTCGCCGTTCAGCAACGGTTCCAGCCACTGCTTCTGCTGCTGCTCGTTGCCGAACATGGCCAGCACTTCCATGTTCCCGGTGTCCGGGGCGGCGCAGTTGAGCGCGGTCGGCGCCAGCCGGATGCTGCGGCCGGTGATCTCCGCGAGCGGCGCGTACTGCAGGTTCGTCAGCCCCGCGCCGTGCTCCCCGGGGAGGAAGAAGTTCCACAGGCCGCGCTTGCGGGCCTCGGACTTGAGCTCGTCCATGACCGGCGGGATGGCCCACGGGTCTTCGCGTCCGGCCAGCTGCTGCTCGAACACGGGCTCGGCGGGGTAGATGTGCGAGTCCATGAACTCGAGGAGCTTCCCGCGCAGCTCCTCGGTCTTCTCGTCGAACGCGAAGTCCATTACTTCTCCTCTTTGAGAATCTCGTTGCCGTGCGTGATGAGCAGCGGGACGCCGGCTCCGACGCCTTCGAAGCCCGCCCCGACCGTCTGGCCCTTTTGGTAGCGGTAGTAGATGCCTTCCAGGATCACGGCCAGCTTGAAGAACGCGAAGCTGACGTACCAGTTGAGCTGCGAGACGTCCCGGCCCGATCGCTCGGCGTAGCGGGCGACGACCTGGTCGGTGGTCGGGTAGCCGGGGGCCGAGCTGGCGTTCGACACGAACTGCAGCGACACCTTGTCGCGCTCGGCGTAGGCCACCAGCAGCGCGAGGTCGGTCAGCGGGTCGCCCAGCGTCGACATCTCCCAGTCGAGTACCGCCGAGATCTCGTCGTTCCCGTCGATCAGCACGTTGTCCAGGCGGTAGTCGCCGTGGATGATCGACGGCTTCCCCGACACCGGGACCGCCGCGGCGAGCCGGTCGTGCAGGTCGTCGATGCCCGGCAGGTCACGGCTGCGGGAGGCGTCGAGCTGCTTCTTCCAGCGCCGCAGCTGCCGCTCCAGGAAGCCTTCGGGCCGGCCGAAGTCGCCGAGCCCGACGGTGGCCGGATCGACCGCGTGCAGGTCGACGAGCGTGTCGACCAGCGCGTCGGCGATGGCCCGGGTGCGTGCTTCACCGAGTTCCGCGAGTTCGTCCGCGGTCCGGTAGGGCGTGCCTTCGACGAAGCTCATGACGTAGAACTGCGCGCCGACGACGTCCGCGTCCTCGCAGAGCAGGATCGCTTCGGGCACGGGCACGGCGGTGTCGCGCAGGCCGGAGATCACCCGGAACTCGCGGGTCATGTCGTGCGCGGTGGGCAGCACGTGCCCGAGCGGCGGGCGGCGCACCACCCAGCGCGACCGGCCGTCGCCCACCACGTAGGTGAGGTTCGACCGGCCGCCTTCCACGACGTCCGCGCGCAGCTCCCCGGCGACCAGGCCGGGGCGCTGCGCGTCCAGGTGGGCGCGCAGGCGGCCCAGGTCGAGTCCTGGCGGGTTCATCCAGCCTCCTCAAGCTCGATCCCGAGCAGCATACCGACTAGTCGGTATGAGGTACAGAGTGGTGAGCAGCGGCACTTTCCCGTGAAAGTGCCGCTGCTCCTCGGCATCACGCGAGGAAACGCGTCACCCATTCGGCGACGCAAGCGGGCTTCGCTTCGCCGTCGATCTCGACCGTCCACTTCGACACCGCCTGCTTGCCGCCCGGGATGTCGGTGATCTCCACCAGCTCGGCGCCGGCGCGCAGCTTCGAACCGACCTTCACCGGCTGCGGGAAGCGGACCTTGTTGAGGCCGTAGTTGATCCCCATCTTGATCCCGTTGACCTTGTAGATCTTCGGGCCGAACGCCGAGAGCAGCGACAGCGTCAGGAAGCCGTGGGCGATCGTGCCGCCGAACGGGCCCGCGGCCGCCATCGGCTCGTCGACGTGGATCCACTGGTGGTCGTCGGTGGCGTCGGCGAACAGGTTCACCCGCTCCTGGGTGATCGTGTGCCACTCGCTGTACCCGAGGTGCTCGCCGACCGCGGCGGCGAACTCGTCCAAAGAAGCGAACTCGCGCATCTGCCTCAGTCCTTCGGTCCGCCGGCGGCGTAGATGACCTGGCCGGAGATGAATCCGGCGCCCTCGCTGACCAGGAAGGAGGCCAGGTGGGCGATGTCGTCGGGCGTGCCGACGCGCTGCACCGGGATCTGCGTCGCGGCCGCGGCCTTGAAGTCCTCGAAGCCCATGCCGAGGCGCTCGGCCGTCGCGGCGGTCATGTCGGTGGCGATGAAGCCCGGCGCGATCGCGTTGGCGGTGACGTTGAACTTGCCCAGCTCGATGGCGAGGGTCTTGGTGAAGCCCTGCATGCCGGCCTTCGCGGCGGAGTAGTTGACCTGGCCGCGGTTGCCCAGCGCGGACGTGCTCGACAGGTTGACGATCCGGCCGTACTTCTCCTGCGTCATGTACTTCTGCACCGCGCGGGTCATCAGGAACGAGCCCTTGAGGTGCACGCCGAGCACGGAGTCCCAGTCCTGCTCGGTCATCTTGAAGATCAGGTTGTCGCGGGTGATGCCGGCGTTGTTGATCAGCACGACGGGCGGGCCGAGTTCGTCGGCGACCCGGGTGACGGCCGCCTCGACCTGCTCGGCTTCGGTGACGTCCAGCGCGACACCGACGGCCTTGCCACCCTTGGCGACGATCGCTTCGGCGCCCTGCTTGACACCGGCCTCGTCCAGGTCCAGCAGCGCGACGGCGAAGCCGTCATCGGCCAGCCGCGCGGCGACGGCGGCACCGATGCCACGGCCGGCACCGGTGACCACGGCGACACGGGAAGGGGAATCGGTCACGGGGGACCTCCTCGTCGTTGAGAAACGGGCTCGTGCCCGCGAGCGTACTAAGCGGTTGCTTTGTGGAGGATACGCGTGACTGATCCCCAATGTGGTGACAGCATGCGCAGGATCATAGACGTCGCCGAAGGTTGTAACTTGACTGCTCCGCCTGGGGGAATCACTTCAGGTAGTCCGGTCCACTGTCGCCTTGACAAGTCGGCGAACGCCTGCTCGGCGGATTGACAGCACCGCCCGACCTGCGAACGCGGTTGGTGTCGGCCGACGACCGCAGTGCATCGTCCAGGTCAACGGCTGTCAGGGCTTCGTACGCCGCGGAGTCGCCAGGCGGGCATGGGGGATCGGTCGCCAGGTTGAGCATCAAGTCTCGGTTCCGGGCCGGATGGCGAGAGCGCAAGATGGCACATGCCTGCCGAACCTGGATGTTCGGATGCCCCGCGAGCAGGACAAGGTCGATTGGTGAGCTGATCGCTTCGGGGAAGCCAACGAGGACGGTCGCGGCGGCGATGACGTCGTCTTCGTCGGTGCTTCTGAGTAGCGCGATCGCTTGATCACGTACCCAGCTTTCATCGGATTCGTCTGTGGCCGCGGCCTCGGCCAGCTTCAAGCCATGGCCTCGAAGCGATGAGCTGCCGAAGCTGATTCGGACGGCGCTCAGGGGGTGCGGCTCGCCGGTAACTTCATCATCGAGGTGACTGCCGTCCTGCATGCCGGACACGAATCCCTCGGCGACCGCGAAGGTCGTCCGCTTGGTTTGACGATCTCGGCGCAGGACCAAGGCAGTAGCGCCGACGAGTGCTTCGTGCCTGCTGGAAGCGGGCTCGCGGGCGTCCGTTGCGATTGAAAGCAGCTTCTCCAAGCACTCGTGCGCTTCCCGAGCCGGCAGTGAGCTGGCGAGATAAGCATCGCTGGTCAGGGAGGTGAGGAAACTGACCTGACCGGGTTCCGGCTCGGGGCGCGCGAGGATACGATCGCGGGCCTCTGCTGCTCGTTCTTGGACGAGCGGGTGATCGGGTGCCACGGACCTAAGCACGCCAGCTGCCAAGTAACGAAACGTCGGTGGCCAGAGTGTCAAGGAGTGCTGCGGCTTGGTCCGGGGTCCCTCGTTCGGCGAGGCTGCAGGCCGCCTTTGTCGCGCCGAATGCAAGCGAGCGATTTGGCGATTCAATCAATTCGCCGGCTCGCCCCCGAACGACAAGATCAAGTATCTGGTCGCGCATTTCTGTTGCGGCATCATCGTCGAGTAAGTCCGCTTGGATGGCGATCTGCCTGATGCGAGCGTTCAGCGTCCACCACGGTGCGTTCGCCAGCGTACCGAAGGGCAGAAGAAGGTCGCCGGCATGGATTGCGTCGGAAACCGTGTTGCGCCACGCCTCACTCGCTTCCTCGACCAGACCGTCCATGCAGCACCTTCGCGCCTCCCGGGCGCTGACCAACGCGGCTAGCCTCCCAGGAAGCTGGCGCCTGCGTGCCGCGAGGAGCAGCTGTTTGCGCTGTTCCTCGTCGTACTCTGCGCGGACGAGCGGCGGCTCGACCAGCGCGTCGGCTGATCGTTATGCTCGGAGAAACGATCGAACGAACAGCCGACGGACGAAGGCCGAGATGCGGGAGTCGGGTGCGGACCGGCGAAGGCGGATCCTGGCCGTGGTGGAGGCGCGCGGCCAGGCGCGGGTCACCGAACTCGCCACGGAGCTGGCGGTCTCGGTGATCACCGTGCGCCGGGACGTCGAGGAGCTGGCCAGGGCCGGCCGGCTACGGCGGGGCCACGGCGTCGTCCGCTCGCTGGTTCCGCGGCGGCCGGAGCCGGCGCCCGCGGCGGCCGGTGGCGGCCAGGTGGTGCTGGTCGTTCCCGAACGCCACGCTTACCTCACCGAGGTCCTGCACGGCGCCCGTGGCGCGCTGGAGGAGGCTGACGTCCGGGGCGTGCTGCACCCGGCGCCGCAGGTGCCCGGCGCCGAGCGGCTGATCGTCGAGCGGCTGCTCGCCGACGACGCCGGGGGCGTGCTCATCGCGCCGCGCTGGCGCAGCGTGGCCACCGAGGAGGCGGACGACGGCTGGCTGGCCGCCGCCGACGTCCCGGTCGTCCTGATGGAACGGCGGCCGCGGCCGGGAAGTGCGCTGCACGCCAGGGATTCCGTCTGCACTGACCACTGGTACGGCATCCACCTCGCCGTGACGCACCTGCTCGCGCTGGGCCACCGCCGGATCGTCCTGGCCGCGCGCGACGACAGCCCGACCGCGCGGGCGCTGCGCGCGGCGTTCACCGGCATCTGCACCGGACGGCCGGAAATCGAGGACTGGACCGTGGTGCTCAGCGCGCCGGGCGCGGTGGCCGACCAGGAGCCGGTGCGAGACCTCGAGCCGCTCGCCGATGTGCTGCGCGAGCACGCCGCGACGGGCGTGATCATGCACGGCGACGTCGATGCCCTCATGCTCGTCCAGCAGCTGGCGGACGCGGGGATCACGGTGCCCGGCGACTGTTCGGTGGTGGCCTACGACGATGTCGTGGCGGTACTGGGCCGCACGCCGCTGACCGCGATCGCGCCGCCGAAAGCCGAAGTCGGCAGGCTGGCCGCGGAACTGCTGCTGGAGCGGCTGCGCGGACCGGCGGGCCGTCCACCGAGGCGGATCGCGGTCCTGCCGGAACTGAAGGTCCGCGGGTCGACCCGGCCGCTGATCGATTGACCGAGTTATGCGGGGCTATTGACCGGAATTCGTTCAAGCGCCCAAACTGCGTGGAGTTCGCGACCCGCAGGAGGCATCGATGCCTGTCCGACCCGACCGCCGGACCGTCCTCGCCGCGGGTCTCGCGTGGCCGCTTGCGGCCGCGTGCTCGGGTCCCGGCCGGGACCCGAGCACGCGGGGTGCCACCCGGATCACCTTCTGGTCGGCGCTGCGGGGCAGTCAGCAGGTCGTCGACGCGTTCAACCGCTCGCAGAACCGGATCCACGTGGTGTTCCAGCAGATCCCGTCCGGCGATCAGGGCGGCTACGCGAAGCTGAGCAACGCGGTCCGTGCGGGCAACGCCCCGGACGTCGCCACCATCGAATACCCGCAGGTGCCCGGGTTCGCCATCGACGGGGTGGCCCGGGACATCACCGATCTGGTCTCCGATCGCCTGCGGGCCAGGCTCCTCCCGCAGGCGCTGCGCCTGACGACGTTCGCCGGGCGGGTGTTCACCGTGCCGCTGGACGTCGAGCCGATGGTGCTGCACTACCGCACCGATCTGTTCGCTCAGCACGGTTCCGGCCCGCCGCGGACGTGGGACGAGTTCATCGCGGTGGCCCGCAAGGTCCGCGACGACCGGCGCCGGCTGGTCGCCTTCGCAACCGACGGGGCGACCCAGTTCGCGGCGCTCTCGTGGCAGGCGGGCGCACAGTGGTTCGACACCGCCGGCGGCGCCTGGAACGTCTCGCTCGCCGACGCCGCGACCCGCCGCGTCGCCGGATACTGGCAGGACCTGATCGACGAAGGTCTCGTGTTCGCGAACGGCGTGCAGGGCAGGCAAGGGGACGCGCAGATCGGACAGGGGCTCGTGCTGGCCCGGCTCAGCGGCGCCTGGGACGCCGGCGCGCAGATGAAGGCCCGGCCCGGCCAGAACGGGCAATGGGCGATCGCGCCGCTGCCCCAGTGGGATCCCGCGCACCCGGCGGTCGGGACGCACGGCGGTTCGACGTTCGCCGTCACCCGCGACAGCGCGCACCCGGAAGCCGCGATGGAGTTCATCGAATGGCAGGTCTCGCATCCCGACGCGTTGCGCGCCCGGCTCTCCAGCGGCACCAGCAGCCAGTACCCGGCCGCGCCGGAGCTGGTCGAGGTCGGGCGGAAGGCGTTCGACCGCCGCTACTACGGCGGCCAGGACATCTACCGGCTCTTCGAAACCGAGGCCGCGAAGATCCGGGACGGCTGGACGTGGGGACCGCGGATGAGCGCGACCCAGCGCGTCCTGCAGGACGGGTTCGCCCGGGCGAGCGCCGGCCAGGGCACCCTGCTCCACGCCGTCCGCGACGCGCAGCGCGCCACCATGCCGGACCTGGTCGCCCTGGGGCTGGCGACCACCGAGCACAGCAGCTGAGGAGACCCATGGCGACGACACTCGCCCGTCCGGAAAGCGCTTTCAGAACGCCCGCGCCGCGCGTCCGGAAGCGACAACGGCAGGGCACCGCCTGCACCGTGCTGATGGCCCCGTTCTTCGTGCTGCTGGTGGTGGTCTTCCTCGTCCCGGCCGGGACGGCGCTGTGGCTGAGCTTCTTCGGCGCCGACGAACCGGGCCTCGGGTTCGGGCCGGAACACACGGTCTTCGTCGGGTTGCGCAGCTACGCGGCTGTACTGTCCGATCCCACGTTCCTGAGCGGACTCGGTGTCGTCGCGCTGTACTGCCTGCTGTACCTGCCGCTGCTCGTCGTCTGCTCGCTCGGCCTGGCGCTGCTGCTCGACTCGGGGCTCGCGCGGCTGCGCGGGTCGGCGCGGCTCGCGCTGTTCCTGCCGCACGCGGTGCCCGGGATCATCGCCGCGATCATCTGGCTGTACCTCTACATCCCCGGCCTCAGCCCGGTGGTGGACCTGTTCGGCAAGGCCGGGATCACGGTGGACTTCCTCGGCGTCCACACCGTCATCCCGTCGATGGTGAACATCGCGCTGTGGAGCAACCTCGGCTACAACGTCGTCGTCTTCTACGCCGCCCTGCAGGCCGTGCCGCGCGAAGTGATCGAAGCTGCGGTGGTCGACGGCGCCGGCGGAGTCCACACCGCGCTGCGGATCAAGACCCCGCTGATCCGCGCGTCGATCGTGATGGTCGTGCTGTTCACGCTCATCTGGTCGTTGCAGCTGTTCACCGAGCCGATGCTGCTGTCGCAGGCCACACCGATGATCACCGCGCGGTTCTCACCGAGCATGTACGTCTACGACGCCGCGTTCACCCGCAACAACTACGGTCTCGCCGCGGCCGCGTCGGTGATCCTGCTGGCGTGCACGATCGCCCTGTCCTACGGCGTGACGCGCTGGACCAACCGCGCGCGGGAGGCCGCACAGTGAACCCGCCGAAGTTCCTCGGCCGCGCCGCCGTCAACACCGTCGTGGCGATCTCCGTGCTCTACACCCTGCTCCCGGCGCTGTGGCTGGTGCTCGCGGCAGCGAAGGACCGGGATGCGCTCTTCGGCAGTGACATCCTCTCCTTCCAGGGCTTCTCGCCGCTGAAGAACCTGCAGGACCTGTTCGCCATGGACAAGGGGATCTACGGCCGCTGGTACCTCAACAGCCTGCTCTACGCCGTCGGCGGCGCGGCGGTGGGCGCGCTGGTCAGCATCGCCTGCGGATACGCGTTCGACAAGTACCACTTCCGGCACAAGGAAAAACTGTTCGGACTGGTGCTCGCCGCGGTGATGGTGCCGCAGACCGTCCTCGCGCTCCCGCTGTACCTCCTGGCGTCGAGCACCGGCGTCGTCGACACGGTGTGGGCGGTGTTCATCCCGGTGCTGTTCAACCCCTTCGGCGTCTACCTCGGCCGCGTGTTCAGCCAAGGCTACGTGCCAGGAGAGATCCTCGAAGCCGCGCGGATCGACGGTGCGGGGGAGCTGACGACCTACTTCCGGGTCTCGCTGCGGATGCTCGGCCCCGGTGTCGTCACCGTGTTCCTGTTCCAGCTCACCGCCATCTGGAACAACTTCTTCCTGCCCATGGTGATGCTGTCGGACCAGAAGCTGTACCCGGTCAGTCTCGGCCTCTACAGCTGGAACAGTTCGGCCACGACGTCGCCCGAGTACTACCCGGTGGTGATCATGGGATCACTGCTGGCCGTCCTGCCGCTGGTGCTGGCGTTCACCCTGCTGCAACGGTTCTGGCGATCCGGGCTCACCGCGGGGGCGGTCAAGTGAGCCGGCCCCGCGCCGCGCTCGCCATGGCGCCCCGGGCCGCGGCGGCCGTGCTCGACGCCGCCGCGACGGACGCGTTGCGCCGCGTCTGCGACCTCGCCGACGGGGTGCTCGACGACTTCACCGGCGCCGCGGCCCGTGCCGTCCTGCACGACGTCGAGCTGCTCGTCACGGGGTGGGGTTGCCCGCCGCTGGACGCGGCTGTCCTCGCGGCCGCGCCCCGGCTGCGGGCGGTGGTGCACACCGCGGGGTCGGTCCGCCGGCACGTCACCGAAGCGTGCTGGGAGCGGGGAATCGCCGTGACGTCGGCCGCGGCGGCGAACGCGGTGCCGGTGGCCGAGTACGCCCTGGCGATGATCCTGCTCTCCGGCAAGCAGGTTCTGGAACGGGCCCGCGACCACCGGGCGGCCCGGGCCGGCGACGACGGGCTGGGCCTGCCGCCGCACCTGGGCAACTACGGCCGGACCGTCGGGATCCTGTCTGCGTCGATGATCGGGCGCCGGGTGATCGGCCTGCTGCGGCCGCACGACCTGCGGGTGCTGGTGCACGACCCCCACGTACCCGGCGAGGAAATCGCGGCACTCGGGGCCGAGGCCGTGGACCTGGCCGAGCTGTTCGCCCGCAGCGATGTCGTCAGCGTGCACACCCCGCTGCTGCCCACGACCCGAGGACTCGTCGGACGCGAGCTGATCGGCTCGATGCGCCAGGACGCCGTGCTCGTCAACACCGCCCGCGGGGCACTGATCGACCAGGACGCGCTGGCCGAGGCCACCGGAGCCGGGCGGATCCGGGCCATCCTCGACGTCACCGACCCGGAGGTGCTGCCCCCGGAACACCCGCTGTGGGCGGACCCGAACGTGCTGATCACCCCACACCTGGCCGGCTCTCAGGGCAACGAGCTGCGGCGGCTGGCCGAGCTGGCCGTCGCGGAGGTCACCCGCTGGGCGGCCGGGAAGGACTTCGCACACCCCGTCCACCGCGAACGCCTGGGGATGATCGCATGAGGCTGCCCGCCGAGAACCGCGGGCTGAGCCCGCACACCGGGTACACGCGAGAGCACTGGGTCGCCGTGGCGGACGGGCTGCTCGAGGCGGCCTGGCGCTGGGCGACCCCGGGCGGCGCCCGGCTCGACCTGCCGGGTCCGCCGTCGGCCAGCGGGGTCCGCTCGGACGGGCTGGAGGGGTTCGCGCGGACCTTCCTCGCCGCCGCGTTCCGGGTCGTCGGCGATGCGGGGAAGGACCCGCAGGGCTGGCTGGAGCGGTACGCCGGGGGACTCGACGCGGGAACCCGATCGCCGGGGTGTGACGACGCTGAGTCGTGGCCGGTGATCCGCGACCACTACGTCGCCGGCCAGCCGATGGTCGAGTCCGCGTCCGTCGCGCTCGGCCTGCGGCTGACCCGGCCCTGGCTGTGGGACCACCTCGCGCCCGCCGTCCAGGACCGGATCGAGGAGTGGTTGCGCGGGGCGCTGCGGCACGTCCCGGCGCCGAACAATTGGTACCTGTTCCCGTTCACCGTGGCAGGGTTCCTCTCCTCGGTGGGACGCGCCGACGCCGAGACCGAGCAGGCGCGCGACCGGGCGCTCGAGCTGCTGGAGGACTGGTACCGCGGGGACGGCTGGTACGCCGACGGCGACGGCCGCGCTTTCGACCACTACAACGGCTGGGCGCTGCACCTGTACCCGGTGCTGGACGCGCACCTCGCGGGCGAAGAGACCCGGTTCGGCCCGCGGCTGCGCGAGCACTTGAAGAGCTTCGCGCCGTGGTTCGGCGGCGACGGCGCGCCGCTCCACTTCGGACGGTCGCTGACCTACCGGTTCGCGGCGGTCTCGGCGGTCGGCCTCGGTGCGGTCACCGGGGACACCCCGCTGCGCCCGGGGGTGTCACGACGGCTGCTCAGCGGAGCGCTGCGCTACTTCCTCGACCGCGGTGCGGTCGACGAGCACGGGTTGCTGAGCCTCGGCTGGCACGGGCCGCATGCGCCGACGGTGCAGCGCTACTCCGGCCCGGGATCGCCCTACTGGGCTTCCAAGGCGTTCGTGTGCCTGCTCGCGCCGCCGGAGCACCCACTGTGGACGGCGACCGAGGAACCCGCGCCGAGCGAGACCGCCGACACGGTGCTCGCGCTGCCGGCGCCAGGCCTGCTGCTGCAGTCGACCCGCGACGACGGCGTCGTGCGCCTGCACAACCACGGCAGCGACCACGTCCGGCCGCACGAGGCCGAGTCGGCGGCCGATGAAGACCCGCACTACAGCCGGTTCGCCTACTCGACCCGGACCGGGCCGACCGCGCGGGACAACCCGGCGGACAACCATTTCGCGGTGGTCGTCTCCGGCGTGCGCAGTGTCCGGCGCCGGATCCACCCGCTGGGTGCAGGCCAAGGCGACGGCTGGGGATGGGCCGCGTCCTGGCACCACCCGGTGTTCCGCAGCGGCCCGGCGATGGTGCCGGGGCTGCGCGTCGAGAGTGTCACCGTGGCCCGCGGACCGCACGAGCTGCGGGTGCATCGGGTGGTCGGCGCACCGCCCGGCGCGCGGGCCGAACAGACCGGCTGGGCGACGGACCGCGGCGGGTCGGTGCTCCTTCCGCTGGCCGGCTGGACTGTGCAGGACCAGGTTCGGGCACCGTGCGGCACCGCGTACACGCCGTGGGTGTCCCTACCGCGGCTCATCGCAGACCTCGACGGTACGACGATCGTCGTCGCGCTCGCGCTACTCGGCGGCGCAGCCACGGGGGTCACTTCGGACGGTGCCGAAATCCGCTGGCCGGACGGCTTCGCGGTCCGGATCCGCTTCGACCCCTTGGAATTGACGGCCGGGTGACGACCGCCCGAGACGTGTCCGGCAGTGAGTGGAGGTCGTCGATGGCGCTGTCGACGGCGTCCGGTCCCTGCTTGCCGACGAGGGGCTGGCCATCGCGTGCCTCGCCGGGTACGCGAAGGTCGCCAAGCCGGGGCCGCACCAGCCCGTGATCGACGAGCTGCGGGCGCTGATCGACCTCGTCCACCGGATCGGCGCACCGGCGGTCCGCGTCTTCCCCGGTGGTGACGGCGACGCGCACCCACGGATCGAAGCCGTCCTCGACGACCTGAGCGCCGCCGGCGTGCGGCTGCTGGTCGAGACGCACGATTCGCACGGCACCGGCGCAGCGGCGCTGGACCTGGTGGCTCCGTTCGGACGGCCGGACCTGGTCGCGGTGCTGTGGGACGCGGTGCACCCGTGGCGCGGCGGCGAGGAGCCCGCCACCACCAAGGAGGTGCCCGGCCCCTATCCGGGCCACTTCCAGGTCAAGGACGCCGCCAGCCGGCAGGATCCGACCCCGGTGCCGCCCGGGACGGGAGCGGTGCCGCTCGACGACTGCGGCGAGCTGCTGCGCTCGTGGTCGGGCTGGGAGGCAGTCACGGCGCTTCCGCCGGGGCGATGGCGAGCAGCGCGATGATCGCCAGGTTTCGCTGGGCGAAGTCGTTGGTCGCGAAGGTGGCGAAGTCGCCCGCGGGGTTCGTGGTGGTGCGGGTCGGGATCTCCGTCACCGGTCCGGTCACGTCGGAGCCGGTGACGCGTTCCGCGGGCGGCCAGGACTTGCCCGCCGGGTCGGCGGTGAACTGCTCCCAGCCACGACGGCGCAGTCCGACGTCCCCGAGCTGCTCGCCCGCCCAGGCGGTGACGCGGGAGTAGATCGTCTTGAAGAGTCCGGGGTTGAAGTCGCGGCCGTACCGGGCGATCTTCTCGGCCGACGGCGCCTGGGCGTAGCGGGCGAAGTCGAGGTAGGTCCGGCGGAACTCGGGGACATCGACCAGGTCGAGGGCCTCCCAGAGGATCTGCTCGCCGAGGAAGGCCATCGAGAGGTTGTAGCCGCCGTCGAAGTCGCCCTTTTCGAGGTTCACCAAGTGGCCGGTCGCCGGGTCGAAGCCGACCGCGCCGCCCGCTTCCCCGGTGAACAGCCCGGCGGGGAAGGCGGCGATGTCCTGCATGCCGGTGACGATCCGGTCGCGCCAGCGGACGTCGCCGGTGCGTTCCCACTCCGTCAGCCAGTTGCTGACCAGCGCGTACCAATCGGGCCCGATCCGGACGCGGGCCGGCGCCTTGGTCTGCGGCGGCAGGACTTCGCGCAGCGGGTCCACCGTGCGCAGCGTCTCGTCGGCCTGCAGCGACGAGCGGATCAGGTCGCCCAGCAGCTCGTCGGCGGTGAGGTAATACGAGAACCGCTTGGTGAACGACTCGCCGACGCGGGCCTCCTTGGCGCCGTCACCCCAGTGCACGACGGCGTGGCGCGACCCGAGGCCGGCGAACCGGCCGGCGTGGTGAGTGTCTACCTCGGACACGTGCTGGGTCATGGCGCGCGCCAGCCGGAACGTCCGGGGTTCGCCCGTGCGCAGGAAGGCGTACCAGAGGAGGGCGTCGGTGCCGAGTTCGGCGTTGTCCCAGGCGTACCCCCCGACGTCGTAGCGCCACTCGTGGCGGTCCGCGTCGTAGGTGTGCATGACGTCGCCGTAGTGCCAGAACCCGTACCACTCCCGTTCGTCGACCTGGTCGGCGTAGAAGCCGATCTCGCGGGCGATCCCGTCTTCGAGGGACGCGCGGGCCGGCGTGCTGCGGTCGGGCAGGCTCCAGCGTCCGAACACCCCGGCCGCGTGGTAGGTCTCCGCGTCCGTCACGAGCTGCGGCGGCGCGGCCAGCGTGGCCGAGAGCGCGGCAACCGTGTCCCTGGCCGGGGTGGCCGCCATCCCCCAGAGCCGCAGCTCGGTGGAGCGCGCCATGCCCTGCGGTGTCGCGAACCCTTCTTGGACGTCTTCGTAGGACAGATCGAGCCCGTGGGCGGCCGTGTCGTAGGTGCGCAGGTCCATCGCCGGGGCGAGCGGGGAGTACGACCAGAGGGTCACCGTGGCCGTGTCCGTGGCGGCGCCGCGGATGTCGAGCGACCGGGGTGCGCGCTGCCAGAAGTCGTGCATCCCGAAGCCGAGCCCGCCGCTCACGCCGCCCACGTAGCCGAAGCCGGACGCGCGGTCGCCCCGGCCGGCGTGCCGGAGCCAGCTCCCCGCGGCGCTGGTGCGCTTCCACACCGCGAAGTGGCGGGCGGACTCCTGGAACAGCGTGAAGTCGTTCCACAGTGCGAGCTGCTGGTAGCCGTCGTGCACCTGCTGGCCCCACTGGTCGACGGGTGGGGTGGCGGTGCCGTCGGTCTGGGCCGTCCGGACCGCCGAGCCGGGGTCGCGGCGCAGGCCGGTGAGCACCCGCACGGGCTCACCCCACACCCCGCCCGCCGCCGTGCCGAAGCGGATGTGCCGGTTGTGCGGCTCGTCGGCCAGCGGAACGGAAAACCGCAGACCCAGCCCCCGGACGAAGGCGTGTTGCTCTTCGGCGTCCCAGACAAAACTGTGCACCACCCGTACGGAGTCGTCGCCCGCCCCGAGGTAGAGCCGCACCGTCCACGGCAAGATCGCCCGGTGGCCCCGCCGGTACCGGCCGGTCAGTTTCACGACCGCTCGTACCGGACCGGGCTGTTCGACCTCCACCCGGTCGACGACACCCGTCCAGTCCTCGAGCTGCGGGGCCCGGCCTTCGTCGTCCGGCTGGTCCTGCAGCCGGAGCACGAGCTCGCCGTCGCGGGCGACGACGCGTCCGTCCCGGGCGAGCGAACGCACGGCGACGGCGCCGGTCGTGGCGATCTTCAGCTCGACCGTGCCGTTGGCCACGACGATTTCGCGGGGTGACCGGTGCACGGTGGCCGGCGACGGCGGCGCCGCGGGAGTTCCGGGCGCCAGCACGAAGGCTTCCGCGACCGCCGCGGAAGTGACGGCGTGCCCGGTCCACTTGACCGATCCGTCCGGCCAGTACGCCAGCGGCCACGACTGCAGCGGAACCGGCCCGCCTTCCGCGGTACGCAGGGCCAGCGGCACCGTCCTGATGAGGGTTCCCCGGGGCCAGGGCACGCCGAAGGCGCACCCCGCCGCGGCGGCCGGCTTCCCGTCCAGCCAGTGCAGGCGAACCTCGCCGGCCGCCATGGGCGGCCGCGCCGGCGGCGCACTCGCGGCGGCTGCCGGTGGAGTGATGGCCGCGGCGGCCAACGCGGACACACCGCCGAGAAAAGATCTCCTGGGGAACGGGGAGTGCGGGGACATCTTCGGCCTCCGTTCAGCTCGGCACCGCCGCGGTGAACCGATTCAAACCAGGCTGTTCGGCGGTTGTCAACCCGGACTACCCGATCAGTCCAGGGTCGAAGTAAGCGCTTTCTTGACCGTTTGATCGATTCTGCTGCATCCGGGCGAAGCGTTCGATGCATTCGAGAAATGCACCCTTTCCTTGCTGGCACTGTGGTTGACGGCGCACCTGGGACGCGCCTAGCGTGCGTGATCCGATTCAAGGACGAATTCCGGTGAGATCGTCAAGCGGCAGTCGGAGAAGGGATCCGATGAGCGGACGATTCGCCGCGGCGCACGCCGTGGGTGCCGGGCACCAGATCGGGCGTACGGCGGCACCCCTGATCTTTCACCGAACCCCGATCGGCGGGAGAGCATGTGCGCCGGCACGTCGTGTTCATCCTGGAGCTGGTCGCCCGCGCGTCGAGCAGACGACCGCGGCGTGAGCCGAGGACGGTATCGCCGTGACGATGCCGAGGCTGCCATAGAAAGCGCTTTCTGGGCTATCAGCGAAGTCGGCTGCCGTGCTAGTCTTGGGAGCGCTCCCAAGCCCACCGGACTTGTCGAGTCTCTCCAGGAAGCCGGTGCGGAACGTCCATTCGGATAGAGGAGTTCGCATGACTGCAGGACGGTACGGGATGCTCGCCACCGGCTTGGCCGTCGTGGCCGCACTGGCCCCGGCGCCCGCGGAGGCGAGTGCCGGGCAGGCGTTGCCTTCCCCGTGCTCCGGGTCGATCCCGATCAGGTGCCATTTCGCGGTCCCTCCGGGCAACTACGACGTCACGATCGGGTTCGGCGGCCCGAAGGCGGCCGACACGTCGATGTCGGTGGAGGCGCGGCGGGAGGTGCTGAACGCGGTCCGGACGAACCCGGGCCAGGTCGTTTCCACGACGGTCACGGCCAACGTGCGTGATCCGGAAGGGCAGCCCACCGGACAAGGCGGCACGGGAACTGCGGGGCTGGACATCACCTTCGGCGGCAGTGCCCCGGCGATCGCCTCCCTCACCGTGACCGCGGCCGCGGCTCCGCTGGTGACCTATCTGGCCGGGGATTCGACCGTCTGCGACCAGCCGGTCGCGCCGTACACCGGCTGGGGTCAGGTCCTGCCCGCGGACGTGCGCAACGGGGCCGTGATCGCGAACTACGCCGATTCCGGGGAGAGTTCGGGCAGCTTCCTGGCCAACAGCGCGCTGTTCCCGCGGATGAGCCCGCTGATCAAGAGCAAGGACCTGGTGCTCATCCAGTTCGGGCACAACGACAAGACCACCTCGGCGACGGCGTTCCGGGACAACCTCGCCAAGCTGGTCGACGGGGTGCGGGCGCGCGGTGGTGTCCCGGTGCTCGTCACACCGCCGGTGCGGCGGTTGTTCAGCGGTGCCAAGCTGACGCCGACGGCCCTGCACGTCAACGGCAAAGGAGTCGACCTGCCCGCGGTGATCCGGGCGCTCGGCAAGAGCGCGAACGTTCCGGTGATCGACCTGACGGCCAAGAGCCGAGCGCTGGTCGAGTCCCTGGGTTCGGCGGCGTCCCAGGAGATCTACCTGACCGAGGCCACCGACGGGGTCACCGACAACACGCATTTCTCGGTCTACGGCGCGACGCAGCTGGCGAACCTGGTGGTACAGGGCATCCGCGAGCTGAACCTTTCCCTGGTGAGCTACCTGCGCTGACCGGCTTCCCGCCCATCGCAAGTTCGTGAGGTGAATTCGTTGTCCGGAAAACGGGGAATCTTCGGGAAGGCAGTAGCCGGGGCGCTACTGCTGATCGCGCCGCTGGCCGTGGCGCCCGGTATCACCGGCACCGCGGCCGCGGGCACCGGTCCGGCCGCGGCGGCCACCAGGTACCGCACGGTCACGGACTTCGATCCCGGCTGGCTGTTCAACTACGGTGACGCCGCCGGTGCCGGCGGGGCCTCCTACAGCGACGGTGGCTGGCGCCAGCTCAGCGTGCCGCACGACTGGAGCATCGAGGGCAAGAACCCGCCGGCGAGCCCGTTCTCGCAGTCGGCGCCGAGTACCGGCCGGGGTGGGTACCTGCCGTCGGGCGTCGGCTGGTATCGCAAGCACTTCTCGCTGGCCGGGGTGCCCGCGGGCCGGCGGGTGTCCCTCGAGTTCGACGGCGTGATGGCGAACGCGAGCGTGTACGTCAACGGCACCCTGATCGGCACCCACCCGTACGGGTACACCAGTTTCCGCTACGACATCACGGCGGCGGCCAAGCCAGGCGGCGACAACGTGGTGGCAGTCAAGACCGACACGACCTCGCAACCGGCGTCGCGCTACTACACCGGCGCCGGGATCTACCGCGACGTCCGGCTCATCGCGACCGACCCCATCCACATCGGACAGTGGGCCACCCGTGTCACGACGCCGAACGCCAACACCGTGCACGCGGAGACCACAGTGGTCAACGAAGGCGGCGCGGCGGCGAGCGTCAGCGTCCAAGGCGTGCTCTGCGACCCCGGTGGAGTCGCGCTCCCCGCGGTCACGACGGCGGCCAAGACGATCGCCGCCGGGGCGTCGGCCACCTTCGCCTACGACGTGCCGGTGAGCAACCCGAAGCTGTGGGATCTGGCGAACCCGAACCTGTACTCGCTGGCCACCAACGTCGTCGTGGGCGGAACCCCCGTGGACGACGACGTCACGTCCGTGGGCATCCGCACCCTGACGTTCAACGCCTCGACGGGCATGAGTCTCAACGGCAAGAACGTGAAGTTCCAAGGGGTCGCACTGCACCAGGACCTCCACGGGCTCGGCATGGCGGCCCCGCAGCGGGCCGTGCAGCGGCGGCTCGCGCAGCTGAAGGCGCTCGGGGTGAACGCCATCCGCACCGCGCACGACCCGCCGAGCCCCGCGTTTCTGGAGCTGACCGACCGAATGGGGTTCCTGGTCCTCGACGAGTTCTTCGACGTCTGGACCCAGCACAAGTACTCCGACGTCGGCGACTACGCGACCTACTTCAACCGGACGCCGGGCGCGCCGACCGGCACCCCCGCCGTGCCCGGCGCGAGCGGCTCGGTGCCGTGGTACCAGGTGGACGCCACGAGCGTGGTCGCGCGCGACCGCAACCACCCCAGCGTGGCGATGTGGAGCACCGGCAACGAGATCCGCGACCCGATCGCGACCCGGACACCGCTGCTGACCCGGATGGTCGCCATCGCACACGCGCTGGACCCGGGCCGTCCGGTCACCCAGGCGCTGTTCCGGCCGGCCGACAGCGGCGACGTCACCGGGGCGACCCGGACCATCGTGGACGTCTTCGGCGGCAACTACCGGCCGGACGAGGTCATCCAGGCCGCGAAGACGTCTCCGGCGCGGGCCGGGCTGTTCACCGAGATGGGCACCGGCACCGCCGCCTGGACGACGGTCCGCGACAACCCGATGATCACCGGCCTGTTCCTGTGGACCGGCGCGGCGTACCTGGGGGAGGCCGATGGGCTGTGGCCCCGCGGTGAGGGCGACTTCGGCCTCATGGACGGCGTCGGCACCGTCCGCCCGATCGGGTATTCGTGGCAGCGCACGTGGGGAGCCCCCACCACGTCCCCGCCGGCGACCGGCACCACGGCGAGCCGGGTGGTGCTCACGCCCGACCACAGCTCGGTGTCGACGGACGCCGACGACGTCTCGTACGTGAAGGCCACCGTGGCCGACTCGTCCGGACGCGTCGTGACCGGCTCGTCCGCCCCGATCACGTTCAGCATCAGCGGGCCGGGCGTGCTGGTGGCGGTCGACAGCGGCAGCCCGGTGCAGGAGACCTTCCGCGGGAACGTGCGGAAGGCCTACCAGGGCGTCGCGTACGGCCTGGTACGGGCGACGGGCGCGGGCACCATCACGGTGACCGCGAGTTCAGCCGGGCTGCCCCTCGGCACGACGACGCTGACCGGCACGACGGAGCCGTTCGTGCCTTGTTCCGGCAGCTGCAACTGACAGAACCGGTCCCGTGCCCGCCGCCGGTACCCCACGGCACGTACGGGACCTTCCACTCGGGAGTGTGCGCATGAAACCCTTCGCCGTAGGCCGTGTCCTCGTGTTCTCGGCCGTCGTCGTGACCGCCGCCGCGGTCGCCGGTTCCCCGGTTGCCGCGAGCAGCCCGGCGGCCGGGAAGACCTACTACGTCGCCCCGGCGGGCAGCGACAGCGCCGCCGGGACGCAGGCCGCGCCCTGGGCGTCGGTCGCGCACGCCCAGGCCGTCGCGCAGGCCGGTGACACGGTGTACCTGCGCGGCGGCACCTACAGCTACTCGCGTGCGAACAAGACCTGCGCGAGCCAGACCGACCGGGTGGACGCGATCACGCTGAACAAGAGCGGCAGCTCCGGCAACCCGATCCGCTACTGGGCCTACCCCGGCGAAACGCCCGTCTTCGACTTCTCCCGCGTGAGCGACGACTGCCGGATCAAGGGCTTCGACGTCACCGGCAACTACATCCACCTCAAGGGGCTGGAGGTCAAAGGCGTGCCCCAGAACAACAACCTCAACCACGAGTCGTGGGGCATTTGGGTATCCGGCAGCAACAACACGTTCGAAGCGCTCGACCTGCACAACAACATGGGTCCCGGCCTGTTCATCCAGGACGGCGGCGGCAACCTCGTCGTCAATTCCGATTCCCACGACAACTACGACCCGCGCACGTCCAACGGGGCCGGGGAAAGCGCCGACGGGTTCGGCGCCCACATCTCCGCCAATCACCCGGGAAACGTCTTCCGCGGCTGCCGCGCGTGGTGGAACTCCGACGACGGGTTCGACCTCATCAACGCGTTTTCGCCGGTGACGATCGAGAACTCGTGGGCCTGGCGCAACGGCTACCTGCCGGAGACGACGACCTCGTCCGGCAACGGGAACGGCTTCAAAATGGGCGGCTACGGCGGCAAGTACGTCAGCAACGGCGTCAAGCACACCATCCGGAATTCCGTGGCGTTCACCAACAAGGCCGCGGGCTTCTACGCCAACCACCACACACTGGCCAACGACTACTTCGACAACACCGGCTACAACAACCACCCCGACTACAACATGCTCGGCATCACCTCGAGCGGCGGAGCCACCGGACTGGGCAACCTGCGCAACAACCTCGCCTACCAGGGCACCCTGACCTCGAACATGTCCGGCACCAACGCTTCCTACAACTCCTGGAACCTGAACGTCACCCTGTCGGACGCGCAGTTCCGTAGCGTCTCGACGACCGGCTGGGACGCGCGGCGCCAAACCGACGGCAGCCTGCCGGTGCTGCCGAACCTTCGCCTGGCGGCGGGCAGCAGCCTGATCGACAAGGGCACCGACGTCGGCCTGCCCTACACCGGGAAGGCTCCGGACCTCGGAGCGTTCGAGTCCTGACCGGACCGGCGGTTCCGGGAGCGCGGACGGCCGGACGAATCGCCCAGAGGTACTCCACACGGAGGTCATGAAGTGCTGAAGAAGACATCTCGACGAACGCTCGTTTCGCTTCTACTTCCCCTCGCCGTCGCCTGTGCCTCCGCCGGTACGGCCGCGGCCGCACCGGCACCGCGCGTCGCCGCGGCCGCCACCATCCAGAACGACGTGTTCTGGAAGGACACCTCGGGGAACCCGATCTACTCCCAGGGCGGCGGCGTGCTCAAAGTCGGCACCACCTATTACTGGTACGGGGCCAAGTACAACGGTGCGGTCAGCTACTACAACAACCCCGGGGGCGGGAAGAACGGTGACACGTCGCTCAGCGCGATCACCATCTACTCGTCGACCGATCTGGCGAACTGGAAGTTCGAAGGCAACGCGCTGACCGGGAGCGACCTGGGCGGCGGCTGGGTCGGCCGGATCGGGGTCGCGCGCAACCCGAACACCGGGAAGTACGTACTGGTCTCGCAGCTGAACAGCGGGCTGGTGTTCGCCACGAGCAGCACGCCGAACGGCCGGTTCACCCGGGTGGGCACGCAGTCGTCCATCGCGAACGTCTCCACCGGCATGTCCGGCGACCAATCGGTCTTCACCGACGACGACGGCAAGGCGTACCTGGTCTACAGCAACAAGAGCGGCCGTTCGCACCTGTACGTCTCGCCGCTGCGCGCCTCGGACTACCTGCAGGTCGACCCGGCCAAGAACGTCTACAACAGCTCGGCGGGCGGGCGCGAAGGCAACATCATGTTCAAGTTCAACGGGACCTACTACTTCTGTTCTTCGGACCTGCACGGCTGGAACGCGTCCCACACCTACTGCATCAGCGCGAAGAACATCATGGGTCCGTACTCCGCGGAGTTCGTGCTGCAGGGAACGGATGCCGACTTCTCGCACGTGACGCAGACCGGCCTGGCGTTCACGGTGACCGGTTCGTCCGGCTCGTTCGTGGTGTTCGGCGGTGACCGCTGGAGCGACTTCGCCGGCAACGGCATCGGGTACAACCAGTGGCTGCCGGTCACCTTCAACGGGACGACGCCGGTGTTCCACTCGCTGAACCAGTGGACGGTCGACGCGGCGGCGGGGACGTGGTCGGTCGGACGTGGCAACAACTACGTCCTCAACCCGAGCGCCGAGGCCGACCGGGTCGCCCAGAACGACCTCGCCGGCTGGACCACGACCGGCGGCACCGTCAACGGCAACAACCAGGGTGGGCACACCGGGCGGTGGGCGTTCGCGCAGAGTTCGTCGTCGGCGTACAACGCCTCGCGGTACCAGAACATTTCGCTGCCGAACGGGACGTACACGCTGTCGGCGTGGGTGAAGAGCAGCGGCGGCCAGAAGAAGGCGACGATCTTCGCGAAGAACTTCGGCGCGGGTGAGCTGAGCGCGTCGATCAGCCAGTCGCTCGGGAGCTGGACGAAGGTCAGCGTCCCCGGCATCACCGTGACGAACGGATCGATCCAGGTAGGGATGTTCTCCGACGCGAACGCGGGCAACTGGGTGAACGTCGACGACTTCAGCCTGGTGCAGACCGGTTGACACCCAGTCGGTGAGGCCCCGGGCAGAGCAGCTGCCGTCACCCGCCTCCGGGATGCGGCCGGAGGATGGCGGACTTCCCGACTGTGCTTTCCCTGGCGATGAGCCGGTGTTCGGCGCGCACCTCGATGCCGGGCATCGGCTCGTCACCGCCGATGCGCCTCAGCAACCGGTCGACCGCGGTCGCCGCGATCGCCACCTTGTCCGGGGAGATCGTGCTGATCGTGGGGTTCGAGTAGCGGCCTTCTTCGATGTCGTCGTAGCCGATCAGCGCGATGTCCTCCGGTACGCGGCGGCCGAGCTCCAGCGCGGTGTGGAGCGCCCCCAGGGCGACGAGGTCGCTGTAGCAGAAGACGGCGTCCGGCGGGTCTTCGCGGGCGAGAAGGGCGCGCATGGCGCCCGAGCCGTCGGCGCGGTTGAACCGCGGGGTCGGGATGATCAGCGACTCGTCGACGGGCAGGCCGGCGTCCGCGTGCGCCCGGCGGTAGCCGCGGGTGCGCAGCTGCGCGGCCTCGCCCGTGGGGTAGGGCTGGTCGCCGATCGCCGCGATGCGCCGGCGGCCGAGGCCGATCAGGTGCGCGGTGGCGGCCCGCGACGCCTCGACGTCGTCGATGCCGACGTGGTCGAACACGCCGTTGGACACCCGTTCCCCGAGGACGACCAGCGGCAGGTCCGGGTCGATCTCGACGAGGTCCTCCTGGGCAAGCCCGAGCGGCGAGAAGATCATCCCGTCGAACAGGAACGCGCGGGCGCCGCGGCCGATCAGCTCGCGTTCGTGCACCGCGTCGCCGTCGGTCTGGTCGATGAGGACGTTGTACCCGTGTTCGCGCGCCCTCGGGATGATCGCCTGCAGCAGCTCCGCGAAGTACGGCGTGTCGAGGTAGGGCACCACGACCGCGATCTGCCCGGACCGGCCGCGGGCGAGGTTGCGGGCCAGCACGTTCGGCCGGTAGTTCAGCTCGAGCAGCGCCCGCTCGACCTTCTCCCGGGTCCGCTCCGACACGCGGGCGTAGCCGTTCACGACGTTGGAGACCGTCCGTGCGGACACCCCCGCGAGCAGGGCTACGTCACGCAAGGTGGCATCGCGCATGACGTGCTCCTTCGGTGGACGATCCCGCTCCGGGAGAAGTGTGCACGGCCATCCCCAACAGCGACAACCCGGAACGCTCGAGCCGGTCGGAGAAACCGGGGCTTGCAGCGCAGCAAACCGGCGTTCATACTCTTTTGCAGCGCAGCAAAACCCGGTGCCACGGCGGCAGCCACGGTCGTCCCCTGCGGACCCGTCCGGCCGTGGCGCGTGACACCGTTCGGTCCCTGCCCTCTGCTCCCGGCTCAGTGCGCCCCGGATGTTCACGTTCCGTGATGGCCGAAAGCCGCCGTGAGCCCGCGGAAAGGCGCTGTCTGATGCTCGGCTTCAACGGCTTGCGCAAGGTCCTGTCCCTGTTCGCAGCCGGCGGCCTGCTGGCGCTCGCCTCGTGTAGCGGCGGGTCCGGCGCCGGCGCGGACGGTGGCACCGGCAGCCCCGTGCACGTGTCGGTGTGGGCGTGGTATCCGGAGTTCAAGGGGGTGGTCGACGCGTTCAACGCCGCCCACAAGGACATCCAGGTGGACTGGACGAACGTCGGCACCGGTCCCGACCAGTACGCCAAGCTGAAGACCGCCTTCACCGCCGGCACCGGCGCTCCGGACGTCGCGATGGTGGAGTTCCAGCAGATTCCCACGTTCCTCATCCTCGACGCGCTCGTCGACATGGCCCAGTACGGCGCCGGCGACGACAAGGGCTTGTACGCCGACTGGGCCTGGCAGCAGTCGACCGACGGCGACAAGGTCTACGCCATCCCCGTCGACGGCGGCCCGATGGCGCTGATGTACCGCAAGGACCTCTTCGACAAATACGCGATCCCCGTGCCGACCACCTGGGCCGAGTACACGGCCGCCGCGGAGAAGATGAAGGCGGCCGACCCCAACGCGTTCATCGCGAGCTTCGGCAGCGACGGCGGCTGGCTCAACGGCCTGATGTGGCAGGCGGGTTGCCGTCCCTACGGCTACTCGCTGGCCAGAGCTCGGGACCAGGTGAAGATCGACCTGACCAACCCGGCCTGCGAGAAGGTCATCGAGTTCTACGGCGACCTCGTCGACCGCCACCTCATGGCTACCGACCCCTTCTTCACCGCCGACGCCGCCGCGGCGCTCGACTCCGGCAAGTACTGGACGTGGGCGGCCGCGGGGTGGACCCCCGGCTACGTCGCCGGTTCGCTGAAGAACACCGCGGGCAAGTGGGCGGTCGCGCCGATGCCGCAGTGGACCAAGGGCGAGGACGCCCAAGGCGACTGGGGCGGCTCGACCTTCACGGTCACCAAGCAGGCCAAGAACCCCAAGGCGGCCACCGTGGTGGCGCGGGAGCTGTTCGGCAAGTCGAAGCAGGCCTGGGACATCGGCCTGACCAAGATGTTCCTCTACCCGCTGGCCAAGGACGTGGCGGCCGACCCGGCGTTCACCGGCAAGGCGTACGGCTTCTTCGCCGGCCAGAAGGTCAACGAGATCTTCGTGCCGGTGTCGGAGAAGCTGGGCGACTTCGAGTACACCCCGTTCCAGGACTTCGTGTTCGGCGACCTGCTCGACCGGTGCGCGGAAGCGGTTTCGGGGAAACGGAAGTGGAACACGGTGCTCGCCGCGACCCAGGACAACGTCGTGGACTACGCCGGGAAACAGGGCTTCACGGTCAGCCGGTAGCGGAGGAGACCCCGTGCGACGCAGGCACACGACCGGCCACCCGTTCGCCGGAGCGTTGTTCGTCCTTCCGTTCTTCCTCGTGGTGGTGGCGTTCCTCGTCGTGCCGCTCGGGTACGCGTTCTGGCTCAGCCTGTCCAGCAAGAGCCTCGCGCTCGGCGAACGCTTCACCGGGTTCGCCAACTACGCCCGGGCCTTCACCGACCCGGTGCTGCTGGACGGCGCCGGCCGCGTGGTCGTGTTCGGCGCGGTGCAGATCCCGGTCATGCTCGGGATCGCGCTCGCCGGGGCGCTCACGCTCGACGCGGTCACCACGAGATTCGCGATCGCCTTCCGGCTCATCGCGTTCATGCCCTACGCGGTGCCCGCCGTCCTCGGCGCGCTCATGTGGGGCTTCCTCTACAGCCGGACGTTCGGCCCGTTCGCCGGCCTGCCGGCGGTGGTGGGCGGCGAACCGGTCGACTTCTTTTCGACGGACCTGCTGCTCCTGTCGCTCGGCAACATCGTGACGTGGGCGTGGACCGGCTACAACATGATCGTCCTGTACTCGGCGCTGCAGGGCGTGCCGCGGGAGACGTACGAGGCGGCGCTCATCGACGGCGCGTCCCAGGTGCAGATCGCGGTGCGGATCAAGGTGCCCGCGATCCGGCAGGCGATCGGGCTCGCCGCGATCTTCACGGTCATCGGCACCATGCAGTTCTTCGTCGAGCCCTACGTGATGTCCCGGTTCGCGCCGCAGATCTCCGCCGGGTACACCCCGAACCTCTACGCCTACAACCAGGCGTTCGCCTACTCCGACTTCCACTACTCGGCCGCGATCTCCTTCGCCCTCGGTTTCGTGGTGTTCGTCGCGGCGTACGCGTTCGTGCTGCTGACGAGGAAGCGGAGGCCGTCATGAGGCCGCTGGTGGCCCCGAAGACGCGGGTACCGCACGTGCTCATGGCGGCGGGCATGCTGTACTTCGTCATCCCGCTGCTGTGGATCGTGATCGCCGCGACCAAGAGCCAGTCCGCCCTGCTGTCCAGCCCGGCCCTGTGGTTCGACGGCTTCAGCCTGTTCGACAACCTCGCGCAGCTGTTCCGGGAGGACAACGGCGTCTACGGCCACTGGCTCGCCAACACCGCGGTGTACTCGGGGGCGAGCGCGGCGGGTGCGACCGTGCTCGCCGCACTCGGGGGGTACGGCCTCTCCCGGTTTTCCTTCTGGGGGAAGCGGTTCTTCGAGACCGCGCTGCTCGGCATGATCATGGTGCCGGCCACGGCGCTGGTACTGCCGACCTACCTGATCCTGTCCCACGTCGGCGTGGTCAACACGATGTGGGCGGTGATCCTGCCGTCGCTGCTCAGCCCGTTCGGCACCTACCTGGTGCGGGTGTACGTGGCGGAAAGCGTGCCGGTCGAGCTGCTCGACGCGGCCCGCCTCGACCGGGCGGGCGAGTGGCGGATCTTCTGGCGGGTGGTGGTGCCGATGATCCGGCCGGTCCTGGTCACGGTCTTCCTGTTCACGCTCGTGTCCACCTGGAACAACTACTTCCTGCCGCTGGTGATGCTGAGCGATGCCCGGCTCTTCCCGCTGACGGTCGGGCTGACCACGTGGTTCAACACCGCCCAGCAGGAGGCCGGCACGCGCGTGCTGTTCAACCTCGTGGTCACCGGCTCGCTGCTGGCGATCGTGCCGCTCGTCATCGCTTTCGTCCTCCTGCAACGGTTTTGGCGCAGCGGCGCCGCGGCCGGCGCACTGCGTTAGGAGACCCGTGCTCAAGGCCGCCATCGTCCTCAGTCCCGACTTCGTCATCGCGCCGGTCCGGCGCCGCACGTTCGGCTCGTTCGTCGAGCACCTGGGGCGCTGCGTCTACACCGGGATCCACGAGCCGGGGCACCCGACCGCCGACGAGGACGGCTTCCGCGGCGACGTGCTCGCCCTGACCCGCGAGCTGGGGGTCACGGTCGTCCGCTACCCGGGCGGCAACTTCGTGTCCGGGTACCGGTGGGAGGACGGCGTCGGCCCGGACCGACCGGTGCGCCGCGACCTCGCGTGGCGCGGCATCGAGACCAACGAGGTCGGCATCGACGAGTTCGCCCGCTGGGCGGCCAAGGCCGGCGCGGAAATCATGTACGCGGTGAACCTCGGCACCCGCGGTGTCACGGAAGCGCTTGATGTGCACGAGTACCTGAACCACCCGGGTGGCACGCACCTGTCCGACCGGCGGCGGGCGAACGGCACGCCGGAACCGCACGGGGTGCGGCTGTGGTGCCTCGGGAACGAGCTGGACGGCCCGTGGCAGACGGGCCACAAGACCGCGCACGAGTACGGCCGGCTGGCGGCGGAGACGGCCCGGGCGTTGCGGCAGGCCGAGCCAGGGCTCGAGCTGGTCGCGTGCGGCAGCTCGAACTCGGGCATGCCGACGTTCGGCGCGTGGGAGTCGACCGTGCTCGAGCTGACCTACGACCAGATCGACCACATTTCGTGCCACGCCTACTACGAGGTGCTCGACGGGGACGTCGGCAGCTTCCTCGCGTCGGCCGTGGACATGGACCACTTCATCGACAGCGTCGTCGCGACGGCCGACGCCGTGGGCGCCCGGCTCAAGAGCGACAAGCGCATCGGATTGTCCTTCGACGAGTGGAACGTCTGGTACCAGAAGCGGTTCCACGCCGATCCGCCCACGGCGTGGCGTACCGCGGCCCCCCTCCTCGAGGACACCTACGACGTCGCCGACGCCGTCGTCGTCGGGAACCTCCTGATCTCGTTGCTGCGGCACAGCGACCGGGTGGCGGTCGCCTGCCAGGCTCAGCTGGTCAACGTCATCGCCCCCATCCGCACGGAACCCGGCGGCCCGGCGTGGCGCCAGACGACGTTCCACCCGTTCGCGTTGACGGCCCGGCTCGCGCGGGGACAGGTGCTGCGCACGGAGGTCACGTCCCCGGTACACGGGACGGCCCGCTACGGCGACGTGCCGATGGTCGACGCGGTCGCCACCCACGACCCGGCGACGGGGGAGACGGTGGTGTTCGCCGTGAACCGCCACCGCGCCGAGCCGGTGGAACTGACCGTCGCCGTGCCCGGTGCGGTTTCGGTGGCCGAGTCTTGGACCCTGCACGACGCGGACACCTCGGCCACCAACACCGCGGCGCGGCCGGACCGGGTCGTGCCCCGGCACCACCCCGCCGAACTCAGGGACGGCACCCTGCGCACCGTCCTGGCGCCGGTGTCGTGGACCGCGGTGCGGCTCGCTTGACCCGTGGCGCGGTCGCCGCGCCGAGGCAAGATCAGTGTTAGCGTTAACAGTTTCAGTAACATTCTTCCTGCTGCAGCGGCGGCCGGTTCGGAGTTTTCCCAGTTTGACAGGGTGTTCGGCCGAGATGGCGGGAATCAGCCTCCGAACATTTGTGTTAGCGATAACAATTGCTCCTTGTCGACCCTGCCCGGCGGCGTTATCGTGGTAAGTGCTTCCGGCGGCATTGACCGCCGCCGGCATTCTGCGAATCGAGGACATCGTGGTCCCATCGATGAAACGGTTTTCGGTACTCCTGATCGCATTGGCCCTCGCGGTGGTGATGGCGCCGGAGGCGGCTGCTTATCCGCTGCCGGGGAAGGTGACCGGTGACGTCGGCGTGCACGACCCGAGCATGGTCAAGCGGCCCGACGGCAGCTACCTGGTGGCGCACACCGGGAACGACATCGCGTTGAAGACGTCGACGGACCGGACCGCGTTCCGCAATGCGGGTTCGGTGTTCCCGGGCGGTGCTTCGTGGACGAGCTCGTACACCGGTGGCAGCCGGAACCTGTGGGCGCCGGACATCTCCTACCACAACGGCCAGTACTGGCTGTACTACGCGGCTTCGACGTTCGGGTCGAACCGGTCGGCGATCTTCCTGGCCACCAGCACGAGCGGGAACTCCGGGACGTGGACGAACCGCGGTCTGGTGGTCGAGTCGCGCACCTCGGACGACTTCAACGCCATCGACCCCGATCTGGTGGTGGACGACCAGGGTCGCTGGTGGCTTTCGTTCGGTTCGTTCTGGTCGGGGATCAAGCTGGTCGCGCTGAACCCCTCGACCGGTCTGCGCTCGGACAGCACGATGCGGTCGATCGCCGGGCGGGGCGGCGGCGCGATCGAGGCGCCGAACATCGTCAAGCGCGGTAGCTACTACTACCTGTTCGTCTCGTTCGACCTGTGCTGCCGGGGCGCGTCGAGCACCTATCGGGTGATGGTGGGCCGCTCCAGCAGCGTCACCGGCCCGTACGCCGACCGCAACGGCGTCGCGATGACCTCCGGTGGCGGCACCGAAATCCTCGCGGGCCAGGGCAGCATCCACGGCCCCGGGCACCAGGACGTCTTGGCGGACAACGACGGCGACGTCCTGACCTACCACTACTACGCGAACAACGGCGCGTCGCTGCTGGGCATCAACCTGCTCGCCTTCGACTCGGCCGGCTGGCCCTACCTGCACTGACCACAAAGGAGACAGCAAGGTCGGCTCGCTGTCCCTGCGTCTGGGACTGGGTTGGGTCAAGTCGCACTCCTTCCTCACCGGTCAGTGCCCGGTCATGCGGTACCACCGCGAGCTGATGATGGGCCATCCTGAACGACCGGGTGTCCATCGCGAAGAACGTCAACGCCACGGCGATCTCGCTCGACCAGGCCCCAGAGGGGTGTGAGCAATTCGACCAGGGCGCCGCGCGGAAGTACGTGCTCGACCCGCACGGAATGCTCGCCAGGACGAGCTGAGTCCGCTGAAGGAGGATCAGCATGCCTATTTCGCTGATGCGGCGTGCCGGCCAGGTACTGCTCGGGGCGACGTTCGTCCAGCTCGGGTTCGACGCCGCTGTCGACCCCGGAGTTCGCGCCGAGAAGGCGGCGGCCTGGGCCTGCCGCAGGCCGAGCTGGCCGTGCGTGGCAACGGGGCGGCGATGGTGGCGGGGCGTTGGGGGTGGACGTCCTGCCCCGGCCCGCCGCGCTTGGTCTCGTCGTCGCGATGATCCCGACCACGCTCGCCGGCCACTCCTTCTGGAACTTCGCCGGTGACGAAAGGAAAGCCCACGAGATCCAGTTCCTGAAGAACGCCGGCCTCGTCGGCGGCCTGAGGGCGAGGGCGTCGTCGACGGTCCAGCCGAGGGTGTCGACGATCGAGTGCTCGGAGACGCGGCCCGAGCGGTCGACGCGCGCGATCGCGTAGGTCCACGCCGCCTCATCCGGCGCCGACGGCACTTGGGCGAGCGGGGGAGGGGCGGCTGTGGTTCCTTCGCGGCGACGTTCGCCCCGATGGGGAACGTCGGGGACCAGGGCGGGAACGAGGTGCTCAGACACGGGCCCACCGCCGTCGGCCGAGGTCAAGCGCCTGACCGTCAGCGATCAAGCAGCGGTGAGGTGGAGCCGAAACGCTGTTTCGGTGGTGATAGGTCGTCCACTTCGCTCTTGACTTGCCGCCGCGGGCTGCTGTAGATGACATCGCGGTGCCTTGGTGGCGACGCGATCCCGATGAACTCACGTCCGCAGGTTTGCCGCGGCTCTTGCCGAAACACCACGGGATACGTAAGCGACGTCGGCCGGCATATCGCCCTCCGGCTTTGCCGGACAGGAATTCACGCCCGCCGCGAGCTCAGCAGGAGCAGGCACAGCACGGCGATCCCGGTGACGAGCAGCATCGGGCTCGATGTGGGCGGCGTCGCCGCGGTCGCCTGCGCGACGGCGGGCTGTTGCTCGGTCGCGGGCGGTTCCGTCGCGGGCGCGGCGGCCGCCGTGGTGCCGGCCGGGGGTGTGGTCGCCGGTGCACCGGCGGTCGGGCGGCCGCGGTCGACGTCAGCGGCGGGATCTCCGACGCCTGGCGCTCCGTGGCTGGTTCCTTGACCACGAGCACCTTGTGCGACGAACACCGATTCGGGAGCCGGTCCGCGTCCTGTGCCCATATCCGGAGTCTTCGGGGACGATCGCCGGCCGGGTCAGGCCGATCGGGCAAGCCCTGCCGGTCTCAGCCTCCCTGTGCCCTGGCGATCAGCCGTTCCCGGGTCTGTCCTGACCGGGCGACCTCGACGACGGTGAGAGCCATCGCCAAACCCGCGTCGCGGACGAACCGGTCGCCCTCGGGGCCGCCCGCCGCGAGGGCGAAGGCGGCGGTGTGGTTGCCGTCCTCGGGCGGCAGGTCGAAGGAGAGCATCGGGTGGATGGCGGGCACGCGCAGCGAAACGTTGCCCATGTCGGTCGAACCGAACATCTTGTCCGGGTAGTCGGGGAAGGTCCGGCCGACGGCCTTCGCGTGCTTCTCGAACAGCGGGGCCAGATCAGGATCGTGCCGGAATTCGCGGTAGATGGACGGCAGCGCGGTGTACTCGACGCCGGTGCCGGTGGCCACCGCTCCCGCCTCGAAGCAGCGCCGCACCCGCTCCCACACCTCGTCGACCTCGTCGATCGTGTCGGCCCGGATCATGCAGTCGACGACAGCGTGGTCGGGGATGACGTTGACGGCGGCTCCGGCCTCCTTGACGACGTGGTGGACGCGGATGCCGTCGCGCAACTGCTGGCGCAGCAACCCGATCGCGGTCTGGGCGACGACCGTCGCATCCCCCGCGTTCAACGCGCTCCAGGGACGCGAGGCGTGGCCGCCGACCCCGGTGTAGGTGACCTGCCAGGAGCGCGAGGCACGCAGGTGCGGGACGACAACGTCCTTCAGCGTCGGGTGCACCATCATGGCCGCGTGGGTGCCGTCGAAGACCCCTTCGTTGACCATGATCTCCTTGCCGGTCCCCCTCTCCTCCGCCGGAGTACCGAAAACCCGGATCGTCAGCCCGAGTTCGCCGGCGTACGGGGCCAGCGCCAGTGCGGCGCCGACGGCGGACGCGGCGATGACGTTGTGACCGCAGCCGTGCCCGATCCCGGGGAGCGCGTCCATCTCCGCGCACAGACCGAACACGAAGCCGCCGGACCCGGCCGAGGCGGCGAACGCCGTCGGCAGGCCGGCCACCCCTTTCTCCACGGAGAACCCGCCGGATTCCAGGGCCGCGACGAGCGCGGCCGAAGTCGCGTGTTCTTCGAAGGCCAGTTCGGGGTTGGCGTTGATCCGGTGCGAAAGCTCCAGGACCGAGTCCAGGCTTTGCTCGAACGCGCGCTCGACGCGCTGCTCGACTCCGGTCATCGTGACAGCTCCTTTCCGACGTGGTCGGCGATCTGGGCGTGGGTGGCGAACCAGACGCCTTCGTGCGATGCGATGTGTTCGAGCAGTGCGGCGAGGATCGTGACGCGGGAGCGATGCCCGATGACGTGCGGATGCAGGGTGAGCTGGAAGACGCCGCCTTCGGCACGGGCGAGAGCGAACTCGTCGCGCCAGATCGACAGCACCCCGCGCGGCGGCGTGTACGGCCGCTGTGCCCCGAAGCGCTCCATCATGAAGTACGGCATGTCGTCACGGATCCACTCGACCGGCAGTTCGACGATGCCGGTGGGCTCGCCGTCCGCGACGATCTCGTAGCAGTCGTCGTCGGCCATCAGCGACGAGTCGTACGTCAGCCCCAGGTCGCGGATGATCTCGAGCGAATGCCCGGAGAAGTCCCACGATGGCGTGCGAATGCCGACGGGCCGTGTCCCGGTCAGGCGTTCGAGCGTGTCCGCGGCGCGGAAAGCGAGTTCGCGTTCGGCTTCCGGCGGCACCTGGGTGTTGCGTTCGTGGATCCAGCCGTGCAGGGCGATCTCGTGCCCGGCGTCCACATAGGACTTCGCCTCGCCGTCGTGCAGCAGCGCGGACACCGCGGGCATGAAGAAGGTCGAGGGCGCTTCGAACCGGTCGAGCAGCTTCAGCACCCGGGGCACACCGACCCTGGCGCCGTACTCGCCCTGGGACAGCTTTCCCGGCAGCACTTCGCCGTCGCGCAGGGGGATCGTCTCGTGGTCGGAGTCGAACGACAACGCCACCGCCACCTTGGCGCCGCCCGGCCAGGACTCCGGCCGCAGCGCACGCCCGGCGCGAACGCGCTCCACGTGCCCGCGCCAGACCTGTTCGTCCCATTGCCACGGTTCACTCATACTTCCTCCGTTTCTCCGAGGTTTCGCCGCAGTCGCCCGCCCGCATCGACCACGATGGACGGATCCAGCTCCCGGGACATCGCCGCGATCCGGGCGAGGATCGAGGCCGCCACCTCCGGGCGCGGCAGGATCGGCTGGCTGTCCGGATCGAGTTCGATGGGGTCCAGGCGCAGGGAAGGCCCGCCGGCGCCGCCCAGCCGGATCCGGAACACCGCGCTCTCGAACCAGGGGCCGTCGAGCAAGGCCGCTCGGTAAGGCGGGGCCGGGCGCGCGTCTTTTCGTACGGTCATCGATTCCGCGTTCCACCCGTCGCACCAGTCGAAGAGGAAATTACCGGTGGAGTACAGGATCAGCCCGTTCTCGTGGAACTCCACCGGATGCAGGCAATGCGGGTGGTGCCCGATGACGAGGTCCGCGCCGGCTTCGACCAGTCGCCGGGCCAGGGGGCGCTGGTATTCCGCCAGCGGGCCCTGCGTCGCGGGCAGGTAGCAGAACGGCACGCCCCAGTGCAGCGCGACCACGACGAAATCGTTGGCCTGCTTGGCTTTCTCGATCAGGGCTTCGGCCGCGCACACGTCCGGTTCGTGCGCGCTCGAATGCACGAAAGGCGGCATTCCCGGGGTTTCGTCGAGGAGCGTGCTGTCGAACTCGAAGCTTTGGCGCACCCGGATCGTCCCGACCCCGGCACGATCGGCCGTGGCGTTGAAGCCCAGCGGGAGGGCTGAGCAGAAGCTGAAGAAGGCCAGTGTCCGCCCGGCGGCGGACACGACGCGAGGCCTGGTCGCTTCGGCGATCGTCGCACCCGCCCCGGCGTGCCGGACACCCGCGGCGTCCAGCGCCCGCATCGTGTCACGCAGCCCTTCGCTGCCGAAGTCCAGCGCGTGGTTCGTCGCCAAGGAGACCAGGTCGAAGCCGAGTGCCGCCAGTTCCGTCGCGCCCGCGACCGGCGCCCGCATCGTGACCAGCTTCTCGGCACGCACCCCGGAATCGGTGTACGGGACCTCGAGGTTGCCGATCGTCAGGTCGCCGCCGCGGAGCAGCCCGAACGCCGGATCGCTCGCGGGTCGTCGCGGTCGCCCCGCCGCGACGACGTCTCCCACCACTACGAGGTCCATGGGCCCTCCGTTTCACATTGCGATACGGCATATCGCATTGTAGCCCAGTCGCGGGTAGGCTGGTGTCATGCGAGAGGAAGAAGCCGATCGGCGGTCCGGCAGTGTCCGGTCGATGAACAGCGTCCTGACCACCTTGCGGGTGTTCGAAGAAGTCGCCCTGCGACAACCGATCGGCGTCTCGGAACTGGCCCGTGTGACGGAGATCCCGAAGGGCACCGTCCAGCGCTGCCTGGTGACACTCAGGCAGGCCGGCTGGCTCAAGGTCATGGACACCGAACGCGCGCGGTGGGGCGTGACGAGGAAAGTGCTGGCCCTCGGACTGCGCAGCACAGGGGAGCGAGATCTCCAGGACGTGGCGGCCCCGGTCCTCAAGCGTCTCGCGGCCGCGACCGACGAGACCGTCATGCTCGGCGTGCGCGACGGCGAGTGTCTCGTCATCGTCGCACGTGAGGACACCACGCAGGTCGTTCGCGTCTTCCTCGAAATCGGCACGCGGGTGCCGCTGCGCGCGACGTCGGGCGGCACCGCGATCATGGCGCTGCTCGAGGACGATGAGGTCGACGAACTGCTGCGGTGCGAGCTCGCGGAGTTCGCCGACGCCCCCTTGCCGGACGTCGCGGAGCTCCGGCGCGAGATCGCCCAGACCGCGAAGCGTGGCTACGCGCTCAACGGCTCCTCCTCGTGGTACCGCCCGCACGTGGCCTCCATCGGCGCGGCCGTCCGGGACCCGCTCGGGCGTCCGATCGCGGCGGTCACGCTCGCTGTTCCGGAAACGCGATACCGCCGCGACCAGGAGAACACCCTTGCGCCCCTGGTCATGGCCGCCGCGGCCGAAATCAGTCACCTGCTCGCGGCCGACTGACACCGGGGAGGTCTCGTATGTCATCACGGGAGCCGGTCCATCTTCGCGCTGTCGGGCATCGTCGTGATCGTGACCATGCCGACGACCGCCGCGGCGACCACGTAGATCCAGATCTTGTCGCGGTGCCCGACGTCGGTCAGCCAGGTCGTGAAATACGGCGCCGTGCCGCCGAAGAGCGCGACCGTTGTCGCGTAAGGCAAGCCGGTCCCGGTGGTGCGCACCCGGGTCGGGAACAACTCGGCGTAAAGCGCCGCCACGTTCGCCGAGTTGCCGAGGAGCAGCACCACCCCGACGAACTCGACGAGCAGCAGCGTCCAGAAGCCTGCCCCGTCGAGCAGGCGATAGGCAGGCCACGCGTACAGCGCGAACCCGACCAGGAAGAACAGGAAGGTCGGACGCCTCCCGAACCGATCCGACAGCAGTCCTCCGAGGGGGAGCAGCAGCATGAACGCGACGACGGACAGCGAATTCGCGAGCAGGGCCCGATCGAGGTCGAGGCCGGTGGTCACGGCGACGTAGCCGGGCATGGCCGTGATCCACAGGTAGTAGATGATCGTTCCGGGAACGGTGATCCCGACGACGCGAAGCAGGCTCAGCTTGTGTCCGGCGAACAGCGTCCGGACCGGCCGGTGCGGGACGGTGGTCGCCGCCGCGTCGTGGAAGTGCCGCGTTTCCTCGGTGCGGAGCCGCAACCACAGGACGATCAACCCCAGAGCGGCAGCGGCGGCGAAGGCGATCCGCCAGCCGAAGGAGTGCAGCTGCCGATCGTCCAGAAGGGTGGTCACGGCGAGCGCGAACAGCGACGCGAGCAGGATCCCGCCGGCCGTCGACACCTGCTGGAAGGATCCCGCGAACGCCCGCCTCCCCGGAGCCGCGTTCTCCAGGATGTACGACACCGAACTCGGCCATTCGCCGCCCGCGGAGAAAGCCTGCACCAGCCTGGCCACCAGCAGCACCACGGGCGACAACACGCCGGCCTGCTCGTAGGTCGGGCACACCGCGATGGCGAGACCACCGGCCGACATCAGGCCGATGGTCAGCGTCAGGGCCTTCTTCCGGCCGAACCGGTCGGCGTAGGCGCCGAGCACGAGGCCACCGAGCGGACGGACGAAGAAGCCCACCGCGAAGATCGCGAGCGTGGACAGGAACGCGGCGGCCGGATCGCCCTTCGGGAAGAACTGGTTCGCGAAGACCGGCGCCAGGGACGCGTAGATCCCCCAGTCCACGTACTCGACAGCGTTGCCCAGCGCCCCGGCGAGGACCGCCTTCCGCTGCTTGGCGGTCATCTTGGCCGAGGGTGCCGTGGCGGCGGGGTTTCCGGTCACGACGGTGTGCTGTTCTGCAGTCACGGCTCTCCCTGAGGTTCGAAGCCAGCCCGATCGATTGGATTACCGTAATACGGTATTCTCATCTGTCAACAGTCCGTACTACGGTCATACGATGTTGCGAGGAAGTGAGTGAGCTGTGCCCAGCACTGAAGCACCCGGCCCGGAGCTGAACCCGTTGCGGTTGCGGGACGTTTCGATCCCCAATCGCGTGTGGATGTCCCCGATGGCCCAGTACGCCGCGGGACCTGACGGCTTGCCGACCGACTGGCACCTGGTGCACTACGGCCAGCGCGCGGTCGGCGGAGCGGGCCTGATCATGGTCGAGTCCACAGCGGTCGGCCCGCAGCACCGGACCACCTCGGCGGACCTCGGGATCTGGACCGAAGAACAGGCCGTCGCCCATCGTCGCCTGACGTCGTTCATCGCCGGACACGGCGCGGTCCCCGCGATCCAGCTGCTGGCCGCGGGCCGGAAGGGATCACACCAGGTGCCCTGGGAGGGCGAAGGGCAGAACGGCCCGGTCGGAGTGTCCGACGGCGGTTGGGGCGTGTTCGGGCCGTCGGCGATCCCGTTCGGCGACCTGGCCGTGCCCCGCGAAGCGACTCAGGCCGACCTCGACGAGGTCGTCGCAGCCTTCGCCCAGGCGACCCGGATGTCCCACCTCGCCGGGTACCAGGCCGTCGAGATCCACGCCTCGCACGGTTATCTCCTGCACCAGTTCCTGTCCCCGCTGGCCAACCACCGCACTGACGAGTACGGCGGGAGCCCGCGGAACCGGATGCGCTTCCCGCTGCGCGTGGCCCGGGCGGTCCGGCAAGCCTTCCCGGCGGGCAAGCCGGTCTTCGTCCGCATCACCGCGACCGACTGGGCCGAAGGCGGTATCACCGTCGAGGACGCCGCCGGGTTCGCCAAGGAACTGGCGGCCGCGGGCATCGACCTCCTCGACGTCACGTCCGGTGTCCTCGTGCGTGACCTCGAAGCCCGGCCGCCCGCACGGGCCGGGGTGAACGTCGGGTTCGCGACCACGCTCAAGCAGGCCTCGGGTCTCGCGGTCGCTCCGGTCGGGCAGATCGACGGCCTGGCGGCGGCGAGCCGGATCGTGGGCGACGGGGAGGCCGACGCCGTGCTGCTGGGCCGTCCCCTGCTGCGTGACCCGTACCTCGCTCTGCGCGGCCGCGCCGCCGACAAGGAAGCCTGGCCCGTCCGCTACCACCGCGCGCTCTGACCCTCTCCCGCACGACAAGGAACGATTGTGAACAAAAAGAACCGCGAAGTCGTCCGCCCCGACGGCACGACGATCCACTACACGGCCACCGGCCCGGCCGACGGGCCGGTCATGGCACTCGTCCACGGCTGGGGCTGCGACCGCCGCGACTTCGACGCGATCATCGGCTTCCTCCCGCGACATCTCCGCGTGCTGGCGGTCGACCTCGCCGAGCACGGAGACTCGCGGTCCACCCGCGACGTCTGGACGATGGAGGAATTCGCCCGCGACGTGGCGGCCGTCCTCGAAGCCGAGTCGGTCGGTTCGTGCGTCGTCGTCGGGCATTCGCTGGGCGGGGCGGTCGCGGTCGAAACCGGCAGGCTGCTGCCCGGGGTGGTCACCCGCATAGTTGCGCTCGATGCCCTGCACTACCTGTCGTTGTTCCCCGCGCAGGACGAACACGCGGCCGAGGCGTTGCTGCACCCCTTCCGTGAGGACTTCGCCGGGGCGATGCGGGGCATGGTCGAGGCGGGCTCACCGCCCGGCACCGATCCCGCGCTGGTGGACGCCTACATCGAGAAGATGAGCGCCGTACGTCAGCCGGCGGGCTTGTCCGCCCTCGAAGGACTGGTGAGCTGGGACATGGACGCCGCGCTGCGCGAGACGACCCAGCCGATCGTGGTGTTCGCCGTGCGCGCGATCATCACCCAGGAAGCCATCGACCGCTACGGCGATCGCGTGCGGATCGAGACGATCGAGCTGGGAAGCCACCATTTCCACGTCGAATCGCCTGAAGCCACGGCGGCGCTGCTGGCCACCGAGATGTCCGCCTAGGACTCCCGGGTCCCGGTCGTCCCCTCGGCGGCCGGGGCCCGCTCAGCCGGACTGCCGTGCGGCGAGTTCGCGCAGTGCGGTGGTCGCGGCGTTGCGGACGTGGTCCTCGCACGCCTCACGAGCGGCGGCGGCGTCACCGCGGACGGCCGCGGCGTCGTGGATGGCGGTCAGCTCGCGGACGGTTTCCGGCCCGCGGCCTTCGGCCTGCATGGACAGGCCACGCAGCAGCTGCACGCGGGCGTGGATGCCGCGCAGTGTCGAAGCGATGATCGGGTTCGCCGCGCCGTCGATGAGGACGTCGTAGAACTCGTCCTTCATCTCCAGCCGCTCGGCCAGATCCGCCTTGCGGTGCGTCCTGGCGTAGCGCCGGACGACCTTGCCCATCAGCTCACGCTGTTCGGTGGTGGCTCGCTCGGCGAACAGGGCTCCGGCCAGGCCTTCGAGCGCGCCGCGCACCTCGAACAGCGCTTCGGCGTCGCCGGTGGTCAGCTCGGTGACGACCGGCCCCCGGTTGGGCACCGTGGTCACCAGGCCTTCGGAGTCGAGCTGCCGCAGGACTTCGCGGACGACGGTGCGGGAAACCTCGTACCGCGCGCACAACCGGGATTCGACCAGTCGCTCACCCGGCTTGAACTCCGCGGCCAGGATGTCCTGCCGGAGCGCTTCGAGGACCTGCGCCCGCAAGGGAGCGGCCACGCGCTGCACTCTTTGTCCTGTCACGCGGCCGCCTCCTCGTCCTGGGTCTAAGACGGTATCACTGTAGTATGACCCGTCAGGTCGACGCCGGTCACCTTGGCCAGGTAGCGGGCGATCTCGGACTGGTCCGGGTTCCCCTCGCCCAGGTCGGCGAGCGCTTCACGGCAGAACCGGACACAGGCCCGCGACACCTCCGGCGCCAGCCCGAGCGAGGTCGACAGATCCAGCGCGGTGGTGATGTCCTTGACGGTCAACCGAAGCGAGAAGCCGACCTGGAACCGCCCGTCCAGCACTTCCGGCCCGATCTTGACCTCCGTCGACTGGTTGCGGCCGGTGGACCGGTTGACGACGTCGAGCATGATCCGTGGGTCCAGGCCGAACTTGGCGCCCGCGGTGAGCACCTCCAGCGCCCCGACCAGGCCGATGGCCGACAAGAGGTTGTTGAGCGCCTTCAGCGCGTGCGCGGCCCCGACGGGGCCGACGTGCGTCACGGACGTCCCCATCGCGCGCAGGATCGGCAGGACCCGTTCGTAGTCTTCGGCCGAGCCGCCCGCCATGATCGTCAGTTCGGCCGTCGCGGCCTTGCGCGGGCCGCCGGAAACGGGGGCGTCCACCATCGCGACGTCGCCCTTTTTCAGTCGCCCGGCCAGTTCCTGGGTCGCCCGGGGCGCGGACGATCCCATGTCCACCACCAGCGTGCCGGGTCTCAACCGGCCGGCGAAGCTTCGCGGGTTTCCGGGATCGCCGAGCACCCGCTCGACCACGGTGCTGTCGGGCAGCATGAGGATCACGACGTCGGCATCGGCTCCGTCGAGGAGGCCGGGCAACGCCGTCACCCCCGCGTCCCGGGTGGCCGCGTCGAGCGCGGCACGGTCGGCGTCGTGGACCGCGACCGGCGCGGATCGCGCGAGGTTGCGGACCATCGGCTGTCCCATCGTGCCCAGGCCGATGAAGGTGACGGCGGCTGCCATGACCACTTCCCTTCGTGGATGTCCGGCGGGTCAGCCCTGGAAGGCGGCGACGGTCGGCTCGAGGCCGTCCGCGCCGACGACCTCGCGCCAGGCCTCGAAACCGGCCTGGAACGCGACGATCCCCGCTTCGGGCAAAGAAATCTCGATCGCTTCGAGGATCTCGCGGGGCGTGACACCGAGTTCGAGGGCGACCTTGATGTGGCTCTGGATGTGCCCCTTCGTGGCACGCATCACCGTGAGGCTGACGATGAAGATGAGCTCCTTCGTCTTGCGGTCCAGCGTGCGCTGGTCGAGGTACGCGGCGCTGACCAGCCTGTTGGCGGCCTGCAGCACATCGAAGTCCTGCTTGGCCATCACCTTGTGGTAGTCGAGGACGTAGCCCCGTTTGCGCGCCATGTCGTCGATGTAGGTCTGCGGATCGTGATCAGTGGTGGTCATCTGGTCCTCCGGTCGTCGATGCCCTAACCATAATACTGTAATACGGTTAGTCAACCCGTGGGTCGCCGAAGCGCCGGAGCCCGCCGTGCTATCGATCAGGTGAGCTCGGCAGCGGCAAGGATGCGCCGAGCACGCCGCCGGACCGGGTCGTCGATCATCTGTCCGTTGTGGACACTGACGCCCGAGTTCGGAGATGCCAGCACGCCGCGCGCCCATGCGACGTCCTTCGCCGACGGGGCGAAGATCTCGGCGGTGCGCTTGATCTGTGCGGGGTGGATGAGCAGCTTCGCGCCGAACCCCAGCTCGCGGGCGTGTCGTGCGTCGAGGGCCAGGGACTCGGGGTCGTCGAAAGCCGTCGTGACGCCGTCGATCGGCGGCGCGCAGCACGCCGCCGCCGAGGCGTGGACGAGCTGCGACCGTGCGGCGGCCAGTGCCGCGTGGGAGGCCGGGTCGACGCCCAGCTCGGCGGCGAAGTCGACGTTGCCGAAGGCGACCCTGACCACGCCCGGGGCGCGGCAGATCTCACCGGCGGCCAGCAAACCGCGGGGGGTTTCGATGATGGGGATGATCGCGACGGCGCCGTTGTCGTGGCAGGCCGCGACGTCCTCCGCCGACTCCGCTTTCGGGACGACCACCGCCGTCGCCGTGCTGACCGCGGCTGCGTCGTCGTCGTGCCACGGCGTGGTCCGGCCGTTGATCCGCACCGCGGCGCGTCCTCCGCCGGCCAGCCACCGCGTCACCCCGGCTCGGGCGTGGACCTTGCTCTCCGGTGCGACCGCGTCTTCGAGATCGATGATCACCACGTCGGCTCCGGCGGCGACCGCTTTGCCGAACCGGTCAGGTCGGTCCGCGGGGACGAAGAGGAACGTCCGGGCCGTTTCGAGGGCAGGTGCCGCCATCGCCGGTCTCCTCTGCAGTGTGTTCAGGCGCCGAACTCGGCGCGCAGGGCTTCGGTGTGTTCGCCGAGTGCGGGGACAGGGCCCATCCGGGCTTCGCGGCCGCGCACCGTCACCGGCGGCAGGAGCGCCCGGACGGTGCCGCCGGTGGTCTTGATCTCCCGCCCGCGGTCGCGGGCTGTGAGCTGCGGGTGCTCGAAGAACTCCGCGGGCGTCCGGACTCGCGCCGACGCGATGCCGGCTTCGTCGAGCAAGGCAACGGCTTCGTCGGCGGTCAGCTGCGTGAACGCGGCCTCGATCAGCGGGGTGATCGCCTCGTTGTGCAGCACGCGGTCGGTGTTGGTCACGAACCGCGGGTCGACGGCGAGTCCGGGCTGCCGGAGCACCTCGGCGCAGAGGGTCGCCCATTCGCGGTCGCTCTGGACGCCGAGGAAGACCGTCGAGCCGTCGCCGGCGCGGTACGGGCCGTAGGGCGCGATGGACGCGTGCCGCGCGCCGGTGCGCACGTTCGCGCGCCGGCCGTAGACGGAGTAGTAGGCGGGCTGCATCATCCATTCGCCGAGTGCGTCGAGCATCGCGACGGTGATGGTGCTGCCGGTGCCGCTGCGGCTTCGCTCGTACAGCGCGGTCAGGATGCCGCTGTAGGCGTACATCCCGGTGGCGATGTCGGCGATCGAGACGCCGGCCTTGGCGTGCTCGTCCGGCGTCCCGGTCACCGACACCAAGCCGGTCTCGCACTGCACGAGCAGGTCGTAGGCCTTCTTCGCCCGGTACGGGCCTTCGCTGCCGTAGCCGGAGATGGAGCAGTAGATCAGCCCCGGGCGCGTCGCGCGGAGCGTGTCGGCGTCGAGACCGAGCCGATCGACCGCGCCGGGCACGAGGTTCTGCACCACCACGTCAGCGTGGTCGATCATGCGGCCCAGCAGGGTGCGGTCGGCGGGGTTCTTGAGGTCCAGCTCGATGCTTTCCTTGCCGCGGTTGAGCCACACGAAGTAGCTCGCCTCGCCGTGGACGGTGTGGTCGTAGGCGCGGGCGAAGTCGCCCGTGCCGGGGCGTTCGATCTTGAGGACCCGGGCACCGAGGTCGGCGAGCTGGCGGGTGGCGAACGGCGCGGCGACGGCTTGTTCCAGGGCGACCACGGTGACGCCGTCGAGGGGGAGCGCGGTCACGAGACGACCTTGTTCCGCTGGATGAGCTGGCGGGCGATCACGGTGCGCTGGATCTCGTTGGTTCCTTCGCCGACGATCATCAGGGGGGCGTCGCGGAAGTAGCGTTCGACGTCGAACTCGGTGGAGTAGCCGTAGCCACCGTGGATCCGGACCGCGTTGAGGGCGATCTTCATCGCGGTTTCGGAGGCGAACAGCTTGGCCATGCCCGCTTCCAGGTCGGCACGTTGCCCGGAGTCGTAGGTGCGGGCGGCGTGGAAGGCGAGCTGGCGGGCGGCCTCCAGCTCGGTGGCCATGTCGGCGAGATAGTTGCCGATCGACTGGTGCTCCCAGATCGGTTTCCCGAACGCCTCGCGCTCCTGCGCGTAGCGGAGGGCGTCGTCGAGCGCGGCCTGACCGACGCCGAGTGCGCGGCAGGCCACCTGGATCCGACCGATCTCCAGGCCCCGCATCATCTGGGCGAAGCCGCGGCCTTCCTGCCCGCCCAGCAGGGCGGCGCGGGGGACACGGAAGTCGGCGAAGGACAGCTCGCAGGACTCGACGCCCTTGTAGCCGAGCTTGGGCAGATCGCGGGAAACCTCGAACCCCGGGCCCTTCTCGACCAGCAGGATGCTGATGCCGCGGTGGGCCGGGCGCGCACCGGGGTCGGTGCGGCACAACAAGGCGACCAGCTGGGAGTGGCGGGCGTTGGAGATCCAGGTCTTGGTGCCGTTGACGACGTAGTCGTCGCCGTCGGCGCGCGCGGCGGTGCGGATGGCCTGCAGGTCGGATCCGCCACCCGGCTCGGTGAGCGCCATGGTGGCGCGGATCTCGCCGGTCGCCATCTTCGGCAGATAACGGTCCTGCTGCTCGCGCGTGCCGTGCTCGAGGATCAGTTTCGCGACGACGGTATGGCCGCCCATCGCGCCGGCCAGGCTCATCCAGCCGCGGGCGAGTTCGGTGGTCACGGCGGCGTAGCAGGACGTGCTGACCGCGACCTCGCCCCAGGGCTGGGGAATGGCCAGCCCGTAGACGCCCATCTCCTTCATCTGCTCGATGAGCCGTCCGGGGTAGGTGTCGGCGTGCTCCAGCTCGCGCACCACGGGCCGGACTTCCCGGTCCACCCAAGTGCGCACCAGAGCGGCGAGCTCGGCTTCGTCCGCGGTCAGTTCAGGCATCGGAGGAGTCCTTCCGGTCGAGAGCTTCGGCTTCCATCGCGAGCCGGCCGTCTGCGGAGGCGGCCCAGAGCGACGTCATCTCCCCGTCGCGCCGCCCGTTGACGGTGAACGCCTCCGGCAGGAACAGCGGGGAGCGGGCACGGTAGCGGAACGAGGCGGGGGGCCGGTGCCGGCGGACGGTCAGGTCCAGCAGCAACGTGGCCAGCAGCGGCCCGTGAACCACCGGGTTCGGGTAGCCCTCGACGGCCCGGCAGTAGTCGGCGTCGTAGTGGATGCGGTGGCCGTTGAACGTGAGCGCGGAGTACCGGAACAGCGCGGTGCTGTCGAGCTGCCAGGTCTCGCTGAACTCCGCGTCGCCCGGCGCAGACGGCCCTTCGTGCCCGGCCGGCCCGGTCGGCGGTTCCCGGTACACGATGGTTTGCGTCTCGGTGATCGCCGTCCGGCCGGCCACCCTGATCTCGTGGGCGACGTCGACGAAGTACAGCGGGCCGGTGCGGCCCCGTTTCTCCGAGATCGCGCGGATGGTCGAGATCTTCGTCGTCGTGGCGCCGAGCGGGACAGGGGAGTGGAACGCGAGGTCGCCGCCTGCCCACATGCGCCGGGACAACGGCACCGGCGGCATCGTGACACCGAGCGCGGGGTGCCCGTCGGCGCCGAGCTGCGACGCGCGAACCGTGTCGTGGAAGTACAGCCAGTGCCACGCGGGCGGAAGAGGGTCACCGGCTTTGAACTGCGGCGCGCGGTCGAGCGTGACCGCCAGCCCGTTCGCCGGTCCGGGGTCGAGCACAGTCGTGCTGGAACGGGTGGTCCCGATCCAGTCTTGCCAGTTCGTCTCCACTGTCATCGCCACGTTCCTCCATCGCCACGATCGCGCCGTGAATCCATCTTGAACGAGCATGTTGCTTGAAGTCGAATGACAAGATTTCATTACCGTATGCCGAGGCGACATGGGGAGGACGGAAGATGGATTTCAAGCAGCTGACCGCGGTCGTGACCGTGGCGGAGACGGGCAGCGTCACCAAGGCCGCGCAACTCCTGCACCTCGTGCAGTCCGCTGTCACGCGCCAGATCCTCGGCCTTGAAGAAGAACTCGGCGTACCGCTGTTCGACCGCTCCCGGCAGGGCATGCGCCCGACAGCGGCCGGCGCGAGGCTGGTGGAACGGGCGCGCCGGGCGTTGGGTGAGATCGAGCGGGCCCGCGCGGAGATCAGCCCGGTGCGCGGCGCCGTGACGGGCATCGCCCACGTCGGCGTCCTGGGCGGCGCCATCGACCTGCTGGTCCCGCCGTTGGTCGCGGTCGTCGCGGAGAAGTACCCGCGGATCGACCTGCGCATCTCGACGGCGTACTCCGGCCACCTGCGCGAATGGCTCGACACCGGAGAGCTCGATCTGTCCCTGGTGTACAACCTCGACGACACCCCCGCGGTGCGCGTCCTCCCGCTGCTGCGGGACCGGTTGTGGGTGGTGGGGCCGCCGGATGCCGGACTGCGTCCCGACCAGCCGGTCGACGTCGGCGACGCGCTGCTGCAGCCGTTCATCGTCCCGGTGCCCGGCCACGGATTGCGGATCCTGTTCGACCAGGCACGCCTGTCCGCGGGAGTCGAGCCCAACACGGTCGTGCAGGCGAACTCCATGGAACTGCAGAAGGTCCTGGTCAAGGCCGGACGCGGCTGGACCGTCCTGCCTGCCTCCGGCGTCGCGACGGACTTGGCCGAAGGAACGTTGAGCGCGGCTCCACTGCGGAACCCCGAGATTCCGCGGACCATCGGCCTCGGCTTGCCGCGGACCGGCCGGACACCACCAGCCGTCGAGGCGGTCGCGACCGAACTGGCCCGGATCATCCGCGCGGCCGTCGCGGACGGCGCGTGGCCCTCGGCGCAGCTGCTCGCCCGCTGACCGCGTGAGTGGCCGTCGTGGCGTCGGGTCAGGGGCGTCGCGGAGATCCCCGGCCGAGCGCAAAGGCCACCGGGATCCACACCGGACGGTCGAACGGCAGAACCGTAGCTACGAGATCGCCCTGGCCGGATATCGTTCGTCGCGGACAACCACGGCCATGGGGACACTGTGGACAGTCACACGCCGAGCAGTTTTTCCGCGTTACCGTGTGCGATGCGGTGCTGGTCCTCGGTGGACAGTCCGGATTCGGCGAGGAACGCGGCCGCCCCGTCGTTTCCGACGAACGGGTAGTCGACCGAATGGAGGATCCGGTCCGCGCCGATCGTCTCGAGGCAGAACCGCAGCTGTGCCTGACTGAACATGCCTGACGGCGTGATGTACGCGTTCTCCCGGAAGTACTCGGCGAAGGAGCGGTCCAGGCCGGTGATCCGCGTGGGCAGCTGGTCGTCGAGCCGGTCCAGGTAGAACGGGATCATCTCGCCCCAGTGCCCGAGGATCACCTGCAGTTCCGGATGCCGGTCGAACACCCCGGACAGCACGAGGTGCACGAAGTGCGTCGCGGTTTCCACGTGCCAGCCCCAGGCGGCGGCTTGGAAGCGTGCGGTGACCACCGGATCGAGGCCACCGTAGGAGGCATCGGTGACCGCTCGCGGCGGGAGGCCGGGGTGGAGGTAGATCGGCGCTTGCAGCCGGGCCGCGGCGGCCAGCACCGGGGCGAACCGCGGGGCGTCGAGGAATTCGCCTTCGGTCCGTCCGGTGATCAGGGTGCCGACGAACCCCAGTTCGGACACGCACCGGGCCAGCTCCCGCGCCGCGGCTCCGGGCGCGGCGGTGCCCAGCGTGGCGAAAGCGGCGAACCGGCCGGGGTACGCGGCGACCGCGGCGGCAGCGGTGTCGTTGGTGTGGCGGGCCAGTTCGGGTGCGACGTCGGCCGGTGCCTGCTGCCCCCACAGTCCGGAAAGGACCTGCATGGTGATGCCGTGCCGGTCCATGTCCGCGATCCGGGCTTCGCCGAGTTCTTCGAGTTGTTCCGCCGGCGCCGCGGTGGCGGCGGTGGCATTGCCCTCGGCGGCCGAGTAGGCACGCACGAAGCCGGGCCCGAGTTCACGCATCACCGGGGTGCTCGCGGCGGTGAGGGCGGGGTCGGAGAAGTGCTCTTCCAGCGTGATGATTCGCATGGGGTCTCCTGGTCGAATTATTGGACAGGTTGTCCACTAATTCGATGTTAGGCTTCTGTGCCATGGCGCGCAACGACACCGAACCGGCCAAACGCGGACGGGGCCGTCCGCCGTCGGCCGAGGTGCGCCGCCGCATCCTCGAAACGGCGGCGGTCGTGCTGGTCGAGAACGGCGTCTCCGAGGTCACTTTCGACAAGGTGGCGCGCCGCGCCGGGGTGAGCCGGATGACGCTGTACAAGTGGTTCCGCTCGCCCGCCTCGCTGGCGCTCGCCGCGTTCGAGGACACCTACGCGGACTCACTGCGCCCCGAGTCGACCGGCGACCTGTGGACCGACCTGCGCACCCACCTGCGGGGGTTCGTGGCCGACCTGTCCGAGCCCCGCCTCGGCGCGATGGTCGCCGGGTTGCTCGGCTCCGCCCAGCACGACCCGGCGCTGGCCGGCGAGATTTCCGGCAGCTACACCCGGCCCCGCCGCGAAGGAGCCGCGGAACTGCTGCGCGTCGGCCAGCGACGCGGGCAGCTGCCGGCGTCGGTGGATGTCGAGGTGCTGGTCGATCAGCTGTGGGGTGCCTGTTACGCGCGCCTGCTGCTGCCCGAGGGAGTACTGGACGAAGCCTTCGCGGACACACTGGTGGCGAATCTGCGTGCCTTGTCCGGTACGGATTGAGGGTGGGCTCAGGACCGCGACCGGGCGGACGACCCCGGCTGCGGTCGCGTCAGCCCGCCCGGAACTTGTCGGCCACGCCCTGCTCCAGATAGTCGTCGGGCAGGTCGTGGACAACGAGCTCGGGCAGTTTCCGCTCGACGTGGAGCTGCCAGTACGCATCCGCCAGCGTGTCCGGGTGGGAGGCGGGGCCGCCCTGGCCGATGAAGGCCGCGATCGCCACGTGGGCGGCGTACACCCCGGTGCCTTCGAGCGCGGCGTGCAGGTTGAGCACGTAGTTGCGCAGGCCGCCGGTGGCGATCTGGATGTTCGCCACGTGCGGGGCGATGATGGGTCCGGAGCCCGCACCACTGGTGACCAGGATCGTGCCGGTGCGGCGCTGCAGCAGGCCGGGCAGGACCTGCTGAATCGTCGCGATGCCGCCGAGCAGGTAGAGGTCCAGCTGCGCCAGGACGGAGTCGACGGTGATGTCGATGGCCCCCACCATCGGTGCCGCGCGCAGGTCGGCCGGAGTCGGGGCGGGTGAGTACTCGACCACGTCGATCGGGCCGAGCCGCTCCTCCGCGGCGGCCAGGGCCGTCCGCAGGGCGGGCCGATCGGTGATGTCCGCCGGGAAGGCCTCGACCTTGGAGCCGTGACCTGACAGGCTCGCCGCGACGCCGTCGAGCGTGGACCGGGTGCGCGCGATCAGTGCCACGTCGAACCCTTCGGTGATGAACCGGCGCCCGATCGCGTGCCCCAGTTGCGGACCCGCACCGACGATGGCGATCGTGCTCATTCGCTCTCCTCAGCCAACGAAATCAGTGCCGCCGTGAACCCTTCGACGTCCACTTTCAAGCCGACGGCCATGCGTTGCTGCAGGCCGCTCACGGCGCAGAGCACGACCTCGGCGCGCTGCAGTGCTTCCGCGCCGGGCTCGCCCGAGACGGTCCCTTCGATCAACCGGGCCAGCGTCGCGCACACCCGGGCGTGCCGCTCGGCGATCATCGCCTGGAGCGCCGGTGCCCCCACGGCCTTGGCCCAGACCTGATTGCTCAGCCCGCCGCGGTGCTCGTCGGAGGCCGCGGCGACCATGGCGCCGATCGCGTCCCTCAGCGTGAGTGCCGGCGCATCCTGTGCCACGAGACTGATGCCCATCACCCGCTCGGTCGCCGCCATGACGATGGCTTCCTTGTTGTCGAAGTAGCGGTAGACCGTACCTGTCGCGACGCCGGAGGCCCGGACGATGTCGGCCATGGAGGTCTCGGCGAAGCCGTTGCGGGCGAAAAGTTCCTGGGCGGCCGCGATGATCGCGTCACGGCGGCCGGTCATGCGCTGTTCGGTCATCTTGACCATGGCTCGGATCCCATCACGACGGCTTCTCCTAGCATGAATGAACGTTCATTCCGCGTCAAGGGCGGCGTCTGCGCGGTTCACCGCCGCGGCGAGCTCGCGCACCTCGCCGTCGGCACCGCTGCGGCTATCGATCTTCGGGGACGCCGGCAGCGGGGAGTACCGCGAAGGTCTCCACGTGGTCGATGGCTGCCAGCAGAGCGTCTTTCACCGGGGTGATCTCGCGGGCGACCTGGGCGAGGAGCATGCCGCCCTGGAAGGCGGAGAGCAGGAGATGGGCCAGCCGGGTGGGATCGGCCTCGGCGCTGATGCGGCCGAGGCCCTGCATCCGCGCGAGGCCGTCTCGGAAGACGTCCCTCCATTGCTCGAACGCCTTCGCGAGTTCGGTGCGAACGTCCAGGTCGGTCTTGATGATCTCGCCGGCGAGCGAGCCGAGGGTGCAGCCTTCCTGGTAGGAGCGCTCGTAGGCGATGTAGTGGCCCGCCCATTCCCGAAGCGAGTCGAGGCTGTCGAAGTGGGCGAACCGTGCGCTGCGATGGAACGTCAGGACGCGCTCGGCCTGCCACTCGATGACCGCCAGGACGAGGCTTTCCTTGGTCGGGAAGTAGTGGTTGAGCTGCGACCCGCTGACGCCGGCGGCGCGGCGGAGCTGCTCGTTGTTCGTCGCGTGGACGCCTTTGGCGTAGATGAGCTCCGCGGCGTGCTCGAGGATGCGGGCTCGGGTCGCCTGCCCCTTGCCCGTGAGCTTCTGCGGTGTCCGGGCTTCCGTTGTGACGTCCATGCGTCGCACGGTACCGCAAAGTGGGCTTGACAGCCCAGTCTGCGCCGTGTTGACTGCCGGAAGTGGGCTAGTTAGCCCAAAATGGCCGCAGGGCCGTGACCAAGAGACATGCGGAGGCACTCATGAAGGCAATCGTCGCGACGGACCAGGCCGCGGAAGCAGCCGGGATCACGCTCGTGCAGCGTCCCGAGCCGACGCCGGGGATCAACGACGTCGTCGTCGAAGTCCATGCGTCGGGCTTCGTCCCCGCGGAGTGGGAGTGGCCCTCGACGTGGGTGGACCGCTCCGGACACGATCGAGCTCAGGCGATCATCGGCCACGAGTTCGCCGGGGTGGTCTCCTCGCTCGGCTACGGCACGACAGGGCTCTCGCTGGGCCAGCGGGTCTTCGGGATCACCGACTGGCATCGCGACGGAACCCTGGCGGAGTACGTGGCCGTGGAGGCGCGCAACCTCGCGCCGCTGCCGGGCAACGTCGACTTCACGGTGGGTGCGAGCCTGCCGATCTCCGGGCTGACCGCGTGGCAGGGCCTGGTCCAGCACGGTCGTCTCCGGTCGGGGCAGACTGTCCTCGCCCACGGCGCCGCCGGCGCGGTCGGGTCCGTGGTGACGCAGCTCGCCCGGGAGTTCGGCGCCTACGTCATCGGGACCGGGCGAGCGGCGGACCGCCAGGCGGCGCTCGACTTCGGCGCGAACGAGTTCCTCGACCTCGACCACGACGATCTCGACGGCATCGGCGGGGTCGACCTGGTCTTCGACGTCATCGGCGGTGACGTCCAGCGGCGCTCGGCGAGCATCGTCCGTCCCGGTGGGACGTTGGTGTCGGTGGTCGGGCCCGTCGAGGCTCCCCCTGCCGACGGCCTCGCGATCGACTTCGTCGTCGAGTCCGTCCCGGGTCAGCTGGTGGAGATCGTCGACCGGGTGCGGGACGGGCGCCTTCGCACGCACATCGGAACGATCGCGACCCTCGATGATGCTGTCCCCGCGCTGAACCCGGCCGAGCGACGCAAAGGCAAGACCGTCATCCGCGTGCGCCCCTGAACGTAGGCAGTTCGAAAGCGCACACCGGCTGTAACCTCGGGGCGGTGGTGAGCGACTCAGCTCCTGAGCGAGGAGCTGCCCATGCCACAGCGTGAAATCGTCGTCACACCGAGCCGGTTCGGGTGGCTGGTGCTGGCCCTCATCTTCGCCGGCACGGCCGTCGTGCAGATCTACCTGTTCTTCTCGACCGCGGCCGGCTGGCCGGCGTGGGCGGCGATGGTCCTGGGGGCGCTGGCCCTGAGCTGCTTCGTGAACTCAGGGCTGCATGCGGGCTCCCGTCTCGAGATCAAGAACGTGAAGAGCGGAGAGCCGGCTGGATGAGGGGATGGTCCGACCCGTCAGCCGGTGGCGGCCCGGGTGAAGGGGCCGCCACCGGGCCGGTCAGGGACGGTGCTTGTGGCCGAGGCGGCGACGGCGGCCGGCGTTGCGTTCGTCGTGCAGTTCCTTCAACGAGCGCATCATCGCGTCCTCCTGCTGCATCAGCGGGTCGTGCCGCAGGTCCTTCCAGACCGACAGGCACAGCCCGACCATCACGAACAGGAACGGCACCGCGATCAGGATCGTGAGGTTCTGCAGGCCGGTCAGCGCCTCGTTGCCGCCGGCCAGCAGCATGACCGCCGCGACCGCGCCCATCAGCACACCCCAGAAGATCACCACGCTCTTCTTGGGGTGCACGCTGCCGCGCTGGGACAGCGTGCCCATCACCACCGAGGCGGCGTCCGCGCCGGAGACGAAGAAGATCGACACCAGCAGCATCACCAGTATCGCGATCGGCACGAACCACGGCAGGGTCTCCAGCAGCTCGAACGTCGCCGACTGCGCGCTGCCCGCGCCCGCGATGTCCGTTCCGGCGCGCTGCCTGCTGATCGCCGCGCCGCCGAAGATCGCGAACCACAGCAGGCTCACGATGCTCGGGATGGCGATGACGCCGAAGATGAACTGCCGGATGGTGCGGCCGCGCGAGATGCGGGCGATGAACATGCCGACGAACGGCGTCCACGAGATCCACCACGCCCAGTAGAAGACCGTCCAGCCACTGAGCCACGTCTGCATCTGCTCGCCGCCGGTCATGCCGGTGCGGCCGGACATCTCGGCGAACTCGCGGAAGTAGTCCCCGATCGCGCCGGGCACGATGTTGAGGATCAGCACGGTCGGCCCGACCACCAGCACGAACACCGCGAGCACCGCGGCGAGCACCATGTTGATGTTGGACAGCCACTGGATGCCCTTGGCCACCCCGGAAACCGCCGACGCGATGAACGCGACGGTGAGGATCGCGATGATCGCCACCAGCAGGCCCTTGCCCGGGTCGTCGATCCAGCCGACGGCGCCCATGCCGCCGCCGACCTGCAGCGCGCCGAGGCCGAGCGACGCGGCCGAACCGAACAGCGTGGCGAAGATCGCCATGACGTCGATCGCCTTGCCCAGCGGCCCCTCGGTGCGCCGGGTCCCGAGCAGCGGCGCGAACACCGAGCTGATGAGCTGGGTCCGGCCCTTGCGGAAGGTGCTGTAGGCGATGGCGAGGCCGACGACCGCGTAGATGGCCCACGGGTGCACGGTCCAGTGGAACAACGTGGTCGCCATCGCGGTGTGGACGGCTTCGTCGGAGTTCGGGGCCGCGGTCCCCGGCGGCGGGCTGGCCAGGTGCGAAACCGGTTCGTAGACACCGAAGAACATCAGCCCGATGCCCATCCCGGCACTGAACATCATCGCGATCCACGACGACGTCCGGAACTCGGGCAGCTCCTTGTCCTGGCCCAGCGGGATCCGGCCGTAGCGGCTGATGGCCAGGCACACCGCGAAGAGGACGAACCCGCTGGCGGTGAGCACGAAGGCCCAGCCGCCGTACGGGATCACGGCGTTGTTCAGCACGGTCGAGGCGACACCGGCGAGGCTCGCCGGGGAGAGGACGCCCCAGCCGATGATGGCGACCGCGAGCACGGCCGCGACCCCGAACACGACGCGGTCGGTGGCGGCCGGGCGGTCGGCCGCGACGTCGAGGGGAACGTGCTCGTCGGGCGAGTGCCCGGGACCGGTGGTGTCCGGGGCGTTGGCGACGTCCGTCGCGGCGGACGTCACCTCCTCTTCTTCCGCTTGCCTGCCGTCCTGCGAAGTCATGGTTCAGGCGCGCGCCAGTGGCGCACGATCTCCTTCCGCCCGAGTTGAGCCGTTTGTCCTACCCGGCACCCTAACCAGAAACGGGGTGCGCGGCAGAAAATGCGGACATCCGGGTTTGAAGCGGCGATCGTGGTGCTGACCTGCGGGGACGCGGGGCCGAGCCGGAGCGGTGATCCGCTCGGCTCGGCCGGTTTCCCGGCACCGGTGAGTTCGGGGCTTCGGGTGCGTCATACGTGCACAGGCTGAAGTTCGCAGAGAGAAGGTGTGGTCCTGGTGACCGACGAAATGATCTTGGTGACAGGCGCGGCCGGCAGAGCCGGATCCGCGGTGATCAAGGCGTTCCTCCGCCGGGGTGTGCCGGTGCGGGCCCTGGTGCGCGACGCGGCACGCGCGCCGGAGCTGGCCGGCCTGCCCGGTGTCACGGTGGTCGAGGGCGATCTGCGTGACCGGTCGGCGCTGGCTCCGGCCCTGGAGGGGGTGAAGCGGGCGTTGCTGATCTCGTCGCCGCGTGCGGAGATGGTCGACGCGCAGATCAGCTTCATCGACGCCGCGCGGGCGGCGGGCGTGCCGCACGTGGTCAAGTTTTCCGGCCGGGAAGCCGGTGTCGGCTTCGACCAGGACGTGTTCCGCGGCACCCGCTGGCACGGCCGGATCGAGCGGTACCTGGAGCGGTCCGGGCTGGCGTGGACGCACCTGCGGCCCAGCCAGTTCATGCAGAACTACCTGCCCGGCACGGTCACCGGGGTGGACGCCGCGGCGGGGGAGCTGGTGCTGCCGATCGGCGACACGCGGCTGTCTCCGGTCGACGTTGCCGACGTCGCCGAGATCGCGGCCGGGCTGCTCACCGCGGACGGCCACGAAAACCGGGCCTACGACATCACCGGCCCGGAAGCGCTGACGATGACCGAGATCGTCGAGCGCATCTCCGCCGCGACCGGCAGGACTTTCCGCTACGTCGACGTGACGTTCGAGGAGCAGCGCCGCCGCTACGCCGCCGCCGGCCTGCCGCCGCACGTGGTGGACCTGTTCGACGAGCAGTTCCGGGAGCGCCGGCGCACCCCGGAGGCCCGGGTCGAGCTGGCCGCGCACCACCTCTTCGGGGTGACGCCGACCAGCTTCGCGGACTTCGCTCGGGATCACGCGGCCGAGTTCGCCGGGCAGGCGCGGTGAACGCCACGCATGCGCCGCGCGGTGCGGTGTTCCAATGATGACCATGCCGCTCGACGAACTGCGTGCCTTGCTGGCCCGGCATGCCCGGCCCGAGCCGAGCACGGACATCGATGCCGTGCGCATCTTCCGCGCCGATCGGCCCACCCGCCGACGCCGACCACCTACAGCAAGGTGCTGGCCGTCGTCGCCCAGGGCGTCAACCGGTTCGCGCTGGGCGACCGCGTCTACGAGCGCCGCGCCGGGGGAGTACGTCATCGCTTCGGTCGACCTGCCGGTGACCGCGCAGTTCCTCCGAGCCGGCCCGGAGGAACCCGCGCTCGGCTTCGGCCTGGACCTGCGGCCGGCCGCCGTCGCCGAGGTGCTGCTGGCCGCGGACGCCGGGCGGCTGCCGGAACTCGCCCCCGGCGCGACGGCCGGTCTGGCCGTCAGCACCGCGTCCGCCGAACTGCTCGACGCCGTCGTCCGTCTCCTGCGGCTGCTCGATCAGCCCCGCGAATCCCCGTGCTCGCGCCCCTGATCAAACGGGAGATCATCTGGCGGTTGCCGACCGGTGAGCAGAGCACCGTTCTGCGTCAGTTCGGCTTACCCGACAGCAGTCTCAGCCACATCGCCAGGGCCGTCCAATGGATCCGCGACAACTACGCGCTGCCCTTCCGCGTCGAGGAGGTGGCGCAGAAGGCGGGCATGAGCGTCTCCGCGTTCCACCGCAACTTCCAGGCCGTCCGCCTGGGCGCGAACGTCCGAACCGGAGCATCCGGCACTTCTCGGGACCGTTGACCAGAACTCGCGACTTCTTGTCCGATCCTGCCCGCCTGCCCTGCTGACGGGTCCGGCCGCGGGGGACTCGCTATAGCCTGCCCGGACAGCGGCACCGGAAGACGGCTCGCGGCCGGCTGGTGTCCGGCAAGCGACGACGCGCGTGCACGACCGCACGCACTGTTGTCAGCCTGAGAGGACGGCGATGACCGACCACACCCGCAGCGACATATCGTTGCGAGTCAACGAGATGACCCACCGGCTGTCCGTGGACAACCGCAGGACCCTGCTCGACGCGTTGCGGGAGGACCTCGGCCTCACCGGGCCCAAGAAAGGGTGCGACCACGGGCAATGCGGCGCCTGCACGGTGCTGTGCGACGGCCGGCGGGTGGTCTCCTGCCTGACCCTCGCGGTCGCCGCCGACACCACCTCGGTCACGACCGTCGAGGGACTGGCCACCGAGGGCGAGCTGCGGCCGATCCAGGAGGCTTTCCTGCGCCTGGACGGCTTCCAGTGCGGTTTCTGCACCCCCGGACAGCTCTGCTCGGCGGTCGGGATGCTCGCCGAACACGCCGCGGGCTGGCCCAGCGCCGTCACCGCCGTCGACGCACCGGACCAGGCGCCGGAACTGGACGAAACCGAAGTGCGCGAACGGATGAGCGGCAACCTGTGCCGCTGCGGGGCGTACCCGCCGATCGTGCGCGCGGTGCTCGAGACCGCGGCACGTGAGGGCGGTGCGGCGTGAGGGAGTTCGCCTACCAGCGCGCCGCACAGGTCCGGGACGCGCTCACCGCGGTCGCCGGCGATGCCGGCGCCCGGTACCTGGGTGGGGGCACGAATCTCGTCGACCTGATGAAGTGCGGAGTCGAGGAGCCGACCCGGCTGGTGGACGTACGGCAGCTGCCGCTCGACGGTGTCCGCGACACACCGGACGGCGGGCTGGTCATCGGTGCGACCACGACGAACAGCGACGTGGCCGCGCATCCCGAGGTGCGCCGCCGGTTCCCGGCGCTGACCCAGGCCGTCCTGGCGGGCGCGTCCGGCCAGCTGCGGAACATGGCCACGGTGGGCGGCAACCTGGTGCAGCGGACCCGTTGTGGTTACTTCGCCGACCTTTCCCAGCCGTGCAACAAGCGAGTGCCCGGCAGTGGGTGCGCCGCGCTCGGGGGAGTGCACCACAACCACGCGGTACTCGGCCACTCCGAGCACTGCGTGGCGACCCACCCCTCGGACATGGCGGTGGCGCTCGCCGCGTTGGACGCGGTCGTGCGCTACGAGACGCTCGACGGCGCCGGAGAGATCCCGTTGTCACGGTTTTACCTGCCGGTCGGTGACCGGCCGGACCGCGAAACCGCGTTACCGCCCGGCGCGCTGATCACCGCCGTCGTCCTGCCGGGGTCCGCGGCGGGCCTCCGGTCGCGTTACCGCAAGGTCCGCGAGCGCGCGTCGTACGCCTTCGCGACCGTGTCCGTCGCCGCCGCGCTCGACATCCGCGATGGCGTGGTGCGCGACGTACGCATCGCGCTGGGCGGTGTGGCTTCGCGTCCCTGGCGGCCCAGTTCCGCCGAGGCGCTGCTCCGCGGCGCCCGACCCACCGCCGACCGGCTCCGGACCTGCGCCGAGGAGGCGCTGAGCGAAGCCGATCCGTTGCGTGACAACGGGTACAAGGTGACCTTGGCGCGGAACCTGATCGCGGCCACGCTCGATGACCTCAGTGGAACGGACAAGAACCGATGAGCGCGAACCCCGCTTCCGGCGCCGTCGGCGCGCCACGCCCCCGGACCGAGGGCCGGCTCAAGGTCACCGGCGCCGTCCACTACGCCGCGGACGTGCCGATGCCGGACCTGGCCCACGGCTGGATGGTGACCGGCACCGTTTCCCGAGGCCGGATCCGCGACATCGACGCCTCGACAGCGCTCGGTATGCCGGGCGTGCTGGGCGTACTCGACCACCGCAACGCACCCCGCCTCAACCCCGAGGCCGGCAACTACTTCGGCCCGGACGGCAGCCTCCGGCTCCTGCAGGACGAGGCGATTCCGTACGCGGGCCGGCCCCTCGCGCTGGTGGTGGCGGAAACGCCCGAGCAGGCCAGAGCGGCGGCAGCGGCGCTGCGGGTGACCTGCGACGTCGAACCGCACGATCTGGACCTGCGCCTGGACCACCCGGCCGCGCGGCCGGCGTCGACCGCCTTCGGCCCGGAGGCGGACATCGGTGACCTGGACGCGGAACTGGCGGCGTCCGCCGTGGTGGTCGAGGAGCGGTACCGCACTCCCGAGGAAAGCCACTGCGCCATGGAGCCGCACGCCGCGACCGCGTGGTGGGACTCCGGCCACCTGTACGCCGAGGACTCCAACCAGGGGGCGTTCAGCGTGTCCGAGGTCCTGGCCGCGTTGTGGTCCATCGACCGGGAGCGGGTGCACGTTCGTTCCGAGCACGTCGGCGGGGGTTTCGGCGGCAAGGGCGCCTGCGGCCCGCAGGTGGTGCTCGCGTCGATGGCCGGCCGGCGGTTCGGCCGCCCGGTGCGGATCGCCATGACCCGGGCACAGGCTTTCGAGACGACCTCGTCGCGGCCTCGAACAGACCAGGTGGTGACCATCGGCGCGGACGCCGACGGCCGCCTGCGGGCCATCCACCACCGGGCGGCCTACGGCCTGTCGCCGCTTTCGGAGTACATCGAGGCGTGCACCGAGCAGGCCAAGATCCTGTACTCGGCGCCGGCGATCCGCACGCGGCTCACCGCCGTGCCCCTCGACATCCTGCCGCCCGCCTCGATGCGCGGCCCCGGCGCGACGCCCGGCTCGTTCGCCCTGGAGTCGGCGGTCGACGAGGTCGCCGAGCGGCTCGACATGGACCCCCTCGAACTGCGCCTGCGCAACCAGCCCGCCGTCACGCCCGTCTCGGGAAAGCCTTTCAGCACCCGCCGCCTGGTCTCCTGCATGGGCGAGGGCGCGCGCCGGTTCGGCTGGGCGGCGCGCGACCGGCGCCCCCGCCGCCGGCGCGAGGGCCCGCTGCTGGTCGGCAGCGGCATGGCCACCACGTCGTTCAGCGCCGGGGTGTTCCCGTCGAAGGCCTCGATCACCGCGGAGCCGGACGGGACGTTCACGGTGTCGATCGGGGCGAGCGACATCGGCACGGGCGCCCGGACCGCGCTGACCGCGGTCGCCGCCGACGCGCTGGGAGCCGGCACCGAGCGGATCCGCATCCGGATCGGCGACAGCGACTTCGGAATGGCGTGGGGCGCGGGCGGTTCACGCGGTACCACGTCCTGGTCCTTCGCGATCACCGAGGCCGCGAATGAACTGCGGGAGAACCTGGACGACCCGGTCCGGCCGATGACCGTGACGGTGGACACCAGCACGAGGATCGATTTCCAGCCGGCCACGGAACGCCAGACCTACAGCGCCGTCTTCGCGGAGGTCACCGTCGACCCGGCCACCGGCGAGGTACGGGTACGCCGGCTGCTCGGCATGTTCGCCGTGGGCCGGGTGATCAACCCGCTGCTGGCGCGCAGCCAGGTGGTCGGCGGGATGACCATGGGGCTGTCCATGGCCCTGCACGAGGAAAGCGTGCGAGACCCCCGCACCGGCCGGCTGGCGAACGGCGACTTCGCCGGCTACCACATCGCCGCGCACGCCGACGTGCCCGACATCGAGGCCGGCTTCGTGCCGGACTACGAGCCCCAGGACCCGTCCGGGTTCAACGGCCTCGGCGAAATCGGCACGGCAGGCACCGCGGCCGCGATCGCCAACGCCGTGTGGCACGCCACCGGAACCCGCCAGCGGAACCTCCCGATCCGCCTCGACCGCGTGCTGGAGCAGACCACTGCCGTCGCTTCGCCTTCGCTGCGATAGCGGGCGGACAACCGCGCCGAGACGGGGAACCGCTCGGCATCCCGTCGCAGCGGTCAGCTCTCGTCCACGACGCAGTGGGCCAGGCGCAGTCTCCCGGCCGGGTTCGCACGAGTCGTGCGGCCTGGCTGCCCCGGCGCAGGTCGAGGGCGTGGTGTCCCGGGGCAGACGTCTTGAATGAGTCATTCAGGACCTCCCAAGACCTGAATGACTAATTCAGGACTGGGCTTGACCCGTGTTGGCGGACACCTCCGATCAGGGCGCCAGCCCCTGGGAAGGGATGCCCCCTCATCATGGAACCCATGGCCAGGAAGAAACCACGAGCGCCGCAACGACCCGGCGGGCCTTCACCCCCGAGTTCAAAACCCAGATCGTCGAGCTGGTGCAACACGGCGAACGAACAGTGCCCGAAGTGGTGCGTGAGTTCGAGCTGTCCGACTCAGTGGCGCGGAAATGGATCGTCCAGGCCGAACGCGACGCCGGTGTCCGCACCGACGGGCTGACCAGCACCGAGAAGGCCGAACTCGCCGCGCTGCGACGAGAGAACACCCGGTTGCGGGAGGACGTGGAGATCCTGAAACGAGCGACGGCTTTCTTCGCGAAGGAGACCCGGTGAACGTCTACCCGTTCATCGAGGCGGAGAACCCTGCGCCTCGACGCGGACGGCACCGTGCCTTCGGACAACCCCTTCGGCAACTACGTGTGGAGCTACGGCCACCGCAACCCGCAGGGACTCGCGTTCGACTCCCAGGGACGGTTGTGGGAACAGGAGTTCGGCGACGGGACCATGGACGAGACCAACCTGATCACCAAGGGCGGCAACTACGGCTGGCCGGCGTGTGAAGGCACCTCCGGAACGTGCGGCACCGCCGGCTTCATCGCCCCCAAGCACACCTACCCCACCTCGGAGGGCTCCTGCTCCGGCATCGCCATCGTCCGCGACGTGCTCTACGTCGCCTGCGAACGCGGGACCCGGATGTACCGGGAAGTGATCAGCGGCAGCGATCTGACAGGAGTCCAGGCGTACTTCAACGGCACCTACGGACGGTTGCGCACCGTGGAGCCCGCCCCCGACGGCGGTCTCTGGCTGACCACCACCAACACCGGCGACAAGGACAGCACTCCCGACAACAGCAACGAGAAGATCTTCCACGTCGCACTGGGTGGGGGACAGTCCTAGACCGGCAGCGAAGCCGACTCGTCAGGGGCGTCGGTGAAACGCGGTCGGTTGCAACGGATCGCTTCGCTGCGGCTATGTTCCCTTCTTGCCGGACTTGGTGTGTAACCCGTCCAGTACGAGGGTGATGACACCGTCGGCTTCGGTCCGCCACCCGGGGCGGTCGTGGGCCGCGCCGATGCCGTGCAGCGCCATCATCACGGCACCGGCGTCCACGTCGTCGCGGACGGTGCCCTCCTGTACGGCGGCGGCCACCAGGTCGGTGACCGCTTGCTCCAGCGCCCGGCTGCCCTCGGCGAGAGCACCCGAGCGGTCGGCCCACAGCGTGGCCAGCGTCCGGGCCAGGCCCTGATGGGCGGCTATGTGGCCGACCATGTCGCGCAGGAAGGTCGCCAAGGCCTCCGCCGCGGGCAGGGTGGCCTGCAGCCGGCGGGCGCGGTCGCACAGCGCGGCGACTTCCCCGTGGTAGACCGCCTCGGCCAGCGCCTCCCGGGTGGGGAAGTGGCGGTACAGCGTGCCCGTGCCCACCCCGGCCAGCCGGGCGAAGTCATCGAAGCGCAGGTCGAAGAAGCCACCGGCGTCGAAGACCTCCCGGGCCTTGGCGAGCAGGGCGTCACGCTTGCGCTGGGCGTCGGCCCGCAGCGGCTTGTCGGCGGTCATGCGCTCCCTCGCGTTGACAACTGGAGATGACCTCCATATTCTGCCAGAAGTGGAGATGATCTCCATATCAATCGTACCCCACGAGGTGCACTGTGAAGATCCTGATGTTCGGCCGAGGCGTGATCGCCACTGTCTACGGCTGGGCCCTGCACCACGCGGGACACGAGGTCGAGTTCTACGTCCGGCCGGGCCGCGCGGCGACGTACGGCGACGCGGTGGACCTCGACCTGCTCGATACGCGGCGCCGGGTGTGGGGGCAGCGCGTCGTCGAGAAGTGGCCGGTGCGCTACCGCGAGAAGCTGGAGCCGGACCACGACTTCGACCTGATCGTGCTCAGCGTGCCGCACCACCGCCTCCCCGAGGCGACGGCCTTCCTGGCCCTGCGGGTCGGCCAGGCCACCGTGCTGGTCTTCGGCAACGTCTGGACCGAGCCGCGGGCCGCGATCGGCGACCTCCCCGCCGACCGGGTCGCCTGGGGCTTTCCCCAGGCCGGTGGCGGTTTCGACGCGGACGGCGTGCTCCGTGCGGGGCTGCTGCCGTCGGTCGTCTTCGGCACCCTCGGCCGGCCCCCGGCCGACCGGGAACGGGCCGCGCGCCAGGCGTTTCGAGAGGCCGGGTTCCGGCTCAAGGAGCGGCCCGACTTCCGCGGCTGGCTGTGGGTCCATTTCGTGTCGGACGCCGGCCTGTTCTCACAGGGCTTGAAGCGGGGTTCCCTGTCCGAGCTGGTGGGGGCCGGGGGCGACCTGCGCGAGGGGCTGCTGGCCGGCCGGGAGCTGCTGCCGCTCCTCCGGGCGCGCGGCGTCGACCTGCGACGGCACCGGGGCGGTGTGCTGCCGTTCCGGGCGCCCACCTGGCTGACGGCCCCCGCGCTCGCCTGGCTGACCGCTCATGTCGCGCTCGCGCGCGTGAGTCTCGCCGCGCACTCCGACCCCGACGCCGAGGAACCACGTGAGGTCTGCCGGGACACCCTGGCCGAAGCACGACGGCTGGGCGTCTCGGTACCGCGGCTGGAAGCGGCGGAGCCGTATTTCGCCCCGGAGCGGAAGGAAAAGTCATGACCACCGCCGAGAAGCACGAGTTCCCCATGGCCCGCACGTGCCCGTTCGCGCCGCCGCCGGCGTACGAAGAGATCCGCGAAGGAGAGCCGGTCTCGCGGGTTCGCCTGCCCGACGGCGGGCAGGGCTGGGTGGTCAGCCGCCACGAAGACGTGCGAACGGTGGTGAACGACCGGCGGTTCAGCGCAGACCGGCAGCACCCGGACTTCCCGGCGCTGGTCGAGGGCGAGGCGGCGTCCCGGCGGCCGGACGAGGAGCGCATGCTGATCGCGATGGACGCGCCCGAGCACGGGCCGGCGCGCAAAGCCGTGCTCGGCGAGTTCACGGTGCGCCGGCTGGAGGCGCTGCGGCCACGGATCCAGGAGATCGTCGACCGGCGGATCGACGCGCTGCTGGCCGGCCCGAAGCCCGGTGACCTGGTGGAGGCGCTGTCGCTGCCGGTTCCGTCGTTGGTGATCTGCGAGATGCGCGCAACCCGGAGCAGCTCGCGATGATCGAGGCCGACCCGGACACCACGCTGAACGCGGTCGAGGAAATGCTGCGGTACTTCACGATCGTCGACGTGGCGACGGCCCGGCTGTGCGTCGAAGACATCGAGGTCGGCGGGCAGCTGATCCGCGCCGGCGAAGGCGTGCTGGCGCTCGGTTGTTCGGCCGACCGGGACCCGCGGGCGTTCGAGAACCCGGACGAGCTCGACATCGAGCGCGGCGCGCGCCACCACCTCGCGTTCGGGTTCGGGCCGCACCAGTGCCTCGGCCAGAACCTGGCCCGGATGGATCTGCAGATCGTGTTCGACACGCTGTTCCGCCGCGTCCCCACGTTGGCGCTCGCGGTGGATGTCGCCTCGCCCGCGTGCCGTCGATCCTGTCCGCCTGGCCCGGTGGTGCGGGCAGCAGCTGGGCAGCCCACCGGCGGAGGAGATGTTCAGCTCCGGGTTCCTGTCTGCCGTCATGGGGCTGCGGCTGGCCGACGGCCGAGAGGTCGTGGTCAAGGTTCGTCCGGACTCGCCGCGGATCGCGGCCTGCGTCGAAGTCCAGCGCCGCCTGTTCCAGGCCGGCTATCCCTGCCTCCGGCCGCTCACCGGCGCCGTGCCTTTCGGTGGCGACGTCGCCACCGCGGAGGCCTACGTCCCCGGCGGTGCGCTGCTCCCGAGTGCGGAGCACGCGGCCGAGGCCTTCGCCGAGGCGTTCGCGCGGCTGATCCGGCTGGCCCCTCGGCCGGCCGAGGTGTCCACGCTCGATCCGGCGCCGTCGTGGGCGGCCTGGAACCACGCCGGGGACGGGTTGTGGCCGTGCCCGGAGGAAGACCCTGATGCCGACCTCGACGAGGTGGCCGGGCCGGCGTGGATCGACGATGCCGGGCGCCGTGCCCGGGACCGGCTGCGAGACAACGGCTCCCCGGCGGTGCTCGGCCACTGCGACTGGCTTGCCGGCAACCTGCGCTGGAGCGGGGACGCGCTGCTGGTGGTGCATGACTGGGACAGCGTGATCGCTGAGAGCGAAGCCGTCTTGGCCGGCTTCGCCGCCGCGCTGTATTCGACCGTCAAAGTGGACGAACTGGCCACCGTCGAGGACACGGAGCGGTTCCTCGACGCGTATTGCCGGGCGCGGGGCCGGGAGTTCGGCGCCGGCGAGCTCCGGCGGTCGTGGGCGGCGGGCGTCTGGACCAGGGCCTACGACGCCAAGTACCAGCACGCGGCCGGGCGGCCCAGCACCTCACTGACGGAGGATGAGGCCCGCGAGCGGCTCCGTCGGGCGGCGTCGCCGCGGTGCTGCTGAAGACGTCGGCGTCCCGCCATACCCGGGGCGGAGCGGAGCCGGCCGCCGCTCACGCACAGCGTCCGCTGCGAGCGAAATCACCCGACCCACAGCGCGATCGACTCCGAATCCCGTTCCGGCATGAATTCCTCACAGCGGCGAGAGGTGGGAAACGATGAGCCACGGACGGGAACTGGTGGACGAGCGGGACGCGGCCCGCCGGGTCGACGAGGTCACCGGCGCGCTGGAGCAGCTGACCGCGGCGCTGGACGAGGACGAGCGGCTGCCGGTGATCCTGCAGCGCGTGTGCCGGCAGGTCGTGCCCGCGGTGCCCGACACCGACCTGGCCAGCATCACGCTGTTGCGCGAGGGCGCCCCCTACACCGTCGCGGCCACCGGCGACGGGGCTCGCCGGATCGATCAGGCCCAGTACGACACCGGCCAAGGACCGTGCCCGGAAGCCGCCCGCACCGGGACCCTGCAGCGGTACGCCGGCAATGACGCGGCGGCGCGGTGGCCGCAGTTCGCCGCGGCCGCCGGCACGGACACCGTGGCCGGCTACCTGTCGGCGCCGCTGTTCATCGACCGTGAGTACCAGGGCTCGCTCAACCTCTACGGCACCGCCGGCCAGGGCTTCGGCACCCTGGACGTGGCGCTGCCGGAGCTCTGCACCACCGCCGCCGAAGCCGCGCTGCGCCCGCCGCTACACCGCCGCCCAGGAGACCATCGAGCAACTGCGCACCGCCCTGTCTTCCCGCGCGGTGATAGACCAGGCCGAAGGCATCCTCATGGCGCTGCACCGCATCTCCGCCGACGACGCGTTCGGGCGGTTGGTCGAGCAGTCCCAGGAACCGGACGGATGAACATGGTGACCGAACCGCCGGGCGAGCGCGATCCCGTGACGCCCGGCCGCACCGGCTCCGAGGTGGTCACCGTCCGGGCCGGGGCGGAGCTTCCCGATGCGCGCGTCGCGACGAAGACCTTCGCGCCCGCCTGGGACGCGCCCGCCGGTGCCGAGGTCGTCATCGACCTGTCGGCCGTGACCTACCTGCCGCTGGAAGCCGTCGTTCCGCTGGTGACCCTGGCCCGCCACCGCGAGGCTCGGGGCGGCGCGGTGCGGATCATCACCTCACCGCAGGCCCACCGGAAGCTCACGCTGCTCGGGCTGCACGCCGTGCTCACGCTCCACCCCGCCGGCCGAAGACACCACCCGTATGGACACTTCGCGGCTCAGGTCGCGGTGCGCCCACCGTCCACGTCGAGGATGGCGCCTTGCACGAAACTCGCCTCGCCGCCGGCGAGGTAGGTGATGGCAGCGGCGATCTCTTCGGCCGCCGCCGGCCGTCCGGCCGGTGCCGCGGCGGCCATGCGGTCGAGTCCCGGCCCGAAGCTCCGGGTCCCCTCGGTTCGGGTGGGGCCCGGGCTGACCGCGTTGACCCGCACGCCGTCCGGCCCGAACTCGGCCGCCCAGGCTTTGGTCAGCAGGGCCAAGGCGGCTTTGCTGGAGCCGTACACGGCGAAGCCGGGCATCCCGAAACGGGCGGCCATGCTCAGCACGTTGACGATGGTCCCGTGGCCGCGGGCGGCCATGGCGGGTGCCAGTCCGGCCACCAGGAGCAGCGGTGCCCGGACGTTCACCGCGTAGACGGAGTGCAAGTCGTCGTCGTGGACATCGGCCGTCGGTGCCGGGGCCGGATAGACGGCGGCGTTGTTGACGAGGACGTCGACGTGTCCGCCGCCGAGGTCGGCGGCTTGGCGGGCCAGGGCGCGTACCGAACCGGCGTCGCCGAGGTCGGTGGCGAGGAAGTCGGCCTTGCCGCCCGCACGGCGGATCGCGGAGACGACCGCGTCGCCTCGGGCGGTGTTCCGCCCGCCGACGATCACATGGGCGCCACGTCCGGCGAGCGAGACCGCCACCGCCCGGCCGATCCCGCTGGTGGCGCCGGTGACGAGAGCCGTGGAACCCGGCAGGTCGGTAGTCACTCGAAGAAGTCCTTTCGGTGGTGCACGGGAAAGTTCAGGCTCGGTCGTGGACGGTGATGGCATAGCCGTCGGGGTCGGTGAAGGTGAACGTTCGCCCGAACGGGCCGTCGAAAGGCGCCACCGTGATCGGGACGCCGCCGCCGGCCAGCCGGTCGTGCAGCGCTTGCGGGTCGTCGGCGCCCAGCCACAGGACGACCCCGGCACCGGGATGGGGTGTGACGGCGTCGAGGTCGACGCCGGGTAGCGCCTCGCGGACGGCGAACGCGGGCGTCGTGGCGAAGACGACGGCGTGCGCAGGAGCGCCCGGCGCCCGCTGCAGCCCGAGCTGGGATACGTAGAAGTCCGCGGCGCGGCCGAGGTCGCGAACCTGCAGGCCGATGAAGTCGGGGCCACTGACGGTCATGCCATCTCCTCCGAGAGTGTGTCAACATGCTGACACGCACATCTTGTGTCAGCATGTTGACATGAGTCAAGAGCAGATTCTTCAGCCGGTCGACGAGTCGGTCGGGTACATGCTGAAGAAGGCGTCCACCGCGCTGCGCTCGGCGATGGATCAGGCGCTGCGGCCGCTGGACCTGACAGTGCCGCAGTACGCGTGCCTCGAGGTGCTGCGACAGCGGCCGGGACTGTCCGGAGCAGAGCTGGCCCGTGCGGTCTTCGTCTCCCGCCAGTCGATGAACCTGGTGCTGAAGGGCTTGGAAGACCGGGGATTGCTGACGCGGCCGCCCGTGTCCGGCCACGGCAAAGCCCTGCCGACGGAGCTGACCTCCGCCGGCCGGGAACGGTTGCTGGCCGCGAGTCAGGTGCTCGGCGTCGTGGAGCACAAGATGCTCGCGGCGTTGGCGCCGGCCGCCCGGCGTCGGCTGTGCGCGGACCTCGCGTCCATCGCGGCCGCACTGGGCGACGAGGCCGGGCCGGGCGGAAGCTAGTGTCGCGCGTCGAAAGTCGTTGACGGCTGCGGGTTCTGGGCGGTGGGTCGCGCGATGACATGAATGAGTCATTCACTGCGTCGGGCGAGGTGAATGGGTCATTCACCGCATCGGCGCGGCCGGGAGTCTGGGCGCGCGGGTTGACTTCGCCGGAAGTCCGGCGAAGGCGAGGATGTCGTCGTAGTAGCCGTCGGCGGGCGCTAGGCACGACGGCGGGACACTGGGGCCTTGAAGCGGGTCAGAGCTTCTTGAGTCGCCGCCGGTTGACCGTCAGGACCTCGTCCGACAGGTCCGGGGCCGCGTCGGCGATCGCCCGGGAGAGGAGCAGTGCGCCGACCATCTGGCTGAACAGTGCCACCGCGCGCTCGCGGGCTTCGGCGGGCGTGAGTTCGGTGCCGGACTGACGGGCGCGGTCGAGCAGCATGTCGGTGATGGTGGCGAAGTAGCCGTCGAGCCCGCGCCGGTATTCGGCCTGGGCGGCGGCGCCGTGGCGGCCGGCGTCGGAGACGAGGGCGGCCGAGGCGCAGCCGATCTCCGGGTGGTCCCGGTGCTCGGCGTTGACGTACTCGTCGATCATGTCGTGCAGGGCCGCGCGCGCCGAGCGGGGGTGCGCTTCCCGGATGGCGTCGAGCGTCTCGAGCGAGTCGGTGAAGCCCTGGTGGAGGACTTCGAGAGCGAGGTCGTCCTTCGAGGCGAAGTGGTTGTAAAACCCGCCGTGCGTCATGCCGGCCGACTTCATCAGCTCCTCGATGCCGATGCCGTCGATGCCGCGCAGCCGGAATCCCGCGCCGGCCGCGTGGACGATCTTCTCGTGGTTGAGCCGCTTCTGCTCCTGCGTGATGCGGGGCACGTCGACCACCTCCCTGGCGAGCTCGCCACCGATGATACTCATCATCAAACCGAGTGTCCACGGAGGAGTCCGGCTTGACAGTTAATGATGACGACTGCAATCATAAATTTTGATGATGGACGTCATCGAAAACTGAGGGGACGGTCATGAACTTCGGAACCATCGGCGCCGGGACGGTCGCGCAGGCGATCGCGGGCCACCTCGTGACGGCCGGCCACCAGGTGACGCTCGCCAACAGCCGCGGCCCGGACACACTGCTCGACGTCGTGACCCGGCTGGGGCCGCTCGCGAGCGCGGGCGCACCCGCGGATGCGGCCGCCGCCGACATGGTCTTCCTCGCCGTGAGGTGGCCACAGGTCGGCGACGCGCTGGCCGGGCTGCCCGAGTGGAACGGCCGCATCCTGGTCGACACCACCAACACCTTCGCCGACCTCGAGGACGGGACGGCGAGCGAGTTCGTCGCCGACCGTGCGCCGGGCGCGCGCGTGGTCAAGGCCTTCAACACCCTCCACGCCCCGTACATCGCCGCCGATCCCCGGCACGCGGAAGGACGGCAGCTGCTGTTCTACGCCGGTGACGACAAGGCCGCCAAGGCGGAGTTCCACGCCGTCGCCGACGCCCTCGGATTCGCGCCGGTCGACGCCGGGACGCTGCGCGAGGGTGGCCGCCTGATGCAGGTCGGCGGCCCGCTCTCGGCACTGCACGCCCTGAAGCAGGACTGAAGCCATGAAAGCCTTGGCCTATGAGAAGGCACACTCGCTCGACGCGTTCGCCATCGAGCTGACCGAAGTCGCCGAACCCCGGCTGCGCGACGGTGACCTGCTGGTCGAAGTCCGGGCGATCGGCATCAACCCGGGCGAAGCCGCGATCCGGCGGACGCGCAGCGCCGAACCCGGCGGACGGGTCGTCCTCGGCTGGGAGTTCGCCGGGGTCGTCGCCGCGGCCGGGCCCACGGCCACCGGGTTCGCTGTCGGGGACCGGGTGCTGGGTACCGGCGACTTCACCCGCGACGGCAGCTGGGCCGAGCGCGTCGCGGTCGACCACCGGGTGGTGGCCAAGATCCCGGACCGGCTCGCGTTCACCGACGCCGCGTCGCTGCCCATCGGTGTCCTCACGGCCTGGGAATCGCTGTTTCGCGACCAGGACGCGCTGCTGCCCGGTGTCGGCCGCGTGCTCGTCGTCGGCGGAGCCGGCGGCGTCGGGTCGATGGCCACGCAACTGCTCAAGGCCGCGACGCCGGCCTTCGTGATCAGCACGGCCTCGCGGCCCGAGTCGCGGGAGTGGGCGACGGCGATGGGTGCCGACCTGGTCGTCGACCACCGCGGCGACCTGGCCGGGCAGCTCCGCACGGCGGGGATCGACCACGTCGACCTGGTGTTCTCGACCTCGGGCACCAGCAGCCACCTGGGGGCGATCGTCGAGGTGCTGCGCCCCTTCGGTCACCTGGCCGCCACCGACCTCACCGGCTCCTTCGACCCGGGGGCCTTCGCGGGCAAGTCGCTGTCGCTGCACAGCGAGATGGTGTTCAGCAAGATCGTGGCCGGCGGTGACGCCGGCAGCCAGGGCCGGATCCTCGCCCGGGCGGTGGACGACGTCGCGGCGGGCCGGCTGCGCCCGATCGTCACCACCACGCTCGAGGGGTTGACCGCCGAGACCATGAAGACGGCGCACACCCTTGCCGAAAGCGGCCGGACCATCGGGAAGACCGTGATCCGGGTAGCCGGCTGAAGCCGGTGAACGCGTTTACTCGACGAAAGGAATTCCCTGACATGACAACGGATCTGCTCGACGGTGAGTACGTCCCCAGTGCCGACGCGACGACCCGCGGTCAGGTCGAGCTCTACGAGCGCACCGACGGCCGCGAAGGCGCGACGATCGAGGGTGGCCCCGTGGTGGTGGTGACCATGCGCGGCGCCCGTTCGGGCAAGCTGCGCAAGGTCGCCCTGATGCGCATCGAGCGTGACGGCGTCTACGCCATCGGCGCGGCGGCCGGCGGCCAGGCTCGCAACCCGAGCTGGTTCCACAACCTCGTGGCGAACCCGACGGTGCAGCTGCAGGACGGTCCCGACCGCCGGCTGATGACCGCCCGGGTGGCCGAAGGTGCGGAGCGCGAGAACTGGCTGGCCTACACCGAAGAGCTCTACCCGTTTTTCGCCGGCCTTCGCGCCCGGGCGATCGAGGCCGGCAACCGCGAGGTGCCGCTGATCCTGCTCGAACCCACCGAGAGCTGACCGGACCCGGCACGGGCGCCCGGGGCGCGCACCCAGGGTGCTGGCAAAGTCGGTCGCCGGCCCGCGCCGGTCGCTGCCGCCTGAGCTTTCGAACGGCGTACTGGTGTCGCCAGATCTCCGAGCCGCCCACGCGGACCTGACTTCGCCGGGACTCCGGGGTTCGGACCCGGGCGCCCGCCGGGAATCGCTTTCGTGGAATCCATTCGTTCCTTTTCGAGTCGGCCGACAGAAGTGAAACTTTCATTTCCGGCTGGACGTCCATTCGAAATCTGTGCTACAACCCGAATACCCTTGAGCAGACTTCCTATGTCGAGGGGTCGAGGATCTCCGCCGAAGGGATTTCGCATGCCCGGGCTCAGCTCTCCGTTCCGGCTCTTGGTGACTGCCGCGCTACTCGTGCTGGCCGTCGGTGGCTCTCCGCCGAGTGCTGCCGCCACGACGACGGCCCAAGCGGCCACGCCGAGCGCCGGGTGCGGCAAGAGTCCCACGCTCACCAGCGGCAAACGCACGATCCAGAGCAACGGCAAGAGCCGCAGCTTCATCCTGAAGATCCCCGACACCTACGACACCAGCACACCGCACCGGCTGGCCTTCGGCTTCCACTGGCTGGGCGGCACCGCCGAGCAGGTCGCCTCGGGCGGGAGCGACGGCTACGCCTGGGCCTACTACGGCATGCAGTCGCAGTCGGGCGACTCCACGATCTTCGTGGCGCCCCAGGGCCTCGACAACGGCTGGGGCAATTCCGGCGGCGAGGACGTGACCTTCACCGACGACCTGGTCCGGCTGATCGAGAACGACCTCTGCGTCGACACGACGCAGCTGTTCTCCGTGGGCTTCAGCTACGGCGGCGCGATGAGCTACGCACTCGCGTGTGCCCGGGCGAACGTCTTCCGCGCGGTCGCGGCGATCGCCGCCCCCGGCGCGATCAGCGGGTGCAGCGGCGGCACCCAGCCCATCGCCTACCTGGGCATCCACGGCGTGTCGGACAACATCGGCGCCGGACGCGGTTTGCGGGACACCTTCGTCCGCAACAACGGCTGCACCCCGCAGAACGCCCCCGAACCCGCGGCGGGCAGCAAAACCCACTACCTCACCGCCTATTCGGGCTGCCGGACCGGCTACCCGGTGGTCTGGGCCCCGTTCGACGGCGGCCACCAGCAGGGCCCGGTGGACGGCTGCACCGGGTGCGAAAGCGGCGCGCGGAGCTGGACGAAGACCGAGATCTGGAAGTTCTTCAGCCAGTTCGGCGGCACCGACCCGAACCCCGCCCCGCCGGTGCAGGCCGGCGTGAACTACTCCCTGGTGGCCGCGCACAGCGGCAAGTCCGCGGACGTCAGCGGGGCGTCCACCGCCGCGGGTGCCGCGCTGGTCCAGTGGGCTCCGCACACCGCGGCGAACCAGCAGTTCGACTTCCTGGCGACGAGCGACGGGTACTACCGGATCCGCGCCCGGCACAGCGGACTCGTCCTGCAGGTCGCGAGCACGGCCTCCGGTGCGGACATCACCCAGCAGCCGGACACCGGCGCGACGACCCAGCAGTGGCGGGTGACCGACCAGGGCGGCGGCGCGGTGAGCCTGCTCAACCGGGCCAGCGGCCTCGCCATGGACGTCTGGGGCGCCTCGACCGCCGACGGGGCCCGGATTTCGCAGTACGCCGCCTCCGGCGGCACCAACCAGCGGTTCCAGCTCCAGCGCGCCTGAGGATCGGAGAACGCAGATGCCCGACCTGACCCGGAGACAGGCGATCCGGCTGGGCGCCGCGGTGGTGCCCCTCGTGTGGACGGCGACGGCGCGGCCCGGCTCGCCCGCGCCCGCGGACGTCCGGGCGGTGAACGACCTCGCGCTGTGGTACGACAAACCGGCCGGCACCGAGTGGCTGCGCGCGCTGCCGATCGGCAACGGCAGGCTGGGCGCCATGGTGTACGGCAACACCGACACCGAACGCCTGCAGCTCAACGAGGACACGGTCTGGGCGGGCGGCCCCCACGACTACAGCAACACCCAGGGCGCGGGGGCGCTGCCGCAGATCCGGCAGCTGGTGTTCTCGAACCAGTGGACGCAGGCGCAGTCCCTGATCGACCAGAAGATGCTCGGCTCCCCGGCCGCCCAGCAGCCGTACCAGCCCGTCGGCACCCTCAGCCTCGCGCTCTCCGGCGGCAGCGCCGCTTCGTACCAGCGCTGGCTCGACCTCACCACGGCCACTACGGTCGTCACCTACGTCGCGAACAACGTGCGGTACCGGCGCGAAGTGTTCGCCAGCGCCGTGGACCAGGTGATCGTCCTGCGGTTGACGGCCGAGACACCCGGCTCGATCTCGTTTTCGGCGTCGCTGGGCACCCCGCAGCGGGCGACGACGTCCAGCCCGAACGGCACCGCCATCGCGCTGGACGGCGTTTCGAGCGACAGCCGGGGCATCGCCGGTTCGGTCCGGTTCCTCGCCCAGGTGAGCGCCACCGCCGAGGGCGGGAGCACCAGCAGTTCCGGTGGCACGCTGCGGGTGTCCGGCGCCAACGCCGTGACGCTGCTGATCTCGGTCGGCACCAGCTACGTCGACTACCGCACGGTGAACGGGGACTATCAGGGCATCGCGCGGTCGAGGCTGGCCGCCGCCCAGGCGCTCTCCTACGACGCGCTGCGCAGCCGGCACGTGGCCGACTACCAGAAGCTGTTCGGGCGGACCACCCTCGACCTCGGCCGCACCGCGGCGGCCGACCAGCCGACCGACGTCCGGATCGCCCAGCACAACAGTGTCAGCGACCCGCAGTTCGCCGCCCTGCTCTTCCAGTTCGGGCGCTACCTGCTGATCTCCTCCTCGCGGCCGGGCACCCAGCCCGCCAACCTGCAGGGCATCTGGAACGACCAGCTGAACCCGTCGTGGGAATCGAAGTACACGCTCAACGCCAACCTGCCGATGAACTACTGGCCGGCCGACGTCACCAACCTCGCCGAGTGCTACGAACCGGTGTTCGCCATGATCTCCGACCTCGCGGTCACCGGAGCCCGCACCGCGCAGGTCGAGTACGGCGCCCGCGGCTGGGTCACCCACCACAACACCGACGGCTGGCGTGGATCCTCCATCGTGGACTTCGCGCAGGCCGGCATGTGGCAGACCGGCGGGGCCTGGCTCGCCACCATGATCTGGGACCACTACCGGTTCACCGGCGACGTCGAGTTCCTGCGCACGCGCTACCCGCTGCTGAAGGGCGCCGCCCAGTTCTTCCTCGACACCCTGGTGACCGAGCCCTCGCTGGGCTACCTGGTCACCAACCCGTCGAACTCGCCCGAGCTGAACCACCACGCGAACGCGTCCGTGTGCGCGGGGCCGACGATGGACATGCAGATCCTCCGAGACCTGTTCGACGGCTGTGCCGGCGCGTGCCAGGTGCTGGGCGTCGACGCCGCCTTCGCCGACCAGGTCAAGGCGGCCCGGCAGCGGCTGGCGCCGATGAAGGTCGGCTCGCGCGGGAACGTCCAGGAATGGCTCTACGACTGGGTGGAGACCGAGCGGACCCACCGGCACATCTCGCACCTGTACGGGCTGTACCCCAGCAACCAGATCAGCAAGCGCGGCACGCCCCAGCTGTTCACCGCGGCCCGCAAGACGCTCGAACTGCGCGGCGACGACGGCACCGGCTGGTCACTGGCCTGGAAGATCAACTACTGGGCCCGGATGGAAGAGGGCGCCAAGGCACACGACCTGCTCCGGCTCCTCGTGCGCACGGACCGGCTGGCGCCCAACATGTTCGACCTGCACCCGCCGTTCCAGATCGACGGCAACTTCGGCGCGACGTCCGGCATCGCCGAACTGCTGCTGCACAGCCACAACGGCGAGCTGCACGTGCTGCCCGCGCTGCCGCCGGCCTGGCCGGCCGGCAGCGTCACGGGCCTGCGCGGCCGCGGCGGCTACACGGTCGGCGCGGCTTGGAGCAGCGGCTCGGCGACGCAGCTGACCATCACGCCGGACCGCGACGGCGACGTCAAGGTCCGCAGCCGGATGTTCACGGCGACCTACGAAGTGCTCGACACCACGAGCGGCGCCAAGGTCCAGCCGGTGACCGTCGAGGCCGATCTGGTCCGCTTCGCGGGCCAAGCGGGCCACACCTACCGCGCCACCGCGCTCGGCGGACCGCCACCGGTGGTGGAACCCGGGGTGAACTACCGGCTCGTCGCCCAGCACAGCGGCAAATCGGCCGACATCAACGGCGGCTCCACCAGTGCCGGGGCGGCGTTGATCCAGTGGCAGGCCACCAGCGGACCGAACCAGCAGTTCGACTTCCTCGCTTCGGACGGCGGTTTCCACCGCATCCGATCCCGCGGCAGCGGTTTGGTCCTCCAGGTCGCGTCCACCGCCACCGGCGCCGACATCACGCAGCAGCCGGACACCGGCGCGACGACCCAGCAGTGGCGGGTGACCGACCAGGGCGGCGGCGTGGTGAGCCTGGTCAACCGCGCGAGCGGCCTCGCGATGGACGTGTGGAGCGCGTCGACCGCCGACGGCGCGCGCATCTCGCAGTGGACCGTGACCGGGGCCGCCAACCAGCTTTTCCAGCTCCAGCGCGGGTGAGGAGGCCGGCCACGCGATCCGGGACACCGTCGACCGGACCCTCGAAGTGCCCCGCCCGGGGCGGGGCTGTCATCGGGAGAGCTGGAGGTCGACGAACCGGGGCCGGTTGTTGTCGATGTTCGCGTAGAGGTCGGCGAGCTTCTCGCTGTTCGTGTTGTACGAGATGACCAGGTGCCCCGGCCGGCTGATCTCCGGGTGCGCGGCGACGTTGTAGGTGTAGCGGCCGTTCCCGGCCTCCGGCGCGGTGTACACCGTCTCGCCGCCGGTGAAGGGACCGGCCGGGGTCCTCGCGTGGTAGGCGTGGATGGTGTCGGTCAGGCCCGAGTCGAACGTCGTCAGCAGGTATTCGCCGCCGACCGGGGTGACGCCGAAGGAACTGCCGACGTTGCCGAGCAGCCGCGCCGACGCCGCCGGGTCGCCCGTCCAGCCGGCCGCGGTGCGGAACTGCCACGGCCCGTCGAGCCGGCCGATCGGGGCGCGGGCGAGGTGCAGGTACTTCGTGAAGCCGTCCCCTTCGACGCCGTAGATGTAGGTCCACGCGCCGTCCCGCATCAGCTCGGTGCCCCACTGGACGCCGCCGGCCGAAGGCACGTCGGTCAGCTTTTCGAGCCGGAACGTGTGCGGGTCGAGGGTCGCGAGCTTCGTGCGCGTCCAGGCGAAGTTGAACGGTGGCGGGTCGTCGGTCGGCTGCTGCTCGAATTCGAGGACGCGCAGCTTGCCACCGTCGACGATGCCGTCGCCGTTCCAGTACCAGTGGTCGTTCGGCACGCCCGGGCTCTGCGGCGTCGGCCCGACGAGCGATCGCGGGTGCTTCGGCGGGCCGGGTGCGATGGTCGTCAGCAGGTGCTTCGCGTCCGATGTGGACAGTACGGCCGAGTTGTGCGTGAACGGCGATGACTCGGGCAGGCTGTCGTCGGCGCGCACCGGTCCGAAGAAGGTGTCGTTGAACAGCCACGCGACCAGTCCGGACGGCAGCGTCGTGGAGTAGGTGCCGTCGCCCGCGGCCCAGCCGACGCCGGATCGGCGGCCGAAGTCCTGCCAGCGCTGGGTGAGCGCGGTGTCGGCCTGCGCGCCGACGATCCGCAGCGGCCGGCCGGCTGCCGCGGCGGGCCCGGCCAGGGCGAGCGAGGCGATGACGGCGGCGCACAGCGCCAAGGTGCGGCGGGCGATCATGAGCCCGGTCCTCTCCGACGAGGCTGACAACGTTGACAACGGCTTCAGTGTCGGGCCGCGTTGTCAGCGTTGTCAACGCATGGAGCAGGACAGAAACGTGGTCAAGAGCGCGTCGGTTTCCGCCTGATTGCCACGAGTCGCCGGTGAATCCGGCAGGCCCGGCCGGCGGGTACGGCATGCCGTACGGGACGGGTGCGGCCTGGCGCTTGGCCGAGGTGAGCCTGACGAGACCGATGACCCCGGCGACGACGCCGCGCCGTTCGCGGAGCTTCAAGATCAGCGCGACGGTCGTGCCGGCGGCTGCGCCCGTGCCGAGTCCCGAGAAGGCGCGGCCGGCCATCAGGAGGCCGCCGGCGCCGGCGAAGGCGGCCAGCAGGACGCCGATGAGCAGGAAGCAGGTCCCGGACGACGGTGCGCCGACGGTAATTTCGCTGCGAAGAACACGCGTTACACGGCCCGTCCGAGCACCCAGGGATCGCTGCGAAGGGTGTCAGCCTGATTTATAGTCCCACCGTGGCGAGGCATTCCGCCGTTCACCTGGCGAACCTGGATCTCAACCTGCTGGTGGTGCTGCGGGAGCTGCTCCGGGAGCGGAACGTCACCCGGGCGGCGGCTCGGCTCGGGGTGTCGCAGCCCGCGGCGAGTGCCGCGCTCGCCCGGTTGCGCCGGCACTTCGGCGACGAACTGCTCGTGCGGTCCGGGAACGGCTATGTGCTGTCCGCGCTCGCCGTTCAGCTGGCCGACCCGGTCGAGGCGGTGTGCACCGGCGCGGAGCGGCTCTTCGGGACCGGTCACGACTTCGACCCCGGTGCGTCCGCCCGCGAGTTCACGCTGTTCATGGCGGACTACACGATCGAGGTGCTGGGCTCGCGGCTGTCCGCGCTGCTCGCGGAGCAGGCGCCGGACGTCCAGCTGCACGTCCGGCTGGTGCGGGAGGCGTTCGCGAGCGACATCGCGGACACGATCCGCTTGATCGACGGGATGGTGGCACCCCCGGCCGGCCGCTTCGAGCTGCCCGACGTGCGCTCGGTCGCCTTGTTCACCGACCGCTGGGTCTGCGTGGTCGACGCGGCGAACGCCGGGGTGGGTGCCGAACTCGGCCTCGAACAGCTCGCCGCCATGCCGTGGGTCGCGCCGTTCCAGCCGGATCGCGGCTTCCCGCCCGCCGCGCCGATGAGCCGTCAGCTCGCGCTCTTCGGCATCCAGCCGAAGATCCGCGTCCGCGTCGAGAGCTACCAGGCCGTACCGCACTTCGTGGCGGGGACCGACCGGGTCGCGCTCCTGCAGGAACGTCTCGCCACGCGCGTCGCCGGACGTCTCGGCCTGCGCGTCCTGCCGTGTCCCGGTGATCCGGAACCGATCGTGGAACGGTTCTGGTGGCACGCCGGCTACGACGGCGACCCGGCCCACCGCTGGCTCCGGACCGTGCTGACCGACCTCGCTCGCGACCTCCGGGTATAACTCCGGCTGATACTCCCGCAGCGCGATTCTCTATTTCCGGGGGCGCGGCACCGCGACCTAGCGTGTGATCCATGCCGCACCCCCTCACCGAGCTGAAGGTCCACACCGTCCGCAAGCCCGCCGGCGCGAGCGCCCACCAGGTCGCCGCCGACGTCTGCGTCGTCGGCGCCGGCATCGCCGGGCTGTCCGCCGCCATCGAGTCCGCCCGGCTCGGCCGCGACGTCGTGCTCGTCGACGCGCTGCCGGTGCTCGGCGGCCAGATGGTCAACTCCCTGATCGGGTTGTTCTGCGGGGTGTTCGGGAACGCCCCGGACTACCGCCAGCTGACGCACGGGATCTTCGACGACATCTTCCGCGACCTGGACGCCACGGGCGACCTCTTCCGGCAGCGACGGCACACGATGACGGTCGGCTACGACGAAGTGGCGCTCGGCCGGTGGGTCGAAGACACCGTGCGGGAGCACGGCATCCGGGTGATCACCGGCGCGGCGATCACCGGCGTCGTGCGCGGCGGCGACCGCATCGACTCGGTCACCTTCGCGACCAGGTACGGCCCGGTCGACGTCGCCGCCACCGGGTTCGTCGACGCGAGCGGGGACGCCTCCCTGGTCTGGGAGGCGGGACTGCCGTGCCGCCTGCCGGAGCGCGAGATCTACGGCTCGCAGCAGCTCGTCGTCGAGCACGTCGCCGAGCAGGCCGCGCCCGAGCCGGACGAGCTGGCCGAGCGCGTCGGCGCCAAAGCCGCCCAGTACGGCCTGCGCCGGCACGACGGGCTCGCCTTCCACTTCCCCGGCCGGGGGACCTCGGTGCTCAACATGACGCACATCGAGGCCCCGCTCGAGCCGATCGCCGCGGCCCAGGCCCAGCTCGAAGGCAAGGCCCAGGCCGATCGGGTGGTGGCGTTCCTGCGGGCGGAGTTCCCCGAGGCGTTCGGGAGCGCCCGCGTCCGGGCTTACGGACTCCCCGGCCGGCGGCAGACGCGCTGGGCGCAGGGAGTGCACCAGCTGACCCTCGACGAAGTGCGGGCCGGCACGCGCTTTCCCGACGCGGTCGCGCGGACCGCGTGGCCGGTGGAACTGCACGACACGGCCGAGGGCTACGTGTGGGAGACGTTCGGGCCCGAGCACGTGCACTACGTCCCGTTGCGCTCGATGACCCCGCCTGACGTCCACAACGTCCTGGTCGCGGGCCGGTGCGTCGACGGTGACGCGGCCGCGCTGTCGAGCGTGCGCGTGATGGGACCGTGCGGGGCGATGGGCATGGCCGCCGCGCACGCCCTGGACCTGGCCGGGAAGGACAGCGTGCACGACGTCGACCACGGCGAGCTGGCCGGCCGGCTGGCCCCCAACCTCGAGAACTGAAGCGGAGGAAACGCGATGGTCCGCAGCGACTTCCCGCCCGGCTCGGTCCGCTGGGCGACCCGCCGCGCGCAGTGGCGCGCACTCGGGCTCACCGACGAAGACCTCCGCAAGCCGAAGATCGCCGTCGTCAACTCTTCGTCGGATCTGGCGATCTGCTTCAGCCACCTCGACGAGATCGCGGCGCGGGTCAAGCAGGGGATCGCGGCCGCCGGCGGACTGGCGTTCGAGGTGCGCACGACCGCGCCGAGCGACTTCATCCACTCGGCCGGGCACGGCGGCGGGTACATCCTCTCGGCGCGGGACCTCATCGTGAACGACATCGAAGTCGGCGTCGAGGGCGCGCAGCTGGACGGCATGGTCTGCCTGGCCAGCTGCGACAAGACCGCACCGGCCCAGCTGATGGCCGCCGGGCGGCTGGACCTCCCGACCCTGCTCGTCGCCTGCGGCTACCAGCCCAGCGGCTGCTTCCGCGGCGGCCACTGCGACATCGAGGACGTCTTCCTCCACGCCTGCGGCAAGTCCACTGTGGACGAGCTGACCGAGATGAGCGACGGCGCCGTCGGCGGCCCCGGCGTTTGTCCCGGCATGGGGACCGCCAACTCGATGCACGTCGTCGCCGAAGCACTCGGCATGGCGCTGCCGGGAACCACCCCCGTCGCGGCGAACTCGCCGTCGATGTGGGCCGCGGCCGACGCCGCCGCGGCGCGCATCGTGCGGATGGTGGAGGAGGACCTGCGCCCCCGCCGGATCATGACGGCCGCCACGTTCGGCAACGCCGTCCGCGTGGCCCTCGCGGTGGGCGCCTCGATCAACACCGTGAAGCACCTGCAGGCGGTGGCCGAAGAGTCCGATGTGGACGTCGACGTCCTCGGCCTCTACGCCGAGCTCGGCGCGGACACCCCGGTGGTGTCCGCGGTCCGGCCGAACGGGCCGCACCTCATCGAGCAGTTCGAGGCCGCGGGCGGCGCGCGGGCGGTGCTGAAACAGCTCGGCGACCTGATCGACCCGGCGCCGATGACCGTCAGCGGCTCCACGGTGGGCGACAACGTCGCCGCGGCCGAGGTCGCGGACCCGGAAATCATCCGCCCGGCCGGCCGGCCGTTCACCACCGAGCCGTTGATCGTGGTCCTCCGTGGGTCGCTGACCCCCGACGGCGGGATCGTCAAGCTCGCGGTCGGCGACGAGCGGCCGGCCGCCTTCACCGGCCCCGCACGGTGTTTCGAAAGCCAGGAGGACGCGGTCGCCGCGCTGGCGGACGGAAGGATCACCGTGGGCGACGTCGTGGTCGTCCGCGGGCTCGGACCGCGGGGCCGGCCCGGCATGGGCATGGCGTCGCAGATCGTCTTCGCCCTCGACCGCGCCGGGCTCACCGGCCAGGTCGCCGTGGTCACCGACGGCCAGCTGTCCGGGCTCGTCAACCGCGGCATCGTCGTCGGCGAGGTCCGTCCCGAAGCCGCCGACGGCGGTCCGCTGTCCCTCGTCCGCGACGGCGACACCGTCCACATCGACCTGCCCGGACGGGTCTGCGAGCTGCGCGTCGAGCCCGGCGAACTCGCCGCGCGAAAGCCGCAGCCCGTCACGGACCACCACGAGACCGGCTGGTTGTCGGTCTACCGGCGCACCGTGCGCCCCCTTGGCCAAGGAGCCGTGCTGCGTCCTTGACACGAGAGCCCCTCCGCACCCCCCGACCAAGGCACCCCCACGACCCGGAGGCCGCAATGGCGCTGCCCGAAGTCCCCCCGTCCACCGTCATCACCGAGGCCGACGAACGGCGCTCCGCCCGCGGCGGCGCGTTCTCGATGTTCGTCGACAGCTTCGACGTCTACCTGCCCGCGCTCGTGCTGCCGGCCGCCATGGCGTACTTCATGCCAGCGAACCTGTCGCCGGAGATCCGCGCGACGTTCACCACGCTGCTGTTCACGGTCGGGCTGCTCGCGCGGCCGATCGGCAGCGTCATCTTCGGCAACCTGTCCGACCGGATCGGCCGCAAGCCCGTGACCATGATCAGCGGCTGGGGCTTCACGATCGTCACCCTGCTCATCGGGCTGCTGCCCGGCTACGCGGTGTGGAACTACGGCGCGATCGCCGTGTTCGCCGTGCTGCGGCTGATCGGCGGGATCTTCCTCGCCGGCGGCTACGCCGCACCGATGCCGCTCGCGCTGGAACAGGCGAAGCCCGCGCGGCGCGGCCGGGTCGGCGGGCTCATCGGCGTCGGCGCACCCGGCTCGTTCCTGGTGATCAACCTGCTCCTGCTCGGCCTGCTCGACGTCCTGCCCCACGGCGGTTTCCTGTCCTGGGGCTGGCGGATCCCGTTCTTCCTCGGGTTCGTGCTCGGCCTGGTGTACCTGTGGCACTACCGCGGCGTGAAGGAAGACGACTCGGTGTTCCGGGGGCGCCGCACGGGGCGGCAGCCCGTGGCGGAGCTGTTCACCACGCACCGCGCGCTGTTCTTCAGCGTCTTCCTGTTCACCTGCGGGTACTGGTTCGCCACCCAGATGTCGGTGTCGTTCCTGCCGACCCTGCTGGTGCAGGTGCTGGACCAGAGCCCGCGGATGTCCTCCACGGTCGAGATCATCAGCTCGGTCCTCACGATCGTCCTGATCCTGGTGCTCGCCGCGGTCGGCCAGCGGATCGGCCGGCGCGCGCTGCTGATGCGCTGGGCGCTGGTGCTCACGTTCGTCGTGGGCGGCGCGTTCGCGGTGCTCGCGGTGGCCGGCCGGGCCGGGGCGCCGACGTGGGTGATCGGGCTGATCGCCGTGGTGGCGAAGGTCCTGCCGTCCGCGCCGCTCGGCGTCATCCTGGTGTACCTCAACGAGCGGTTCCCGGCATCCGTGCGGGCGAGCGGGTACGGCATCGGCTACATGTTCGGGCTGATCCTGCCCGGGCTCTACACCTTCTGGCTGCTGGCGCTCAGCTCGATCATGCCGTACGAGTTCACCCCGATCGCGCTGATCGTCTTCGGCGGCCTGCTGATGTTCGAGGCCGTGCGCCGGGGTCCGGAGACCAACGGCGTCGCCGACCCGGTCCCGGCGGCCGCCCGGCAGGAGGTCGCGCCGTGATCCTCACCGACGACGAAAAGGCCATGCGGGACGGCGCCGACGGGCCCGCGGTCGCGGCGGCCATGGACCTGCTCATCCGCTACGGCGACGCGCTGGGTGCCGAGCACCTGTGCGACACCCGCAACGTCGCCGGGACGAGCACCCAGCCGTCCCCGGTGAAGGCGAAGCTGGTGGCCGAAGGCGGCTGGAACAAGGCGTTCGCGGTGCTCAACCTCGACTGCGACGACGTCGTCGAGATCCCCGACATGCGAGTGCCGACCTGCCAGCTGCAACAGGGCTTCGGCCCGGATTCCGTCGGCGTGGTGCCCTACCCGAAGGAGTTCGTCGAGCTGCAGAGCGACGCCGAAGCGTTCTACGGGCGGCGCGGGGTGAACATCCTCGCCACCTGCACGCCGTACCAGGTCGGCAACCTCCCGGTCCGCGGCGAGCACTGCGCGTGGATGGAGTCGTCCGCGGTCGTGTACGCCAACTCCGTGCTCGGCGCCCGGACCAACTGCGAAGGCGGGACGTCGACCGGCGCGGCGTCGCTGACCGGGAAGATCCCGTGCTGGGGCAACCACCTGCCGGAAAACCGGTTCGGCACGCACCTCGTCGAAGTGGACGCGGGCGTCCGCGACTTCATGGACTGGGGCATGCTCGGCTACTTCGCGGGCGGGCTGGTCCAGGACGAACGCCCGGTGGTCACCGGGGCGTTCCCGCGGCCTGATCTGGTGGACCTGAAGCACTTCGGCGCGGCCGCAGCGTCTTCCGGCGGGGTCGAGCTGTACCACCTGCCGGGGATCACGCCCGAGGCACCGACGGTCGAAGCGGCCTTCGCCGGCCGCCCGCCTTCCGCCGTCCACTATGGACCCCGGGAGCGGCGCGAGGTCTACGAGACGCTGAACGACCAGGGCCGCTCGACCGACGTCGACTTCGTGCTGCTGGGCTGTCCGCACGCGTCGATCGACCAGATCCGCGCCGCCGCCCGCGCCCTGGACGGCAAGCGGCTGCACTCGGGCACGCAGTTGTGGATCATGACGCCCCGGGCACTCAAGGCGGTCGCGGACCGCAGCGGCTACACGGCCGTGATCGAGGCGGCGGGCGGGCGACTGCTCGCGGACTCGTGCCCGGCCATGTCCCGCGTCGCGCCGCCGGGCACCCGCGTCTTCGCCACCGACTCGGCGAAACAGGCGCACTACCTGCCCGCGATCCTCGGGATCGAGGCGTGGTTCGGCTCCCTGGAGGACTGCGTGGACGCCGCGGTCACCGGGCGCTGGCGAGGTGACCTGCGATGACGGTCCTGCGCGGCCGGACGATCGTCCCCGGCGTCGTCGAGGGTGAAGCGCTGGTGTCGCACGAGACGATCTCGGGCTGGGGCGGCATCGACCCGGCCACCGGGACGATCATCGAGCGCCGCCACGAACTGCACGGGGTGTGCTTCACCGGAAAGATCCTCGTCTTCCCCGGGGCGAAGGGATCGTCGGGCTGGTCGGGGTTCTTCCAGTCGACCCGCCTGCTGGGCACGGCGCCGCTGGGCATGATCTTCACGGTGGTGACGACGAAGGTGGCACTGGGCGCGGTGGTGACCCGGGTGCCCGCGCTGAGCGACCTCGACCACGACCCGGTCGAGGTGATCCACACCGGCGACCGCCTCCGCCTCGACGCCGACCACGGCCTCGTGGAGATCCTTTAGTGCGCCCATGATCGGCAGCCGAGCGCTTGACTGTCTTGTGCGCTTCGAGCGAGACGGGGGAGTTCGCGGCGAGCACCGCGACCGGCCGGTCGCCCCGCGCGGCCTGAGCCCGGTCGCGGTAGGCCGTCGGCGTGGCCTGGCCGACGTGCTCACGGGGCGCTCCTCTCCAGCCGGGCGAACCGGCTGCGGTGGAAGACCAGCGGGCCCACGGCGGGCTCGGCGTCGGCGCCGCGGACGCCGAGGGTGGCGATCAGATGGTCGCCCGCCTCGAATTCGGTGTCCAGCGTGCACACGAACCGGGTGGGGCCACCGAGGACGTGCACGGCGCCCTCCGGGGTCGCCGCGGTGGCCAGTCCCGCGAACCGGTCGCCGTCGCGGGCGGCCAATGCGCGGGCGGCCGCTTCGTGGCCGTCGGCGAGCACACTGATCCCCAGTGCGGGCAGCGTGCGCAGAACCTTCCAGGTCCGCGAAGCCCGTTGCACGCAGATCGCGACCAGCGGCGGATCGAGCGATACCGGGACGAAGGTGCTTACGGCCATGCCGACCCGGACGTCGCCGTCGACCCCGCAGACCGCGACCACCCCGCTCGGGCAGGTGCCGAACGCGTGCCGCAGCGCCTTCTGGTCGAGTCCGCCGATCGTGATCATGGTCGTGTCCTCTCCGGGGTCCGTGCGGTGAGCCGCCGCCGGATCGCGAGCAGCTCGCGCGGTGCGTCGAACGCGGTGGCGCCCACCAGCTCGCCGCCGTCGTGGTGCAGGAACAGGCCGTCCCGGCTGGTCGTGGTGGTGGCCGCGTCGCCGCGCCCGACGTGCTGGATCCGCACGCCGTGCTGGTCGGACCAGACGTCGCCGGAGGTGGTGAATTCCGTGGCCGGGCGGGTGCCGGTCAGCGCGCGGGCGACCCAGGAGGCCTGTTCGCGGGCGGCGGTCCAGTGCTCCGTACGCGTTTCGCGGCCCGTGACCGGGTCGAGCCGGCGGGCGCAGTCGCCGATCGCCCAGACCGCGTCGGCGACCGCGAAGTCCGGCCCGCACCGAATGCCGCCGAGAACGTCGAGCCCCGATCCTTCGAGCCACCCGGTGGCCGGGACGGTGCCGACGCCGACCACGACGATGTCGGCGTCGAGGCGGGTGCCGTCGGCGAGTTCGACGGCCTCGACCCGGTCACCGCCGCGGGCCGCGGTCACGCCACGCCCGCACAGCACCCGCACGCCGTGGTCGCGGTGCAGCGCCGTGACCCGGTCGGAGACCGGTGCAGGCAGCACCCGGGCCAGGACCCGGGGCGCCGCTTCGACGATCGTGACGTCGAGGCCGAGTGCGCGCGCCGAGGCGGCGACCTCGCCGCCGACGAACCCGCCGCCGACCACGACGAGCCGGGAGCCGCGGGCGAGGTCGGCTCGCAGGGCCAGTGCGTCCTCGCGGGTGCGCAGGTAGTGCACCCCGGCCCGGCCGTCCAGCCCCGGGATCCGGCGGGGCCGGGCCCCGGTGGCGAGGACGAGCGGGCCGAACCGGAGCGGGCCGCCGGTGGTGGCCAGCCGCCGGTCGGCGAGGTCGAGGCCGGTCGCGGTGTGTCCCGGCCGGTGGTCGACGCCGAGGTCGCGCAGCGCGCCGGGCGGGAGCAGGGCCGGTGCCGGTGCCGAGGTGGTCAGCATTTCCTTCGACAGCGCCGGTTTGTCGTAGGGCAGCCACGGTTCCCGGTCGAGGAGGACGATGTCCTCGTCGAACCCGTGGGTGCGGAGTGCCTGGGCGGCCCGGACTCCCGCGACCGACGCGCCGACGATGACCGCCGGCGCGGTCATCGGGCGGAGAGCCGGATCGCCCGGGCCGGGCAGTCCGCCTCGGCTTCGCGGAGGGCGGCGTCGTCGCCCGCCACCGGGTGGCCGTCCCGGACGACGGCGAGAGCGGTGTCCTCGTCGAGGTCGAAGACGTCGGGCGCCGCGACGACGCAGTTCCCGTAGCCGCTGCAGAGCGTCGTGTCCACGTCGACGTGGTAGGTCATCGCGGCCTCACCCCTTCTCGAAGCGCACGGGCAGGGCGGCGGGCCCGAAGTGGGAGCCGCCGCGAAGGCCGGTCCAGGTCGCCGCGCCGTCCCGCCGCAGCGGCGGGTAGCCGGCCAAAGTCGTCAGCAGGATCGCCAGTTCGGTGCGGGCCAACGCCGCGCCGAGGCACTGGTGGATGCCCCAGCCGAAGCCCAGGTGGCCGCGGGCGTCGCGGCCGGGGTCGAAGCGGTCGGGGTCGGGGAACCGGTCCGGATCCCGGTTGGCGGCGGCGAGCGAGGCCAGCACGGCGTCGCCTTCGGCCAGCCGGGTCCCGCCGAGCTCGGCCGGGCACGTGGTCCGCCGGGCCGCACCCTGCGCGGGGCTGCGCAGCCGCAGCATCTCCTCGACGTACCGGGGCGCGAGGGCCGGGTCCTGCCGCAGCCGCTCTTGGTGCTCGGGGTGTTCGACCAGCAGGTGGACCAGTGAGCTCGCGGAGTTCATCGTCGTCTCGTGCCCGGCGACCGCGAACGTCGCGAGGATGCCGGCCTGCTCGCCGGCGGTGATCGGGTGGCCGTCGGCTTCGGCGTCGAGCAGGGCCGTGATGAAGTCGTCCGGCCGGGCCGCGCGGTGTTCGGCGAGCTCGTGGTGCATGAGCTCGTGGATGTCCCGGTCCACGGCCGCGAAGTCGACGCGGTCGTCGTCGGCGGCGATGCTGTCCCACATCCGCTCGGTGAGCTCCCGGAACCGCTCGACGGTGTCCGCCGAGAACCCGACGACCTCGGTCAGCACCCGCAGCGGCAGCGGCAGGGCGACCTCGCGGACGAAGTCCCCGCCGCCGCGGGCGGCGAAACCGGCGACGAGGTCGGTGACGGTCCGCTCCAGGAACGGCTTGAGCCGCCGGACCCGGCCGGGGGAGAGCGCCTCTGTCATCAGGCGGCGGTAGGCGGTGTGCACCGGGGGGTCGAAGTCGATGGGGATGGCGCGCTGGGTCCCGTTGACCGGCAGGCGGTGCCCGGACGCGGAGGAGTAGGTGGCCGGGTCCCGCAGCACTTCGCGGACGTCGTCGAACCGGGTGACCAGCCAGAACCCGCCGCGCCGCTCCGAGCGGACGACCCGGTTCGCGGCGCGCGCGGCGGTGTAGGCGCTCCACACCGTCGGCTCGGTCAGGGCGGGGTCGTACGGGTCGAAGTCGAGCGTCGGTGGATGAGCGTGCGACACGGCGGTCACCGCCCGGTTTCGCGGGGGCCGACGTACCCGGTCTGCCCCGCTTCGGAACCCAGGGCGAGCACGGGACCGTTCAGGTCTTCCTGCCACACCAGGGCTTCCATCCCGATCTGCAGCGGGTGGTCCTGGACGGTGTAGACGCCGAGGCCGTCCGGCCCCTGGTAGTGCGCGTGTTCCAGCCAGCCCGGCGCCGACAGCAGGAGGTCGCCCGCTTCCCAGCTGATGTCCTGGCCGTCCACGGTGCTGACCCCGGACCCGGCGAAGTGGTAGTTGATCGCGACGGAGGAGTGCCGGTGCCCGCGTCCGCGCGGCCGGGCCGGCAGCCCCGGCGGCATGAACGAGGCCGTGACGAAGAAGTTGTGCGTCGCGCCCTGCTTGCGCTGGGTGGCCGGGTTGTACAGCGCCATGATCGTCCGCCCGCCGTCGCCGGCGCGCTGCGACAGGTGCGGCGCGACCTCGGCCCACGGCCAGTGCAGCGCCCGGGATTCGACGACCTCGACGTCGACCAGGAACTCGTAGCCGCGAAGGCGGGCGCCCCGGTCCCCGATGGCGATGTCCGGCGCGGTGCCGCGCGTGTAGGCGGTGCTGCCGGGCTCGGCGTCGCCGTCGCCGGCGGGCCGCCAGTCCTCCGGCAGGTCTTCGGCGTAGTGCACGCCCAGTTTCTCCAGCAGCGCGGCGTTCGAATAGCTCAGCCGGGCCCACACTTCGCCGGAGTCGTTGTGGAAGCGGAACGGCTTCATGGACGGGAGGTTCGCGGCATCGAGGTGCGCGAAGGGAATGACACCGCCGTCCACTTCGATGCGGCCGCGGCCGGCGATGCCGATTTCCACGCGGTGGGCGTTCTCGCGCAGCGGTGCCGTCGTTTCACCGGGGTTGAGCACCTCGATCGTGACGGAGATGCCGGGCGCGAGGCCGAGCCCGGGCGCGGTGGCCGACGGGTGCACGATGCGGGCGGCCCGGCGGCCGTTGGCCGGGCGAGGCGCGCGGGCGAGGCGCTCGATCTCGGCCTCGATTTCGGCCCGGGCGATCTTCAGCGGGGTCCACGGCTGCGGCGTCGCGGCGGCGTGCCCGCTGACGTCGACCATGCGGGTGGCGCTCACGGTTTCGGTGGTGCTCATCAGGCTTGGCCTTCCAGGAGTGGTTCGGTGGCGGGAAGCACCTCCGCGGTCGCGGCGGGCGAGCCGCGGAGGGTCAGGGCGGCGGCGAGGCTTACCAGCCCGGAGACGGCGAGGTAGAGGGAAACGGCGGTCGCGGCACCGGTGGCGGTGTAGAGGAGCGTGGCGACGATCGGCGCGATCGCCCCGCCGAGGACGCTGCCGATGCCATAGGCCACCGACGCTCCGCTGTAGCGGATCGCGGCGGGGAAGGCCTCGGAGATGAAGGCGCCGTAGGGACCCGACGCCAGCCCGATCCCGATCCCGGCGACGGCGCAGGCGGTCAGCGTGCCCGCGGTGGAGCCGGTTTCGAGCAGCCAGAAGTACGGGAACGCCCATAGCGTGAGGAGCACGGCGGCGGACGCGACCACCCGGCGCCGGCCGAGGCGCTGGGCGAGCAGCGCCCCCAGCGGGATCGCGGCGGCCCAGACCAGCGCGCTCACGATCGTCACGACGAACATGACCGACGCGGAGACCAGCTTTTCGGCGGCCACGTAACCCAAGGTGAAGACGAGCAGCACGTTGCCCAGCGCGGAGGCGACGATGTTCACCCCGGCCGCGGGGACCCAGGTGCGCGGCGCGCGGAACACGTCGGCGATCGGTGCCCGGCGCACCTCCCGGCGGTCCCGGAGCCGGTTGAACTCCGGGCTTTCCGCCAGCTTGAGCCGCAGGACCAGGCCGAACGCGACGAGCACGGCACTGACCAGGAACGGGATCCGCCACCCCCACACGGCGAACGCCGGGCCGTCGATCCCGAGGCGGACCAGGAGGAACACCAGGCTGCCGAGGACGATTCCGAGGGGCAGCCCGATCTGGGGCAGGGAGCTGTGGAGGGTGCGCCGGGACGGCGTGGCGTGCTCGAGCGCGAGGAGGGTGGCGCCACCCCACTCGCCGCCGACGCCGAGGCCCTGGCCGAACCGGAGCACGACGAGCAGGACGGGTGCCGCCACCCCGATCGCCGAGTAGGTCGGCAGCAGTCCGATGAGGACGGTGCCGATGCCCATGATCAGCAGCGACAGCACGAGCATGCTGCGCCGCCCGATCCGGTCGCCGAAGTGCCCCATCAGGGCGCCCCCGACGGGCCGGGCGACCATGCCGACGGCGAAGGTCGACAACGCGGCGAGGGTGCCCGCGGCGGGGGAGGCGCTCGGGAAGAACGCCCGGCCGAACACCAGGGCGGCGGCCGTGCCGTAGATGAAGAAGTCGTACCACTCGATGGTGGTGCCGACGAGGCCCGCGAGCGCGACCCGGCGCGATCGTCTCGCAGGTGCGGGGGAGCCGGACATCGTTGTCTCTCCTTGCTCGCTGTGGTCTCAGGTTTCGGTGAGCAGGGCCGCGCCCTGGCCGAGCAGGGCCCGTACTGCGCGGATGCCGTCGTCGGAAAGGTCCGTGAGCGGCGGGCGGACGCGGGCGGAGCGGAGCAGGCCCCGCTCGCGCAGCACCCACTTCGCCGGCGCCGGGTTCGTTTCGACGAACAGCAGGTCCACCAAGGGGTGCAGGCCGTAGTGCAGTTCGCGGGCGGTGGCGTGGTCGCCCGCCTCCCAGGCTTCGTACATGCGGGCGACGGCGGTGGGCGCGAGGTTGCTGACGGCGCTGATGAAGCCGGCCCCGCCGAGGGCCAGCAGCGGCAACCCGAGCAGTTCGATGCCGGACCACACGAGCAGTTCGGGGCCGCACAGCTTCAGCACGCGGGAGAAGTGCTCGAAGTCCTTGGTGGTTTCCTTGATCCCGACCACGTTCTCGTGCTCGCGGAACAGCCGGGCGACGGTGTCGGGCGCGATGTCGACGGCCGTGCGGGACGGCACGTTGTAGATCACGATGGGCAGGTCGGGGAACTCCCGCGCGATCGTCGAATACCAGCGGTGGAGGCCGTCCTGGGTCGGCCGCGCGTAGTACGGGGTGATGACCAGCACGGCGTCCGCACCGGCGTCGCGCGCGGACCCGGTGATCTCCAGCGTTTCCTCCAGCTTCGCCGAGCCCGTGCCGGGGACGAACGGGACGGCGTCGTCGACTTCGGCCGCGATCGTGCGGATGGCGGCGATCCGCTCGGCGACGCTTTGGGCGGACGGCTCGCCCGTCGAGCCGCCGACGGAGATGCCGTGCGAGCCCGAGTCCAGCTGCCAGCGCACCAGCTTCCGCAACGAGGTCAGGTCGAGCGCGCCGTCGTCGGTGAACGGCGTGACGACCGGGGCGAGGGAACCGCGGATCCGGGTGGGGTCGCTTCGGAACTTCATGACGTACCTCCGATGAGCAGCCGGGCGACGGCGAGATCGGACAGTCCCATGCCCATGCCCTTGAACACGGTGGGGCGAGTGCGGTCCGGGCGCGTCACCTTGCCCGTCACCACGTCGGCGAGCGGGTGGACCGCGTGCCACTCGGCTGCGGGAGCCGAGCCGAAGTGCTCCCGCAGCTCCCGCGAACCGCGGCGCGCGTTCGGTTCGCTGTCGACGACGACCAGCCCGGCGCTGTCCAGCAGTTCGTGGTGGAACTCGGCGTGGGTCGGCAGGATCGCGCCCACCGCGTTGAGGTGGGCGCCACGGGCGAGGTGTTCGGGCCGCAGGAACGGCTCGGCGGCGCGCGTGATCAGGGTGACGATCGGCGCGTCCTCGGTGGCTTCGGGCACCGAAGACGCCACTGCGACGTCGAGGCCCAGCCGGTCGCGGACCTGCGCGGCGAGCGCTTCGGCTTTCGCCGCGGTGCGGTTCCACACCCGCACCCGCCGCACCGGGCGCACGGCGGCGACCGCTTCCACCTGGCGCAGCGCCTGCCGCCCGGCGCCCAGCACGGCCAGTTCGGTGGCGCCGGGGTCGGCGAGCCAGCGGGTGGCGAGCCCGGACGCCGCCGCGGTCCGCAGCGCGCCGGCCACCCCGGCCTCGGCCAGGCCCCGCGCCGATCCGTCCACTGTGGAGAAGATCGTCATCAGCGCGGTCGCACCCAGCGGGGTGTTCACCCAGGTCTTGAAGACGGCGAGCTCGTCGTCGCGATCGACCGCACCCAGCGCGTGCGCGCTGCCGCGGGCGTCGCCGGCCGGCCAGGTGGCCATGGTCTTGTCCAGGTTCCACGCGGTACCCGCGGCTTCGTGGGTGAGCACCTGTTCGAGCGAGTCGATCACCTGCGGCAGCCGCAGTGCGGCGCTGACTTCGGCTTCGTCCCAGAGTTTCACCGGGCGACCCCCGCTCGCCGGGAGGCGGCGACCGGCTCGTCGACCACGCCGTTGCGCAGCACACCCACCCCCGACACCTCCACTTCCAGTTCGTCGCCGGGGGCCAGGAACCGCGGCGGGTCCATGCGGAACCCGATGCCCCGCGGCGTCCCGGTCGCGATCAGGTCGCCGGGGCGCAGCGGGGTGAACGTGCTGACGTAGGCCACGATGTCGGCGAAGCCGAAGGTCAGCCGGTCCGTCGAGTCGTGCTGGACCACGGCGCCGTTGAGGCGGGTGGTGACCCGCAGCGGCTCGGTGCCGAGCTCGTCGGTCGTGGTCAGCCACGGGCCGGCCGCGCCGCTGCCGGCCCAGTTCTTGCCCGCGGTGGCCTGGCTGGAGTGCAGCTGCCAGGTCCGGACGCTGTTCTCGGCGAGACAGGTGACGCCGGCGACGTGCCGCCAGGCGTCCTCGGCCGGGATGCGGCGCCCCGCCTTGCCGATGACCAACGCCGCTTCCCCCTCCCAGTCCAGCGAGTCCGCGTCGGCGGGGCGCACGACGGGAGTCCCCGCGCCGACCAGGGAGTCGGCGAACCGGGTGAACAGGGTGGGATGCGCCGGGGCGGTCTCGTCGCCGCCGCGGCCGGACTCGCTCGCGTGCGCCGCGTAGTTGAACCCGACGCAGAGGATCTTCGGGTGGGCGCCGACCGGCGGCTCCCAGGACACCGAGGCCGGATCGACGCGGGGATCGTCCGCCCGAGCCGGAACGGGGTCGCGAAGCAGGTCTTCGAACGACGGGACCCGGTGGTCGAGCCGGGCGATCCCGTCGTGGTCGACGACGCCGAAAGCGGGAGCGCCCTCGGCGGTGCGGAACCGGGCGAGCCTCACACCGTCACCGCCGCCGGGACACCACGGGTCACGGGGGCTCGCAGCCCCCGCTCTTCCAGCAACGGCAGCACATCGCGCGTGAAGTCGGCCAGGCCGGCGTCGTAGTCGACCCACGTGAGCAGGGCCCCGTCGATGCCCGCCGCGCTGAGCAGCTCCAGCCGCCCGGCGATCGTCTCGGCGGTGCCGACGAGCGGGAAGCCGCCGGCGCCCGCGGCGAACCGCTGCCGCATCGTCGCGGCGACCACGGGCGGCATCGTCTGCGCTTCGATGCCCTGCAGCCGCATCCACGCGTCGACGCTCTCGGTGTCCTCGTACTCCACCGAGAACCGGCGCAGGTAGGCGTCCGCCTCGGCCTGGGTGTCGCGCTGGACGACGACGGTGTGCGTCCAAACCTTCACGTCGCGGCCGAACTCCGCGCGGGCCATCGCCTTGTAGCCTTCGACCTGCTGCCGGATCTTGGCCTCGTCCTCGCTCTGCACGATCACGAAGCACAGGTCGGCGTGCTCGGCGGCGAACTTCATCCCCCGCGGGGACCCACCGGCGTTCATGATCGGGATGCGGCTCTGCCGCGGCTTCGGCATCGACACCCCGCCGACGACGTCGAAGAACTTCCCGTGGAAGTCGAACTCCTCGGTCTCGTGCCACAACCGCTGGAGCACCTCGAGCCACTCGGCGAGGTGGTCGTAGCGCTCGTCGTGCTCGCGCAGCGGTGCGCCGAACATCTCCAGCTCGGGCCGGTTCCAGCCGCCCACGACGTTGAGCGCGAACCGCCCACCCGAGATGAGGTCGACCGTCGCGGCCTGCTTGGCGGCGACGATCGGGTGCATCGTGGGGGCGTGCGAGGTGGCGAAGACCCCGATGCGCTCGGTCGCCGCCGCGATCCCGGCCGCCCAGGTGAACGGGTCCATCACCGTGCCCGCCCGGTGCAGCGGCCGGTTCGGGGCGTAGCCCTTCCAGCGTGCGAACGGCACGACCGCCTCGAACCCGGCGCGGTCCGCGGCCTGCGCGGTGCGCAGCGAGAAGTCCCAGGACGTCGTGGGCGCTTCCGGCACGCGGGTGAGCGCGGCGCCGGAGCCGTTGGTGCAGAACAAGCCGAGCTTGAGGGTGTTGTCGCCGAGCAGCGGGTTCATCGCAGACCTCCTCGTCTGTGGTGGCACTCACGCTAAGGAGGCGGTTCCGATAACACCACTACCGATAATGGGATGGAGCTATACGAGAACTCTTATGGCGTGCTAGCGTCCGGCTCGTGGATTCCCGCGTGCCGCTGCGCCGTCTCGAGGTGTTCTGCCTCGTGGTCGACGAGGGCGGCGTCACGCGGGCGGCCGAACGGCTGATGGTCGCCCAGCCCGGGGTGTCCGCCCAGCTGCGCTCACTGGAGAAGTCCTTGGGTGCCACCTTGTTCGTGCGAGCGGGCAGTACCCTCACCCTCACCGAAGCCGGCCAACGGTTCTACCTGTGGGCCAAGGAAGTGCTGGCGGGCAGCGTCCAGGTGCAGCGGGACGTCGACGAGCTCGCGGCGGGGACGGCGGGCTCCCTGACCGTGGCCTCGAGCATGGCCATCGGCACCTACCTCCTCCCGCCGCTGGTGACGGACCTGCGCGTCGACCGCCCGCGCGCCGACATCACCGTGCACATCAGCGAGCCGAAGGCGGCGTTGCGCGACGCCGAAATCGGCGGGGTCGACTTCGCGGTGACCACCTGGCTCGACGACCCGCTCCCGGACACCCTGCAGGCGGAGAAGCTCTGGGAAGAACCGCTCGTGCTCGTCGCCGCCCCGCGGGGACCGCCGGACGCGGACGCGGTGGACCTGGCCGAAGTCGGGACGCTGCCACTGGTGGGGGTTCCGAAGGACGTCGCGTTCCACCGGATGGTGGTCGACCAGCTCCGGCGGCACGGGATGCCCGAGCTCCCCGCGGTCATCCGCCTCGGCCACGCCGAAGCGATCAAGCGTGCCGTCGCGGTCAACAACTGGGTCGGCTTGGCGCCCCGGTACTGCGTGGAGGACGACGTGGCGGCGGGGCGCCTGCGCACCGTGGCGATCCGGGACGCCACACTGGTCGAAGGAATCGGTCTCTACCACCGCAGCGCCAAGTACTTCTCACCCCTGCAGCAGGCCGCCCTCGCCGCATTGCGCCGCACTGCCGAGCGCAAGCGGCCCGCACGCGAGTCCTGACCACCCGGAGCTTCGGGCTCTTCCCTGGCACCCAGCCGGTGCGAGCCGGACATGGTGCCGGAGATCCTCGCCCGCCCGGTAACCCTTGCACGCGGCCGTGCACGGCCCTGAGAAGCCGGGCGGCTGAGATGCGGAACGCGGGCCCCAAAAGCTCGCCGAGCACTGGGAAGCCGCCATCGACGAAGCGGCTGGGACGGCTCTGGACCCCGCCTGCCGGGCTCGGCTCCAGGCCCAGACGGCTAACCGGAGGTCAGGTTCTGCGTGCCCATCGCCGCCAGGAAGGCGAGCTTGTCCCGCGCGTCGGTGCCCGGCCGGGGTGTGTAGACCACGACCCGGAGGTTCGAGCCCTGGGTGGTGAGCACGTCGGAGTCCAGGTCGACCGGACCGAGTTCCGGGTGCTCGATCACCTTGTGCCCGCTCTGGTGCTCGGCGACCGACGCGGCCGCCCACAGTTCCCGGAAGCGGGGTGCCCGCCGCAGCCGGGTGATCAGCGTCTTGACGTCCGGGTCGCCGGGGTAGCGGCTGGTCGTGGCGCGCAGGTCGGCCACGAGGGACTCCTCGAACGCGGCCCGCTCCCCGGGGCTGAACCGCGCTGGGTTCGGCATGCCCTCGAACTGCATGAGCAGCAGGTTGCGGTGGTCCTCGGTCACCGTCGTGGGGTCGCCGAAGCTCGCGGCGAACAAGGGGTTCCAGTGCAGCAGCTGCCAAGTGGCGTCGTACACGGCGAGCGGGTGGCTCTCGAGCCGGTCCAGCAGGCGGCGGACGCTGCCGGGAATCAGCCGGGGGACGCGGTGCGGGTCGGCCGCGTGCCCGGCCAGCCGCATGAGGTGCGCGTACTCGGCGTCCGACAGCTGCAGGGCCCGGCTCAGCGCGGTGCAGACCTGTGCGGACGGCTTCGCCGCGCGTCCTTGCTCGAGCCGGACGACGTACTCGATCGAGATGCCGGCGAGGACAGCCAGTTCTTCGCGGCGGAGTCCCGGAGCCCGGCGGGGTGCCTTGTGCGGGAGGCCCGCACTCGCCGGATCGAGGCGATCGCGCCACGTCCGCAGGGCCCGGCCGAGATCATCCATGCGGTGATTGTGCTCCCCAGGCGCCCCCTTCGTGGTGGTACTGGCTGTACCAGGACATGCCGTGGCTGTTTCCCGCGTGCGTCGCGGCGCACGGTGATCTCATGAACGCGACGAACTCCAGCACCCCCGCCGAACTCGTGGTCGTCACCGGCGCGAGTACCGGCATCGGCCGGGCGACCGCGCGGCGCCTGGCCGCCGACGGCTTCCACGTCCTCGCCGGCGTCCGCACCGAGGCCCCCGCCGCGGAGGTGAAGGCCGAGGGCGTCGAACCGGTGCTGCTCGACATCACCGACGAGGGCCAGGTGGCCGCGCTCGCCGACCGGGTCGGCGCGGACCGCCGCCCGCTGCGCGCCGTGGTCAACAACGCCGGGATCGCGGTGAACGCCCCGATCGAGGCGCTGCCGCTGTCCGACTGGCGTCGGCAATTCGACGTCTCCGTGTTCGGTCAGGTGGCGGTCATCCAGGCGCTCATGCCCGCTCTGCTGCGGAGCAAGGGCCGCATCGTCAACATCGGCTCCACCGGCGGGAAGGTCGCCATGCCGGGCTTCGGCGCCTACTCCGGCGCGAAGTTCGCCATGGAAGCCATCAGCGACTCCCTGCGTCGCGAGGTGGAGCCGTTCGGTGTCGGCGTCGCCGTGATCATCCCCGGTGCGGTCCGCACCCGGCTGACCGAACGCGGGAACGCGACGGCGGACCGGCTGATCGCCGGCATGACCCCGGAGCAGCGCACCCGCTACGCCGGGCTCACGAAAGCCTTCCGCGCCACCACGGAATCCTGGGGCACCGGCGGTCTGGACGCGAGCGTCGTCGCCGACGTCGTCGCGAAGGCGATCCACGCGCGGAAGCCGCGGACCCGCTACACCGTCGGTCGCGACGCCGCCGTGATGACCCGGCTGACGCACCTCGTCTCCGATCGTCTGCTCGACCGGATGGTGCGCCACACGATGGGACTCTGAGTCCGGCGCCGGCCCCGAAAGCCCGGAGTCGAGCGGTTCACGCACGCAACCGCCGAGGTGGGCTTGCCGCTGGCGCTGCTCGTCGCCGGCGGCAAGTCGAGTGCGGCATCGATCGCCTCGACGCCGGTGAGGTCAGGAAGACGTCAGGCAGAAGGGGTGGCCGGCCGGATCCAGCAGGACTCGCCGGCGTCCGCCGCCGGGCTGGTGGTCCGGTTTGGCCGCCCCGAGTTCCAGCGCCAGCTCTTCCGTCGCGTCGAGGTCGTCGGCGCGGAGATCCAGGTGGAACTGCTGGGGCACGTCCTGACCTGGCCACTGCGGAGCCCGGTAGCCGTCGACCCGCTGGAATCCCAGGTCGCAGCCGGAGCCGTCCGTCAGGGCGACGAACTCGTCCGTGCCGAAGAGCTCGCGCATCCCGGTCAGCCAAGCCGCCGCACGCGATCGCCGGTCGCGGCCACACCGTACGCGCCGCATCCACCGCTGCGGTAGCGGTTTTCCCTGGCTCAGAGCAACGCCGCGATGGGGTCAGTCGTGCGGTACTACCGGTGTGCCATCGAGGAAGTCCCGCAGGATCTCGGCAAACCGCGCCGGCTGCTCCTCGGCCGCGTAATGGCCGCAGTTCTCGAGGATCACCTCGGTGACGTCGTCGGCCGCGAGCCGCATCGTTTCGGCCACCAGTGCGCCGCCGTACTGCGCGCCGCCGATGGCCAGCACCGGCAGCGTCAGCGGGGTCTTCCGGCGCTGCTCGTTCTGCGCGATCGTCTCGTCCAGCGCCCGGTAGTACCCGAAGCTCGCCCGCAGCCCGCGAGGATCCGCGACGATCGCATCGACGTAGACGTCGACGGCGTACGCGGGAATCGCGTCCGGCGTGGCGGCCTTCTTGGCGAACTGGTAGCCGAAGAACAGCCGCTCCCGCCCCCGGACCAGTTCCTCGTTGAGGTCGGTGAGCCGGTTGAAGCCGAAGTGCCAGAGCCGCTGGTTGACCGCGGCCGGGCCGAAGACCGACGGGGTCGGCGTGAGACCGGGGATGATGGCGTCGACGACGGCGAGCCGGCCGACCCGCCCGGGGTGATCGGCCGCGAGGGCGTATCCGGTCCACATGCCGATGTCGTGGCCGGCCACGTCGAACCGGTCGTGCCCGAGCGCGGCCATCAGCGCGACCAGATCGGCGGCCAGGGTGCCGGCGTCGTAACCGTCGTCGGGCTTGTCGGAGAGCCCGGCGCCGCGCGAGTCGACGGCGACGACGGTGTGCTCGCGGGCGAGCGCGGGCATCACTTCCCGCCAGGCGTACCAGGTCTGGGGCCAGCCGCCGACCAGCAGCAGCGGCGGGCCGTCCCCGCCGGTGACCGCGTGCAGCCGCAGCCCGTCCAAGTCCACGAGCCGGCTGGTGAAGACGTCGGTGAACCCGTCGGGCAGCCGCAGCGAACTCAAGCTCGTCGGCCTCATCTTGGAACGATCGGTGCAACTTGTCATGCCGGGGACTTTACGCATGATGGAACGATCGGTGCAAGATGTGTAGGCTGCTGAACCATGGCGGGCCGCAAGCAGTTCGACGTGGACGAGGCGTTGCGAGGAGCGATGCACGTCTTCTGGCGCTGGGGCTATTCGGAGGCCTCGATCGACCGCCTGACCGAGGGCACGGGCCTGGGCCGGAGCTCGCTGTACGGCACCTTCGGCGACAAGAGCACTCTCTTCCGGAAAAGCCTCCGGCGGTACGCGCAGACCTACCACCCGCTGTACGAGCAAGCGCTGTCCGGCCCGCACCCGAGCCCGAGCGCCGTGGTCGCCGCCTACCTGCGGGTCACCCTCGACCGCATTGCCGACCCGACGGTCCCGGACGGCTGCCTGCTCACGGTGTCGGCAACGCAGATCCCGGCCCTCGACGCGGAGGGCCAGGCGATGGTCCGCGAGATGATCGGCGGGTTGCGGGCGATGCTGGAGCAGGCGCTGCTGGCGGCGGGAGCCGATGAGCAGGAGGCGGCCGAGGTGGCGTTGTGCACGCTGGCGACGAACAAATCCCTGGCGGTGCTGAGCCGCGCCGGCTTCTCGAGCGACGACCTGGCAACCGTCGCCGCGGCCGCCGCCCGCATCCCCGGGAGTCACTTCGCCGGTCCGTAGCCTTCCGATGTGGACGAGAACCAGGGCCGCTGGGCCGCGATGGTGGAGCAGAGCCAGTCCGGCCAGAGCGCGGAGGCCTGGGCGGTGGGGCCGATCCAGCCTGCGGACAGCCGGGACCACGCCCGGGCTGTCGCGGCCGAGCTCGCCATGACCTACCGGCCGACCCACCCGCGGCGGCTGCGGCGCCGGTCGGTGTTCCGGCAAGGCGAAGACACTTTGTTCGTTCTGCTGGAGGGCATGACCGGCAAGTTCCACCTGCGGATCACCGTGGTGCGGCTGGTCGCCGATCTCGACGGCGAAGGCAGGCCGTTCGAAGGCTGAACTGCCGGGCCGGCTCGCCACGTGTGGTGGGAGTCGGTCAGGGGACATCCCGGGTTGCCTTCACGGAGTCGGGCGGTTCGATTACCCTGAGTGTGATCGTCGATGCCGGACCAGGGAGATGGTTGTGTCAGCCGAGGTCAGGACGGCCGGGGCGAACGCGCCGGTCGGGGTGGATCCGAGCCGGGCCAGCGTCGCGCGGATGTACGACTACGTGCTGGGCGGCAAAGACCACTACCAGGTCGACCGGGACGAGCTGGAGCGGCTGCGGCAGGTGATGCCCGAGGTCGCGGACCTGGCCTTCGAGAACCGCCGGTACCTGATCCGGGTGTGCCGGTTCCTCGCCGAGCGCGCCGGCGTCGAGCAGTACCTCGACTGCGGGTCGGGTCTGCCGACCACGGAGAACGTCCACCAGGTCGTCCAGCGCGTGGAGAAGCTGTCGAAGGTCGTCTACGTCGACAACGACCCGGTCGTGGTCGCGCACGGCCGGGCGCTGCTGGAAGAGAACGACCGGACGCGGTTCATCGCGGGCGACATCTTCGAGCCGAAGTCGATCCTCGAGCACGACACGGTGCGGCAGCACCTGGACTGGTCGCGGCCGATCGCGCTGATGTTCGTCGCGACGCTGCACCACCACAAGGGCGACCGGCACCGCCCGGCCGAGATCATGCGCGAGTACGTCGAGGCGCTGCCGTCCGGCTCCTACGTCGCGCTGTCGCACCTGTTCGACCCGGGTGAGGGCGGCGACCACGACACGATGGCGGCCTTCCAGGAGGCCATCGCGAAGGGCTCCCTGGGCGGGGCGACCGCCCGGACCGAGAGCGAGATCCGGGAACTGCTCACTGGTTTGGAACTGGTGGAACCGGGCGTGGTGCTGCTGGCGAACTGGTGGCCGGACGGGCCGAGCCTCACGCCGCTCAACCCGGCGCAGCGGCTCATCGCCGGGGCAGTGGCCCGGAAGCCCTGACCGGAAACCCCACGCGCCGAGAGTGGCGGTGATCAGCGGCGCGGGGGAGCGGGGCCTCAGCCGAAGACGCGCCGCTGGATCTCGCGGCGGTAGTCCTCCAGCGTGTTGTCGAGGTGCACCGCGGCGGCTTGGGCGGCCGCCTCCGGGTCGCCGTCCCGGATCGCTTCGTAGATCGCCGCGTGCTCTTCGACCGCCTCCGCGGCGTGCCCGCCCACCGTGCCGTGGAGGCCGATGGTGCTGGACTGGTGCTGCAGCCGCCGGACTTCGCGCACGGCCGCCAGGAGGAACTGGTTGTGGGACGCGGCGGCGATCCCGAGGTGGAAGTCTTCGTCTCCGCGGTCGAACAGCGCCGCTTCGCCGGTCACGTGTCCCTGGCGGCAGGTCTCCGCGGCCGCTTCGATCGACCGGAGCTCGACCGGGGTGGCCCGGGTGGCGGCCAGCCTGCTGGCGGTCATCTCCTGGACCCGGCGGAACTCGAACAGCATGTACACGTGGTCCAGGTCGGTCGGCAGGAAGAGGCCCGACCAGCGGGCCGACCCGAGCATCCCCTCGTCGTCGGCCACGTAGAGGCCGCGCCCCTTCTGCGCGCGCACCCGCCCGACGGCGGAGAGGATCTTGATCGCCTCGCGCACCACGGTCCGGGAGGCACCCAGCCGGGTGGCGAGTTCGTTCTCCGTCGGCATCCGGTCACCGGCCTGCAGCTGCGACTCGGCGATGAGCCGGAGGATCTGCTCGGCGACGCGTTCGTACCCGGGCCGGTAAGCGGCCTCCGCGGGCGGCCCGGGCTCGCCTGCTGCGCGCAACTCGTCCACCCAGTCGTCTCCTTCATCGGCGGCTCAGTGTCATGAACCCTACATCTGCCCGACCGCCGCAACAATGTGTATGACTTATTTTCTCGCCCTTGAGGTCTTGACGCAGCGGCCTCCACCAGCTGTGATGGGGCGCTATAAAGACCGCCCGCAGAAATGTGTACGACACATATGACGTGTTCGCTACCTCGTCAGGTGTGACCTGCGGGTCCCACGATGAAGTGGAGTACCTCATGACAGTTCAGGTGCGCGCCTCCGGAGCCAGAGGCTCGTCCGGGCGCCGCAGGCGGTACGCGGGCCTGGTCGCCGGCGTCGCGGCCGTCCTCGCCGTGGTCACGGCCTGCGGCAACGGCGGGAGTGGCGGCGGGGCCCAGGGCGGGTTCCAGCCGGTGCAGCAGACGGGCGGGAAGATCACCGTCTGGGTCGATGCGACGCGGCTGCCCGCGGCCCAGCTCTACCAAAAGCAGCACCCGTCCGTGCAGATGGACATCGTCACCTACGACGGGGACGCCAACGGCTCGAACTACCTGCAGACCAAGGTGAGCCTGTTCAACCGCACGCGCAGCGGCTGGCCGGACGTGGTGTTCAGCTCGCAGAACAACGAGGTCACCTGGGCGGTGCAGGCCGGGTTCACGGCGCCGCTGAACAAGGGCCGGATCCCGGAGGCCACCCTGAGCGGCTGGACCGCCGGCGCCAACGACCCGTGCACGGTCGAGGGCACGCTGTACTGCCTGCGCAACGACCTCGCCCAGACCGTCCTCTGGTACAACGCGCCGCTGATGCAGTCGTGGGGCTACCAGGTGCCCAAGACCTGGGAGGAGTACCAGGCGCTGGGCCGGCGCGTCGCCACCGAGCACCCCGGCTACCTCGTGGGCACGGCCGGCGACAACTTCACCCCGGAGATCTACCTCTGGGCCTCCAAGTGCGGAGCCAACGAGGTCACCGGCCCGAAAGCGGTCAAGGTGAACACCACGAGCGCGAACTGCACCCGGATGGCGTCGCTGCTCGACACGCTCGTCAAGAACCGCACGATGTCCACCAGCAGCGTGTTCAGCTCCGACTTCGCCAAGAACTCGGCGGACAAGATCCTCATGATGCCCGGGCCGTCGTGGTTCGGCGGCTCGGTGTTCCAGGAGTCGTTCAAGACCCCGGCCGGGCAGATCGCCGCGGCCCCGCTGCCGCAGTGGGCCGGCGACCCGTCCCCGTCGGTCGGCAACGTCGGCGGCGGCACCTGGCTGCTGTCCGCCCACAGCGCCAACCTCAAGGACGCCACCGACTTCCTCACCTGGGTCACCACTTCGGACGAGTACCAGGGCAAGGTCTCGCCGGGCTACCCCGCCTACGCGGCGGCGGCGAAGACCTGGCTGGCGAAGCAGTCCTCGAGCAAGTACTACGCCAACGACGTCGCGGCCCCGCTGCAAGCCGCCGCCCCGCAGGTGTGGCCGGGGTGGGGCTACGGCCAGTTCAGCCAGGAGGCGGTCTGGGCGTCGACCGTGACACCGGGGCTGACCGCCGGCAAGACGATCGTCTCGATGCTGCCCGAATGGCAGACCGCGATCACGAACTACGCGCGGTCCAACGGGTACGAGGTCAGCCAGTGACCACCGCCACCCCGGCCACCCGGCCGGCCGGGACCCCGTCGCGGCGACGGGTGTTCTGGCCGGGCCGGGCCGGTCACCTGTTCGTCGCCGCCTACGTCGTCCTGCTGATCGCCTTCGGCGTCGTGCCCACGGTGTACGCGGTGTACTTCGCCTTCACCGACGCGGGGGACAACTTCGCCGGCTTCTCCAACTTCGTCGAAGCCGCCACCGACTTCCGGTTCTTCTCCGCCGTCGGGCACGTGGCGCTCTACCTGGTGTGCTGGCTGGTTTCCCTGGTCGTGTTCGTCGTCGGGCTCGCGCTGCTGCTGCACCGCCTGACCTCGAGCGGGACCAGCAAGGCGCTGCGCTTCCTGTACTACATCCCGGGTGCGCTGGCCGGGGCCGCGAGCGTGCTGGTGTGGCTGTTCATGCTGGACCCGTCGGTGAGCCCGGTGAGCGCTCTGCTGCGCGCGGCCGGGTTCGACACCTTCGGCGAGGTCGTCGCGCCGGAGCACCTCCCGGTCCTGTTCACGCTGATCGCGTTCTGGACCGGGGCGGGCGGCTGGATCGTGGTGATGTACGGCGCCCTGAACAACATCCCGCCCGATCTGCTGGAGGCGGCCCGGATCGACGGCGCGAGCGTGTGGCAGACGGCGTGGCGCATCCAGATCCCGTTGCTGCGCAAGTGGATCGTCTACATGGTCATCCTGGCGTTCGCCGGCGGCACCCAGCTGTTCGTCGAACCGCAGCTGCTGTCGCAGGCGAGCGTCGGCGTCGCCGGCCGGGACTACTCGCTCAACCAGCTGTCCTACGACTTCGCCTTCCAGAACAACAACGTGAACACGGCCGCGGCGATCTCGGTCGAGCTGCTGGTGGTCGGGCTCGTCGTCGCCGGCGTGTTCGTGGCCCGATCGGGGTTCTTCGATGCCGACTGACATCCGCGTTCCCGCGCCGGCGAACGAGTCGCTGCGCCGCCCGGCCCCGCCGCGGCTGCGCGGCACCCGGAAGCTGCCGAACCCGCTCGCGGTCCTGGTGCTCGTGCTGTTCCTGGTGTTCTTCGTGCTCCCGGTGGGGTGGCTCCTGCTGGCGGCCACGAAGACCGACGACCAGCTCGTGCACGGCAACCCGCTGTCCTTCGGCTCCTGGCACGCGCTGGCGGACAACTGGACCGCGCTCACGTCCTTCCAGGACAACGCGATCTTCCTCTGGCTGGGCAACTCCGCGCTGTATTCGTTCGTGGCGCTCGCGATCACGCTGTGCGTGGCGATCCCGGCCGGCTACGCCCTCGCGATGACCGAGTTCCGCGGCCGGCGCACGCTGCTGGTCGCGACGCTGGTCGTGATGCTGATGCCGAACGCGACCCTCGTCGTGCCGTTGTTCCTCGAGGTCAACGCGGTGCACCTGATCGGCTCGATGTGGTCGATCATCCTGCCGTACTCGTTCTACCCGTTCGGCGTGTACCTGACCTACATCTACTTCAGCACCGCGGTGCCCCGGGACCTCATCGCGGCGGCGAAGCTCGACGGCTGCTCGTCGTTCGGCGTGTTCCGCCACGTCGCCCTGCCGCTGGCCACGCCGATCGTCGCGCTCGTCGGCTTCTTCAGCTTCGTGGCCAACTGGACCAACTACTTCCTGCCCTACGTCCTGCTGCCGGAAAGCGGCCAGTTCCCGGTCCAGGTGGGCCTGGGCACGTTGCTGAACTCGGTTCCCCAGTTCAACCCGACGGTCGGCACGACGGCCGTGGAGCGGCCGGAACTGGCCCTGGCCACCTTGCTGGCGATCACGCCGGTCCTCGTGGTCTTCCTCTTCTCCCAGCGTTTCCTGGTCGCCGGGATGCTGGCCGGCGCGACCAAGGAGTAACGGATGTATCCCGTCATCACGGCCTCGGTACCCCTGCTCGAACCACCGGGCTGGGCGATCGCCGAGCGCGAGCTGTTCGCCCTGCTCGACCGGGCGTGGCGCCGGTTCGCCCGCGACTTCACCGGCCCGGACGGACGGCTGGCCTACGAGGGCGAGCTCACCACCCGCGACGGCGTCGACGACTTCTACGAGACCTTCTTCAACTGGCCCCAGCTCTACCTGCTCGGCGGCGCCGGCGACCTGCTCGCCGAGTCCGAGCGGCACTGGGAGGGCGTCACCCGGCAGCTGACCGAGCTCGGCATGCTGCACGACGAGTACGAACGCGGCTACGACTGGTTCCACCAGGGCGAAAGCCTGCTGCTGCTGTACTTCCTGTGCATGGCCGCGCCCGAGCGGTGGCGCGAGCGCGCCCTGCGGTTCGCGGAGCTCTACGTCGACCCCGCCCACGGCAACTACGACCCCGCGCACCGCATCATCCGCCGTCCCCACAACGGCAGCGACCCGGCGCGCGACGGCCTCTTCGACGGCGGCTCGTACCCGTGGCTGCCCCGGGAAGCCGAGACGTACGGCTTCCCGCTGGAGTGGCTGCTGCCCGCGGACGCCGAGGAACCCCCGCGGGAGCGCGACCCCCGGCTCGGCGAGCAGATGCGGCGCCGGACGGGCACCGGCGACACCGCGGTCAACCTGGCCGCCTCCGGGCTCGTCTTCAACGCGCTGCTGCTGTCCGGCGACCAGCGTTACCGCGACTGGCTTGCCGAATACGTCGGCGCCTGGCGGGACCGCGCCGCGGCCAACAACGGCATCCTCCCCGACAACGTCGCGCCCGACGGCACTGTGGGCGGCCTGCTGGATGGCCGCTGGTACGGCGGGCACTACGGCTGGTCCTGGCCGCACGGCTGGTACAGCGTCGGGCACGCCGCCGTCGTCGCCGCGTTGTCGGCCGCGCTCGCCACCGGGGACGAGAGCTTCACCGACTTGGTGCGCCCGGCGCTGGACGAAATCATCGGCCACGGCAAGGTGATGGCCTTCACCGAGGCGGACTCCAGCCTCGACACCAAGTGGTCGGTGCAGCTGCGGGAAGACGTCGACACGCCGACGCTGCACGTCCCGTTCCGCCACGACGACCGGGGCTGGTTCGACTACAACCCGATGCTGATGGGCGTCCCGGTCGCGCTGTGGCACCACACGGCCGCACCCGAAGACCGCGAACGCCTCGAGCGGCTGCGCGCGGCCGGCGGCCACGACTGGCGAACCGCGCGGCCGTTCCGCAGCAAGGAGGAGGCCGGGCACGAAGAGCCGTGGTTCGCCTACCTGGCCGGGGACAACCCGGACTACCCGGAGCGCATCCTGGCCGCCGCCCAGGCCCAGGTGCGGCACCGGCTGACCCGCATGGAGCGCTACCGCTACCGGGACGTCCCCGAGGCCGACATCCACCTGTGGCAGCAGTCCAACCCCGTGGTCACCGAGGCGCTGGTCCAGCTCACCTGGGGTGGTCCGCAGGTGGTCTACAACGGCGGGCTGCAGCAGGCCCGCGTCCGGTACCACGACGCGGACGCGCGGCGCCCCGGCCTGCCCCCGTCGGTGGCGGCGCTGGTGTCCGGCATCGACCCCGAGGCGACCGTGGTCGAGCTGGTCAACCTCGACCCGGAGGCACCGCGGTCGGTGATCGTCCAGGCCGGGGCGTTCGCCGAGCACCACATCCGCGGCGCGACGTTCACCGTCTGCGACGACCCCTCCTGGATCGGCGGCCTCTACGACTACGGCCACCGCGAACCGGTCGTGACGACCGCGTCGATCGACCTCGACGGTCCGTGGCTGCGCGTGGACCTGCCGCGGTCCACCCGGATCCGCCTGACCCTGCGGCTCGCCCTGCGGGCCCGGACGCCGTCCTACGCGACCCCGTTCGACGAGCGTGCCGCATGAAACGAGGACCACTCGGCGGCACCGGGCTGGAGGTCTCCGAACTCGGCTTCGGCGCCGCCCCGCTGGGCCGGTTGCCGCGCGGCGGCGAACGACGCGGCATCGACGCCGTCCACACCGCACTCGAACTCGGCATCACCTTCTTCGACGTCTCCCCGTTCTACGGTAACGCGGAAGCCGTGCTGGGCAAGGCGTTGCGCGGTGTCGAGCGCTCGGACTACGTGCTCGGCACCAAAGCCGGCCGGTACGGCGAAGCAGACTTCGACTTCAGCGCCGGCCGAGTCACCCGCAGCGTGCACGAAAGCCTCGACCGGCTGGGCACCGATCACCTCGACCTCGTGCAGTGCCACGACGTCGAGTTCGGCGACCTCGACCAGGTCGTGCACGAAACGATTCCGGCCTTGCGTGCCTTGCAGGAGACGGGCCTGGTCGGCGCCGTCGGCGTGACCGGCTTTCCCTTGCCCGCGCTCGCCTACGTCGTCGAACGCACCCCCGTCGACACGATCATCTCCTACTGCCAGTACACGCTCCAGAACCGGCGGCTCGCCGCGTGGCGGGACCGGTTCGCGCGCCACGGCACCGCCGTGATCACCGCGTCCCCGCTGTCGATGGGAGCCCTGACCAACCGCGGGGCGCCGTCCTGGCACCCCGCGCCGGAAGACATCCTCCGGCGGTGCGCGGAGGCCGCCGCGTCGTGCCGGGACCGGGGCGAAGAACTCGCGCGGGTCGCCCTCCAGTTCGCGGTGACGACCGGTGGTTTCGCCTCGACGCTGGTCGGTGCCGCCGACCCGGAGGAGGTGCGCCGGGACGTCCGCTGGATCACCGAGCCGGTCGACGACGACCTGCTGCGCGCCGTCGAGGAGTGCCTCGAGCCGGTCCGCGACCGCTCGTGGCCCAGCGGCCGCCCGGAAAACCAGGAGCCGGGAGGCACGGCGTGACCGCGGTCCTCGACTCCCACGTGCACTTCTGGGACCCGCGGCAGCTGCGCTACCCGTGGCTCGACGACGTCGGCCGGCTGAACCGGCCGTTCACCCCGGACGACTTTCCCGCCCGGCACGACGTCATCGTGGTCGAGGCGGGGCGGACCCCGGCGGACGCTGCCGCCGAGATCGCGTGGATCCGGCGCGAAGCGCAGCGGCACCCGTGGATCCGCGGAATCGTCGCGCACGCCGACCTCGAACAACCTGCGACGGCGACCCGATTCGCCGGCGACCCGTTCGTGGTCGGCGTGCGGCGCAACGTGCAGGACGAAGCCCCGGGCTTCCTCGGAGGCGTGGATTTCCGCGCGGGCGTCCGGCTGCTGGGGGAGACGGGGCTTCCGTTCGACGCCTGCGTCCGTGCGCACCAGCTGGCCGAACTGACCGCACTGGCCGAAGCCTGCCCGCGGACCACCATCGTCTTGGACCACCTCGGCAAACCGTCGCCCGGCGGGCCCGGGTACGGCCGGTGGCGCCAGGACCTGCGGCGGCTCTCCCGGCACGCCAACGTGCGGTGCAAGCTGTCCGGCCTGGCCACCGAGACCACCCCGGGTACCGCCCGCTCGCAGGTGGTCGACGCCCTGAAGGAAGCCCTCGACGCGTTCGGGCCCGGCCGGTGCCTGTACGGCAGCGACTGGCCCGTGATGACCCTGGCCACCGACCACGAGGCGTGGCTGGACGTCGTCCACACCGCGCTCGACGGTCACCCCGCCGAAGCCGTTCTCCGCCACAACGCCGAGAAGACCTACCTCGCACGCGCTGCCCTCGGGCAAGCAGGACGAAAGGACCCGGAATGAGTGCCCCACCGCAGAACCCGCCCACCCGGCGGGTCGCCTACTCCGGCCGCCGGAGCCTGGTCGTCGAGGCGGCGGATCCCGTGCCCCCGCCGCCCGGCCACGTCCGGATCGACGTGGCCTACACCGGGATCTGCGGCACCGACCTGCACATCTACCACGGAGACATGGACAGCCGCGTCCACCCGCCCGGCGTGCTGGGCCACGAAATGTCCGGGCGGGTCGCGGAGGCCGGTGCCGGCGTCGAAGGCTGGCGGCCCGGCGATCCCGTGACGGTCATGCCCTTGCGGTGGTGCGGCGAGTGCCCGGCCTGCCGGGCCGGCCACACCCACATCTGCCACCGCCTGGTGTTCCTCGGCATCGACGCGCCGGGGGCGATGCAGAGCAGCTGGACCGTCCCCGCCGAAACCTTGGTGCGGCTGCCGTACGACCTCCGGCTCGACCACGCCGCGCTGGTCGAGCCCGTCGCGGTGGCCGTGCACGACGTCCGCCGGGCCGCCCTGCAGCCGGGCGAGCGGGCCCTGGTGGTCGGTGGCGGCCCGATCGGACTGCTCATCGCCCTCGTCGCCCGCCGGACCGGCGCGGTCGTGCTGCTGGCCGAACCGGACCCGTTCCGCCGTTCGGTCGCGGAAGGACTGGGCCTGACCGCGCTCGACCCGCGCGCCGAACACTTCGCCGAAACCGTCGACCAGTGGACCGGCGGGGCCGGCGCGGCGGTGGCCTTCGAGGTGTCCGGGGCCGAAGCGGGCGTGGCGACGGCGATCGGCGCTCTGGCCACGCGAGGCCGGCTGGTCCAGGTCGCCATCCACCCGGCGCCCCGGCCAGTGGACCTCCACCGGTTCTTCTGGCGTGAACTGACGCTGGTCGGCGCCCGCCTGTACGACCGCGACGACTTCACCGCCGCGGTCGGGCTCCTCGGCGAAGGCGCGATCCCGGCCGACGCCCTGATTTCGCGGACCGAACCCCTCGACCGGGCCGGCGAGGCCTTCGCGGCCCTCGAATCCGGCGCGGGCGTGATGAAGGTCCTCATCGACTGCGGCGCTTCCGGGGAGTCTCGATGACCCCGCCTTCCCCGTTCGACCTCACCGGCCGGCTGGCGGTGGTCACCGGCGCGCGCCGGGGGATCGGCCTCGGCATCGCCGAAGCGCTGGCCGCCGCCGGCGCGGACATCGTCGCCGTCAGCGCCCAGCAGGAGCCTTCGGGCAGCGAGGTCGAAAAGCGCGTCACCGCGCTCGGCCGCACCTGCACCGCGCTGAGCGCCGACTTCGCCGACCGCGCCGCCGTCGCGGAGCTGGCGGACGCCCTCGCCGACCTCGGGCGACCGGTCGACATCCTCGTCAACAACGCGGGCACCATCGCCCGGGCCCCGGCCGCCGAACACCCCGACGCCGACTGGGACCGCGTCCTCACCGTAGACCTCACCAGCCAGTTCACCCTCACCCGCGAGGTCGGCCGGCGCATGCTCGAGCGCGGCCGGGGCAAGATCGTGTTCACCGCCTCGCTGCTGAGCTTCCAAGGCGGCATCAACGTTCCCGGGTACGCCGCGGCGAAATCGGGCATCGCCGGGCTCACCCGCGCCCTGGCCAACGAATGGGCGGGACGCGGCGTGAACGTCAACGCGATCGTCCCCGGCTACGTCGAAACCGACAACACCCGAGCGCTGCGAGCGGATCCCGGCCGCTTCGCCGCGATCCTCGACCGCATCCCGGCCGGCCGCTGGGCGCGGCCCGAGGACTTCGGCGGCGTCGCCGTCTTCCTGGCGTCGGCGGCGTCGGACTACGTGCACGGCGCACTGGTCCCCGTCGACGGCGGCTGGCTCGGCCGCTGACCGCTTCCCGCTTCCCCACCGCAGGATCCTCAAGGAGGATGAGCATGCGTCACCCCGTCGAGAAGGTGCTGGCGGCGCTGGCCGTCACCACCGCCGCCGCGGCACTGACCGCCGTCCCGGCACAGGCAGCCGGGCTCCCCGGCTTCACGATCGTCGTGGCTCCCCACGGCGGCGATACGTTGCAGCACGCCCAGAAGCTCGCCCGCACGCTGTCCGCGCGCGCGGACGTCCACGTCGAACTCGCGGGCGGCACGTACCGGCTGAGCGCCCCGCTGAAGTTCACCGGTGAAGACTCCGGCCGGGGCGGCCACACCATCACCTGGCAGGCCCGCGCCGGCCAGACTCCGGTGCTGTCCGGCGGCCAGGCCGTGACCGGGTGGCAGCTGCACGACCCGGCGGCGAACGTCTTCGTCGCCGACGTGCCGAAGGGAGCCGATTCGCGGCAGCTCTACATCGACGGCGCGTCGGCTCCCCGGGCCGCGATCACCATCGCGCGCACCGACGTCCAGGTCACCGGCACCGGCCTGACGATCGTCAACCCGGCGTTGAACTACCTGGCGTCCCTGCCCGCCCAGAACCGGATCGAAGTGGAGAGCCAGAACTCCTTCACCGACCGGTACGCGCCGGTGCAGAGCATCTCCGGCACCACCATCACCATGCAGCAACCGGCCTGGAACAACAACAACTGGGGCTACGACACGCTCGCCCGGCCCTTCGCGGGCGGGACGCTGCTGCTGGAGAACTCCTACGCCTTCCTGCAGACCGGGCAGTGGTACCTCGACCCGGCCGCCGGGAAGCTGTACTACAAAGCCGCGCCGGGACAGTCCCCGGCGGGCAAGGACGTGGAACTGCCGCGCCTGACGTCGTTGCTCCAGGTGAGCGGAACCTACGACCGCCCGGTCCGCAACCTGGCCTTCCGCGGCCTGGGCTTCGAGCACACGACCTGGCTCGAGCCCGGCACGTCGATCGGCTACGCCGACCAGCAAAGCGGCGCGTTCCTCGCCTCGGCGTTCCCCCAGCCCGCCGACTTCCTGACGTCCTGCCAGATCGGCTGCCCGCAGTTCGAAGCGGCCCGCAACAGCTGGCACCAGGTCCCCGCGGCCGTCCAGGTCTCGGCCGCGGACACCATTTCGTTCGAGGACAACACGTTCGCCCACCTGGGCCAGGTCGGCCTCGGCATCGGCAACGACGCGAACGCCCACGCCAGCGGCGTCGGGCTCGGCGCGTCCGGCATCACCGTCCGGCGCAACACCTTCACCGACGACGCCGGCTCCGGCATCGTGGTCGGCGGCGTGCAGCCCGACGCGCACCACCCGGGCAACCCGGCGATGACCACCAAGAACGTCACCATCACGGACAACCTCGTCACGAACGTGGCGCGGGACTACAAGGACATGGCCGGGATCCTGAGCACCTACGTCACCCACGCGGTCATCGAGCACAACGAGGTGTCCGACCTCGCCTACGACGGCATCGACGTCGGCTGGGGCTGGGGCGCCAACGACCCCGGTGGCAGCCAGGACTACCGCAACCGCGGCCTGTACGCCTACCAGCCCGTGTACACGACGCCGACCACGCTGAAGGACACCGTGGTCCGCTACAACCTGGTGCACGGCACCAAGAAGGTCTTCCACGACGGGGGCAGCATCTACAACCTCTCCGCCGACCCCGGCGCGGTCATCGACCGGAACTACATCTACGACAACCACACCACCGTGGGCCTGTACCTGGACGAAGGATCGCGGTACGTGAGCCTGTCGGGCAACGTGATCCAGGACGCCGGAGTCTGGGCGTTCACGAACGCGAGCAGCACCAACAACACCAACGACAACACGTTCACCGGCAACTGGTACAACACGGGCGCCACCCAGGTCGCGACCGGAGCGCCGCACAACAACGTCCTCGACGGCAACGTCAAGATCACCGACGGCAGCTGGCCTGCTGCCGCGCAGGACGTGATGCACAACGCGGGCATCTCGCCGCGTTAGCGCCCGGAGCGGTAGTCCGCGATCACCGTCATCGGGTGGTCGTCCCCAGGCCGAAGATCCTCGCCGCGTTGCCCCCGAGGTACAGGCGGGTCGTCTCGGCGTCCAGTTCGAGGCTGTCCAAGTGTTCCAGGCACCGTTGCGGGGTGAGCATGGGCCAGTTGGTGCCGAACAAGACCCGGTCACGTCCCCGGCCGCGCAGGTAGTCGATCAGCGTGGCGGGCACGCGATGGGCGGCGTAGGCGGACGTGTCGACGTAGAAGTTCGGGTACTTCGTGGCAAGGGAGACGACCTCGTCGAGCCACGGGTGGCCGACGTGCCCGCCCACGACGACGAGGTCGGGGAAGTCCAGCAGCACGTTGTCCAGGTAGGGGATGGGGCGACCGGGCTCGGAGGGGCACAGCGGGCCGGTGTGACCGATCTGGGTGCACACCGGCACGCCGAGTTCCACGCAGGTGGCGTACAGCGGGTAGTAGCGGCGGTCGTCCGGGGGCAGGTTCCACAACCAGGGGACGACGCGGAGGGCGACGAACCCGAGTTCGAGCACGGCCCGCTTGAGTTCGCGGATCGCGGCGACCGGGTGGGACAGGTCGACCGCGGCCACGCCGTGGAAGCGGTCGGGGGCCTGGGCCACGGTGGCGGCGACTTCGTCATTGCCGATCAGCACGCCGGAAGGGCCCCACCAGCCGCAGATCAACGCCCGGTCCACCCCGGCCGCGTCGTAGGCGGAAAGCATGTCTTCGACGGACGCCGGGGTGAGATCCGGTTGACGGGTCCAGCGCAGCACGGTGGACATCCAGGGCTGGGCGAGGAACTTGTCGTTGGGCACCTGCGCCCACACGTCCACGGTCAACGAACGGCTGGTGGTGGTCATGGATTCGTACGGTAGTGACCACGCGGCAGAGGGGAAAGGAAGTATCCAGGAGGCGAATTCGGCTGTCCGCGAAGCGAACACTTCACATCCGGTGACCCGAGACGTCGACCGGCGCTCCACTACCGCTTTGCCCTGCGGACGCGGAGGACCATGAGCAGCAGTCCGCCGAGGACGATGAGCGACGCCCCGAGCCACACCAGCGGGCCGACCCCGGTGCCGGCCGGGCCGGACGTGGTGCCGTAAGTCTCATCGCCACCGTTGGTGCCGGTGGCGGTCCAGCTCGTGCCGAGGCCCGCACCGGGGGAGCCGCTCGTCGTTTCGCCGCCGGTAGCGGACGTCACGTCCGTGGTGGTCGCCGTGCTCGTGTCGGTGTCCGAAGTGGATGGCGTTGTGGTGTCGGTGCTCGGGGAAGTCGTCGTCTCGTCGGTGGTCGCCGGCGGGGTGCAGCCGGGGGTGGTGAACGTGTTGTCGTCCAGGGAGACCTGGCCGTTGCGGGCCAGGGCGCGCCCGGCGACGACGGTGCCGGTCGTCACGGTGCTCGCGGAAGCCGTGATCAAGGTGGAGGCGACCTGGAAGATCCAGACGGTGCCGGAGGTGCCCTGGCCGTCCAGGGTCAGGGTCCCGCCGAGGGCGAGCGGGCCGCTGGACTTGTAGACGCCCCGGCCAGGGTCCGGCCGACGAGGTCACCCGCGACGTTCGCGGTGGGCGCGCGCGGCCGGCGGCGTCCTCGTAGGCGACGACGAGCTCGGACTGGGCTTGGCCGGCCACGGCATCACCCGCGTGCGTGGCACCGGCGGCCGTGCCGGGTGGGAACCCGGTGATGGCGGTACCGGGCCAGACGCCGAGGTCCCCGTCCAGGGTGCTCGGGCCGGTGTTGGTCACCGTCTGCCCGCCCGGCACGGAATAGGACCCCGCGGTGCCGAGCCCGACGGGCGCTTCGGCGGCCACGGCCTGCGGTGCTCGATCACCAGCCCCAGGACCAGGCGCCCGGGAGATCCGCCGCCAGGCGATCCTGGACACCGCGGCAGAGATGCTCGACCGGATGCCGATCAGCGACGTCACCCTCAACGACCTCAGCCGCCGCAGCAACCTCGCCAAGTCCGCGATCCTCAAGTACTTCGAATCGCGGGAAACGATCCTCCCGGAACTGCTGGACCGAGCCTGGCGACGGTGGACCGCCGACCTCGGCCGCCACCTCGCCGAGCGGCCGAGTGAAGAGACGGCCGCTGAACGCCGTGGTGCCGAGCTGGCCACCGTGCTCAGCCGGACGCTCGCCGGCTATCCCCAGCTGTGCGAACTGCTCAGCGCGCAAGCCGGCGTGCTGGAGCACAACGTCTCAGCCGACGTCGCCGGCCGCTACAAGAAGGCCGCGTTCGCCAGTGTCGCGGCCTTGGCCGAACTGGTGCGCGGCCGCCTGCCCGAGCTGGGGGACAGCGCCGGGCAGCTCTGCGGTGAGATCATCATGGCCACCGGCGCCGTCTGGACGCATTCCCGGCCGTCCGCCGGCATGCTCGCCGCTTACGACGCGATCGGTGCCGAGCCGCGGGCCACGGCCCAACGAGCCAGTTCCGCCGCTGGCTTCTTCCCCGACGGCAGCCGGCGGACGGAAACCCGGTGAGCCTGGTCGATCCCGCGGCCCGGCAGCTCGTCCCGGATCACGCTGACGCGCCGTTTCGCCATGGTCACAACCCATCCACGAGAGTGTGCCCGGTGCGGCGGTGAGACCCGCGTTCCAGTGGTCGGCCCGGTGCCGGGGTAGTTCCCGCGGACATTCGCGGGAACTACCCGGGAGCCGTGGCCGACTTCTCCGGCATGGACTGTCAAACGGCCTCCGGCCCGACTGTTCGACACGGCGGATGAAGGGAGCCCGATGTCCATCGACGAGCGCGAGGAACGCGCGGCGGAGCCGGTGGCCGAGCCGAGGGCCGGCTGGGCGTCGATCCGTCCGCTGCTGCTGCGGGTGCACTTCTACGCGGGGGTCTTCGTCGGCCCCTTCCTGCTCGTGGCCGCGGTCACCGGCCTCGCTTACGTCTGGGCACCCCAGGTCGAGCAGGCGGTCTACGACCACGAACTGCACGTCCCGGCGGCGGCCGAAACCGTCCCGCTGGAGCAGCAGGCGGCGACGGCCCGGGCCCTCGTGCCGGACGGCACCCTGACCGGAGTGCGGCCCGGACCGGCGCCCACCGACAGCACGCAGGTGATCTTCGACCGGCCCGGTCTCGAGCCCAGCTTCCACTGGACGGTGTTCGTCGACCCGCACACCGGCGACGTCCGCGGCCAGCTGGAGACCTACGGTTCCGGGCAGGCGATGCCACTGCGGGGCTGGATCGACGTCCTGCACCGGAGCCTGCACCTCGGCGACTTCGGCCGCCTTTACAGCGAACTGGCGGCCAGCTGGCTGTGGGTGGTCGTGCTGGCCGGGCTCGCGCTCTGGCTCGGCCGGCGCCGCCGCAAGCGCGCGTCGGCGCCGAGCCCGCGGGCCAAGCTGCTGACGTGGCACGGCCGCACCGGCCTGGTGCTGGCGATCGGGCTGCTGTTCTTGTCCGCCACCGGGTTGACCTGGTCGCAGTACGCCGGGGACAGCATCACCGAGCTGCGCTCGCAGCTGGACTGGACCTCACCCTCGGTGTCGGCCACGGTCCCCGCGTCGAGCGGGCGTGACATCGGGTTGGACGGCGCCCGCGAAGCCACGTTGCGGGCCGGGATGACCGGCCCGGTCGAAGTGCGCCCGCCGGCCGCGCCCGGCCAGGCCTACGTCGTGGCGCAAATGGGGCGCAGCTGGCCAGTGCAGGCCGACTCGATGGCCGTCGACCCCGCGACCGGAACCATCACCGACACTCTCCGGTTCGCCGACTACCACCTCGCGGCCAAGCTGAGCACGTGGGGGATCGACGCCCACATGGGCTTCCTGTTCGGGATCTGGAACCAGATCGTGCTCGCCCTGCTGATGGTCGCGCTGATTGCCGTGATCGTCTGGGGCTACCGGATGTGGTGGCTGCGCCGGCCGACGCGCGGCGAAGCCCGGTTCGGACGGCTGCCCGCGCGAGGAGCGTGGCGGCGGATCCCGGGACGGGTGCTGGCGCCGGCGCTGGTCGTGGTCGCCGTCGTGGGCTACTACCTGCCGTTGTTCGGGTTGTCGCTGCTGGGGTTCGTCCTCGTGGACGGGTTCCTCGAGGTACGACGGCGGAAGGTGGACGCGTGATCGCGGCGGAGGGCCTGCGCTGGATCCTGACGGTGGTGTTCGTGGCGACCGGGGCGTTCTGCGCCTACCGATGCACGCGGCAGGGGACCGGCGCGGAGCGGGTGGGCGACGTCCTGCACGTCGTGATGTGCGTCGCGATGGTGGCGATGGCGTGGCCGGCGGGCATGGGGCTCGCGCGGTTGCCGCAGACTGTCCTGTTCGGACTCGCCGCGGTGTGGTTCGCCGGTGTCGCGGTGACCGGTGCGGCACACGCGGACCACGGCGGCCGCCGGGCGGCGATCTACCACGTGGTGATGATGGCGGCCATGGCGTGGATGGTGTTCGTGATGCCGCGGGCGATGGGTGGCATGTCCGGCGTCGGCGACATGACGGAGATGCCGGGACACCACGGGATGGCGATGCCCGTCTCCGGCGCCGGCGGCGGCGCTCCGGCCGACGTGCGGGTCGTCGCCCTCGTGCTGCTGGCCGCGTTCGTGGTGGCGGGCCTGGTCTTCCTGTGCCGCGCGTTCGACGACGCGCGGGCGTCGGGGCCACCCTTGCGCTTCCTGGGCCGCGGCGCCGACGGCGCGATGGCGCTCGGCATGGGCCTGATGCTGCTGACCATGGCTTGAGCCTACTGTCCGAAGTGGACGCCTGGCGTGCGTGACCACCGGCCGGATGACGGTCACCGGTGTCCACCCGGCGCCCGCCGAGACCGGCTCCGAGCACGCCATCGCCACGGCTGTCGTGACGGCTGCGCGGAACTCGCCGACCTGCCCGAGGTCACCGAGTTCACGGCGCTGCCCGGGTTGGATACACAGGCCACTGTGGATGGTCGAGTCGTCCTGGCCGGCAGCCGGAAGCTGTTCGCCGAACGTGCCGTCGTCCTCGAGTCCGAAGACGAAGCGCACATCGACGCAGCACACAGCCGCCGCGGTGCCGGTGCTCGTCGCCGTCGACGGCGAGGTCGCCGGGCTGCGTGCTGCTGACCGGCGACCACGAAACAGCGGCCCGGGCCGTCGGCACGGAGATCGGCGTCGACGAGGTTCGTGCGGGCGTGCGTCCGCGGACAAAGCCCGGGCGGTCGGGGACCTGCGCGCGGCGGGCGCCCGGGTCGCCATGGTCGGCGTCGCGATGTCGCTGTCATCGGTCCTGGTGGTGTCCAACAGCCTGCGGCTGCGGTCCTTCAGCCGGCCGACGGAGTGAGGACCTTGTCCAGCACACCGGCCTTCACGTCCGCGACGAGCACCTCGAGCTGTTCGAGGCTCATCTCGATCCGCTGGCCGAAGTCGTCGGTGATGACGATCGCGCGCTCGGGCGGAGCGCCTTCGGCCACGTAGAGCTCAGGGCAGCCGCAGTTGCACTGGCCGCAGAAGGTCGCGATGTGACGGAGGTCAGCGGGCTGTGAGGTCATCGTCGGCTCCTCGGGAGTTGAGTTGCTCTCCCGGTAGTCGTCCGGCGAGCCGGGTTGGTTCCCGGCGATCACTATCAGGCCGCGCGACGACGGCTGGCCGGCAGGTGCGGGAACCGGTGGCGCCGGCCCTGGCCGCCGTCTTCGGCCCGAAGCTGCCGGCCGAGCGTGACCTCGTCGTGCGCCGCGGGCTCGACGCGGGTGCTCGGGCCCGGTGTCGACCTGCGGTGGTGCTGGCGGCGGACGCCGTAGAGGAGCCCGACTCCGGCCACGAGCAGGACGTGCGACAGCACCCGGGACACGGTGACCTGGCCGTCGAAGAGATCGATGCCCGACACGAGACCGAGAACGGCCACGAAACCGGCCAGGGCGGGCAGCAGCCCCGACGCCGTCGCCGGGCGCATCGCCGCCCAGAGCAAACCGAACCCCACCGCGAGGTTCCAGGCCGCGCTCTCGTTGCCGAGGTGCACCGCCATCGCCGCCATCCCGCCGTGCTCGGCGTGGCCCACGTCCATGCCGAGCAGTTCGGCGAGGCCGAGGCCGCTCTGGACGAGCGCGACGAGGGTCAGGGCGATGCGCAGGCCCCAGCGCTGCGCCGACGGGGCCGGGACCTCGGTGAGGATGCGTTCGGTCAGGTCCGGCACCCGCGGCGCTTCGCGGACCAGCATCAGCCGCCGCAGCCGGACGGCGTCGTCGTGCCAGGCCCGGCAGTGCGGGCAGCCCGCGCGGTGGCGGTCCACCACCGAGTCCGGCAGTGAACCCGCTTCACCGTCGATCCGGGCCGAGAGTGCTTCACGGAAGTCGGAGCAGTTCACGTCCACATAGTCGCGCGGAGACCCGTCGGAGTTCCCGGCGGCGTGGGTTACGGTGTCGTGTCGTGAACTCCAGCCGGGATCGTGACGACGAACGGATCACCGCCCTCGCCCTCGCCGCGGCGCGCGGTGACCAGCGCGCCTACGAGGACTGGGTGCGCTCGACCCAGGCCGACGTGTGGCGGTTCGTGGCCCACCTGACCGACTCGGCGGTCGCCGACGACCTGACGCAGGAGACGTACGCCCGCGCGGTGGTCTCGCTCACCCGGTTCGCCGGGCGGTCGTCGTCGCGCACCTGGCTGCTGTCGATCGCCCGGCGGGCCGTGGTCGACCACTTCCGGGCGCGCTCGGCGCGGCCGCGGCTGTCCGGCCAGGACTGGACGGCGGCCGTCGAGGAGGAGTCGGCCCGCAGCCGTGCGGGTTCTTCGGGGTTCGAAGAGGTCGTCGAGGTCGGCTTGCTGCTGGCGGGCTTGGACGGCGAGCGGCGCGAGGCGCTCGTGCTGACCCAGCTGCTCGGGTACACCTACGCCGAGGTCGCGGAGATCTGCGGCTGTCCGATCGGGACGGTGCGCTCCCGGGTCGCCCGGGCCCGCGACGACCTGCTGACCGCGCGCGACGAGCGCGGCAACGTCATTTGATGGTCCACAGTGGATTGATGGCTGCCAATCCGGGGGTGCGGCAACTGCGTCGGTGGCTCCGGCGACCGTGACGACACGGTAGCGCGCCAACGGTCGCGAGCAAGCACGCTGCGACGGACGCCCGGTCGAAAGGACGGAGATCGGCGCGAACTCGCCCGGGCTGCGCTGTCAGGCGCCTTCAGTACGGGTTGCCGGGCACGTTGAGGCGCACCTGGTAGAGGCCGAACCCGCCACCGGAAACACCGGAGGTGAGGTACAGGGTCCGGCCGTCCGGTCCGCCGAACGCCGCGTTGGTGGTGTTGCGGCCGGCGGAAATGGTGCCGAGCTGCTCGCCTGACGGTGAGAAGACGTGGACGAGCCCTTCGTCGTAGGAAGCCCAGTACAGGTTGCCCGCGCAGTCGACCGTCGCGCCGTCGGGCGTCCGCATGCTCGCGAACTTCGTGCGGTTGCCGGTGGTGCCGTCGGGGAAGACGGTGTACTTCATGATCGCGTCGGCGCCGGTGGCCCCCACGTAGAGCGTCTTGCCGTCGGGGGACAGGACGACGCCGTTCGGCTGCGGCAGCGTGTCGTCGACGAGGCCGACCACGCCGTCGCGGACGCGGAAGACGCTGGTGCGGCCGCCTTGCTCGTCGGCGCGGTTGCCGCGCTGGTAGTTCGGGTCGCTGAAGTAGGTGGTGCCGTCGCGGCCGGTGGTCAGGTCGTTCGGCGAGTTGAACGCGCGGCCGAGGTAGCCGGCCGCGACGGTCGTCCGGGTGCGGTCGGTCAGGCTGTAGGAAGAAACGGTGCGGTTGTCGTGGGTGGCGGCGAGCACCCGCGTGCCGTCGGCGGTGATCGCCAGGCCGTTGCTGCCGGAGTCGGCGATGAACGTCTCGAAGGTGGCCGGCGGCGTGTACCGGAGCACCGCCGACGGCTGGACGCCCTGGGGGCCGGTGGGGTTCTGCATGTTCGACAGCAGCAAGGTGCCCGTGCGCTCGTCCCACGTGGGCCCTTCGAGGAAATTGAACCCACTTCGGATGAGCTGGGACGCCACCGACTGGCTCGGCAACGGCGGACCGTAGGTCCCGTCCGGTGCGCACGGTGAGGTCGTGGTGGCGCCGGACGCGGCGGGCGTCACCACGCCCGTGATGACGATCGCCGCCGCCGTCACCGTCCACATGCGACGGAGTGTCCTGCGGTGAGCCATGACGGCTCTCCTTTCGTGAGGGGGTTCACCGTCCGAGCTCGACCTTGAAGATGCTTTCGTCGCTGTTGCCGGCGATGCTGTCCTTGTCGCCGTGGTTGCTGGTGGTCAGCCACAAGCCGCCGTCCGCGGACGGTTCCACCGTGCGCAGCCGCCCGTACGTGCCGTTGAGGTACTGCTGGACGTCGGTCAGGCTGTCACCGGAAATCGCGGCCCGGTACAGCCGCGCTCCGCGCAGGCAGGCGATGTAGAGAGCGTCGCGGACCACGGCGATGCCGCTGCACGAACCTTCGGCGACGGGGTAGGTGCGCTTGGGCGCGATGAAGCCGGCTTCGGCGCAGCTGCCCGTGGTGCCCTCGCAGCGGGGCCAGCCGTAGTTGCCGCCGCGGACGATCAGGTTGGTCTCGTCCATGACGTTGTTGCCGAATTCCTGTTCCCACAGCCGACCTCGGGAGTCGAAGGCCAGGCCCTGGGGGTTGCGGTGGCCGTAGCTCCACACCGGGGTGCCGAAGGGGTTGTCCGAGGGGATGCTGCCGTCGGGGTTGATGCGCAGGACCTTGCCGGCGAGGTTCGCGAGGTCTTGGGCCCACTCGCCGTTCTGGCCGTCGCCGGTCGAGATGTAGAGCTTGCCGTCGGGACCGAAGCGCAGCCGGCCGCCGTTGTGGTACTTGTTGCGCGGGATGCCGGTGAGCAGCACCTGCGGGGTGCCGGTGAGCACGCCGCCGGTGTAGCGGACGCGCACCACCCGGTTGTCGGTCGAGCTGGTGTGCATGACGTACAGCCACGGGTCGGCCGCGAAGCCGGCGGCCACCGCGAGACCCAGGACCCCGCCTTCACCGTCGGTGCCCGCCACGTCCGGCAGCCGCCCGGCCACGGTCTTCGTGCCGGTGGCGGGGTCGAGGCGGACGATTTCGAAGGCGTCGCGGCGGCCGTAGAGCACCTGTCCGTCGGGCAGGGTGGTCAGGCCCCACGGCAGGTCGGTTTCGGTGGTGACCCTGGTGACCGAGCACAGCGCCGTGGTGCAGGCGGTGCCGGTGGTGACCGCGATCGCCGTGCTCGGGGCCGAGCGGTTGGCCTGGGCGTCGCGCGCCCGCACCTGGTACCGGTAGCGGGTGTTGGCGGCCAAGCCGCTGTCGGTGAACGACGTCGTCGCCGCGCCGCTGGTGGACCCGGCGACTGTGCCGTCGCGAAGCACCTCGTAGCCGGTGACGCCGACGTTGTCGGTGGCCGGCGACCAGCGCACGGTGACCGTGGTGCCCGACGCGGTCGCCGTCACGCCGGTGGGGGTGCTGGGCGGCTCGGTGTCGGCCTGGCACTGCGGCACGCTGACGGTGACCGTGGGACTGGCCTGGGAGACGTTGCCCGCGGCGTCGCGGGCGTTGGCGTACAGGCCCCAGGTGGCTCCCGGCACGGCGGTCAGCTCGGCCGACAGCGCCGTGCCCGGCACCGAGGTCATGAGCTGCCCGTCGTGGTAGATGTCGTAGAAGGCCACGCCGACGTCGTCGGACGACGCCGACCACGAGAACGTCACGCCGGTGCACGTCAGGTTCGAGGTGCGGGGATCGGCCGGCGCGGTCGGTGGGGTGGTGTCGGCGTCCGCGGCCGACGCGGCCGGGGACGGAAGCACGACACCCAGGCCCAGCAGCACCACGGTGGTCACCGCCCGGAGGCCCGTGCGGGTCCTTCTCGGAGTAGCTCGCATGGTGTTCCTCTCTCAGGGACGCGAAGCCACTGGGAGCGCTCCCAGGCACCGTAGCGCACCCGGTTCGCCGCCGACAAGACCGGTGAGCGGTTTTCCAACCACAGTCAGATCCAGCCGCGTCGGGTGGCTTCCATCGCGATCCGGAACCGCGTCCGGGCCCCGGTCCGCTGTATCGGCTTGGTGACGTGGCGCTGCACCGTCCGCTCACTCCAGCCGAGCGCCCCCTTGTTTTGCGATACGATCGGATTGTAAAGAGGCGGCGGGTCGGTTCGCAAGCCGACCGTATGGGAAAGGGGACGTGTGCCGAAGGTCGTCGATCACGAGGAGCGCCGCAGGCGGATCGCGGCGACGCTGCGCCGCATCGCCGCCGAGGAGGGCCTCGAGGCGGTCAGCCTGGGCCAGGTCGCGGCGGCCGCGGGTATCTCGAAGGGGCAGGTGCAGCACTACTTCCCGAACAAGGACGAGATGCTGCGCTACGCTGTCCGGACGCTGCGCGACCAGGTCGAGCGCCAGGTCGCGGCGGGGACCTCGGACGCGCCACCGGACCTACGGGCGGTCCTGGTGGCGCTCCTGCCCCTCGACGACCAGAGCCGGACGGAAGCGTTGGTGGCCAACGCGTTCGTCTGGCGCGCGTTCAAGGACGACGAGATCGCGGCGTGGTTCCGCGCCGGGTACGAGCAGCTGCGCGAGGCACTCGCCGCCTTCGTGGCAGCCGAGCACGGCCTGACCGGCCTCGACGCCGCCCGCGAAGCGGATCTGCTCTTGGCGCTGACAGCCGGCTTGGCCGACGCGGTCCTGCTCGGTCACCGGACCGGCGAGGAGGCCATCGAGCTGATCGACCTCCAGCTACGGCGGCTCACCGATGGCGGTTGAGCTGCCTTGCTCCACCAACCGGGGTTCCGGCGCTGCGGCTGACGCAGCGCGAGCTGATCGAGCACTCGGCATCGCCTCTGGACCCCTGGCCGCCCGCACCGTCCGCGTTCGGGTCGGGACTGGCGTCGCACCGGCGGTCGGCTTGGGGTGCGAACGCCCCTACCCGGTGACGCACGAAAACCTCGGCGAGGACGTCGCGGACGAGCTGATTTCGCTGATCGAGCAACGGTCAATCGATCGACTGCGCGCACGGCGAGATAATGAACGCCGAGCCGGTTCTGAGCATCGGTGAAATTGGTTCCGACGTGTTCGGAACGCCTGACCGAAGGAAGTCCTGGAAGTGCGTACAGAGGAACAACAAGGTGACGCCAAGGTAAGACTCGGCGGCCGCTTCCACCGGCTCTTCGCTGCCACGCTCGTGTCGGCCACGGGCACCGGTATGCACGTGGCCGCGTTACCCCTGCTGGTCCTCCAGTCCACCAGCAGCCCGGTCGCGCTGAGCCTGGTGGTCGCGGCGGTCGAGATTCCCTGGGTGCTGGTTTCCCTGCACGCCGGTGTCGCCGTCGATCGGCTGGATCGCCGGCGGGTCATGGTGTGGGCGGACGCCGGCCGGTTCGCGGTCCTGACTGTGCTCGTGGTACTTGTCCTGACTGGGCGGGTGAATCTCGCCTGGCTCGTGCTCGCAGCGTTCATCCTCGGCGTCGGGCAGGTCTTCTTCGACATCGCCGCCCAGTCGGCCATTCCCGATTTCGTGTCACGGGACCCACAGCACCTGTCCGCCGCGAACGGGCGGATCGCCGCAGCGGACATCAACGGTGAGCAATTCGTGGGGCCGCCGCTGGGCTCCGCGTTGTTCGGCGTGTGGAGCGTCCTGCCGTTCGCCGGCAACGCCCTCTCCTTCGCCGTCAGCGGCGCGCTGATCCTCTCGATCCGGCCGGAGGCCCAGGCCAAAGAGGAGTCCGGCACTCCACGCAAGAGTATCCGGATGGAAATCGCCGAAGGCATTCGGTGGCTGCTCGGGAACCGCGTCCTTCGGGCACTGGCCGCGATCACCTGCCTGAGCAACGTCGTCGCGTCGGCTCAGTTCGCGATGCTGGCCCTCCTGGCCAAGCAGTTCCTCGGGCTACCGGACTTCGGGTTCGGCTTGTTGCTGACCGCCACCGCGATGGGTGCAACGGCCGGGGGACTGGCGAGTTCGGTCGTGAGCAAACGATTCGGCCCCGGCACGGTATTGCTCGCGGGGAAGGCCGGTGTGGGCATGGCCGTTCTGGTACTGGGACTCGTCGCCAATGCCTGGGTCGCCGCTCTCATGATGATGGCGACCGGTGCGCTGACGACCGCGCAGAACGTCGTGACCAGTACGCTGCGCCAGCAGATCGTCCCTCGTCGTCTCTTGGGGAGGGTGCTCTCGTCGAGTAGAATGGTGGTGATGATCGGGGGACCGATCGGCGCGATACTCGGCGGCGTTCTCGCCGGCGCGTTTTCCGTTCAAGTCACGTATGTTGCAGCCGGTGTCTTCCTCATCCTGGTGACGCTCGCGGCCTATCCCAGACTGAACAACCGAGCGCTGGCCGGCGCCGCCGACGAGTCGGCCGTGCCGCCGCGACGGTAGTCGCGGAGAACCTTCTCGTCCCATGTGCCGTCCTCGCACGCGGTAAAACAAAGACATGTTGACTTCGCCGGTCGGCATGGCATGTAATCAGTGCATGCGCATTTTTCTCGGATTGGGCATCCTGGGCATGATATGCGTCGGCGGCTGCGCCACCGGACTCCACAATCACTCCAGCGACCCATCCACAAGTACCTCCGTCCCCGTTGCGGCGTCGTCGTTCACTGCCACGGACCGCGCTTGGATCGAGATCACCATGGCTATGGACGAGCAGCTCGTTCCCCTGCTCGACCTTGTCGACAGCCACACCGGATCCGCGGCTGTCCGCGACCTCCGTAAAAAAGCCGACGCATCGACAAAGGCGGAGCTGTCGGAGCTGCGGCGGCTGCATGATCAGGCCGGCCTTCCGGCGGAAAACCCCCACCAGGGGATGGAGATGCCCGGGATGGTCTCCGCGAACCAGGTCGCGCGCGCCGGCGCTTTGCGCGAGGCGGATTTCGACGACTACTTCAAAAAGTGCCTGCGCGATCACCTGGCTCAAACTGGACGTTTGGCGCTCGGCGAGAAGTCGTCCGGCAAAGAGCCACAGACCGTGAGCCTGGCTTCGCGAGTCCTGCAAGAACAAGACCATCTCTCGGCGCTGGTCAAATAGCGCACCGGTGGGATGCGCCGGCGCGATCAGGTCGAACGGGAGTCATTCTCCGTGAAGTTCGAGACGAAGGCCGCCGTGTCGGCCGATCGGAACGACACGGCACGGCGGCTGCTCACCGTCGCTCTCAGCCGCCGGTGAAGCTCGGGGTGGTCCCGCACTTCGCGTTCTGGTTCAGGCAGGTCTTGACCAGTGCGGCCAGTTTGACGTGGTCCCAGCCGTTCATGAAGTCACCGTGCATCGACGACGCCATTCCCGACGACAACGCGAGGCCGTCGCCGCCCAGGATGTCGTAGTTGAGCATGTACGACAGGTTCGGCACCGCGACCGGGTAGTTTCCCTGGCACTTGCCGGCGACCGCGTCCCCCATGTGTGACTTGTGGTCGGGCGAGTCGATGTGCTTGCCGTCCCAGCAATCCTTGAACGTGAGCTGGTAGATCAGGTTTCCGCCAGGGGCGCAAACCGGCCAGTTCCCGTCGGCGCTCCGCCCGACCTCGGCGCTGCCCGCGCACCAGAACTGGTTTCCCTGCCCCTTCTGGGTGGGTACCTGCAGCTTGGCATCACCCTGCACCATCACCAGCCCGGGCGGGAACGGCCGGACGGCCGCCGGGTCGGGGAGCCGCGAACCGTAGTAGACGCGCATGCTCTTGAACGGAACGGCCACGCCGTTCCTCTGCAGTTGCGGCACCCAGTAGGCGGCGTTGTCGCCCGGGGAGTTGCACGTCGTCGCCCCGGCGGCGAGAAGCGTTTCCGTAGTCATGAAGGCGTCGTTCCTCGGCCCGAAGAACGTGTGCATGTGGGAGGCGCCGGGCAGGCGGGGGAAGACGATCGCATCGTCCTTGGCTTCGTTCGCGATCGTGCAGTCGGTGTGGAACTCGGGGACCCTCGTCGTCCCGGCCGGCACCGGTGGCGGCACGATGCCCTGGTAGTCGGCCAGTTCGCGCTGGTACCGGGCCTGGTCCACATCCACCCAGCCGGCCTCCGCCGCGACGGAGTTGCCCGAAGCTCCGGCGGCAGCGGATCTCGGTCCGTCGGTTTCGCTCGCGCCGGCCACGAAGGCCGTACTCCCGGCCAGTGCCAGAGCGAGGGCCGCGGTGAGGACGGCCCGGGTCCGAAGCCGCAACTGCCGAGGTCGACGACCAGCAGCCCAGTTCGACATATTTCGCATGTGAACATCCTTACTTTCGGCCGGCATTTCTTTGAAGCATGGGGACGTGTCACGAAATCTGAAGTAAGGCAATCGCGGAGACGTCGTAGTTGCCGGTGAAGTGCACGATTGCGCTGAGCAGCCGAACGCGTGCGTTCTACGCGTCCGCGGCCGCCGATCTCGCGATCGCCGCAGTAGGACCGGATCGTCTCGGACGCCTAGGCCGGCGCACCATTGTTCGCGGTGGAGTCCGCAGCCGCACAGGAGTCCCGGGGCAACGGCTCGATGCCGCGGACACGGGGCAAGACGCGGGCGGAGCGGGCGGCAGATACACCTGCGGCCGCGCTCGGTGGTGCTGTGGTCCGTCGTGGTCGGGAGAACGTCCTTGATCTCATCGAGCCCACCTGGTCAGTCGTGATCCATCGTGTCGCGCACTACGCGCGTCACGATGCGAGCGCACCGCTCGCATCGGCATTCGGATGATGTAGCAGACTTACCACTGAAACTTGGTCACGCCCCATCGGCGAACCGACGGGTATGACGTTCGAAGCAGTGGGGCATCAACCAACCCGAGATGCTGGAGTGGTCCAGGTGGCGGCCGCGGAACCGGTTCCATCGAGGCAACTGTCAGTAAACCGTGTCGATTGGGTGACGTCAAGACACGTGCCTGCAATTTCCCACCAAGAAGGTTCGCCGCGGACGTGTGCTGCCGTGACCGTGAACAGTTCGACGACCTCGGCTTCGGCTGCCCTGTTCACCGGTGCGGACCGAGAGCAGGTTCTCGGAACACGCGCCTGCTCGAACTGCTGCGCCGCAAGGAGATCACCGCGCCGGTCGATCGGGTGTTCCCGCTGGAGCAGGCCGCGTCGGGCAGTGCCCAAGCCGGCACCAGGGGCCCCGGCGAGCTGACCTCAGCGCGCGTCGCCGCTCTCCGGATCGCGCAGCCGGCTGTCGGACGACTGGAAGATCAGCACGTTGTCGATGTTCACCGTCCAGTCGTTGACGAACCTCTCCGGGTGGAAGTAGGACAACCGGATCTCCTGCATCCTCGCGGCGAGCATGCCGCCGGCGACGCCCGTGAACGCCGGCCGGCCGGGCATCACCTCGAGCAGTACCTCGTCCGCCAGGACCAGCCCGGGCCGCAACGACACGACCAGCGCGGGAGCCACGGGAAAGTCCGACCGGACAAGCACTTCCACTTCGAATCCGGGCGGCCGTGCCGGCACTCCGTCCTGCGGTGACCACGGCTGTGCCCGCGCGAGCTCGGCGGCGACCACGGCGGCCGCGGTACCGGGCTGCTGCGGCGCGGCCGATGACGGCCGGCTCGGAGTCGGCTTGATCTCGCCGAAGGCTACTGTCAACGGGCCGAACCGCACCGGTCCGGGCGTGGCCGGCCGGACGACCACCTGCGCGGTCCTGGCCAGCCGCTCGTCGTCTTCGTATCCCGCGGGCAGGAGCAGGTCCACGTCGGTTTCCGGCCCGAGGTCCTGACCGAGCCCGCGCGCGAGGGCCTCGGATTCGGCAAGCAGGTTGAGGGAAAGGTCCACCACGTCGTCGACCGCGTCGACGAGGTCGCTGGCCAGCTCGTCGATCCGCTCCTCGCGCCGGCCTCGCAGGCCCAGCCGGCTCGAGCGGGGGAGCTGCTTCCGGGCCTTCTCATAGGCTTTGGGGCCGAAGAGCGGAAGCGCCTCGGTCAGCGCCCGGAACGCCGCGTCGTTCACCGCGGCCAGCGCCGCGGGTACGGCGTCGGGACGGCCGGCGGAGAGGGAGCACAGCGCCACGTACCGCTCGGCCACCGCGATCTGCAGCGGGGACTTGGCCGAAGCGGCCGCGGCGGCCTCGCGGAACAAGTCACGCGCGCGGGCCAGCTCGGCGGCCCGCGAGTTCGGCTCGGGCGCGGTGCTCGCGTCGCGCAGCGCCCGCTGCCCGGCGCGCAGCGCGACCGTGTAGCGCTGGTCCAGCAACTCTTCGAGCTGACGGCCGATCCCGGCCAGCTGCTCGCTCAGGCGGTCTTCGCTGGCCACCAGTTCGCCCAGCAGCTCCGAGGCCAGCCCGCTGAGCTCGTCGTTCCCGGTCAGCGCCCGGATCAGCTGGGAAGCGCCGTACTTCGCGGCGATCGTGACGATTGCGGTCAGTGGCTCCACCTGTCTCACCTTAAGCCCACGACAGTCCGAGCCGACCCGGCCTGACAGAACCCGAGCTGCAGCCACCGTGGCCGAACCGGGACGGCTCGGCCGGGTAACGGGAAGTCGTCAGGCGCAGGTCGGCACGAGCCGGGCCTCGCCCCGGCACCTCACCCTGGCCATGGCCGCCCTCGACGGCTGATGCCCGTGTGGACGGCCAAGAGCGGGTATTCCGGCCAAGAATGGCTCGCATGCCGTATTCGTAGGGGGATCGCGGCAGCAACCTCGGTTGGCTTCGAAACGCGAATTCCGCGAGCGGGAAACCGTTTCGTGTCGGCGATTCCGGTCACGGCGGGAGCCGGCTTCAATGCTGGAGGTGCTGTTTTGCGCGTGTTCGTCACGGGCGCGTCGGGGTGGGTCGGCTCCGCGGTCGTCCCCGAGCTGATCGAAGCGGGGCGCGAGGTCACCGGGCTCGCTCGGTCCGCCGCCTCGGCCGCCGTGGTCGAGGCGCGGGGTGCCGCGGTCGTCCGTGGCTCGGTCGAGGATCTCGACCTGCTGCACGAAGCGGCCGAGAACGCCGGCGCCGTCGTCCACCTCGCCTTCCGGCACGACATCGCCCTTCGACGGCGGCTTCGCCGACGCGGTGGCGTCCGACGTCGCGGCGATCGAGGCCCTGGTTCGGGCTGCCGCCCGGCGGGGCGGGCGAAGCCCGGCGACCGCCGAGCTGGGCCGCCCTCGCCGGGCGCGGGCTGCGACCGTCGGTCGCGCGGCTGTCGCCGACCGTCCACGGTGAAGGTGACGCCGGGTTCATGGCCACGCTCGTCGAGCTCGCCCGCACCCGGAAGGCCAGGCCACCAGCAGCACGGCGAGGGCGCGGTGCTGGTCGGATGCTCTGACGTCGCCGGTCCGGTTTGGGGTGAAACCTCCCCGGGTGGGGTATTCGGGGGCGCGGTCACGCAGTGGTGGCCGTGCACGCCGAGGAGAGGAACTGCCTGTGGTCGAAGTGACGCGCACCTTCACCGTCGCGGCGGCACCGCACGAGGTGCTGAAGTACCTGAAGGACTTCGGCAACGCGACCGAGTGGGATCCCGGTACCCGGGTGTGTGACCGCCTCGACGAAGGCCCGGTCGAGGTCGGTTCCCGGTGGCGCACCGTCTCCAAGATCGCCGGTGTGGAGACCGAACTGACCTGTGAGCTCGTCCGGCTCGAACCCGGACGGGTGGTGTTCGCCGGCCACAACGACACCGCCACCACCACCGACGACATCGGCGTCGCCGCCACGGGCGGAGGCGGGAGCACCCTGACCTACCACGCCACGATCGAGTTCCACGGAACCGCGAAGCTCGGCGCACCGATCGCGAAAGTCGTCTTCGAAAAGATCGGCGCCGACACCGAGGACCGCCTTACCCGGGTCTTCGGCACCCCGGGGATGACGACCCCGGTCCCCGCGACCGCACCTGCCGCCGACGCGGACCGGCCGCACCGGCCCTCTGCCCGACAAACGGGAGGGTAGGTCGCCGGCCAGGGGATGGCGCGCTTCGACCTGCGCGCTCACCCTTGGCCGTCTTGTCCAGCCGCTCTTCCTTCGCCGGCTCACCGATCGCCATCCACGCCGGATCCCGGCACGCGAACCGCTGTTCGCTTTACGGGACCGACACGGTGGTTCCGGGCAGCACCATGCGGACGTCGATCTCCGGGGCGAGCCGGGCGACCGCGTCGGCGTAGTGTCGCGGGTCCTGGTCGCCCTTGGTGATCATCCGGTCGCCCAGGCGGCCACTGTGGAAGGCGTAGTGGTGCGGCACCGCCAAGGCGGGCTTCAGCGCGGCCGTCAGCCCGGCTGCTTCCTCGGCGTCCATGACCACCTGCGCGAGGTTCATCGGCCGGACGCACAAGCCGTTCGTCGGCAGGATGGCCAGGTCGACGGGCCCGAACCGGTCCGGGATGGTGTCCAGCTCCGGCACCCGCAGCGAGTCGCCGCCGAAGAAGACCGTGCGCCCGCCCTTCTGGAGGACGAAGGTGACTTCGTGGACGCCGTGCTTGCCCGGGGTCGCCGTCACGGTGAGGTCGCCGACCGTGGCGGCTTCCCACGCTTCGATGGCGCGGACGTCGCGGAAACCCTTGCCCCGCGCGATGGTCGCGACCGTGCCGGGACCGATCAGCGGGGTGTCCAGGTCGAAGCCGCCGGTGACGAGGGCGTCGAGGTCGCAGTGGTCGTAGTGCTCGTGGCTGACCACGACCGCGTCGACGCGGCCCAGGCCCTCGACCGTCGAGGCGACCGGTTCGCCCTGGTAGTAGGTGGCGGCCTGGGTGAACCACGGGTCGGTCAGGACGCGGGTCCCGCCGATTTCGATCAGCTGGCAGGCGTGCCCGATCCGGGTCACGGTCAACGAGGTCTTCATGGTGGCGTCTCCTGAGATCAGTTGCCGAGGTCCAAGAGCGCGCCCAGCAGCTCTTCGGGCGTCTCGACCTGCGGCAGGTGGCCGGTGCGGGGGAGCAGGGTGAACGTCGAGAACGGGATCGCGGCGGCGTAGGCCTTGCCGTAATCGGGGTCGACGATGCCGTCGCTTTCGCCCCAGAGCACGTGGACCGGGACGTCGAGGGCGCCGAGCCGGTCGGCGAGCGTCGGGTCGGCCATGGTGGGGCCGGTGTAGCCGATCAGCGCCAGGACGTCGGGGCTCGGTCCGGTGCCGCCGCCCGGCGGGACGGGGGCCTTGCCGGGGTCGTGGAAGGAGTGCGCGCGGAGCTCGGTGGGGGAGAGGCCGCTGACGTCGGTCGGCGGGTGGCCGTCGACCTCGATGCCGATCCCGTCGATGATCACCGCGCCGCTGACTCGCGGGCTCTTCTGCAGGGCGATTTCGGCGGCCAGCCAGCCCCCGAAGGAGTTGCCGATCACGGTGACGTCGGTGAGGTCGAGCTCCTCCAGCAGTGCGACGTAGGTCCGCGCCAGTTCGATGACACCGGTCAGGCTGGAGTCTTTCGGGGTGCCGCCGAAGCCGGGATGGGTGGGCAGCAGCACCCGGGAATGCGTGCGCTCGGCGAGCAGGTCAGCGAAACCGGCCATCGTGGCGACGCCGCCACCGCCGTGCAGGAGCAGGAACGGGCGGGTGCGGTCGCGGTCCTGGAGGGTCACCTCGACCGGGCCGAGCGTGCGGGTGTCGGTGCGGGTGGGCCGGAGCGAGCCGGCTGTGGGGCGAGTCGTCATGGGTCCTTCTCGGTCGTGAGCTCGTTACCTAAGCAACCTTATATAAGGTTGCTTAGATAAGCAACCTGACTTCGATCGGTTAGGATGCGGGCATGAAGTACCGCCCCGGTGATGTCGCGCTGGCCGTCAAGCGCCTGCAGTACCGCCACCACCGCGCGCTGAGCCGCGCGCTGGCGCCGCTGAACCTTTCCCTCGTGCAGTGGGACACGCTGCGGCACCTGCACCGCGAGCCGGATGCCTCGCTGCACGACCTGGCGGTGCTGACCTTCCAGACCGACCAGTCGTTCGGTTCCCTGGCCACGCGGATGGCCGAGCGCGGTCTGATCGAACGGGTCCCCGGACCGGGCCGGGCGGTCCGGCACCGGCTCACCGAGAAGGGGGCGCGCTTGCGCGTGGAAGGGCAGGAGCTCGTGGACGCCATCGCCGGGTCTTCGTTCGACAATCTGTCGGCCGCCGAGCTCGACCAGCTCGGCGAGCTTTTGGATCGTGTCCTCGGCCCCGACCCGACGGCTTAGGGTGCCCGGACCAGGCTGCTTCGAGAAGGTCGGCAAGGTCCGGCCGGCCGGGCGCGGGTTCGCGTAGGGCGCCGCAAGAGTTTCTTCGACGACGGCGCGGAGCTGGGGCCGGGCGACCCCGAGCTCGGCGAGGCCGGTGGGGGCGCCCAGCTTGGTGACCAGCTCGTGCAGGGCGGCCACGGCGGCGGGAGCGTCGAGTGCTCTGCGTGCGTTTCGGCGTGGGGCAGGTCCATCACGAACGCCCGGCCGATCCGCGAGGACTTTCGTCTCGACGTACAGGGGTTCGCGCTGGTCGAACACCGGACGAAGGTGCAGGACTTCACCGACACCGAAGAGGGGGAGCGGGTCTACCAGGCCGAACTGGAGGAGCTGGTCAAGGCGGCGACCGGGGCGGTGAAGGTCGTCGTCTTCCCCACGCTGGCGCGCTTCGAGGACGGCGAGAAGCGGGGCGAACGCCCGCCGGCGCGTGCGGCGCACGCCGACTACGACGGCGCGAGCTTCGAGGCCTGGATCCGCCGGGCCATGGGCGTCGAGGCCGACGAGCGGCTGTCGGGACGCTGGTCCGAGAGCAACGTCTGGCGCGGCATCCGCCCGGTCGAGCGGGTACGCCCGGACCAGCCGATGCCGTTCACCGGGCTGAACCTCGTGCACGACCCAAGCAGCGCTGGTACTACTTCCCGGACATGCAGCCGGACGAGGCATTGCTGTTCCGCCTCTGGGACACCGACTCTTCGGTGCCGTTCCCGGTGGCGCACAGCGCGATCGACGATCCCACATGCGCCCGATCATGTTGCTGTCCCGGCCGGGCGCTGTTTCGCCGTGGCCGAGCAGGGCGCCGGCGAGGGCGTTCTTCCAGACGACCTCGCCGAGGTCGGTGTGGATGCAGGCGGGCACGTCGTCGAGCCGGCTCGCGAGGGCTGCGGCGCCGGGTACCCGGCCAGGCAAAGCAGGTGAAGGACGCCACGCTCGCTCAGGTGGCCATCGCCTGGGTGGCCGCCCAGGGAGACGACATCGTCCCTGTGTCGGCTCGCGGCGGCCCGTCCTGGACGGTTGAGCCTTTCGGCCGGCCGCCGGCGGGCCACGAAATCCCGTAGTAAGAAAAAATACCCGGAAAGCACGATGTCGCTCCATGGTGCGGTTGATGGCGCGGCCTTTGGTGCGCGCGAGCCGGATTGCCCCGGTTCGTTGCTAGCTTCGCCCCAAAGGCCGAATCCCGCCCGAAGTACCCGGGGGAGCACCATGGACGAAATCTTCAGGCTGTTGCTGCTGCGCCCGCCCGCACCCGGCGTCGCCATGACCGTGACGCCGGGGGCGCAGTTCGCCGCCGCGCTCAGGGAAGCCAACCAGAGCGAGGATCCGAAGGCGGGACGCCGGCAGGCCGCGACCACGCTCGTCGAGTCCGCACGCGGGTTGAAGACGATCACCGATCTGGCGCTGGGCACCAAACTGGTGACGATGGACGCGCTCATCACCGGCACCACCCCGCCCAATCCCAGTGCGCTTCCGTCGGTCGTCAACCAGATCTTCGGAATGTCGCCGAACCAGGTCATCGGCGCGCCGGAATTCACCGCCGACCGGGATCGGATCGCCGACAACCTGATCGCCGCGGTGATCCTCTCCGCCGACGGCCCCCTTTCCGCGGTCCGGCTGGAGGACCTGCTGACCGTCCTCGTCGTCGTCGAGGCGACGGCGAAGCAGGACCCGGTGCTCGCCAAGCCCGACGGGCTGCGCGTCCTGCTCGCCCGGCCGGCCGTCATCGCCGCGGGCGTGCTGCCCGCCATCCAGGCCGTCGCGGCGGTGCGCCCCGCGGACGACCAGGAGCGCCGGCTGGAAACCGAGGCGGGCGACGGCCGGGAAGCGGACCTCCGCGCCCGGGTCGACGACCTGCTCGCCCTGAACCACGCGCTCGCCGCCGTCGCCCCCGAGGACATCGCCGTTCCGCGGGCCGGGGAACGGCCGGCGCCGGAAGGACGGGACACGGCCGGCACGGACCCGGTCGCCGTGCTGCGCGCCCGCCTGGTCGAGCAGCTCCTGGCGGGCGAGATCGACGAACCGCCCGCCGCGTTCTCGGCCAGCCTCGGCGTCCTCAGCGCCACCGCGACGGCGAGCGCGCTCCCCGTCACCCCGGGCGGTGCCGGCCCCCGGCTCGTGCTCACCGCCGGTGCCGTGGCCGCCCTCGGCCCCGGGAACCGGGCCACGGCCGAGTCCCTGGGCCTCGACCTGACGGCCGTCCCGCTGCCGACCGCGGTGGCGCGGGTGCACACCGAACTGTCCTCGAACTACACCGAGCTGGCCGAGTTCGCGCCGGCCGGTGACGTGTACGCCGTGGTCGGCGGGACGGTCCAGCGGTTGCCGGAACGACCTTCCCCGGCCCTGGCGCCCACCGCGGTGCCGACGACGCACGGCACGCTCAAACCGGTCGGCGTCGGCGACCTGCTCGTGGTGCGCCAGCAGCTCAAGCGGTACGAGGGTGGCGAGGTCGGCCACGTCGAGAACGTGTTGCGCGGCGAGGCGAAGAAGCGCACCCACCTGCGCTCCCGCACCACCGAGCAGACTGACACCACCGAAGAGGTCCTCGAATCCACCGAGGAGCGGGACAACCAGAGCACCGAGCGCTTCGAGCTGAAGCAGGAGGCGGCCACGGTCCAGAAGGAGGACTCCACCTTCAAGGTCGGCCTCTCCGTCTCCGGTTCCTACGGCCCGACGATCGAATTCAAGGCTTCCACGGACTTCTCGCTCAACAAGTCCAAAGAGGAATCCGCCAAGACGGCCACCGGCTACTCGAAGGAGATCTCCAACCGGGCCGCGTCGAAGGTCACCGAGAAGCACCGCGAGGAACGGATCCTGCGCACGCTCGAGGTCTTCTCCGAGACCAACGAGCACGGCATCAACAACGCCACCGGCAACGGTCCCGTCGTCGGCGTCTACCAGTGGGTGGACAAGGTCTACGAGTCGCAGGTCTACAACTACGGCAAGCGGATGATGTTCGACCTGATGATCCCGGAGCCGTCCGCGTTCTGGCAGTACGCGATCACGACCTACCCGAAGCCGGGCGCGACGCTGGTCCGGCCCGTGCCGTTCACGCTCAAGCCCAAGGATCTCAACAAGGACAACTACGGCGACTACGTCCAGCGCTACCAGGCTGCCGGGGTGAACCCGCCGCCGGAGGAGTTGCAGACCGTCGCCAAGACCTTCGAGGGCACGTCCTCGCACGACGAACACGTCCTCACCAAGACCGTGGAGCTGCCGCTGCCCGCCGGCTACTCGGCGCTGACCGGATTCGTGGCTGCCACCGGTTCCATCTGGGACGACTGGCTGGACAGCTGGGGCGTCGACGTCGTGCTCGGCGATCGGCTGGTCTCCTGGAAGAAGCAACCGCTCGAAACCCAGCACGTCACCATGGGCACCGAAGAAGGCGCTGTTCCGCTGACCGTCTCGGCATTCGGCTGGGCCACGCTGACCCTCGCGGTCGAGGTCACCTGCAAGCGGACCCAGCGGGCATTCGACGCCTGGCAGCTCGCCACCCACCAGGCGATCACCCAGGCCTACCTCAAGCTGGACCGGGACTACCAGGACGCGCTGGCCGCGCTGCAGGTGCAGACGGCCAGCCAGATCCTCGGCCGCAACCCGATCGAGAACCGGCTGATCGAACGCACCGAGCTGAAGAAGCACGCGATCGCGGTGTTCACCGCCCAGCACTTCGGCGCGTTCGGCGCGGTCCAGTCGTCGGTGCCGGAGGGCTACCCGGAACCCAGCCTGACCGAGGCCGAGCTCCAGGGCCGTTACGTGCGGTTCTTCGAGCAGGCCTTCGAATGGGAGCACATGACCTACCTGTTCTACCCGTACTACTGGGGCCGCAAGGCGAACTGGGCGGCGCAGGCCGTGCTGCAGGACACCGACATCCAGTTCTCCGAGTTCCTGCGGGCCGGGTCGGCCCGCGCGGTCGTCCCCGTGCGGCCGGGGTTCGAAAGCTCGATCGCGCACTTCCTCAACACCGGCGAGATCTGGAACGGCACCGAACCGCCCACGATCACCGACCCGACCTACGTCGGCGTCATCACCGAGATCAAGGAACGCGACCAGGCCAAGGGCCTCGAGGTCGCGCAGGGCGATCCGTGGGACGTCCGCCTGCCGACGACCCTGCTCCGCCTGCGCCCGGACGGATCGCTGCCGCAGTGGCGGAAGAACCCGGACGGGACCTGGAGCCCGGTGGGCGACAACTGAGCGGAGGAGAGATGGCCAAGCCGCCGCGCTACCGCATCCACCCCGCGATCGGCGTCGCCCGGATGGGCAACGCGCCGAGGGACCAGTTCTTCGTCGGTCCCGAGGTGCCCTACCAGAACGCGACCGGAGCCGCCGGGATCGGCACGGCCGTGCCGCCGTTCAAGGCCGCGCCGGGCGGCGAGCTCAAACCGCAGGCCGCCCGGTTCCGGGTCTTCGAATACACCGAGTCCGGCGGGAAGTACACCGTGTCCCGGGAAATCACCCTCGACGGGAAGGACGTCGTCGAGCTGACCTGGCAGGTGCACCTGGCCAACCGCAAGGCGTCGTTCTTCGAGTTCAACGGGCTGACCGGCTCCCCGCTCGTGCCGAAGGCCGGTGCCCGCCGCAACGCCGCGCTCAGCGGGACGAACCCCCGGACGCTGGAGATCGATCCCGGGCCCCGGAAGATCACCGGCCGGGCGAAGGGGCCGGTCACGTTCACCAAGGGAACCTCCTCGAACCCGGCGAAGGAACTGTGGCCGGACCCGCAGCCCTCGCCGCCGATCGAGTACCTCGGCGAGCTGCGCACCGACGGCGCCGGGCGGCTGGTGGCGCTCGGCGGCAAGGGCGTCGCGGGCAGCCGGGCCGGCGCGAAGATCAAGAGCTACGCCAACAACGACGGCTGGTTCGACGACGCGTCGGACGGGCCGGTCACCGCGGTCCTCCGGCTGCGGGGACCGGACGGGAAGCCACGGCCCGTCCCGGTTTCCGGCGCGTGGCTGCTCGTCGGGCCACCGGACTTCGCCCCGGCCGTCCAGACGCCGGTGACGTTGTACGACGTGCTCCTCGATCTCGCGGCCACGCGGCTGCCGATCCCCGCCGACGAGACGGTCTACGACACCGAAGAGTCCTCGCAGCTGCGCGCGCTGGCCGCGGACCTGGCGGGTGGCGGCACCAAGCTGACGAAGTTCAAGGTCGACTTCGACCGGGACGTCATGCCGATCCTGCGGCGCTCGGTCCTGGCCACGTGGACGTTCGGGCCGCTCGCCGACGCGCACACGCAGCTGGGCGCCGGACCGGGGCTGACGGCGATCTGGCCGCAGCTGGCCGATCCCGCCCAGCCGAACAACCTGCGTGCGACCATCCTCGCCTACCTCCGAAAACCCGGCACGCCGGGACTCACCGGCAGCGACACCATGCCCAAGCTGCTCGGCGACGACCCGTACAACTCCCAGGGCACCGGCCGCTGGGGCCTGACGCTCACCGGTACCCAGCTGGCGATGCTCACCGAGTGGGCGAAGGGCAACTTCATCGCGTCGGCGCTGGGCCAGGGCCACTTCACCTCGCCGGTGCCGCCGCTGAACGTCACCCCGCACGGCCTCGACCGCGCGGCGCTGGAAGCTTGCTCCGGCGGCGCGTTCTACCCCGGGATCGAGGTGGGCTGGCAGATCCGCGCCCCCGAGCTGTTCGCGGAGCCGTTCCGCGTCAAGCACGGCGCGCCCTCGACCTACGTCGGCGACCCGGGGGTGACCGTCCGGGCCGGCCACTTCAGCAGGCAGATGGCCCTGCCCTGGCACGCGGACTTCCTGCAGTGCAAGAACGAGCAGCAGCGGGTCTCGAGGGACGAGTACGGGTGGTGGCCGGCGCAGCGGCCGGACGCCGTCTACCCGACCGTCGCCGAGGCGGAGAAGCGGGACGCGAGCGGTGCGCGCACCGGCACGATGCTGCCGTGGAGCCGGCCCGGTACTCCGCCGTGGCCGGGCCAATCCGGTGTCGTGCCTTCGTACGACCAGATGCTCGCGAACTGGTGGAAGCTCGGCTTCGTCGTGATGACCCCCCGGGGGAGCTTCACGGAGTCGGAGCGCCACGGCACGATCCCGTGACCGCGGACGTGTGCGTGGTCGGTGCGGGTCCGGCGGGCGCCGCGGCGGCCATCGCCCTCGCGCGGACCGGCGCCCGCGTCGTCCTGATCGGGGCCGCGAAGGCGCCGCCGGCCGGCACGCTGGAGCTGCTGTCCGGGCACGCCCGCCACTACCTGGACATCCTCGGCCTGACCGGCACCGTGGCCGCGCGGGCGCCGGTCTGCGCGGCGACGATCTCCCGGTGGGGCGGCGCGGACTTCGCGGAGCGGGCCGGCATCCTCGATCCGGCCGGTCCCGGCTGGGTGGTCGACCGGCACTGGCTGAACCCCCTCTTCCTGGCGGCCGCGGGTGCGGCCGGGGTCCGGCACCTGCCGGCCCAGGTGACCGGCGCGGTCCGGGACGGGCTCGGCTGGACCCTGCACTGCGCCGACGGTGCCGCCGTCCGGCGGATCACCGCCCCGCGGGTGATCGTGGCGTCCGGCCGGACCGGCCGGGTCGCGGCGCGTTTCGGCCTGCCCCGGACGACCGGGCACCGGATGGTGGCCATGACGGCCTGGCTGCCGGGCGATCCGCTGCGCCTGGGGCACCGGCTGCTGGTCGACCACGGCCCCGGCGGCTGGTGGTACGCGCTGGGGGACACCCGGGGGACGTCGGTCGTCCACTGCACGGACGCGGATCTGCTGCGCCCCGGCACCTGGCGTGACGCGGCCCGCGACGTCGGCTGGGCGGCGACGCTGCGGCCGGCTCACCGCCCGGCGCTGCGGGCCGCCCCGACCGGGCGGGCCGTCGCCGCCACCGGCCCCGGCGTCACGCTCGCCGGGGATGCGGCGCTGGCCGTGGATCCCCTCTCCGGACGGGGTCTCACGCTGGCCCTCGAGACGGCGCTGGCGGCCGCGCACGACGAACGCGGCTACGGCGACTGGCTGGCGGAACGGACCCGCGCGCACGCACGGCAGTCACGCGCGGTCTACGGCCTGGCCGGCGGCACCCGCGAGTTCTGGCGGCGGCGCGCGGTGCCGGTGTGACGCTCGGGATCGTCGCCGGTCGACCCGGCCGGCATCGCGCTGCCGGCCGGTCAGGCGCCGAGGCGGCTGTAGATGCGGCTGGCCAGGGACGCGGCCAGCTGGTTCAACGCGGCGGGGGGATCGAGCTGCGCGAACTGCCCGAGCAGTTCCGCCGCGGCGTAGGCCTCCGCTTCCGACAGCACCGCGGCGCACCGCTCCCGGCGTCCCCGGTCCAGCAGGCGGCTCAGGGCCTCGGCGTATTCGGCCAGGTCACGCACACCGGCGAGGCCGTAGCGCTCGTCGAGCGGACTCTGCGTGGCTTCGTCACCCATGGTCGTGCGCCCTCTCCTCGTCCGTCCGGCCCGCCACGAAAATCTATGTCGGCCGGGGTAGACATTCAACGGCGGGTGTGTGTAGTGTTCTTCTCGTAGCGAGAGAGACAACGTCAAGCAGGCGCGGGAGAGGACGTAACTACCCGCGAGGTGAGACAGGACGGTCAGGCAGCACGGAGCCGATCAAGGGAACAAGGTTTCGGCTGGTGACCGCGAGCAGTACTCCAGGGCCGGGTCGTGAAGAGGTTTGACCAGGTAGTACCGGTCTCGGAGCGGTAGTGCAGGACCGGGCGGAGCAGGTGCGCCCGGGAAGATCGGCAGTGTGCAGTTGTAGTTGCTGTTGTTTGTGTAGTGGTAGTTGCAGGACCGGTCAGGTGGCCGGAGCTGATCAGTGAACGGGGCTCCGGGCAGTGACCAGCGGCGTCAGGCGTGCTGGGACCGATCAGTGGAAGGGTTCCCGCCGGTGGCGTTCGCAGCAGGTGAAGTAGCAAGAAACGCAGTAGCAGTACCGAGTAAGTGGAAAACACCGGAAAGAAGGGAACGGGAGCATCATTGGATCGCCCGCAGCGGTTGGTCTTTGCCGCGCGGGTGCCGCAGTCCCATCGAGTTCGGAGGTGGTGCTCGGTCACGAATGAGCGATCCCCGCGTAGACCGGTTTTCGGCCGGACGCGGGTGCAGGACGCCGGCGGTCGCGCCGGTGGACAATGGTGAAACCCAACCCTTTGAGGACCCCGGGTGCCGCAGTGGCACCCGGGGTCCTTTGTGATGTGGAGGCCGAATGATTCCTGACCAAGAAGGACCCGGCACGCCGAGCGCGGCCGACAAGTTCGACGACGAGAACTACCCCGCCTACACGATGGGCCGGGCCGCCGACATGCTCGGCACCACCCAAGGTTTCCTGCGCAGCCTCGACGAAGCCGGCTTGATCACCCCGCAACGTTCCGCCGGCGGGCACCGCCGGTATTCCCGCCACCAGCTGCGCTTGGCCGGCCGGGTGCGGGAACTCGTCGACCAGGGCACCCCCATCGACGCCGCCTGCCGCATCATCACCCTCGAAGACCAGCTCCACGAGGCGCAACGCCTCAACCGGTCGCCTCGTCTCGATCCCGAGAGCAGCACCGCCGACTGACGGCACGCGGCGTCCGGGTGGGACGCCGCGGACGGCTTCGTCCCCTGACCGGCCCGCCGGCCGAATCGTCCGGCGGCCGGGCACCAGGTGGTGACCCGCTTCGTGGCGGCCTTGGCGCATATCCGCCCGAATCCGCGTAGCCGGCGGAATTCCCGAGAGACGTTGCCCACTCCCCGCGGTGATCCGGCTCGGCCACGCCGAAGCGGACCCCGCGCTCTAGGCCGAGGCGGGTTCCCGGTCGAGGGGCGCGGTCAGTGCCGTGCCGGCGGCCTCGACGGCGAGGTACCCGTTCAGGTGCGGGTGACGGCTGCCGACGGCGACGTCGCGCCAGAACCGCTGGAGGGCGTTCGCCGTGGCGAAACCGCTCGCGCCGTGCAGATCGAGCATCCGGTCGAGCGCGGCGCGGCAGTCTCGGGCGGCGTCCGCGAGCGCCATGCGCAATCGGGGCGTGTCCTCCTCGGCCAGCTCGCTCGCGTCGGACTCGCGCGCGACCATGAGCATCGTGTTTTCGGCCCGGTCCACCAGGTGGGCGGCCTCCGCCAGCCACTGGCGGGCCCCGGGTGACTCGCCCATCCGGGCGTACCCGCTCATGAACGGTTTGCGGTCCGAGGCGAACATCGCGAGGGTCGCATCGAGGGCGCCGCGGGCGGCGCCGACCACCGGGCCGAGCACCGTCATCGAGTACAGCATCAGGCTGTTCACGGGAAAGGGTTCGGCCGCCACCACCCGTTCGGCCGGAACGAAGACGTCGTCGGCGACGAGGGTGTGGCTGCCCGTGCCGCGCATGCCCGCCATGCTCCAGGTTCGCTCCACGGTCAGCTCCGCGACCGGGACGACGGCGAAGGAGAACACGCCGTCGACGAGCAGGGCGACCGCGGCCCACGTGGCGTCCTCGCACCCGGAGGCGTTCGGCCAGCGGCCGCTGACGTGCACGCCCTCCGGCCCCCGCCGGCCCTGGGCACCGGGGACGCCCGATCCGCAGAACAGCGCGTCCGGGTCGCCGAAGAACTCGGGCGACCGCGCTCCGGCGAAGCAGCGAGCCGCGATGTCCTTCGCGGTCACGCACGTCCCGGCGACCCAGGCCGTGGCCGGGCACGCCCGGCCCAGTCCGGTGAGGCACCGGGCGACGGTTTCGGCGCCGGCCCAGGCGCCGCCGTGGTCCCGCGGCGTCCGGAGGGCGAAGATCCCGTGCCCGCGCAGCGCGTCCAGGCTTTCCGGAGCGGGCCGGGCGCCCTCTTCCGTCTTCTCGGCGTAGGTGCGCAGGGTCTCGGCGGCCGCGTCCGCCGTGGTGTTCTCGTTCACGCCGTCGACCCAACCAGCGGCCGGGGGTGGCCGGCCATACGCGAACCGCGCCGGTTCATACGCGGCTGTGCGCCTACCATCGAGCGCATGGACTTGATCAGTGAGGTCATTCGCGCCGTCCGGGTCGGCAGTGCGAACGCCCGCCTGATCCGGCAGGCCGATCGCCGCGGCGTCCGGTTCCCCGCCTTCGCCGGCAGTGGCTTCCACATCGTCCTGCGCGGTACCTGCTGGCTGATCACCGAGGACGCGGAGCCCGTCGCTCTGCGCGCGGGCGACATCGTGCTCACCTCGACCGGCGTCGAGCACGGCCTGCACACGTCTCCCGGCGCGTTGGAAAACCTGCCGGCCGTGACGATGGGCCCGTTCCCGCCGGCCGACGGGCCCGCGGCGTTCGAGTTCCTGTGCGGCGCCTACCGGCTCGAGCACGGCCGCGTCCCGCAGTACCTGCGTGCGCTGCCCGATCCTCTCGCCGTGTCCCCGGACTACGACCGCGACCCGGAGATGCGCACCCTCGTCGACCTCCTCGCCGCCGACGTGTCCGAAAAGCGGCTGGGTGGGGGAGCGACCCTGCCGGCGCTGCTGGACCTGATCCTGGTCAAGGTGCTGCGCCAGTGGCACGAACAGCACGACGCGTACGGGTGGCCGCAGACCGACGACCCGGCGGTCGCCGCCGCCCTGCGGCGAATCCACGAGAACCCCGAGCGGCCGTGGACGGTGGCGGGGCTCGGTGCGGCCGTGGGGCTGTCGCGCTCGGTGTTCACCAGGCGCTTCACCGCGGTGGTGGGCCGGCCGCCGATGAGCTACCTCACGAGCTGGCGGCTCGACCGCGGCGCCGGCCTGCTGCGCGAGACCGACGCCTCACTCGCCACGATCGCCCGCCGCGTCGGGTACTCGAGCGAGTTCGCGTTCTCCGGCGCCTTCCGCCGGGAGTACGGGATGTCGCCGGGCCGCTTCCGCCGCCCGCCGGAAACCTCCCGTGCCTCGGTATCCGGACGTCCGGACGACGCGCCCGGCTCCACATCGGACAGTGCCGGGCCGGGCCTTCGCCGGCCCGCGAACATTTCGTAGCTCGGTATCCGGCCACCCGCCGTTCGGCGGCCGGCAGCTAGCCGATCATGACCGGTCACCACGGCACGGGCTCGCCGTGCCGGTCCATGAACCGCAGGCCGGGCGCGCCGGCCTGGGCTTCGAGGACGTCGACGGCCGCCGGGACGCTCTTCTCGGGGCGAGGGGCGCGTCGGGGCCGCCGAGCCGCGTCCGGTTGTGGCCGGGTCGATGAGCAGCTTAGTCCGCCCGTCGCCCGCGGTTCGCGTGGCGTAGCTGCGCATCAGCTGGTTGAGCGCCGCCGATCCCGGCGACCAGGATCGCGAAGGACAGCAGGCCGGTCCCGGCCCGTGACTTGGCCGGCTGCGGCTGCGGTTCGGGGCTCTCCGGGTTCGACATGCCGGACAGTCAACATCATCATCGTCGAGAACCGAGACGGGACCCGGCCCCGAGTCTCGGTACCCGGACGTAACGTCGGGGCGAGACCGGTGTCGCGGACGAAGGGCGAGGTGCGTGCGGGCGGAGTCCGAGGTCACCGACGAGGCCGTGCTGTCGACCGGCCGCCGCGCGTGGACGGTCGGCGTGATGTGCACGGCGGTCGGCCTGGTGATCGCCATGGTGACGATCGTGAACGCGGCGCTGCCCGCGCTGGCCGCCGACACCGGCGCGAGCCAGGCCGGACAGACGTGGATCGTCGACGTCTACACGCTGGTGCTGGCCGCGCTGGTGCTGCCGGCCGGCGCGCTGGGGGACCGGTACGGACGCCGCGGCGTGCTCGTCGCCGGCCTGCTCGTGTTCGCGGGCGGGTGCGCCGCGCCGGTCTTCCTCGACACGTCGTCGTGGATCATCGCGGCCCGGGCCGTCACCGGGCTCGGCGCGGCGATGATCATGCCGGCCACGCTGTCGATCATCACCGCGAGCTTCCCGCCGGAACGCCGCGGCCGGGCCATCGGGACCTGGGCCGCGGTGGCCGGGGTCGGCGGGCTCGGCGGGCTGGTGCTCGCCGGGGTGCTGCTGCAGCACTTCGCGTGGCACTCGGTGTTCCTCGGGCCGGCGGTGCTGTCCGTGGTCCTGGTGGCCGCGAGCCTGACGGTGCCGACTTCGCGCGACCGCCGTCCGCACGCCTTCGACGTGGTCGGCGCGGTGCTCAGTGCCCTGGCGATCGGCGCGGTGGTGTTCGGCATCCTGCGCGTCGCCGATCTCGGCTGGGGCCACGGCGTCGTGCTCGGGTCGATCGCGGGCGGGCTGGTGCTGGGCGCGCTGTTCGTGGCGTACGAGCTGCGGCGCGCGTCCCCGCTGCTGGACGTCCGGCTGTTCGGCGACGCGGCCTTCGCGGCCGGGTCGGTTTCAGTGACCGTCCAGTTCACCGCGGCGTTCGGGATGTTCTACGCGCTGGCACAGTACCTGCAGCTGGTGCAGGGGTACTCGGCGCTGAAGTCGGGGCTGGCGCTGTGGCCCGTCGCGGTGACGCTCTTCCCGCTGTCGCTGGCTTCGGCGCCGCTGGTCCGCCGGTTCGGGCTGCGCGCGGTGACGTGCGCCGGGCTCGCGGTCGTCGTCGCGGGCATGGTCCTCATCGGACAGCTGGACGCCGGAAGCGGTTATGCCGCCTTGGCGATCGCGGTGTGCGTGCTGGGCGCGGGCACCGGGGTGACGGCCCCGGCCGCGACGAGCGCGATCCTCGACAACGTGCCACCGTCGCAGTACGGCGTGGCCTCGGCGGTCAACGACGCGACGCGCGAAGTCGGTGCGGCGCTGGGGATCGCGCTCACGGGCAGCGTCCTTTCCGCCGGTTACACGGATGCGGTCCGCTCGGCGACGTCGGCGCTGGCACCGCCCGCGCGTGAGGCGGCGGAGGGGTCGCTGGCGGGCGCGCTCGCGGTGGCGGCGGATGGGCACTTGGCGTCGGCGGCGCGGGCGGCTTTCGCGCATGGCATGGGGATCAGCATGCTGGCGTTGGCGGCTGTGGTGGTGGCGGGCATCGTCGCGGCGGCGGTGCTGGTGCGGCGGTAGCGGTCCCGCTGGTTACCCGGTGACAGGCTCGGCGGTCCACGAAGCCAGGATCCGCAACGCTTCGTGGGCCGGCGAGCCCGGTTCCGCCGTCAGGACCATGAGCCGCTGGCCGCTGCCGTCCGGGCTCTCCCACATGTCGCAGTCCAGCGTCAGGTCGCCGACCACCGGGTGGTGGTAGCGCTTGACGCCGTAGCCCGTGCTCGTCACGTGGTGGGCCGCCCACCACGTGCGGAACTCCGGGTGCTGCACCGCGAGCTCGCCGACGAGGTCCGCCAGCTCCGGCGCGTCCGGGTCGCGCGCGGCCTCCAGGTGCAGGGCCGCCACCGCTGTGCGGGCCGCCTCTTCCCAGTCGGTGTGGAGCGCGCGCACCGAAGCGTCCGCGAAGAGCAGGTACACGTAGTTGCGGCGGTTCGGCGGGTAGCGGCCGAAGTCGGTGAACAGCGCCGCCGCCGCCTCGTTCCACGCCACGACGTCCAGCCGCCGGCCCAGCACCATCGCGGGCGTCTCCGCCAGCTGGTCGAGCAGCCGCTTCATCGCGGGGCGCAGTCTTTCGGCCGCCCGGCGCCGCGGCCGGCGAAAGGGCTTGCCGGCCAGTTCGTACACATAGGACTGCTGGTCGTCGCTCAACCGGAGCGCGCGGGCCAGGGTGGCGAGCACCGACGAAGAGGCCTGCACGCGCCCCTGTTCGAGCCGCGTCAGGTAGTCGACGCTGATCGCGGCGAGCTGCGCGACCTCCTCCCGGCGGAGCCCGGCCACCCGGCGCGGTGAGGCGGGTTCCGGCAGGCCGACGTCGTGCGGGCTCAGCTGGGCGCGGCGCGCCTTCAGGAAGTCGCCGAGCTCCTTCGGCTGACCGGTGGGCTCCATGCCCCGATTCTGCCTCGGGCCGGCCGGTCCCGGGTGGGCAGGTTTCTTCCCCCGATCAGCCGCGCAGCTCGGCCGCCTGCTCGCGGAGGGCCTCGACCACCGCGGTGGCGCCGGCCGAGCGACCGTGCCGGGTGACGGCGACCGCGGCCCGGCCGCGCCAGGCCGGGTCCTCGACGGAGACGACCGCGACCCCCGCCGGGACCGACGCCGCCGCCACGCCCGGCAGCAACGCGATGCCGAGGCCGGCCGCCACCATGCCCAGGCGGGTCGTCCAGCCGCGGACCGCGTGGCCGACGCGGGGCTCGGCCAGGGTCGGCCACGCGCCGAACTGCGGCTCTCCGCGCCCGCCGCGGCCGACGATCCACGTCTCGTCGCGCAGGTCCGTGACGTCCACGAGCCGCCGGTGGGCGAGCCGGTGCCCGGCCGGCACGGCGACGCGCAGGTCGTCCTCGGTCAGGACGTCCTGGTGCAGGCCCGCGAGGTCGTACCCGGGCAGCCCGTCGCCGACGCCGATCACCACGACCTCGGTGCGCCCGCCGCGGAGCCGGGCGAGCAGCGCCGGGGTGGCCCCTTCCTCGAGCGTGACGGCCAGCCCGGGGTGCCGGGTGCGCAGCACCGCCAGCGCGCGGGGGACCAGGACCGCCGCCGCGGCCGGGAACGCGCCGATCGCCAGGCGCCCCGCCAGCCGGTCGCGCAGCCCCGCCAGTTCCTGCTCCGCGGTGTCGACGACCGCCAGCGCGGTGGTCGCGTGCCGGGCCAGGAGCGCCCCGGCCGGGCTCGGCCGCACCCCGCGGGCGTGCCGCTCGAACAACGCCGTGCCCGCGGCGGCTTCCATCATCGCCACCTGCCGCGAGATGGCGGACTGCGTGTACCCGAGGGACGCGGCCGCCGCGGTGAACGAGCCCGTGGCCGCCACCTCGCGGATCACCCGCAGGCCGGCCAGCGTCACTTCCGCCATGTCGCCAGCCTACCCATGAGCGATCCGCACAGCTCATGTGCGAAGACATCGCTGGTGCGCATGCCCGTCCGAGCGCAGCATGGAAGCATGATTTGGTTCATCACAGGATCTTCGAAGGGCTTCGGCCGCCACTGGACCGAGGCCGCCCTCGAGCGCGGTGACCGGGTCGCCGCGACCGCGCGAAACCCCGCGCAGCTCGAGGACCTCGTCGAAAAGCACGGCGACGCGGTCCTCCCGCTCGAGCTCGACGTCACCGACCGCGCCGCCGCGTTCGCCGCCGTCCGCCAGGGCGCGGACCACTTCGGCGGCCTCGACGTCGTCGTGAACAACGCCGGCTACGGCCACTTCGGCCGGGTCGAAGAACTCACCGAGGACGACGTCCGCGCCCAGCTGGAGACCAACTTCTTCGGCGCGCTGTGGGTCACGCAGGCCGCGTTGCCGATCCTGCGGGCGCAGCGTCGCGGGCACATCGTCCAGGTCACCAGCGAAGGCGGGGTGATCGCCTTCCCGGGCATCGGCGCCTACCACGCGTCCAAGTGGGCGCTGGAAGGCCTTTCCGAGTCCCTGGCGCGGGAAGTCGCCGAGTTCGGCATCCACGTCACCAACCTCGAGCCCGGCCCCTACGCCACCGAGTGGCTCGACGTCGGCTCGCGCCGGAGCACGCCGAACCCGGACTACCCGGCCGCCGGCGAGGGCCACTGGGACGTCGGCGACCCGTACGCCACCCGGGCGGCCGTGCTCGACCTCGTCGACGCCGCCGACCCGCCCCGGCGGATGTTCCTCGGCAAGTCCCTGGCCGCGGTCACCGCGGAGTACGAGAACCGGCTCAAGACGTGGAACGACTGGCAGGACGTGGCGGTGCGGGCGTTCGGCTGAGGGCCGCGTGCGGGTCGTCGGCGGGCAGCCACCCGAGGTCCGGCGAGCCGACGTCCCGGGTGAGCGCCGCGATGGTCGCGAGGACCGGCGCGCGCGTCTCGTCCCGCCGGGACACCAGCGACCACGTCCAGAACGGCGCCGGATCGACCACCGGCCGGCGCGCGAGGTCCGGCGGGGCCGGCGTGGTCTGGCCCTTCGGGTTGTTGAGCACCGGGCGCCGCAGCCGGCGGACGTGGTCGAAGAACGCCGGACCCGTCGACCCGCCCTCCTCGACGGCCACCACCTCGGCGCCGGTGGCCGCGGCGAACTCCTCGGCGTAGGCGTTCCACGACGCCCAGCTGGCGGTGTCGGCGTCGACGAGCACGACGACGTCCTTCGCCCGCACCTCGGCGGTCCGGGCGCCGGTGCCGAACGCGTGGAGCCGGTCCGCGCCGAGCAGGCGGGCTTCGAGGCCGTGTCCGGCCAGGTCGGCGGCCCGCGCCCAGCAGATCGCCAGGTCGATGCTCCGGTCGGCGACCCGCTTGAGCTGGGCGTGCGACGGCAGCACCCACGTGTCGACGTGCAGGTGCGCGACGCCCGCGACGCGGTCGGGCAGATCGGCCGGGCGCCAGTTGACGTAGCCCAGCCGCACCGGCTCGCGCGCGCCGATCCCGGCAGCCGAGCGGCGGAGCTCGTCGGCCTGCTCCAGCAGCGCGACCACCTGCGGCAGCAGCGATTCGCCGCATTCGGTGAGCGTGACCGAGCGGCGGTCGCGGTCGAACAGACGGACGCCGAGGTCGCGTTCGAGCGCCTTGATCTGCTGGGACAGCGAAGGCCCGGCGATGCGCAGCCGCTCGGCGGCCCGGCCGAAGTTCAGTTCTGTGGCGACGGCCACGAAGTACCGAAGCTGGCGTAGCTCCATACCGGGAGCTTAGTGCGGTGGGAGTCCAGGCCTTCCAGGTGAGAGCGAACCGGTCGTGGCGAAGCGGGTCCGCCCGGCACATCCTCGGCTCAGGAAGCACAACTCACCAGGAGGTTTTCATGAGCATCCAGAAGGTCGCGGTCGTCACCGGAGCTTCGCAGGGCATCGGCGCGGCCGTGGTCGAGGCGTACCGCAAGCTCGGCTACGCCGTCGTCGCGAACTCGCGGTCCATCTCCCCGTCGGGTGACGCCGGGATCCTGGCCGTCGCGGGCGACATCGCCGACCCGGCGGTCGGCGCCCGTGTGATCGACCAGGCCCTGGCGACGTTCGGCCGCGTGGACACGCTGGTCAACAACGCCGGCGTCTTCATCGCGAAGCCGTTCACCGAGTACACCGCGGCCGACTTCGACCTCGTGACCGGCGTCAACCTGCGCGGCTTCGTCGAGGTCACCCAGCGCGCGATCGCCGCGATGCTGGAGGTCGGCGGCGGGCACGTCGTCAACGTCACCACCAGCCTGACCGACCACGCGAACAGCGCGGTCCCGTCGGCGCTGGCGTCACTCACCAAGGGCGGCCTGAACTCGGTCACGAAGTCCCTGGCCATCGAGTACGCCACGCGGGGCGTCCGCGTGAACGCCGTGTCGCCGGGCATCATCCGCACCCCGATGCACCCGGAGTCGACGCACGAAGCGCTCGCCGGCCTGCACCCGGTCGGGCGGATCGGCGACCCGGGCGACATCGTCGACGCGGTCGTCTACCTGGAGGGCGCGCCGTTCGTCACCGGCGAGATCCTGCACGTCGACGGCGGCCAGAGCGCGGGACACTGACGTCATGGACATCCTCACCGGGGTACTGGACGCCTGGAAGTCCGCGGTCGACGCGCACGACCCGAAGCGCGTGGCGGCGTCGTTCACCGAAGACGCGATCTTCCAGGGCCTGCACCCGTACAGCGTGGGCCGGGACGGCGTGGCCGCGTACTACGACTCCCAGCCGAGGGGCATGACGGCGGAGTACCGGATCGTGGAGACCCGCCGGCTGGCCGACGACGTGCTCCTCGGGTACGCGAGCGTCGACTTCGCGTTCACCGACCGGGAGACGATCTCGGTGCACCTCAGCGTGATCGTCCGCCGGGTGGGCGACGCCTGGCTCATCGCCCACTACCAGGTTTCGCGGCTCTGAAAGGAGCAGGACCATGGAGTTCCTCGTCGACATGAGGACGACCGTCCCGCCGGGAACGAGTGCCGAGACGGTCGCGGACACGCGGCGTCGCGAGGCGGCGCGGAGCGGGGAACTGGCGGCGCAGGGCCACCTCCGGCGGCTGTGGAAGCCGCCGGAGGGGCCGGGCGAGTGGCACACGATCGGGCTGTTCGCCGCCGCCGACGAACCGGAGGTGCGGCAGGTGCTCGAGTCGATGCCACTGCACGCGTGGATGGAGGTGACGGTGACGCCGCTGAAGCCGCACCCGAGCGACCCGGGCACGGGACGGCCGTAGCCGCGCCGGCCCGTGTTCCGCGGAGCGCTGTCATCGCCGTCCCAAAAGGATTGTGGTGGCGCGGTTTCGCGAACCGCGCGGAGCGAAGGGCCGGGTCCGGACGTTCGGCCGGCGACGGTGGCGAAAAGGGCAAGCTTCGCGCGGGGCGGTTGACGTTTCGGCCGTCTCACACCATGCTCCGGGCCCACGAACGCCCGCAGCCGGACATCCGGCTCAGTCAGGAGGAATTTCCGTGACGATCGCCCCGACGGTGCCCGCCCGGCGAACCAAGGCGAGCTGGTTCGTCCCGATGCTGCCGGCGGTGGTCATGGGCTTGACCGCGTGTGGCTCGGCCGGGGTCAGCGGGTCGGCGGCGCCGGTGGCGAGCGCGTCCGCTTCGCCGGCGAGCGCTTCCCCGCAGACGTCCCAGGCACAGCCCGCATCCGGTGCCGGGACCCCCGAGGCCGCCCTCGAGCGCTGGGTGACCCAGGTCTTGCAGGAGCAGTACAAAGAGGCGTGCCTTTCCGGCGCACCGGTGCTGCCCGACGGCCAAGACGCCGAAACGCTGTGCGCCAACCCCAAGGCGCTCTCGAGCGTCAAGTCGCTGCACGAGGCTTGGGCGAAGCCGGGCGTCAAGCTGCCCCCGGAGGGGAAGGTCGAGGTCAGCGAGGTGACGGCGAAGGGGAACGAGGTGACGGTGCCGGACACGGCGGTCAAGGTCGACGGCCGGACGCTGCGCAGCCTCGAACTGATCGGCGCGACCGGGGACACGGGATCGTTCAGTCTCAGCTTCAAGATGCAGAAGCACGAAGGGGCTTGGTACGTCCAGGACTTCGACCTCAAGTTCTGAGCCGTTCACGGGGGACTACCGGGTCAGCGCGAGCAGTGCGTCGATCGCCGGCGCCGGACCGCCGTTCCTGAGGTGCGCGACGGCGAACATCGGGGCGATCACCCGGCTCCAGGCGTACAACCGGTCCCCGTCGAGCCCGCACGCGGTCGCCACCCGGTGACATCGGGTGGCGACCTCCTCGTGCCCGGCACCGGACACCACGTAGTCGACGGCGTCGAAGCACGGATCACCCAGGCACGCCTTCGGATCGATCGCGACCAGACCCCGTGACGGACCGCCGTCGAGGGCGTTGCCGAGGTGCAGATCGCCGTGCAGCAGCACGATCCTGCCCTGCGTGTCCAGCAGCGCCTCGCAGCGCCGGATCGCCCGCTGCCACGTGCGGCGGTCGATCCGCGCGCCGACGACCGGCTCGGAAAGCCGTCGGCCGATCCGGGCGAAGGCCTCGTCGCACCGGCCGCGCAGGTCCCGCGGCCAGTGCGGGGGCGGCGGCACGGCGTGCAGCGCGGCGAGCAGTTCTCCCCACCGGTGCGGCAACGACTCCGGGGGCAGGTCCCCGGCTTCGGTGCCGGGCCGGATCTCTTCCAGCACCATCGCGCCGGCTTCGGCGTCAACGGCCAGCAGGGCCGGCACCCGGCCCGAAGGCGCGAACACGCGCAGCATCTCGGCTTGCGCGGCCACCAGGGCGCGATCCGGGCTGAGCTTGAGCACCGCCGGCGTTCCGTCTCGCCGGCGACAGCGCAGGACGAGAGACGAGGCGCCGCTCGCGAAGAGCTCACCGAGCACGACCCCCCACCGGGAAGCCAGCCGCGCGGCGAGGGCGGGAACCTCGGCGAGCCACGTCTCGGTTCCGGGGCCGAACCGATCCACCACCGGCGCGCCGGCTTCTTCGATGTCCATCCCGGCAGTCTGCCGTGCTCAGGCCACCTGGAAGACGCGTCCTTCGCTTTCCCAGGTGGACCTGCTGCCCGGGTGGTCGAGATCCACGGTGTCCCCCTTGAGGAAACCGAGGGGCGGCGGCGTGAAAGGACCGTGCGACAGGACCCCGGTGTACTTCCCCTTCGTGCCGTTGTTCCACGCGATCACGATTTCGAAGTTCGGTCCCCGGACGGATCCGACCGCCGTCAGGCTCTGCACCGATCCGCCGGAGTGCGAGGCGGACGCGCTCAGCCGGTCCTGGTCCTGGCTGATGTCCACCAGGACCCGGAACCCGTTGCGCTGCACCATTTCCCAGCGGCCGCCGACTTGCAGGAACGGTCCCATGACTACCTTCTTCCCGATCGGGCGCTCAGGTCACCGGACGATCCGGACCTGGCCTTGCGTGCCGTCCACGGTGACGACCTGGCCGTCGTGCAGCCGCGTGGTGGCGTCGCCGGTGGCCACGACGGCCGGCACGGCGTACTCCCGCGCGATGATCGCCGGGTGGGACAGGGTTCCGCCGGCGTCGGTGACCAGCGCGCCGACGCTCGGGAACACCACCGACCAGACCGGCGAGGTCATCGGGCACACCAGCACTTCGCCGGCGCACAGCCGGCCGAGCCCGGTCTCGTCGTGGATCACGCGGACCACGCCCGTGTAGCTGCCGGGTGACGCGGCGATCCCGCGCACCACCGCCTCGTCGGTGCCCGGCTCCGGCGCGGGGGCGAGGATCAGGTCGAGGGTCCAGAGGAACGCCTCGTTGGCGAACCGCGCTTCCGCGGGCAGGGAGGCCAGCGACGGCGGCGGTGGGGGAGGGGTGCCGTAGCTGGCGGGACCGGGGTGGGCCATGGCCCGGATCCGCTCGCCGGCCCGGCGCGCGGCCGGCGCGTGCCGGTCTTCGCCGAGCCGCAACGCCGTCAGCAGCTCGGTCGGGCGCAGGTGGAAGGCGGCCGCGGGCTCGGGGAGCAAGCCGCGGCGCGTCAGCCGGTCGCCGACCTCCACGACGGCGCGGCGCACCAGCGCGCCCGGGCCGCTGATCGTGTGGAACTCGTTGTCCTCGCGCACCGGGTACGCCGTGAGGGCGCGGGTCAGGGCGGTTTCGAAGCGCTCCCGGGCGGCGACGTCGTGGCCGGCGAGCGCGGCCCGGGCTTCGGCGGCGGCCGCGGCCCGCCGCCCGGCCAGCTCCTCGTCCCGCGCCCGCGGGTCGTAGCCGGCGGCCAGCTGGTGGCGCAGCAGCGCGAGAACCAGGTCGGGCCGCTCGTCGATGGCGGGCTCGGCGAATTCGTAGCTCAGCGTGCGGCAGCAGTACCGGCGCAGGTAATCGGCGAACCGCGCGGCGAAGCCCGGGTCTTCGGCGAGGACGTCCGACGCCGGGTCCTCGACGAGCCGGCGCAGCCGGGGATCGGCGGCGACGTGGGCGGCGAGCTCCGCCAGGGCGCGGGCCGGCTCGGTGGAGCGCACCGAGGTGCCGGCGACCAGCCGCAGCCACGCCCGGTCGTCCCAGCCGAGCAGCTCGCGACAGGCGAGTGCGAGTTCGCGCAGCACCATCGCCAGCGCCAGGTGGAGCCGGAAGTGGATCGACAGGCCGCAGCCGAACAGCCGCAGCGTCGACTCGGCGTGCCGCGCGAGCGCGTCGTCGTCGAGGAGACGGAGGTCGATGTCCCGCAAGGTGGCGACGCACGACTCGAGGCGGGGGCGCCACTCACCGGTCCACCGGTCGACGTGGCGCATCGGGACGTCGGCCCGGATCGCCGCGACGCACTCGCGCACGCGCCGCCGCAGCACCGGTATCAGCCGGAAGGCGAGCGGCACGGCCCAATCCGGCAACCGGATCGGCTCCCGGCCCCCGAGCGGGACGATCCGCAGGTACTCCAGGCCGCCGATGTCGCGCAGGTCCGCCCCCTCGATGAGCAGGCCCAGCTCGCCGACCGCGTCCCGGACCGCCGTCATCCGCGGCTGGTAGGCCGCGCGGGTCAGCCTCGTCCACGGCAGCGGCGCGTGGCTGCTCTCCCGGGTCCAGTAGCCGGGCGGTACTTCGACCGGCAGCGGCGCCGGAGCGGCGGGCAGCGCGGTCACCGGTCGCGACTGCAGGAGTACCACTTCGCCGTCCGCGACCGCCCACTCGACGTCCTGGGGCGCGCCGCGCCACCGCGCCGCCGTGCGGGCGAGCTCGGCGACGGCGAGCGCCGAGCCGGGATCGAGCGCGGCTTCGGCCCCGCGCTCGCGGTGGGCCCGGCCGCCGCGGACCGTCCACCGCTCCGGCGTCACCTCGCCCGCGACCATCCGCTCGGCCAGGCCGGGGACGGCGTCGAGCACGACGACGTCCCGTTCGCCGGTGACCGGATCCGCCGTGAACGCCACTCCCGCGGCGGCCGCGGCCACCATCGGCTGCACCAGAACCGCCATGGCCGGCCCTTCGCCCACCCCCCTCGAGTAGGCGACGACCCGGTCACCGAAAGCGGACGTCCAGCAGCGCAGCACGGCCGCCCGCAGCGCTTCGGTGCCCCGCACGGACAGCACGGTCGAGTACTGCCCCGCGTAGGAAGCGCCGGGCAGGTCTTCGTCGACGGCGGAGGAGCGGACGGCGAGCGCGACGTCGCCCCACGGCCGGACCGCCTCGGCGAGCGCGGCGAGCACGTCGCCGGGCAGGGCGAGCCGGGTGGCCGGCGGCTCGCGCGCCGCGGCCACCGACCGCGCGAACACCCCGGCCGGGATCACCACGCCCGGGGGCACCGGCATCCCGTGCGCCGCCAGCGCCGCGAGCGTGGCGGCCTTGGTGCCGGCGACGCGGCGGTCGGTGGCCTGCGGCAGGGGAAGCAGAACGGCCTGGGACGTCGTCATCGTGGACTCCTCGCGAATCGGGTGACCCCACCGTCGCCGACTGAGCAGGGAGCGCGGCATCGGCCGGACTACGTATTTCCGGGCAGCCGCTCGAGTACGTAGCGGGTGAGCGCCGTGCGGGAGCCGAGGCCGAGCCGGCCGTAGATGTTCTGCAGGTGGGTGGTGACCGTCCGCTTGCTGATGAACAGCCGGCCGGCGACCTCGGCGTTGGACAGGCCCTGCGCGACCAGCCGGGCGACCTGTTCCTCGCGTTCGCTCAGCTCGCTCGGCCTGGCCCGGGCGGGCCGGGACACCGGGGGCTGCCCCAGCCGGCGCAGCAGCTGCCTCGCCCGGTCCGCCTGCGGCCGCGCGCGCAGCCCGTCGAGCACTTCGACGCACCGCGTGAGGTCGGCGGCGGATTCGGGCCGGTCGGGTCGCAGCTCCACGCGGTCCAGCCGGGCAAGCACCTCGTCGTAGACCATCCCCGCGGCGGCGAAGCGGTCGACGGCCGCGGCGAGCGACGCCGGGTCGCGGGTGATCCGGCCCCGCAGCCACCGGGCGAGCGCGGCCGGGTACCGCACCTCGTCGCCCAGCGCCTCGAGCCGGTCCGCCGCCGTTCGCGCGGTCGCGACGTCTCCGGCGCCCAGGGCGGCGTGCCCGAGCGTGGCCAGCGCGACCGGCAGGAGCGCGGGCCGGTTCGCCACCAGCGCGGTGGCCGGGCCCAGCGCGGCCGTCGCGCCGTCGCGACCGAAGACGACCTCCACGCTCACCTGGCCGAGGACGCCGGCCACCCGCCGGTCGACGTCCGGCCAGTGCCCGTAGCCCGCCCGGGCCTCGGCGATCCGGCTTTCGGCGTCGTCGAACCGGCCTCGGCGGGTGAGCAGCATGCCCTGCAGCGCGAGCCCGAACGCCGCGCCGCGGGCCATGCCGATCCGCTGCGCCAGCTCCACGACGTCGAAGGAGCGGGCCATCGCGTCGTCCCAGCGGCCGCCGAACAGGTCCGCGAAGCAGAGCAGCAGCAGGGGGACGACCTCGAGCGTCGGCACGCCGGCCTGGCGGGCCCCGGCGAGCGCCTTGGTCGCGTGGGCCCGGGCCAGTGCGAGGTCACCGCCGTTGAGCAGGAGCATGAAGACCGACCGGGTGGCCAGCTCCGTCAGCACCGGGTCCCGCAGCTCGTCGGTCTTGCGCACCACGGCATCGACCCCGGCCAGGCCGGTCCGGAAATCGCCGCCGGTGAACGCCGACGCGACCCGGTGGACGTCCGCGCTCACCCGGTCACGCCTCGACCCCGTCACCTCGACGAGGCGATCCAGCTCGCCGATCAGCTGCCGCTCGGCCGCGGTGTCGCCACGGCGTCCGGCGGCCCGCACGCGGGCCTCGGTGACGGTCAGGTGCTCGGGGCCGGGCGGCACGCCGGCGAGCGCGTCGGCGGCCAGCGCCAGGTGCGCCTCGGCGGCGTCGACGTGGCCGCGTTCCCACTCCGCCATGGCGGCGTTCGCCAGGCACCGCGCCCGGGTCCGGACGTCGTCACCGGCGAGGTCGGCCGCGGCCAGCCACGCGGTCCGGGCGTCCTCCGGCCGGCCGGCGAGCTGGCTGGCCCCGGCGAGCAGCCGCGTCAGTTCGCCGAGCACCTCGGTGCGGCCGAGCCGGGTCGCCGCGGTGAGGGCAGCGCGGGCGTTCGCCGCCGCCTCGTCACCGCGGTTCTCCGCGATCGCTTCGCGGGCCGCGCGATCGAGGATGTCGAAGGCCTGCGCCGGCGCCAGTGCCTCGCCGGCGGCACGCACGTGGAACGCCAGTGCGCGCAGGTCACCGGGAGCGGTGCGCAGCACGGCACGGGCGGCCGCCGCGTGCCGCTCGCCGCGGGCGGCCGCGGGAAGCAGGTCATAGGCCACCTCGCTGAGCAACGGGTGCGCGACCCGGTACACCACCGCGCCGTCCAGCACCTGCTCGTCGGCCAGGTGCGCGGCCCGCAGCCGGGCGATCCCGCCGGGCAGCAGGGCGTCGTCGGCGACGACCTCGCGCAGCAGCGCGTGGGTGACCTGCCCGCCGAACACGGCCAGGACGTCGAGCACCGGCCGGGCGGCGGCCGGCAGGCTTTCGATGCGCCCGCGCAGCAGATCGCCGACCACGCGGGGCAGGGGAGCGAGGTCGCCGGCGCCGAGCACCCACCGCTCGCCGGAGCGCACCAGCGCGCCGCTGTCGACCAGGGCGCCGACGAGTTCCTTGACGAACAGCGGGACCCCGCCGGCCCGGCCGGTCAGCGCTCGCAGCAGCGCGGCGGGAGGCTCGTCACCCAGCAGCGCCCGGACCAGCGAGCCGACCGCGTCCTGTCCCAGTGGCCGCAGGACGATCTCGGTCAGCACGTCGCCGCGCCGCAACGCGGTGAACAGCTCCTGGACCTCCCGCCGCGGCTCACCGGTGCGGCAGGCGAAGACGAACAGGACCGGGCGGTCGGCCACCCCGCGGACCAGGTAGTGGAAGACGGCGAGGGAATCGGAGTCGGCCCACTGCAGGTCGTCGACCAGCACGGCCAGCGGCCCCCGCCGGCTCGCCCGGCGCACCAGGCCGCACACCGCCTCGAACAGCCGGGTGCGCTCCAGCCCCGCGTCGCCGAGCGGACCGGGGCGGGCGACGGGAAGACCGTCGAACAGCCGGGCCAGGTCGCCCAAGCCGTCGACGAGCGCGGCGACGTCGGCCGTGGGCCCGTGCACCAGCGGCCGCAGGGCTTCCACCACCACGGCGTAGGACAGGTCGCGCTGCAACGGCGCCCCGCCGGCGCACAGCCCGGTGAAGCCGTCCGCGCACGCCCACCGCAGCGCGGCCGTGGCCAGCCGCGACTTCCCGATCCCGGCCTCGCCCTCGACGACCGCCACCGCGGCACCGCCGGTCCGGACGCGGCCGAAGCACTCGACGAGCCGGCGCAGTTCCCGATCCCGGCCGACCAGCGGAACGTCCGCGTGCACGGTGACGGCCACGGCGATTCGCCTCCGCTCGGGGTTCCGGGCGGGTAACACGATCACACACCGGCCCGGCGATGCGGTGGATCGTCACCGCGATTCCCCTGGTTGGCCGAAGATCGCGCGACCGTCAGACAGTGAGGACGACCTTGCCCCGGAGGTGCCCGCGTTCGATCAGCCGGTGGGCGTCGGCGATGCGCTCGAACGGGAAGGTCTCCTGGACGTGCACCCGGAGCCTGGCCTGGTCGACGAGGTCGGCGAGTCCGCGCAGGGCGACCGGATCGGGGTCGACGGCGATGCCGCTGAAGCGCCGGCCGGCCGCCTCGAACCGGGCGGCGAGTTCCGTGTCCTCCTCGGCGACCGCCGTCACCAGGTGACCCCCGGGGCGGAGCACGCCGAGCGAGCGTCCGGCGGTGTCGCCGCCGAGCGTGTCGAGCACGACGTCGATGTCGCCGGTCGCCTCGGTGAAGTCGACGGCCGTGTAGTCGATCACCTCGTCGGCGCCGAGCCCCTCGACGAACTCCCGCTTGTCCGTGCCGGCGGTCGTGATCACGTGGGCGCCGAGCGCTTTCGCGAGCTGGATCGCGAGGTGGCCGACGCCACCGCCACCGCCGTGGACGAGGACGCGGTCGCTCTCGGTCACGCCGCCGAGGTCGACGAGGCCCTGCCACGCCGTCAGCCCGGCGACCGGCAGCGCCGCCGCCTCGACGTGCGAGAGCGACGCCGGCTTGCGCGCCAGGTGCAAGGCCGGCGCGGCCACGAACTCGGCGTACGCGTTGGCCGCCCGGGGGAACAGCGGCATCCCGAACACCTCGTCGCCGGGCCGGAACCGCCACGTCTGAGGCGCGTCTTCGACCACGCCGCTGATGTCCCAGCCGAGGATGAACGGCGGCGGGCCGAGCAGCGGGAATTCGCCGGCGCGCAGGCGCGGTTCCAGGGGGTTCAGCCCGATGGCCTCGACCCGGACGAGGACCTCGGTCGGCAGGACCCGGGGCGTGGGCGCGTCCACGATGGTCAGGACCTCCGGGCCCCCGACGGTGTGCTGGGTGATGGTTCGCATGACTCCGACGATGGAGGCGAAAACGCACCCGTACCACCGGTGTCACGCCAGGAAATGCCGGTTACCCGCCACGCCCGGGGGGACTCGTGAACGCGGGCTACGGTGGAGATCGTGATCGAACTCGTCCCCGAGCCGGTGTCCTCGACCGAGGATTCGGCGGCCTGCGAGCCCTTGGCCCACGGCGAAGGAATAGCCCCGCACTTCCACGACTTCGGTCAGCTCAGGTACGCCGCCTCCGGAGCGCTGGTCACCACGACCGAGGCCGGCACGTGGGTGGCGCCGGCGAACCGCATCACGTGGGTGCCGCCGTTTTCCGTGCACAGCAGCCGTTCCCACGGCGAGACCGACGTCCGGCTGCTCCGGGTTCCGGCCGCGCCGGCGGAGCGGCTGCCGGCGGAGCCCTCGGTGTTCGTGGCCAGTCCGCTGATGCGCGAGGCGTATCTGGCGAAGATGAGCGAATCGGCCGACAGCCCCCGCGGGCGGCTGCTGCTCGAGGTCGTCATCTCGGAACTCGCCCGCGTTCCGCGGGAACCGCTGCGCCTCCCGGAGCCGGGGGACCGCCGTCTGAAGGCCGTCACCGACCTGCTGCACGCCGACCCGGCCAGCCCGGCGACGCTGGCGGAGCTGGGGCACCGGACCGGCTCGAGTGAACGCACCCTCAGCCGGCTGTTCGGCAGCGAGCTGTCGATGAGCTTTCACCAGTGGCGCACGCTGTTGCGCGTGCAGCGGGCGCTGCTCGAGTTCGGCCGGGGCACCTCGGTCACCGACACGGCGATCCGGCTGGGCTGGGCGAACCCGAGCAGCTTCATCGAAGCGTTCACCGACCTCGTCGGCCGGACACCCGGCCGCTACCGCGCCGCCGGGTCAGGGGGATTCCGGTACCAAGGCGGGTAGTGCGTCGAGGCTGTGGCGCACGGCTTCGGCGCCGTAGGCGAACATCTGCCGCTCGTAGTCATCGACCGCGCCGAGCAGGTCCTGACGGCCCTCGGCGGCCTCGGTCAGGCAGCGGCGCAGCAGATCGGCGTCGCGCAGGGCTGTGTTCGCGCCGTTGCCGCCGGTCGGGGAGGTGGCGTGGATCGCGTCGCCGAGGAGCGTGACCGGACCCGGCGCCCAGCGCTCGCGGGGTTCGACCACGCGGATGCTCAGGAGGGTGCTGTCGTCCGGGTCGGCCTGGGCGACGAGCGCCCGCAGGTCCGGGTGCCAGCCCCGCATCCGGGACAGCGCGGCCTCCTGCGGGGTCGAAGCGCCGAGCGAGCCGTCGGGCGGGAGGATCATGGCCCAGCGCACGTAGTCACGGACGTCGGGGAGCGTCACTTCGGGGGCCAGTTCCTCGGCCGCTTCCTTCGGCGGGACGCGGAACCGCATCGCCCCGAGCAGCAGGCTCACCCCGTCCCCGGCGATCTTCCCGCCGTACGCGGGGGACAGCCCGGCGAACTCCCCGGTCAGCGGGGTGCGGCCGATGACGAACCGGACGCCGGTGTCGGCTGGGGTCGTCCGCGGCGACAGCACCGAGCGGATCGCGGAGCCGACCCCGTCCGCCCCGACGAGCAGATCGGCGGTGGCCGGGTCACGGTCCGCGAACCGGGCTTCGACCTGGCCGTCGTCCAGCACGTCGTAGCCGGTCAGCGCGGCGCCGGTGTGCACGTTCAGGCCGGTCAGCAGCAGGTGCCGGAGCACGTTCCGGTCGACCACGAGGCCGCTCCTGGCCGGGCCGAGCTCGCCGATCCGGGTGAGCCGCGGGTCCAGGACCAGCCGCTCGACGGAGGTGTCGTCGACGACCGCGTCGAGCAGCGGGTGCCAGCGCGAGGGCAGACAGGCGCGCAGTGCCGCGAACCCCGTCGGGTTCAGGACGAGCCGGTAGCCCTGGAACCGCGCTGTGATCGCCGGGTCCCGCTCGTACACGTCGGTCTCGATCCCGGCGCCACGCAGGCCCTGGGCCAGGCACAGACCTCCCAGGCCGGCTCCGACGATCGAGACTCGCACCGCGTACCTCCAGGCGTTCGAACTTAGTTCGGTCGTGACGAACTAAGTTCTACGCGGCGAACTTAGTTCGTGTCAAGCTATAGTGACCGGCGTGCCTTCCGATCCCCGACAGCGCCGAGCGGCCCGTCACGCCGGGGACTCGCCGCCCCCGCGCAAGAAACCCATCACCGTGGACCGGATCACCGACGCCGCCCTGCAGGTGGTGGCCACCGAGGGCTACGAGGCGTTGACCATCCGCCGGATCGCCGCGGTGCTCGGCGCCGGGCCGTCGTCGCTGTACGCGCACATCCTCAACAAGGAGGACATCGACGATCTCCTGGTCGGCCGGCTCTGCTCCGAGATCGTGCTGCCCGAACCGGACGAGACCAGGTGGCGCAAGCAGATCCTCGACGTCTACACGCAGATCCGGGACCAGTACCTGAGGTATCCCGGAGTCTCCCGTGCGGCGCTGGGGACGGTTCCCACCAACCTCGACGCGCTGCGGGTGCGTGAAGGACTCTTGGCGATCCTGCTCGCCGGGGGAGTCGAACCGCGGACCGCCGCCTGGGCGCTCGACGCCCTGTCTCTCTACGTCAGTGCCTTCGCGCTGGAACAGTCGCTGGTCCAGCAGCGGCGGAAACAGCCCGATCAGGAATGGGTCGTCAGCCGAGACGAGCTGCTCCGCCGTTTCTCCGCGCTGCCTGCCGACGAGTTCCCGCATACCCGGCGTTATGCCGCCGAGTTGACGTCCGGCACCGGACACGACCGGTTCGAGTTCACCCTCGGCCTGATCATGGACAGCCTCGAGAATTGAGACATCCATCCCGTTGCGGGATGCGGTGCTTCATGGCCTGTCGGGGTCGGGCTGACTCGCCGTCGGGCTGTGACCTGCGGCGGGTCGTCGTCGATGGCGGAAGCTCGCCGCTCATTCGGTTTCTCGTTGCGCGAAGGGGAATTTTATGGCTCCCGCGGCGGGTGGATAGCTTCCGATTCATGGAATGGAGCTTTCGATCAGCCGAAGAACTCGTCGCCGCATTACGTGCCGGTGCGGTGACATCCGTTGAACTGACCGACGACGCGATCGCCCGGATCGAACGCGACGACGAGGTGGTCAACGCGATCTGCGTGCCGGACTTCGACCGTGCGCGGGCCGCCGCACAGAATGCCGACCAAGCACGCGCCCGTGGTGAGGACCGGCCGCTGCTCGGCGTTCCGGTGACGGTCAAGGAGTCCTACGACGTCGCCGGGCTGCCCACGACGTGGGGCATGCCGCCGCACCGGGACTTCAGGCCGGCGGAGGACGCGGTCCAGGTGTCGCGGCTCAAGGCCGCGGGCGCGGTGGTGCTCGGCAAGACCAACGTGCCGTTGGGGCTGCAGGACATCCAGAGTTTCAACGAGATCTACGGCACCACCACCAACCCGTGGGATCCCGGTCGCACGTCGGGCGGGTCCTCCGGCGGGTCGGCGGCGGCCCTGGCGTCCGGGTTCGGCGCGCTGTCCATCGGGTCCGACATCGCGGGTTCGCTGCGCACGCCGGCGCATTTCTGCGGCGTCTACGCGCACAAGCCGACGCTCGGGCTGGCGGCGAGCCGCGGTATGGTCGCGCCGTCCGAGCCGGCGTTGCCGGTCGACCTGGACCTGGCCGTGGTCGGGCCGATGGCGCGCACCGCCCGCGATCTCACGCTTCTGCTCGACGTCATGGCCGGACCGGACCCGCTGACGTTCGGCGTGGCGCACCGGCTGGCATTGCCGCCCGCCCGCCACGAGCGGCTCCGCGACTTCCGGGTCCTGGTCCTCGACGAGCATCCGCTCCTGCCGACCGGGTCCGCCGTGCGGGCGGGCGTGAACCGGGTGGCCGCCGCGCTCGCCGATGGCGGCGCCCGCGTCGAACGGCACAGTCCGCTGCTGCCGGACCTGACCGAGACGGCGACGCTCTACATGCAGTTGCTGATTTCGGGCTCGGTAGCGCGGTTTCCCCTCGATGCGTCCGAGCTTCGGATCCGCGCGGACGACCGGAGCCTCGACGCCGTACGGCTGCGCGCGCTGCAGTTCAGCCACCGCGACTGGCTGGAGGCGAACAGCCACCGCGAGCGACACCGCCAAGGCTGGCGGCGGCTGTTCGCCGAGTTCGACGCGGTGGTGTGCCCGATCACGCCGACGCCCGCCTTCCCGCACGACCACCACCCGAACCCCCTGGAACGGCACATCGACATCGACGGCGCCGAGTACCCGTACTTCGACCAGCTCGTCTGGGCGGGGTTGGCCACCATGCCCGGCCTGCCCGCCACGGCGGTACCCGCGGGCCGCTCTCCCGAGGGCCTGCCGGTCGGAGTGCAGCTGATCGGCCCGGCGTTCGAGGACCGCACGCCGCTCAGGCTGGCCGAACTGCTGGAGCAGAAAATCGGCGGCTTCCAGACACCGGAGTCAGCGACCGCAACGGTCCGCACGTTTCCAGGGCCAGTCCGCGGCGAGCCAGCGTGCGACGGCGTCGGCGAGCGGCACGTCGAACAGTGAAGGTGAAACCGGCGCCCCGCGCGAAATCGCCGGTATGGCGGCGAAGGTCGGCGAGGTTCGCCTCGAGCGTCATTCCGCCGCGGGGTGGCCAGTGGCCGCCCCGGAATCCAGGAGTGGAACCGATGTGTTCGATGCTCGACGTCCAGGCGGCATGGTCGGCCGGATTGTGCTGCGGTCCCAGCGGTTCGAGCTGCGACTGGCGGATCGACACGGACCTGGTCGCGCCTGGATGCACCGGTGCTGAAGGCGTGTGGAGCGACGACTCGCTACCCTGCACCGTGCTCCCGTCCTTCACGGTTCGATCACCAGTTCGGCGATGCGGTCACCGTCCAGGGTGAACCGGAACCGCAAGTCGGCGACCCCGCCGGGGAAGTCGCCTTCGAGGTGGTGCACCGCCACGTAGTGCTCGTGGTCGGCGCGGTGGGCGGCGACGAGCGTCGTGGTGTAGGTGTACTGGCTCGCGGCGCGGCCGAGCCAGTCGCGGATCTCCTGCTTGCCGCGGTGGGTCCGGCCCTCGTCGGTGACGACGGCGTCCTCGGTGTAGCAGGCCAGCGCGGGGTTCAGGTCGCGGGCCTGGTGGGCGGTCAGGTAGCCGGTGATCACCGCGGGCAGCTCGCGCGTGTCGATCGCTTCACTCATGCCGACCACGGTGGGGTCTCCCGCGGGGAGAGGGTCAAGCGCGCCGGGGGAGGTGGTGCACAGTGGGGGGATGTTCCGTGGTCTGACGATCGGCGAGTTCGCGCAGTTGACGCATCTGAGCGTGCGGACCCTGCGCCGGTACCACGAGTCCGGGCTGCTGGAGCCGGCCTCGGTCGACCCCGCCAGCGGCTATCGGTACTACACCGCCGACCGGATTCCCGCCGCGCAGGTCATCCACCGGCTGCGGGAGCTGGCCGACGTGGCCAAGATCCTCGCGACCGAGGACGCGGCGGAGCGCGCGGACCTGGCCGGCGGGCACCTGCGGCGGCTGGAGGAGAAGCTGGACCGGACCCGCGCCGCGGTGGTGTCGCTGCGGCGGCTGCTGCGTCCCGCCGACGGTGGGCTGGACGTAGAGCTGCGCTCGGTGGCGGCGAGGCGGGTCGCCGCGGTCGAAGGCGTCGTCGACCACGACGAGGTCTTGTCCTGGTACGGCGAGGCGATGGCCGAACTCGACGCCGCGGTCGCCGGCCTGCCCCCGCTCGGGCCGCCGGGCGGCCGCTACGCCAACGAGGTGTTCACCGGCGGCCGGGGAGCGGTCCTGGCCTACCGGCCCGTCGCGGACCCGCCGTGCCGCGGCCGGGTGCGGCCCGTCCACCTCCCTCCCGCGGAGCTCGCGGTCGTCGTCCATCGCGGACCCCATGACGACATCGACGTCACCTACGGCCGCCTCGGCGCCTGGGTGGTCGACCACGCCCTCGTCGTGGACGGCCCTGTCCACGAGACGTATCTCGTCGGCCCGCGCGACGATCCGGATCCGGCGACCTGGCGGACCGAGATCGGCTGGCCCGTGTTCCGGCTCGCGTCCTCGTCGTGACCGCTCCGCTTTCCGGCAGGCCGTCCGTGCGGCGGCACTTCATGCGCGGCCGGGGATCCAGGCGAAGGAACGAGCAAACATGCCGCGTCTGATCGCCGCCGTCGACGACACCGTCGAAGCGGAGTACGGCCAATTCGTGCTTCAAGAGATCCCCATGACCCGCAACGCGCTGATGCTGCCGGTCCCGGCCGGCCCCTGGATCGCCATCGGCGGCGACGGCGGCCTCCTCCTTCACAGCGGCGCCACCGACCATTACCCCGCCATCCGTCTCGAGGTCTGGGATACCACCCCGGCTGGTCACGGCGAACACGAACGCTGGGACCACGTCGTGAACCTGACCTGCGACCTCAAGGCCGAAGCCCGGCTCCAGTCCGTCACTGCCACCCCGGGTAACCACACACTCCGGATCCCGCAACCCGGCTTCCATCAGGCACGCGTGCACGTCGGTAACCAGGGTGACTCCGCCGGGCTGGGCGAAGGCAGCTTCGAGGCCGGTGTCGAACACTGGCTCATCCAGATCTGGCCCGGCTGACGCCGCTTCACGATCCGCCGCCGCAGCACACCCGCCTCCCCATGACGTGACCCGCGCGCAGCCTGTTCATCTGTTCATCGGCAACGGGGACCGGCGTTGATCCGGTGGGGGCGCGCGGTGGCCGCCATTCCGGCTGCGGTCTCGGCGTGGAGTTGCCGTCACGGCCGTGGGCGCTGCTTGACCCCGGCCGCAAGCAGGTCGACCACTTCGGCGATCCGGGCCGCGCGGAGGTCCGGGCGGCGGGTCGTTGCCTCGATCCAGCGGAGGTAGGCCTTGCGGTAGAACTGCGCCAGCGTGTCGAAGAATGCCGCGGCGGCGGGGTTGCCGGCCAGTGCCGCGGCGATGTCGTCCGCGAGGTCTTCGCGTTGGGGGCCTTCCGGGGCCAGCTCGACGGTCACCTCGTCGCCGATCGTCACGCCCGTGTCGCGCAGCCACATCGGCGTGACCGTCAACAGCCATTCGCTACCGGCCCGCGACAGTCTCCCGCGGACCCGCCTGCCCTCGATCGTGCCGCCCACGGGATGGTCGGCCTTGGCGCCCCACTTCTCGTCCGGGTCGAACGGCACCGCGATGACCGCGCGGTCGCGCGGACCGGCGGCGATGACGGCGCGGAACTGCTGCGGGCTCACGTCCGCGATCGTCGCACGGTTTCCGTGGTCGTAGAAGGGCGCACCCGCGACTCCGGCGCCTTGCTCACCGCGGCTCGCCGAACCAATGCCCGAGCGCCGGTTCGAGGCCGGCCGGGTTGCCGGCCCAGCACACGTAACCGTCCGGCCGGATGAGCATCGGTTCCGTGCCGGCGCCCTGGCCCGCGCGGTCGATGCGATCCGACCTGCCGGCGGCGACCTCGGCGAACCTGGCGGCCGGGTCGATCAGCAAGCCGCGGCCGGAACGCAGTAGCTCGTGCGACCGGACCGGGCCGAGATCCAGGTCCGGTGCGGGCAGGCCGACGAGCGGGTGGGCTTCAGCGTCCGGCATGGGATACCGAATGCCCATCCCGGACAACGTGTCGTCGAGGTGGTACTGCACGTCCCGCAGCTGCGCCAGCGCCGTGAACAGGTCCTTGACGGCCATCGTGTCCGGGTCGCGGGTGCCCTGCTGGTCCATCAGCAGGCTCTGCGCCTGGACGTTGCGCAGCACGGCGGCCGCGACCGGATGGCGCTCGCTGTGGTAGGTGTCGAGCAGGTGCTCCGGCGCCCAGCCGTGCACCGCGGCACCGAGTTTCCACCCGAGGTTGAGCGCGTCCTGGATCCCGGTGTTCATGCCCTGCGCGCCGATCGGCAGGTGGACGTGGGCGGCGTCGCCGGCCAGGAACACCCGCCCGTGCCGGTACCGCGCGGCCTGCCGGGCCGCGTTGGTGATGCGGCGCGCGTAACGCAGTTCGAGCAGCTCCACCCGCGAACCGAAGACGGCACGCAGCCCCTCGCGGATCTCGTCCTCGGTGACCGGGACCTCCCGGGGCTTCGACCGGCCGGGCCCGCCCAGCGAGAGCCGGCGCAGCGGCCTGCCCCGCGGATCGGTGCCGAGCGGGAACATCAGCGCCCAAGCCCCGTCCTCGCTCCTGGTGTGCGTCACCGCCTGGTCGTCGCCGCTCACCCGCACGTCGGCGGCGACCACGGTCGTCGTGCCCGGCCGGCCGGGAAATTCAGCCCCCAGCAGGCACCGCACGGTGCTGCGCCCGCCGTCGGCCGCCACCAGGTAGCGGGAGCGGACGGCTCCGCCGTTCGCGAAGGCCGCAGTGACCCCGTCCTCGTCCTGGGCGAGGCCGGTCAGTTCGTGGCTGCGTCGCACGGGGATGCCTTGGGCGGCAAGGTGCTGCTCGAGAAATCCTTCGATCACCACCTGCGGGATGGACCGCCACGGGTGGCGGTGCCGGTCCCGGGTGAGCGGGAGCGTGACACCGGCGAAGTGGGCGGTGCCGGTCGGGTGGTTTCCGGTGGCCAGCAACGGTTCCAGCAAGCCGCGCTGGTCGAACGCCTCCTGCGTCCGCGACTGCACGCCGCCCGCCTTCGACAGCGTGCTGCGCTGCGCCAGGTTGTCGGCCACGACGACCGAGACCCCCGCCAGCCGCAGCTCGTTGGCCAGTGTCATCCCGGTCGGGCCCGCGCCGACGACGAGCACATCGGTGTCCATGAGTTCTCCCTCGGTGGTGTGTCGATCAAGACGAAAGCAACGCTCGCCCTGCCGACGCAAGCGCGCCAGAAATCGGAGCTACCGCGTCGGTATCCGACACCGATTACGCTCACAAGGGTGGAATCCGACTACGACGAGCTGGATCGCCGGCTCGTGCACGCCTTGCAGATCGACGGCCGGGCGCCGTTCAGCGTGATCGCCGAGGTCCTCGGCGTGTCGGATCGCACCATCGCCCGCCGGTACGCGCGGCTGCGGTCGGCGGGGGCGGTGCGGGTGCTCGGCGGCGTCGACCCGACCGCGCTGGGCGCGGTGCTGTGGTTCCTACGGGTCCGCTGCGCGCCCGCCGCGTCGGTCCCGGTCGCCGATGCGCTGGCCCGGCGGCCCGACACGTCCTGGGTGAGCATCACCTCCGGCGGCACCGAGATCACGTGCACGGTCCGCACCGAAAGCGAGGCCGACAGCGAAGCGCTGCTGCTGGCCAAACTTCCCCGCACCCCCCGCGTGGAGGGCGTGACCGCGCATTCGGTGCTGCACGCGTTCTACGGCGGCCCGGACAGCCTGGTCGCCAAACTGGGGTCGCTGGACGAGGAGCAGCGGGAGCGGCTGCGCCCGGCCCCGCTGCCGCACCGGCCGGGACCGGTGCGGCTCGACGACGGAGACCGCAAGCTCCTCGCCGCGCTGGCCACCGACGGCCGGGCCGAGCTCGAGCGGCTGGCCACGGTGACCGGCTGGTCCCCGACGACGGTCCGGCGCCGGATGACCGAACTGCGCGAACGCGGGGTGCTGTACCTGGACATCGACATCGACCCCGGCCTGTTCGGTGTCGGCCCCCGAACCATGCTGTGGCTCTCGGTCGCCCCCGTGCACCTGGAAGAGACGGGCGCGGCGCTGGCCGGGCATCCGGAGATCGCGTTCGCCGCCGCCACGACCGGGCCGACGAACCTGTACGCGAGCGTGGCGTGCGCGGACCAACGGGCGCTGTACCGGTACTTGACCACCCGGGTGGCGATGCTGCCCGCCATCACCCACATCGAAACCGCACCGGTGATCAGGACCGTCAAGCGGGCCGCGAACCGAACGTAGCGACTGTTCCTTTGCGGTTCAGGACGGCAGATCGGCGACGACGACCATCCGTTCGTGGTCCGCGGTCAGCGGCCGGCCATCTTCGCCGTAGCCGGTCACGTCGTCGTCGCGCGCTGCCACGACGCGCGAGGGCGAGTACGCGGTGAGGTAGTCCAAGTCCATGGCCAGCCGGCCGCCCGGTCGCAGTGCGCCGGCGATGCCCTGCAGGACAGGCGCGGTTGGTCGTGTCGTCGAAGTACCCGAACGCCGTGGACCAGTTGACGACCCGGTCGAACCGCGCCGTCCGACAACGAGATTGTTGCGCGTGCAGGCGATGTCGTCTCGGGCACGTCAGCTACTGCTGGTGATGCCCGTGCGGGGGTTGAGTCGTCGGGAGAGTCGAGCGCAGCGGCCGCGCGAGGGCCTCGACGACGGGGGCCGGCAGCCGCAGCGTCGGCAACCGTCGCAGTTCCGCTTCCCAGCCCGGATCGATCTGGACGCACCCGCAGTCCAAGTACTCCTCCACACCGAAGCATCGGTTGGCCAGCTCCGACTCGAAGTCCGGGGGCGCGAGCCGGGCGAGCAGGCGGATCATCGGCGCGGTGACGGAGGCAGGCCGGGCACGGAGGTCGTCCGCCATCAGCCGGGCCAGGAGATCCGTGGACTCGTCCGTGCCGGGAGCGGAGACCGCATGCCGCTCGTACGCGGCGGTCACCAGCGGTTCGGTGTCCCATCCGTTCACCCGGCGGTTCAGGCCGGCCAGTTCGGCGATCTCCGGATCTTCGTTGCCTTCCAGCAGCAGGCCGACCGCGACGTCCGGCCAGTCGCCCGGTTCGAGGCATCCGTGGCGTTCGGCCGCCCTGGCCACCGAGAGGGCCCTTCGCACCGAAACATCGTCCACCCGCCGACTCCAAGCGCTCAGGCGGTCCGTCCTTCCTGGTGGTCGACAGCAGAGCCAGGCGGGTCAGAACATCATGAGCGGAGGTGGGACGAGGTGGTTCAGCCGAGGTCTTGGGGGTGCAGCACGATGCGCCCGTGGGTCTTGCGGTCGGCCAAGGCCTGATAGGCGTCTCGCGCGGCGGTGAGCGGGTACGTTGCGGCGATGGGGATGTGCAGGTCGCCGGTTGCGGCGAGGGCGGCCAGTTCGGCCAGTGCCGGGAGGCCGCCGGCATCGGTCGTCCCAAGGGATTTGACGCCCTTCTCCTTCGCCCCGCGGTAGTCGACGACGGTGTTGATGCGGTTTCTCGGAACGCCGAGGTCGATAACGAGGTCGAGGTAGCCGCCACCGACGGTGTCGATGAAGGCATCGGCTCGGCCGGTCGTGGCGAGGATCCGTTCCTGTTCGCCGTCGCCGTACCGGACGGGCTGGATGCCGTGGTGGCGGAGCAGGTCGAAATGCGCGTCGCTGGTCAGGCCGATCACCGTCGCTCCGGCACGGAGTGCGAGCTGAGCGGCGGTGAACCCGACGCCCCGACCGTGCACCGGCTGATGCTGGAGCTGACCGACCGCCAAGCCACCGCCCTGGCCGCGGCCATCAGCGACACCACCGCCGTGACGCCGGAAGACGCCGGAAGTCGCCGGACTCCAAGGCATCGCGCTCGCCGCGGTGTTCCAGATCATCATCAGCGACGCCGGCCGCCGCACCAGTGAAGGCCGCAGCCAGGCCGAGATCGCCCGCGAACTGCGCCCGATGGTGGAAAACCTCCTCGACGAACTCCACCGCTGGCTCAGCGTCACGTAACCCTCGGCACGCCGTAGATTTCCGCGACAGCAGGTTCCGACGCGCGTTGCCGACCTCGACCCGAAGCCGGCAGGGCACCGCCCTCGACGGCTGACGTCCGCTCATCGGCATGAGCGTGCGTCACGGCGGACAACCGGTCAGCGGTATGACAGGAGGTGCCAGCTGCCTCAGGCGAGTACGCTCGATCGACTCGTGCCGAGTTACCAGGCTGATGACCACCAGGGCGCTGTGCATCGCAGGTGCGGGGTCACGCACCTGGCCTATGTCCGGTCACCTTGCGATGCGTCGCCGACTTGAGATCTATTTCTCGTAGCCGTATCGTTAAAGTGGTTGGCCTTCGAGCGTACGAGATTGTCATCCGATTCATGGCCAGCCAAATGGCGGCCAGTCAACCTGGCGCCGATCATGCTGTTCCGACGGCGAGTACTCGGCATGTTTGTCTTGCGCGCCATGTCTCAACCGGAGGAGTGTCTTCGTGTGCTCCGTGTGGGTGGACCTACGAGCACAGCCACGCCGGCGCATCGAGGTAGCGGCACACTGCCTTCTGTGACAGATGGCGCGGGTGTTCGAGGTGACGCTGGAAGTTGTGAAGCGGGCGCGCTGGCGCAGGTCGGGTCGGTCCAACAGGGGTCACCGGCCAGGGCCTCCGATATGCAGGCGCAGGACACGAAGCTAGCGGTGCCAAGGCAATTGCCGCTAGCGACCAAGGATTTCACCGGCCGCACCGAGCAAGTCGCGCTCCTGGACACGATTCTGTCTGCAAACAATGATAGCAGTGGTGCGCGAGCGGTGGTGATTTCAGCAGTCGACGGCGCCGCAGGCATCGGGAAAACTGCGCTGGCGATATGGTGGGCGCATCGCGTTCAGAGCCGGTTTCCAGATGGAACTTTGCATGCGAACCTGCGTGGCTACGGGCCGGGAGATCCGGCCACTCCCGGCGAGGTGTTGGAGGGATTCCTGCGGGCGCTAGGCCTGCCGGCCGGGCAGATCCCGGTGGGCGTTGACGTTCAGGCGGGGCTATTTCGGTCTTTGCTGGCTGGGCGACGGATGTTGATCGTGTTGGACAATGCTAACAACGCCGATCAGGTCCGTCCGTTGCTGCCGGGAACACCGGGATGTGCGGTTGTCGTGACCAGTCGACAAACCTTGACCGGGCTGGTCGTGACCGAGGCCGCGACCCGCATGGCACTGGACGTGCTGTCGGAGGCAGAGGCGATGGAGCTGATGTACAGGATCCTCGGCGCAGCCTGTGCTGCCGCCGAGCCGAGCGCGGTTCGCGAATTGGTTCGGTATTGCGCCCGGTTGCCTTTGGCGTTGCGGATTGCCGCCAGCCGCGTGACCGTCCCACATACGACCGTAGGCGACGTGGTCACCGAGCTCGCCGACGAGCGGTATCGCCTAGACGCCTTGAGTCAAGGAGAGGACGAACGGGCGGCAGTACGGGCGGTTTTCGATTGGTCCTACGAGCAACTAACTGCTGAACAGGCTCGGGTGTTCCGCCGCCTTGGCCTGCATTCCGGCGGGGAATTCTGCGTGGAAGTGGCTGCTGCGGTGGCCGATCTTGCCATACCCGATGCACAGCGGGTTCTCGCGGCTTTGGCACGAGCGCATTTAATCGAGCCAGCGGCCGGCCGGTACCGATACCGATTCCACGACTTACTGCGTGCCTACGCCGACGATCGCTCCCAGCGTAACGACACTCCCGCCGAGCGGGAACGCGCCCTGAGGGTGCTGCTGATGTGGTATGCCCACCACGCCAAGACGGCACTTCAGACGCTGTTTCCAGCACATCGCGACTGGGACCCCGCTCTGCGTGTGCCTACTCGTGCTCGTCCTGAGATCCAGCTGGTCGGAAGGGAAGAGACGTGGGCGTGGACTGACCTCGAAGTGGACAACCTCGTTGCTGCTACGCGAGATGCCGATCAGCACGACGAGACGTCACTGACACTCCTCCTCGTCACGACCACCACGATGATATTGCATCGACGAGGACGTTGGGAGGACCTGTTCGACCTGTACTCGCGAGCTCTGCGAGCCACGCGCCGCAGCGGTGATCGCCTCGCTGAGATCGAAGTTCTGATCAATCTGGGCGAGACCCTCAAGCTGCTCGACCGATGGCCGGATGCTGTCGGCGTGCTTGAGACTGCCTTGGGCATGGCACGTGAGTTGAAGGATTCGGGGAGGGAAGCGTCTGCGCTGCTGGAACTTGGTCATGGCTGTCTCGTGCAGGGTCAGTGCGTCCAAGCTCGAACCTACTTGCTGGAGGCGTTGCCACTGGCCTCTGGCGCGCAGCATGGACGCATCGAAGCTCAGGTCGAGATGGTCTTGTCGGCGGTTTGCCGTCGGCTAGGCGAACTCCGGGAGGCACTCCGCCATGCAGGCCGTGGTCTCGTTCTCAGTAGGCAAGCCGGTGACCGTGAAGGGGAAGCCGGCTGTCTGCGCTCGCTTGCAGTCATTCATCACAGTCTGGGGAACTCTCAGAAGGCGATCGATTTGTGTGAGCAAGCCCTCGGTGTCGTGTCTCATCAATTCTTCCCTACGTCTGTCGCCTATGTTCTGGACACCCTTGGTTTTGTGCTGCGCGAAACTGGCGACATGGCTCGATCGCTTGAATGCTGGCGCGAAGCGTTGCGCATCTACGACGCCTACAGTCCGGAAGAGGGGTCGCGAGAGTACCTGCGTGGCCGACTACGCTCACTCGAATTTGCATTTGGCGCTACTCGGCAAACTTGACAAACGCCAACAGGGGCGGCTGATTGCAAATTCGTGAGCAGACACCAGTAGGGCGAATCATAGATCAACTTTCAAAGCGATATCACTTCTTGCGCGCACTGGAACAATTTATGTCGGCAATGCAGCAGTCGTTCGCTCATCGGCATGAGCGCGTCCCAGCGGCTGATCGGCCGGTCGGCTGGAACGAACACCGGACCAGGCTCTTCTTTCGCCGGGCTCGCGAGAGGTCACCGCCAGCGGGACAGCCACCACAAGCACACGTCGAACCGCGTCCGCCACTTCTCCGCCATCACATCCAGCCTCGCGCCGTGATGCCACATGAACAGAAGGACGGTGGCGCCCGCGCCGAGCAGGGTCAGCAGGCCGCCGACCACGATGACCGGAGTGTGCTCGTCACCGGGATCCAGTTCCGCGCGCCGCTCGCCCGGCCACACCCGGATCTGCACCTGGCGCCCCGACTTGATCTCGCGCCCCTGATGGTGCTCGAAGGCCTCCGTCCTGGTCACCCCGTCGGGCTCGGTGTAGCGGACGTACGCGGTCGAGGGCTCCCGGACGTCGGTCGAGACGACCCGCCCCGGGCAGAGCCCCGCCGACCGGTTCACGTCCGCGGCCATGGCGACGCCGGTCCACACCACCGCGAGCCCGCCGACCAGCACCACCAGTGGGAGCCACAGCAGGGCCGCCTCGGGCAGCCGGGACCTCGACGACGTCATGCCTCCAGCACGCCAGGAAGCCCGCCGCGGTTGCCTGGCGCGCCGGGAACGTTCGGCCCGTCTCGTCCGAACCGGTCCCGCGGCGGTGTCGGCGTCCACACATCGGCACGAGCGGACGTTGGCATGCGGGCGTTCGCCGAGGTCCGAGGCTCCTGGCCTGCGGGCCGAGTGCCCGGGCCGGCACGACGAAGGGCTGTTGGTTCAGGTGACGGGCGGGACAGGACGGCCATCGCCCGGTTTTCGCCACGGACCAGACGTTCTGGGGCTTCGACTAGCTCCGGCGCTGAGCGCCGTAGGCGACGTGGCCGTGGGCAGGTTGCTCCGGCCGGGGTTGGAGGCCGCATCCGGAGAACGACCGAGGCGTTGGGGCCGGCTTGATCACCGCTTCGGCTGGCCGGCCCCTTGTGCCGCGACCGGCTCCCACCGAGGAAGCCGGTGAAGTTTCGGTAGATCGTCCAAAGGGTAATAGAGGGCCACGAAATTGCCGTCTGGGGAGTGATGCTCGTGTACCGGATCAAACCGTCCAAGCCTTCCGCTGTGTTCGGCGCGGTCGTCGGGGTCGCGATGATCATTTTCGTACTGGTGCGGTTTCCCTTGAGCGAGCCGTTCGTCTGGCTCTGGCTGGCCGTCGCGGTGGGTGTCGTGGGCTTCAGCCTGTGGGCGGCGTTCGCCAAGCGCGGCGCCGAGAAAGTGGTCGTGAAGGACGGGCCTCCACCGGGTCACTGAGAAGCAGCTCCTGCTGTTCGGGCTCAGGGGCCGGCGCGGCGGCGGGCTTCCCGTCTATTCGGCTTGGTCGTCGACGCGGGCCAGCACCTTGTCCGCGATCCGGCGCAGCGTGCGCAGCTCCGCCGGGGTCAGGGGGCCGGCGAACAGCTCCCGCACCCGCTCGACGTGCCCGGGCGCAACCGACTCCAGGTGCGCGGAGCCCGCGTCCGTCAGGATCGCCTGCGTGTACCGGCCGTTGCCCGGGTCCGGTTCCCGGTATGCGAAGCCGCGCTTCTCCAGGCGGCCGATCAGGTGGGACAGCCGCGACAGCTCCGTGTTCGCCAAGGCCGCCAGCTCGCTCATCCGCGCTCGGCGATCGGGCTGCTCCGACAGGTGCGCGAGCACGTAGTACTCGAGGAAGCTCAGCCGCGCGTCGCGCTGCAGCTGCGCTTCCAGGGACGCCGGCAGCCGCTGGGCGAGCCGCATGAAAGCGCGCCACGCCGACAGCTCGTCACTCGTGAGCCAGCGCTGCCCGGGTTCCGCCATCATCGCAGTCTAGCTGACTTGAAAATTCACGTCAGCGTGCTAGCGTCTCACTTGAATATTCAAGTGAGAGGACTTCCTGTGAAGATCGCGATCATCCTCGGCAGTACCCGTCCGGGCCGGAAGGGTGAAGCCGTGGCGAGGTGGGTGCTGGCCAACGCCAAGGAACGGCCGAACGCCGACTACGAGCTCATCGACCTGCTCGACCACCCGCTGCCGCACCTGGACGAGGCCGTGTCCGCCAGCCGGGGCGTCTACGCCAACGACCACACCAAGGCCTGGTCCGCCACGATCGCCGCGTTCGACGGGTTCGTCTTCGTCACCCCCGAGTACAACCACTCCACCTCGGGCGTCCTGAAGAACGCCATCGACTACCTCTACGCCGAGTGGAACAACAAGGCCGCGGCCTTCGTCTCCTATGGCGCGCTCGGTGGCGCCCGCGCCATCGAGCACCTGCGGGCGATCTGCAGTGAGCTGCAGCTGGCCCACGTGCGCCAGCAGCTGTCGTTCTCGCTCTTCACCGACTTCGAGAACTTCGCCGAGTTCGCCCCGTCCCCGATGCACGCCGACGCCGCGTCGGTGCTGTTCGACCAGCTCGAATCCTGGGCCGGCGCGCTCAAGACCATCCGGTGAGGCTCTACGGGCTCGAGGAGCACTTCGCCACGGCCGACGTGGTCGCGGCGTGGCGGCGGCACGACCCCGCGCTCGCCGCGCCGATGATGAGCCGGGCGGTCGCCAGTGCCGCGTTGCTCGACCTCGGCGAAGACCGCGTCGCCGCGATGGACGACGCCGGGATCGACACCGCCGTGCTGTCGCTCACGACGCCCGGCTTGCAGGACCTCGACCCCGCCGAAGCCGTCGCCCTGCAGCGTCCCACCAACGACGTCCTCGCCGACGCCGTCGGCCGGTATCCCGGGCGGTTCCGGGGGTTCGCGGCCCTCGCGACGTCCACGCCCCCGGCGGCGGCCGACGAGCTGCGGCGGGCCGTCGCGGACCTGGGGTTCGATGGGGCGCTGGTGAACGCGAACTCCCGCGGCCAGGCTCTCGACGAGCCGCGCTTCTGGGACATCTTCGAGGCGGCCGAGGACCTGCGCGCCCCGGTGTACCTGCACCCGAGCGTGCCGGTGCCGGCGGTTACCGGGGCCTACTACCGGCGCTTCGGCGGCCCGGTGGACGAGCTGCTGGCGACCGGGACGTTCGGCTGGCACTACGATGCCGGGCTGACCGCGCTCCGGCTGATCGTCGCCGGGGTCTTCGACCGGTTCCCGGGGTTGCAGCTGATCCTGGGGCACTGGGGCGAGGTCGTGCTGTTCTACCTCGACCGCGTGGCGGCCCTGGACGCGGTGACCACGCTGGAGCGCTCGATCGCGGAGTACTTCCGCACGAACGTCTTCGTCACCCCGGGTGGCATTGCCAGCCACCGGTACCTGCGGTGGAGCCTGGAGACCGTGGGCGCGGACCGGATCATGTACGCCTCGGACCACCCGTTCAACCGCGAGCACGGCGGTTCCGCCCGGCGGTTCGTGGCGACCGCCCCGATCTGCGACGCCGACCGGGCGCGGATCGCCCACGGAAACTGGGAGAACTTGATCGCGGGCATCCGGCGCCGGTGAGTCCACGGCCGGTTTCCCTTGCGAGCGAACCCGTTGCTCGCCGGCACCGGAGCATCGGAGGGGCCGGCACAGGTGCAAGACACGAACCGTGCGGAGCCCGACGGAGTTCGCCCCGGTACGGCCGCGACGGACCCGGCCGCGCATATCCGTGCTCGCGTGCCGGGGCTCCGGCCGCTGGGAAACTCCGGCCCGGTGCCCACCCGGTCAACCGCTCATCGGCATGTGCGGGCGTAGCGGCAGTCTTCGTGACCTTGAAGCTCTGGGAGGGAAGTCAGAGTGCCCAGGAGCCGGTGAAGCCGCCATCTCGACGCTGTCCGGTTCGTCGCCGAACTCGGGACGGGTGGACTGGTCCGCCGCCCAGTGCAGGTAGGCCAGCCAGGTGTCGACTCGCCAGGTCGTCCGGTACTTTCCGGCCGGCCCTGCCGATGCGGGCAGCCGGCCCGCCACGACCCGGTCCAGGATCAACGGCTGGATCCCTGCAATGGGATGGCGGAATTCAGACGCAGAACACCAGCAGCCCCTTGACAGCACCCCACACCACCTGACTGAACGGCTTTGTGGCTAGTCCCGGATGTCGTTCCACTGGCCGCCACACCCGGTCTCGCCTCCGATGGCCGTGAAGCACACCTGGGTCCTGATCCGGTTGATGCCGCCCGGGAGGTTCGGGTTGCCGATGTTGAATTGCTCACCGGGTTCGTTGGAGGTGTGGGAGCCCACTTTCGTGCTGCCCGCGAAGGCGTCGAAATGCGCGGTGGCGTAGCCGCCGGGGCCGACGACGCGAACGGAAACATCGGCCGTGCGGTTGCCCCAGGTGATGTCGCCTTCGGCGTACACATCGCATGGAGTGGTGGTCCAGCAGACCTTGAAATGATCAGGTGCCCACGCTGTCGTGGCCCCGGCCGAGCCCTGGCCCGCGAACAGCGTGCCGGCGAGTACGACCATCGCCGCGACCAGGGTCTTTCCTTTACCAGCCTTCATGACGCCTCCCATTTCAAGTACTTCGTACCGTAGTAGAGCTCGGGATTCACGGGACAGGTCCGCGATCAGGCCGGCCGTGGTATGTGCGGCCGTGCTGGGAACAAAAGAAGCAAAGACCATTGCGGCCGGCACGAAAGTCTTGTGCGCGCCAACTTGCTCTCCCGCTGTGTCATCCGTTGCCCGAAAGCAGATTTCGGCGTGGACGTTTGTGCGGGTTCCCATCGGCGCCCGCGCCCACATGACCACTCAACCTTGCGAGAACCTGCAACGGAAGGTATTCGAGCCAGTTCGAATCCACCGCGCTGACGGCTACCGTCGGTTGGTGCTCACGCTGAGGGGCGACGCCGAGACTGCGTCGAGGACGCGCTGGTCACCCATCCCGGCGTCGGAGCATGAGCGGGCATCGGCTCGTTGGTCAGCTCCACTCCACTGCAGCCGATGAGAGGCCACAGGTGGGATCATTGGAGACGTATCGACTGGAGGGATCCGATGACTGTCGGAAGTGCGCAACGCCGCCAGGAACGCAAACCCCGCATCGAGGGGCAGTTCTCGTCCGCGGACGTCGAGGCCGCGCTCGATCTGCTCCACTTGGCGGACATGGCGTGGCACGACTGCTTCGGCCCCCGCGAACTCGAGATGCCTGCACAGGTTCTCGACGATGTCCTGCTGCTGGCGGGGGGCGATCTCGCAAAACTGATCCGGATCTCTCGATCGGCTGTTCTGAACTTCCGGGACATCCGAATGGCTGCGGACCGCGAGCGTGCGAAGAGCCGGTAGTGCATGCGTACATCCGCCGACGCCGACCGGGTCATCCGCTCATCGGTATGAGCGAGCGTTGCGGGCGGTCCTGCGCGAATGACTGCGCTTCGCCGTCCGGCCGGCGAGGTCGCCGCCCGCGTGCTTTCGCCGGCCTGCGGGTGCCCGGTACGCACCACCGAGCGAAGCCGGTCCATACGCCGGCGGAAGCTGCCAAGCCGACGTTTGTGGCCCGCAGCCGCGGGTATTCCGGTCGCGGTGGTGCCCCGCCCGTGTTCGAGCTCAGCCCGTGACCTCCATGATCCGGGCAGCGGGCGGGCGCCGCTGTCACCGGGCGGCCGCCGCCATGATCGGGTGCCACGGCGTGGCGTCGAAGATCAGCGTGATGGCCGTGATCTTCCCGTCCCGCAACCGGAAATGCTCGGCCGTGCGCTGAGTGCCCACCGGGGTCGCCGTGTGCACGTCGTACACGAGCGTTGCCTCCGATTCGCCGTACAGCTCGCTCACCATGTCGAGGCCGGTCACCACGCTGACGAACGCGGGGAGCCCGGCGAGGTGGCCGCGGGCGTCGTCGGAGCTCATCAGCGGGCTGCGGAACGTGAACGTGCCGGCGAGCCGGGCGGCCGCGGCCGGCACGTCGCCGGCGAAGCGGGCCCGGGAATAGGCCAGGACGGTCTCACGGGTGGTCATCGGTCCTCCAGGTGACGGGCCAGGCGCTGCTGGTTTTCGGCCAGGCGCAGGCAAAGGTGACGCAGCTGGGTCGTTTCGGCGTCGGTGAAACCGCGGAAGAGCGCCGCCATGGCCAGCTGGGACGGACGACGGAACTCCTCGAGCCACCGCCGGCCGTCCTCGGTGATCCGGACCAGCACCGACCGCCGGTCGCGCGGGTCGGAGACCCGCACCGCGTGCCCGGCGCGCTCGAGCGTGTCGACCAGGCCGGTGACGTTGCGCGAGGTGACGCCGGCGGACGCGGCGAGGTCCTTGATGTTCGCTTCGGCCGTGCTCAGCCGGATGAGGATGTCGAGGGCGCCCGGGCCGAGACCGCGGCCGCCGGTGCCGTGGGACCGCAGCTGCTCCAGGCTGCGGGCGGCCACGCGCACCGCCGCCGCGGCTTCGAGGATGCCGGTGTCCTCGCCGCGCGTGAACTCGGCCAGCGCGGCGCGGACGTCAGGGGAGTAGAGGTGGTCGTCGGGATCCTTGGCGAAGTCGTTCATAGTGAAGTACTACATTAGTACGTACTTCTGTAACTCTGTCAAGATCATGTCCGTCCGCAGTCGTTTACCAGGGTTTCGCCCGGCGTTAGCCTCGGGCCCGGCACAGGTTCTCGAAGTCCCGCACATACTGACCCGGCTCTCCACCACGACACCCCCGGAGTCCTCATGACGGACGTCAACCGACGGCGTTTCCTGCAGCTGGCCGGCGGCACCGCCGCCCTTTCCGCGCTCTCCACCAGCATCGCCCGCGCCGCCGAAATCCCCGCTCACCGGCGCACCGGGTCCTTGAAGGACATCGAGCACATCGTGGTCCTCATGCAGGAGAACCGGTCGTTCGACCACTACTTCGGCACGCTGCGCGGCGTCCGCGGCTTCGGCGACCCGAGGCCGGCGACGCTGGCCTCCGGCAAGTCCGTCTGGGCGCAGTCCGACGGCAAGCGCGACATCCTGCCCTTCCGCCCCGAAGCGGACAACCTGGGCCTGCAGTTCATCCAGGACCTGCCGCACGGCTGGAACGACACGCACGCGGCGTGGAACGGCGGCAAGTACGACAAGTGGGTGCCCGCGAAAGGCTCGACCACGATGGCGTACCTGACGCGCGAGGACATCCCGTTCCACTACGCGCTGGCGGACGCGTTCACGATCTGCGACGCCTACCACTGCTCGTTCATGGGCTCGACCGACCCGAACCGCTACTACATGTGGACCGGGTACACGGGCAACGACGGCACCGGCGGCGGGCCGGTCCTCGGCAACGACGAGAAGGGCTACTCCTGGACGACCTACCCGGAGCGGCTGGAGAAGGCCGGCGTGTCGTGGAAGATCTACCAGGACGTCGGCGACGGCCTCGACGCCGCCGGCGGCTGGGGCTGGATCGACGACGCCTACCGCGGCAACTACGGCGACAACTCGTTGCTGTACTTCAATTCCTACCGCAACGCGAAGCCCGGTGACCCACTGTACGACAAGGCCCGCACCGGCACGAACGCGAAGGCCGGTGACGGCTACTTCGACCGGTTGCGCGCGGACGTCAAGGCCGGGACCCTGTCGCAGGTTTCGTGGATCACCGCGCCGGAAGCCTTCTGCGAGCACCCGAACTGGCCGGTGAACTACGGCGCCTGGTACATCGCGCAGGTGCTCGACGCGCTGACGTCGAACCCGGACGTGTGGAGCAAGACCGCGCTGCTCATCACCTACGACGAGAACGACGGCTTCTTCGACCACGTCGTCCCGCCGTACGCCTCGGCCGGACAGTCCACTGTGGATACCACGGGTGAGGTCTTCGCGGGGTCGGCGGCGAACCCGGCCGGTCCGTACGGGCTCGGCCAGCGCGTCCCGATGATCGTGGTGTCGCCGTGGAGCAAGGGCGGCTACGTGTGCTCGGAGACGTTCGACCACACGTCGATCATCCGGTTCATCGAACGGCGTTTCGGCGTGCGGGAACCGAACATCTCGGCTTGGCGGCGCTCGGTGTGCGGCGACCTGACGTCGGCGTTCGACTTCGAGCGGACCGACGTTCGCGTGCCCGCGCTGCCGGACACGGCGGGGTACGAGCCGCCGGACCGCGTGCGGCACCCGGACTACGTCCCCGCGGTCCCGGCGCACACCGTGCTCCCGAAGCAGGAACGTGGGCTGCGGCCGGCGCGGGCGCTGCCGTACGACCTGTCGGCCGACGCCCGGCTGGCGGACGGCAAGCTGACGGTGACGTTCGCCAGCCACGGCCGTGCGGGGGCGGCGTTCTACGTCGTGACGCCGGGGGGTGAGCCGCGCACGTACACGGCCGGCGCGGGCAAGTCGCTGGCGGCCGCGTTGCCCGCCTCCGGGACCTACGACTACACCGCCTACGGGCCCAACGGGTTCGTGCGGCAGTTCCGCGGCGGCGCCGCGGGACCCGAGGTGAGTCTCCGCCGGGACGGCGGCTTGCTCGCGCTGGTGCTGACGAACAGCGGCCCCACGACGGTGCGGCTGACGGTGTCGGACGCGTACGGCCGCCGCTCGGCGACGCACCGGCTGCGCCCGGGCGCACGGGTCGTCGAGCACGTGGACACCCGGCGCAGCAACGACTGGTACGACGTGTCGGTGTCCTCGGACGGCGATCCGAAGTTCCTGCGCCGCCTGGCGGGGCACGCGGAAACCGGCCGCCCGAGCACGAGCGACCCGGCGACGCTCACGAGCTGAGCTCGCGTCACGAGGGGCACCCTCCCGGCCGGGAGGGTGCCCCGCCGGAGCCGGCGGTCAGGTGAGCCGCTTGATCGTCAGCCGCACCGAGCCGCGGTTGCCGGGATAGCCGAGCCAGCTGTCGTTGGCGAACGCGTAGAAGTACCCCGCCTTCCGGGCGACCCACCTCTCCAGCCGGCGGCCGATCGGGAACGCCTCGTACGGCTGCTGCACGTCGTGCTCGTCGAGGCTCGGGGCGGCCACCGCGCCGATCAGCGTCAGCCACTTCGCGTCTTCGCAGCGGCGGCCGCCGAACGAACGGGCCTGGGCGTCGTTGAGCCGGGCGAGCTGGGTCTGGAGCCACGCCGACGTCGTGGCCAGTGCGTGCAGCAGGTCCTGGACGTCCAGGCGGGCGTCGGCCTCGGTGCCGTCGGGGTGGTGCGCGATCTTCCCGTCCAGCCAGGTGCCCTCGGCGCCGAACTCGTACTCGCCGGGCTCGAGGTAGACCCCCGTCCAGTTCCACGGCTTCCCGGCGTAGACGTCGACCGTCGCCGATTCGCCGGGTTCGAGGCGGCGCCCTTCGCGATAAGGGCCCGTGGTGATCGGCGGCGCCGCCTGCCGGTCCACCGCGGACGGGGCGACGCCGGCGGAACCGGCGGCGATGAACGGGAAAGCGCGCGGCGCCGGGCACAAGACCGTGTACACGCCGTGGAGCGAGTTGTGCAGCACGCTCTGGGCGTCCGGGGCGATCTGCTTGTACATCGCGTCGTCGAACACGAGGTCCGGCACGGCCGCGCGGCACTCGTCGATCATCCACTGCAGGGCGGCGTCGGACAGGCCGCTGCTGTCGTGCCCGCCGCCGACGTCGCAGTGGTCGCCGGGGAACCAGACCTGCTTCGCCGTGCGCCCGCCGTCCACTTCGTCCAGGTTCGACCACAGGGTCGGCATGAACGGGCCGCGCATCTCGTCGATGGCCAGGGCCTGGCGGGCGTGCTTGACGTGGTCACCCAGCTTCGTGTCGTGGAAGCGGGGGAGGTGCCCGACGTGGTCTTCGACGAGCTTGAGCGGGCCGAGCCAGTCCGGGATGCCGAGCGAGCCGACGGTGTCCCAGACGCCGAGGAACTCGATCGGGACCGGGTCGGCCGCCTCGCCGGCGCCTTCCCGGTAGACCGTGGTGAAGAGCCGGTCGACCTCGGCCCAGAACTCGGTGGACCCGGCGGTCTTGAGTTCCGCGGGCAGGCCGCACCGGCTGATCATGCCGCCGAGGCTGCGCACGGTGAACGCCCCGCGGCTGAAGCCGAAGAGGTGGATCGCGTCGCCGGGGGAGTAGGTGCGCGCGAGCCAGCCGTAGGCGCTCTTGATGTTCTCCGAGAGTCCCTTGCCGACGAGCCCGCCTTGCAGGTGGTCGACGAGGCCGGGCCCGGTGCCGACCCCGGGGTGGTAGTACCGCGGCTGGCTGTCGAGGTTCGCCACGGCGTGGTGGATCCGCGCGACGTTCGTCGGCGACGGCCGGCCCTGCTGCTCCTGGTCGGGCGTGTTCCACGTCCCGTCGCAGCAGACGACCAGGTGCCGCCGGGTGCCTTCCGGCTCGTTCATCCGTCCCCCTCGCTCCCCTCGGAATGCTATTAGGAGGCAGCAGGGGGCCGCGGGGATACCGCCGGTTTCGGCGTACCGGGGTCGAGCCCCAAGGCGCTCAGCCGGCGGCTCCCGCGCGGGGTGATGGCCAGCTCGCGGTCCCCGTCACCGCGCCGGACCCAGCCGGCCGCCAAGAACGCTGCCAGCACTTCGTGGCCCAGGACGCCGCCGAGGTGGGGGACGCGGTTGGTCCGGTCGAGGCACGCCGTCGCGAGGCGGCGGCGGCCGGGGTCCACCCTGGCCGGGTCGACGCCGAGGTCGTGGAACGCCGACGCGTCGCCGCCCAGGGCCAGGTCGGCCGCCGAGCCGTCCGGGGGACGCAGCGCGCCGCGGTCGACCAGCATGGCGAACACCGCCACGCCGAGGCGGCCCGCGGTGTGGTCGTAGCACGTGTGCGCGATGTCCACTGTGGACTCCGCCGGCCGCGGTGGGGTGAAGGAGTCGTTGCCGCCGTAGCGGGCCAGCGCCGTGAGCACCGGCAGGAGGTCGTCACGGCCGACGCGGTAGAGCGCGTGGCGCCCGGTGTGCTCGACCGTCACCAGCCCGGCGGCCCGCAGCCGCGCCAGGTGGTTGCCCAGTCGCGGCGCGGTGATGCCCAGCGCGTCGGCCAGCTGCACCATGGTGTGCGGGCCTTCCGCGGCCAGCAGCTGCAGGGCGGTGAGCCGCACGGGGTCGGACAGCTCCCGCGTCAGGCCGACGATCGCGCCCTGGACGGGGTTTCCGGGTTCGATCATTCCGCTCACGGCGCGATCCTAACACCATTCATGAGTTGCTGAACGGTGCTCGCCGTGCTTACCATTCAGGCTCTCATGAAGGGTGGATGCATGAGGAGTCTCCTGTGGGGGCGCGGGGTGTCCGCGCTCGGCGACGGTCTGTGGTTCACGATCTGGGCGCTGTACTTCACCCGGATCCTCGGCCTGTCCCCGGTGACGGTCGGCGCGGGGATGGCGGTGGCGAGCGCCGTGGGCATGGCCGCCGCGGTGCCGCTCGGCGCGCTCGCGGACCGCGCCGGCGCCCGGGCGGTGCTGGTCGTCGTGACGCTGGTGCGAGCCGCGGCGATGGCCGGGTACCTGGCGGTGCGCGGGACCTGGTCGTTCCTGGTCGTGACGGTGCTGTTCACCGCACTGGCCACCGGCGGGACCGCGGTCCGCACGGCTCTGGTCACCGGGCTGGTGGCCGACCCCGCGCGCCGGATGCGCGTGCTGGCGCAGCAACGGGTCGCGCAGCACGTCGGCTACGCGGCCGGCGCCGGTCTCGGGGCTCTCGTGCTGACCGCCGACGCGCCGTGGGCGTACACCCTGGCCATCGCGGGCAATGTGGTGAGCTTCCTGGTCCTGGCCGGCACCACGCTGCTGGTGCCCGCACCCGCCACGGTCCCGGCGCGGCGCTCCGGCGCGCGAGCCGTCCTCGGCGACCGGCCGTACCTGTGCGTCGCCGGGGTCACCGCGGTGCTTTCCCTGTGCTGGGCGATGCTGTCGGCCGGGTTGCCGTTGTGGTTGTCCGGCTCGACGCGGCTGCCGCTCGGGCTGGGCGGGATCGTCGTCGTGCTCAGCTCGGTGGGCATCGCGGTGTTCCAGGTGCCGTTCGCCCGGTTCGGGCGCACCGCGACGACGGCGGCCCGGACCGCGGTGGTGTCCGGCGTGGTGCTCGCGGCGAGCTGCCTGCTGCTGGCGACGACGTCCGGCGGCGGGGGAGCGGGCGCGGTGACGGTGGTGGTGCTCGCCGCGGTGCTGCACGTCGTGGGCGAGCTGAGCTACGTGGCCGCGAACTGGGGGTTGTCGGTACGGCTCATGCGCGAAGAGGCGAAGGGTGCCTATCAAGGGGCGAGCGAAGCGGCCACGGCGACGGTCCAGATGGTCGGCCCGGCGGTGTTCACGCTCGCGGTCGGCGGTCTCGGTGCCCTGGGGTGGGTGCTGGTCGCGGGCGTGTTCCTGGTCGCCGTCGCGCCCCTCCCGCGGTTGACCCGCTGGGCGGTGCGGACCCGGGCGCCCGCGCTTGCCCGGCGGTGATCGCGGCTGTCAGGGCTCGCTATGCTCCGGGACCGTGCCGGAAACACGTCTCGACCTCGAGCGGATCCGAGCCGCCCGCCGGGTGATCGACCCGGTCTTCCTCGACAGCCCGCTCTACCGCTGCGAACCCCTGGAACGCGCGCTCGGCTGCCGGGTGAGCGTCAAGCTCGAGACCGCGAACCCCGTGCGCAGCTTCAAGGGCCGCGGCACCGAACTCGTCGTGGACGGCCTCGCCGGACGTGGCGAGCGGGCCGCCGTGTGCGCCAGCGCCGGCAACCTCGGCCAGGCTCTCGCCTGGTCCGGGCGGAGCCGGGGGATCGACGTCACCGTGGTCGCGTCGAAGTTCGCGCCCGCGGCGAAGCTCGACCGCATCCGGGCGCTCGGTGCCCACCTGGAACTGGTGGACGGCGACTTCGAGCTGGCCCGCTGCCGCGCGGTGGCGCTCGCCCGGGAGCGAGGCGTGCGCCTGGTCGAGGACAGCCTGGACGTCGAAACCTGCGAAGGCGCGGCGACGGTCGGCCTCGAACTCGCGGACGCGGGGCCGTTCGACGCGGTCCTCGTCGCGCTCGGCGGTGGGGCGCTGGCCACCGGGGTCGGGCACGTGCTGAAGAGCTGCGTCCCCGGCACGGAAGTGCTCGCCGTCCAGCCGGCGGGCGCGCCGGCGATGACCCTTTCGTGGCGCGCGCGGCGCGTCGTCACGACGGACTCGGCCGACACGATCGCCGACGGCGTGGCCGGCCGGTTCCCGATCCCGGAGGTCCTCGACGACCTCCTCGCCGTGGCCGACGACGCCGTCCTGGTGCGGGAGACGTCGATCATCGCGGAGATGCGGCTGTTCCTGGAGCACGCGGGCCTGGTGGTGGAGCCGTCGGCGGCCCTCGGCCTCGCGGCGATCCTCGAAGACCGCGACCGCTTCGCCGGGCGCCACGTGGTCACCATCGTGTGCGGCGGCAACGTCGACCTGCCCGCCTACCGCCGGTGGCTAGACCGTTGAGCCGGCCAGCAGGCCCTTCTCGCGCATGGCGGCCCGGAACACCTCGGTCTGCGTCGCGTCGAGGGCGTCCGCCGGGAACGCGAGCGGGCCTTCGGACTCCGTCTTCAGCACCCAGAACCCGCGGACGAGCGCGACGCGCCTGAACGTGGTCCACGCCCGGGTCATCGTGCGCCCGGGAGCTTCGACGGAGTACTCGACGTCGCTCAGGACGATCCGGATGGGTGCGGACTCCGCGTAGTGGCGCAGTTGCCGGGTGACCCGCCGAGCCTGGAGGGCCGGCCAGCCGACGGCCAGCAGGAGGAGCGCGCTGCCGAAGACCAGCCCGACCGGGTCCGGCTTCGAGCGCTGCAAGGCGATGGTCAGCACCACGATACCGAACAAGCCGTAGACCACGGCGGGCAGCCACCGGGCCACCAGGGCGCTCGGGTGACAGGCGCGGTACGACCGCTTCCCCATTTCGGGCGTGGGGACGAAGGAAAACGAGATGTCCACGGACGGTTCCCCCAGGTGTGATCGGGCGCGGTGATTCTGGCACGGTGCCCGGCGTGCCATCATGGCCGTGGCCCGATCGGCAAAGCGAACGGAGACGGGACCCGATGGACGCTTTACCGAACGGTGCGACACCGGTGGTCAAGGACGGCGGGCCGTCGATCCGCGCTATGCTCGCCGTCAACCTGCGGACCGCGAGGGCGGCCCGGAGCCTGTCGCTGTCCGAGCTTTCGCGGCGGTCCGGGATCGGTAAGGCGACTCTCTCGCAGCTGGAAGCCGGCACCGGCAACCCGACCATCGAGACCGTCTTCAGCCTGTCCCGCGCGCTGGAAGTGGCCATCTCCGACCTGCTCGACCACCGGCCGCGCGGCGGGCTGACCGTCGTGCGCGCGGCCGACGTCGAGGTCCTCCGCGGCGAGGGCGTCGACCTGCGCCCCCTGCGCCGGATCGAGGCCGAGAACAGCGTCTTCGAGGTCTACGACCAGGTCGTCCGCGGCGACGCGCCGCAGCGATCGCAGGGACACGTCGGGGTCGAGCACACCGTCGTCCAGACCGGCGGGCTGCGCGTCGAAGTCGGGGGCCGCACCGTCGACCTCGGACCCGGGGACTACGTCGCCTTCGACGCCCGCGAGCCGCACAGCTACGTCGCGCTCGAAGCCCCGGTGCGCTCGGTGCTGCTGCTCCAGTACCGGGCGGACGAACGCCTCGACGGCCGGCCGCACCCGTTGACATCCCCGGCGCGGGAGACTTAACCTCCGATCGTTCGCTTTACCGAACAGCGGAGGGTCGATGAACCGAACGCGGGCGGTGGTGATCGGAGCAGGTGTCGTCGGGGCGGCGTGCGCCCGGGAGCTGAGCCTCGCCGGCTTCGGCGTCCTGGTCGTCGACCGGGGCCGGCCCGCGGGCGGCACCACCTCGCACGGCGAAGGCAACCTCCTCGTCTCGGACAAGGGGCCGGGCGCCGAACTCCGGCTCGCGCAGCTCTCGGCCCGGCTGTGGCCGGAGATCGCGGCCGAGCTCGGCGACGCCTGCGAGTTCGACCCCAAGGGCGGCATCGTCGTGGCCACCACCGAAGCCGGCGCCCGCGCGCTCACGGCGTTCGCCGCCGGGCAGGCCGAAGCCGGGGTCCGCGTCGAGACACTGTCCACAGTGGACCTCGCCGCGGCCGAGCCCGCGTTGACCCGCGAGGTGTCCGCCGCGGTCCGCTACCCGGAGGACGCGCAGGTCCAGCCGGCCGGCGCGACGCTGGCCCTGCTCGGCTCCGCCCTCGCGCACGGCGCCCGCCTGCGTACCGGCACCGAGGTCACCGGCGCCGTCGTCCGCGGCGGCCGGATCACCGGAGTGCGCGTTCCGGGTGAGGTTCTCGACGCCGACGTCGTCGTGAACGCGACCGGCCCGTGGGCGGGCGAGGTCTCGGCGCGGCTCGGCGCCCCGATCGCGGTGCGGCCCCGGCGCGGCGAGGTGCTGGTGACCACGCCGATGCCCGGGGTGGTGCGGCACAAGGTGTACGACGCCGACTACGTCGGTGCGGTCGGTTCCGGCGACGGCGAGCTGCAGACGTCCGCGGTCGTCGAGTCGACGCGGGGCGGCACGATCCTGATCGGCTCGTCCCGCCGCCGGGTGGGTTTCGACGACGCGATCGTGCCGGCGGTGCTGAGCGCCATCGCGGTCAAGGCCCTGCGGCTGTTCCCCTCGCTGGCCGATGCCGCGGTGATGCGCGCCTACGGCGGGTTCCGGCCCTATGTGGACGATCACCTCCCGGTCATGGGCGAGGACCCGCGGCTCGGAAACCTGTGGCACGCAACAGGACACGAGGGGGCGGGCATCGGCCTGAGCGTCGGCACGGCGAAGCTGCTGCGCGAACTGCTGACCGGGGCGCCGCTGTCGATGCCGGTCGACGAGTTCACTGTGGACCGTCCGGCGGTGGTCGCATGATCGAGATCACCGTCGACGGCGAGGCCCTTTCCGGGATCGAGGGGCAGACGGTGGCCGGGATACTGCTGGCCGCCGGGCGGACGTCCTGGCGCACGACTCGCTCCGGAGCGCCGCGCGGCGTGTTCTGCGGAATCGGCGCGTGCTTCGACTGCGTGCTGACGGTGAACGGCGTACCGGACGTCCGCGCCTGCCGCCGCCGCGCTGTCGACGGCGACGAGATCCGGACGCAGACTCGTCAGGAGGAGGCATGACGCGGGTGGTCGTCGTCGGCACCGGCCCGGCCGGGCTCGCGGCTGCGGAAGCCGCACTGCGGGCGGGGGCGGAGGTGACGGTCCTCGACCAGTCGGACGCCCCGGGCGGCCAGTACCACCGGACGCTGCACGGGGTGCGGCAACCCGGGTTCGAGGAGCTGCTGGCGCGATGCGACTGGTGGCCGCAAAGCACGGTGTGGGCGCTCGAAGCCACCGCGGCGGGCGATGCTGGGGTAGGTGAGCGCGGGGTTGGCAATCCGGCGACCGCCGCCACCGCGGCGGGCGATGCTGGGGTAGGTGAGCGCGGGGTTGGCAATCCGGCGACCGCCGCCACCGCGGCGGGCGATGCCGGGGCAGGTGATCTCGCGGAGGGCAATTCCGCGACCGCCGCGCGCCCGGTCGGCGATCCCGAGGTCGCCGCCAGCGCGGCCGGCGATGCGGTGGCCGGCGATCCCGTGACTGCCGCCCGCGCGGCCAACGCCTCCGGAGCCGGCGAGCGGAAAGCGGGGCTCCGGATCCACGTCCTGCGCGGACCGGCCGATGGGTCCGGTCGTGCCCGCTACATCCTCGAACCCGACGCCCTCGTCCTCGCCACCGGTGCGCACGACCGCACTCTGCCCTTCCCCGGCTGGCAGCTGCCCGGCGTCTTCACCGCGGGTGCCGCGCAGGCGCTGGCCAAGGGCGAACGGGTCGCCGTCGGAAAGCGCGTTCTCGTTGCCGGGGCCGGGCCCTTCCTGTTGCCCGTCGCCGCGTCGCTCTTGGGCGTCGGGGCCGAAGTGGCCGCCGTCCTCGAGACCAACCCCGCGATGACCGTCCTCAAAGGATGGGGCTTCCCCACGCGCAAAGCCGGCGAACTGGCCCGCTACGCCGCCACCCTCGCCCGGCACCGCGTCCCCTACCACCTGGGCCGCACGGTCGTCGAAGCCCGCGGGGACGACCGGGTCCGCGAAGCCGTCACCGCCCGCGTCCGCGCGGACTGGTCCGTCGTGCCCGGCACCGAACGCACCTACGCCGTCGACGCCGTCTGCGTCGGGCACGGCTTCACCCCGCAACCCGAACTCGCCGTCGCCGCCGGGTGCGCGCTCGACGGCGGGTTCGTCCGGACCGACGGCCACCAGCGCACCAGCGTCGCCAATGTCTTCGCCGCCGGCGAGATCACCGGGATCGGTGGCGCGGACGCCGCGAGAGCGGAAGGCGCCGTCGCGGGGTGCGCCGCCGCCGGGGGCACGCCGGGCCGTGGCCTGCTGCGAGAGCGTGACCGCACTCGAGCCTTCGCGCACCGGTTGAACGCCGCCCACCCCATCGGCGCCGCCTGGGCGGGGTGGCTGCGCGACGACACGATCGTCTGCCGGTGCGAGGAAACCTCCTACGGGGAACTGAAAAGTGCCGCCGCCGACCCCGCCACGCCGGGTCCGCACGCCCTCAAGCTCGGCACCCGCGCCGGCCTCGGCCCGTGCCAGGGCCGGATGTGCGGGCCGGCCGTCGCCGAACTCTGCGGCGGCGCCGAGCGCCACCACCGTCCGATCGCCCAGCCGATCCGCCTGGGCGAGCTCGCCGCACCCGAAGGAGAGTCATGAGCACCCGCGATCTCGGCGGCGTGGTCGTCGCCGCCGCGCTGCCCTACAAAACCGACGACGCGGCGCCTGCCGGGCTGGCCGTCGACTACGACGCCTACGCCGGGCACTGCCGCTGGCTCGTCGAGAACGGCTGCCGCGGTGTCGGCCCGAACGGCTCCCTCGGCGAGTACTCCTCGCTCACCGACGACGAACGCCGCCGCGTCGCCCGCACCGCCATCGAAGCCGTCGGCGAAGACGGGATCGTGGTCGTCGGTGTCCACGGACCCGGTGCGCACCAAGCCAGGCAGTGGGCGGAGGCGGCGGCTGAGGACGGCGCGCACGGCGTGCTCTGCCTCCCGCCGACGCTCTACCGCGCCAACCGCGGCGAGGTGCTCGCCCACTTCGAGGCGGTCGCGTCGGTCGGCCTGCCGGTGATGGTCTACAACAACCCCTTCGACACCAAGGTCGACCTCACGCCCGGCCTGCTGGCCGAGATCGCGCAGATCGACAACGTCGTGGCGGTCAAGGAGTTCTCCGGCGACGTCCGGCGCGTGCTCGAGATCCGCGAACGCGCTCCGGAGCTGGCCGTGATCAGCGGCGCCGACGACGTCGTCCTGGAAAGCCTGCTGATGGGCGCCACCGGCTGGTTCGCCGGCTTCCCCAACGTCTTCCCGGCCGAGTCGGCGCGCCTGTTCGAGCTGGCCACGGCGGGCAAGCTCGACGAGGCCCGCGCGCTGTACGAACCGCTGGTCGCCGCGTTCCGCTGGGACTCGCGCACCGAGTTCGTCCAGGCCATCAAGCTGGGCATGGACATGGTGGGCCGCTACGGCGGGCCGTGCCGGCCGCCGCGGGGACCGCTGCCGGACGTCCAGCGCGAGCAGGTCCGCGCCGACATGGCCCGCGCGCTCGCTTCGCTGGGGGTGGCGTAAGTGCGCTCGTCACGCGCGATCACGGCGGTCGACTCGCACACCGAAGGCATGCCCACGCGGGTGGTGACCGGCGGCGTCGGCACGATCCCCGGCACCACGATGGCCGAGCGCCGCCGGTACTTCATGGACAACCTCGACCACATCCGACAGTTCCTCATGCACGAGCCGCGCGGGCACTCCGCGATGAGCGGCGCGATCCTGCAACCGCCGTGCCGCGACGACGCCGACTGGGGTGTCGTGTACATCGAGGTGTCCGGGTGCCTGCCGATGTGCGGCCACGGCACCATCGGCGTCGCGACGGTGCTGGTCGAGACCGGCATAGTGGAGGTCACCGAGCCGGTGACCGTGGTCCGCCTGGACACCCCGGCCGGGCTCGTCCACGCGGAGGTCACCGTCCGCGACGGGCGGGCCGAACGGGTCAAGCTCCGCAACGTCCCGTCGTTCCTCGCCGAGCGCGACACCGTCGTGGATGTGCCCGGTCTCGGCGAGGTGCGCTACGACCTGGCCTACGGCGGAAACTTCTACGCCATCCTCGAGCTGTCCCAGGTGGGCATCCCGTTCGAACGGTCCGAAAAGGACCGGATCCTGACCGCGGGCCTGGCGATCATGGGCGCGATCAACGAGCAACGCTCGCCGAAGCACCCGGCCGACCCGCTGATCGGCGGGTGCAAGCACGTCCAGTTCCTCGCCCCGGGCTCGGACGCGCACGCGTCGCGGAACGCGATGGCGATCCACCCGGGCTGGTTCGACCGGTCGCCCTGCGGCACCGGCACGTCCGCCCGGATGGCGCAGCTGCACGCGCTCGGCGAGCTGCCGCTGCACACGCCGTTCGAGAACAGTTCGTTCATCGGCACGACGTTCACCGGCGAGCTGGTGGGGGAGACGGAGGTGGGCGGCGTGCCGGCGGTGATCCCGGAGTTCTCGGGCCGGGCCTGGATCACCGGGACCGCCACCTACCTCCTCGATCCCGATGACCCCTTCCCGGCCGGGTTCGTGCTTTAGGACGTGATGCTGGCGACCGCGTCGACGCCGTAGTTGTTCGCATACCCGTTTTCGACCCCGACGAGGATCTCGGCGACCTCGAACCAGCGGTCCCAGAAGGGAGTTTCACGCAGGGCGTCGACCAGGCGCTGGTACGCCGCGTGGTCCACGGCCTCCCACACCCACACGTCGGTCACGCGTGCCGAGTAGAACTCGGTGTCGTAGAAGCGTGACCGGACGCCTTTCGCCTTTTCCTCGACCGCCGGGACGATCTCGCCGCGGAACGCCTCGATCCGCTGCTCGACCGTCATGGCCAGCCATTCGGGAGTGGTCTTCACCAGCATGAAGGCGGTTACGGCCGGGGTCACGCGTACGCACCCGCTTCGATGTCCTCGACCAGGGTCGGCCCGGACGGTGTCCAGCCGAGCAGCTCGCGGGTGTGTGCGCTCGACGCGGACATGTCCAGGCCGAAGAACCGGCCGATGAACCCGAAGTGCTCGACGGCGTTCTCCGGCGCGACCGAAACCACCGGCAAGCCGAACGTGCGCCCGATCGCCTCGGCGATCTCCCGCGTCGTCACGGCCTCTTCGGCGACAGCGTGCAGCCGCGAACCGGCGGGTGCGCCTTCGACGGCGAGCCGGACGAGCCGGGCCGCGGCCGGCCGGTGCACCGCGGACCACGCCGCGTCGCCGTCGCCGAGGTAGGCGGACACGCGGTGCCGGCGGGCCGCCGCCGTGATGGACGCCAGGAACCCGGGGTCGCCGACGCCGTGCACCGACGGTGCGAAACGGACGCTCGCCACCCGGACGCCCTTGTCCACGTACTCGAGGGCGAGGTTCTCCCCGCCGCCGCGCATCGAGTCCGGGCCGACGGCCGGGGACACGTCGGTTTCGACCGCGGGCCGCCCCCGGGTCACGCCCGCGAGCGCGCCGGCGAGCACGAACGGCCGGTCGGTGCCGGCGAGCGCGCCCGCCAGCGTCTCGATGGCGGCCCGCTCGGTCCGGTTGTTCTCCGCGGGGTTCGCCCAATCGTGCTTGTTGCCGAGGTGGACGACGGCCTGGGCGTCGAGCGCGCCGTCGCGGAGGCCGTCGAGGTCGTCGAGGTCGCCGCGCCGGATCCGGGCGCCCTCCTTGGCGAGCTTGAGAGCCGCGGCGTCCGAGCGGGCGAGACCGGTGACCTCGTGCCCGGCGCCGAGCAGTTCGCTGACGACGGCCGTGCCGATCCACCCCGTCGCTCCGGTGACGAACACGTGCATGGTGCTGCTCCTTCTTCGGGATACTCGTTACGAGTTCAAAGCTAGGAGCCGCGGAGCTGTTCGCGCCACGCAACTTGGGCAACCGGTGATTGCGTCAAGCGCAAGTCTCGTGTCAGGAGCCGGTTTCGACGTGGTCGAGGACGCCGAGGGCGTCCGGGACCAGGACGGCGGCGGAGTGGTAGGCGCTGACCAGGTAGGACGTCACGGCGCGGTCGTTGATGTGCATGAACCGGACGTTGAGGCCGGGTTGGTATTGGTCGGGTAGGGATTTGGGGCGCAGGCCGATGACGCCGGCGTCGTCTTCGCCGGTGCGCAGGGCGAGGATGGAGGTGGTGCCGGTGTCGGTGAGGGGGATTTTGTCGCAGGGCAGGATCGGGACGCCGCGCCAGGTCTGGACGCGTTTGCCGTCGAGGACGGCGGTGTC
>NZ_JBVHUL010000008.1:0-3861 GCF_055565395.1 Amycolatopsis sp. NPDC028719
GGCCTCAACGTCCGGTTCATGCACATCAACGACCGCGCCGTGACGTCCTACCTGGTCAGCGCCTACCACTCCGCCGCCGTCCTGGTCCCGGACGCGCTCGGCGTGCTGGACGACGTCGAGGTGGGCCGCTCATGACGACCATGGACTCCCGGACCGTCGCCCGTCCCCTCGCCGACGTTCTCGCCTGGAGCAAGAGCCTGGTCGACCCGGCACTGCGCGCCGCGGCCGAACGGCTGCCCGACGCGATGCGGCGGATCGCCGGCTACCACTTCGGCTGGGAAGACGCCCACGGCGCGACGTCGTCCGCGGACGGCGGCAAGGCACTGCGGCCGGCGCTCGTCCTGCTGTGCGCGGAAGCCGCGGGCGGCGACCCCGCGGACGCCGTGCCCGGCGCCGTCGCGGTCGAACTCGTGCACAACTTCTCGCTGCTGCACGACGACGTCATGGACGGCGACACCACCCGGCGGCACCGGCCGACGGCGTGGACGGTGTTCGGCACCGGGCCCGCGGTGCTCGCCGGGGACGCGCTGCTGAGCGTGGCGTTCGAACAGCTGGCGCCCGACAGCGCGAAACTGCTGTCCCAGGGAGTGCTCGACCTGCTGGAAGGTCAGGCGGCCGACGTCGACTTCGAGCAGCGCGACGACGTCACGCCGGCGGAGTGCGTCCGGATGGCCGGCGGCAAGACGGCGGCCCTGATCGGCGCGTCCTGCGAGCTGGGCGCGCAGCTCGGCGGCCGGCCCGCGGCGGTGCCGCGGTTCGGTGAGTTCGGCCGGGCGATCGGGCTGGCGTTCCAGCACGTCGACGACCTGCTCGGGATCTGGGGCGACCCCGCCGAGACGGGCAAGCCGGTGTACTCGGACCTGCAGAACCGCAAGAAGTCGCTTCCGGTGGTGACGGCGCTGTCGTCCGGCACGGCGGCGGGCGCGGAGCTGGCGGCGCTGTACTCGGGCACCGACCCGCTCGACGACATCGAGCTGGCCCTCGCGGCCACGCTCGTCGACGAGGCCGGCGGCCGCCAGTGGAGCCAGGCCCAGGCGTCGGCGCTGGTGGCGAAGGGACTGCGCGAGCTGGCGGCGGTGAACCCGGTCCCCCGCCCGGCGGCCGAACTGGCGTCCCTGGCCCGCCTGATCACCACCCGCACCCACTGAACCCGCAACTCGCGTGATCAGAGGGGCATCGGGCGTGTCTGGAGGGGCATCACGCGTGATTGGCGGGGCATCGCCGTGATGCCCCCTCAATCACGCGTGATGCCTTCCTGATCACGGGTGATGCCCCCTACTTGCCGGGGCGGGTGAGGCCGTCTTTGTCCGCTTCGAGGCTCAGGATGTTCTTGTCCGTGTCGGACAAGGCCTTGGCGACCTGCGCCGACGCCGGTGATGTCGACAAGTCGAGAAGGCGGATCGGGGCGTCCAGCTTGATGTACGTCGGGATGTACTCGGCCTTGTCGACCTTCCAGCGGTCGCCGTCGCGGACGAAGCGGAAGCGGGCCGCCGCGCCTTCCTCCGTGTCGCCGCGCGGTTCGGAGTGGCGGGCGACGCTGTTGCCGAGCCCGTAGGCGACCCACTTTTCGCCGATCTTCTCGAACGGCTGGACCACGTGCGCGTGGTGGCCGATGATCAGGTCGATGTCGTCCGACGCCAGGAGCTTCTTGGCCTGCGACCGCTGTTCGGCCGTCGGGTCGTGCTGGTACTCGACACCCCAGTGCAGGCTGGCGATCACGACCTGCGCCCCGGCCGCGCGCGCCTTGCGAGCCGACGCCAGGACGTCGTCGACGTCGATCTGGTTGGCCAGCCACGGTTTCCCGGCCGGCACCTTGATGCCGTTGAACCCGAAGGCGTACGACACCTGCGCGACCTTCACGCCGTGGACGTCGAGGACCAGCGGTTTCGCCGCTTCCGCGGCCGACCGCGCCGAGCCGGTGTGCTTGATGCCCGTGGCGTCGAGCTTGTCCAGAGTCCGCTTCACGCCGTCGGCGCCCTGGTCGATCGTGTGGTTGGACGACGTCGAGCAGGTGTCGTAGCCGGTGTCCTTGAGCGCGTCCGCGATCTCCGGCGGCGCGCTGAACGACGGGTAGCCGCTGTACGGCCCGCCTTCCGGCGCGAGCGGCGTCTCGAGGTGGCAGATCCCGAGGTCGGCGCCCGAGATCAGCGGCTTGATCCCGGCGAGCAGCGGCCGGTAGTCGATCTTGTCACCGCCGTCGGCCTCGGCCTGCTCGGTCAGTGCCGGATGAATGAGGACGTCGCCGGTCGCGACGACGCTGAACGAGCCGTCCGGGGCCGCTTCCGCCGAAGAAGACGCCTCCGGGAACGGCGTCGGCGCCGGACCGGACTGCGGCGGGCTGCTGCACGCGGCCGCCAGAACGGCGACCCCGGCGAGCGCGGCGACGCGGAACTTCGTCATCGGTCCCCCTGCTGCTGTGGTCCGGCCATCCTGCCATCCGGACGAACCCGGCATGTGCCGCCTCCCAGTCAACGGAAACTTCCACCACAGTCGACAACACCGATCAGAACATTCACACAGGACAAAACCGGACAACGCGCAGGACAGAGGCTAAAAAATACGATAAATAGGCTAGGTTCATGCCACGATGCAACTACGGAGAGTAGGTGTCGCTCCGCTAACTGCGGCTTGACGCTCCACGAACGGGTGTTTTGTAATACGAGTCACCCAACGGCGCCCCCACGCGCCACTCGAACTCCGGCCTCCTTGGGAGCAACGATGTCCCCACACTCGCACAGGTTCCGTACCTGGAGCGTTGTTGGTTGTTGTTTGATTTCCGGTGCCTTGATGGCTTCGTGCTCGTCCGGCAAAGACACCGCCGCCCCGCAGCAGTCGGCGCCCGCCAACGGCAAGATCACCCTCTACTACCTGCAGAAACAGGGTGACCAGCAGTACTTCGTCGAGCAGGCGCAGGGGGCGCAGGAGAAAGCGAAGGAGCTCGGCGTCGAGCTCAAGGTCGTCAACCTCGGCCAGGACGCCAACAAGGCGATCACCGAGCTGGACGCCGCGGTCGCGCAGGGCGCGAACGGCGTCGCCATCGTCGTCCCCGACCAGGCCATCGGCCCGCAGGTGATCGACAAGGCCAAGAGCGCGGGCATCCCGATCATCGCCTCCGACGACGTCATCAAGGACGGCACCGGCGCGAAGGCCCCGTTCGTCGGCTTCAACGGCAGCCAGATGGGCGACTCGGTCGGCACCGAGGCCGGGAAGCTGTTCAAGGCCGCCGGCTGGACCGCCGCCGACACGAAGATCATCAGCGCGTACAAGCAGGACCTCTCCGTCTGCACCGACCGCGTCAACGCCGCCAAGTCCGCGTTCGCGAAGGCCGGCGACCCCGGCGTCCAGGTGATCGACGTCGGCACGGACAACTCGCCGGTCGACGCGCAGAACCGCTCGGGCGCGGTGATCGGCTCCAACCCGGGGGTCAAGCACTGGGTCGTCTGGGGCTGCAACGACGAGAACGAGACCGGCGTCGTGACCGCGCTGGCCAACTCCGGCGTCGCGGCGAACAACATCATCGGCGTCGGGCTCGGCGCCTACCTGGACTGCAAGGACTGGGCGGCCGGCAAGGACACCGGCAACAAGTCCGCGCTCTACATCTCCGGCGCCGAGGTCGGCCGCTCGGCGATCCAGGTGCTGGTGGACAAGGTGAAGAACGGCAAGGAGCTGCCCGCGGAGACGATCGCGAAGACCACGATCGTCAACAAGGACAACTACAAGCAGGCCGGCGTCAACTGCACCTGACCGATCCCGTCGTGGGGGGGTTTTTGTTTTGTCCCCCCCACAAAAAACCACCACACCCCACCTGCAGAGAAACCCGCCCCCACCCCCTCCCCCCCCCCCCCTCCCCAAAAACCAGCA